>JAFXUI010000005.1 GCA_017535105.1 Alphaproteobacteria bacterium | reverse complement strand
TGCTGGTAAGTACATCACATCGAACAACAACAGCAACCCGACCTGTGGTGCATGTGCGAGTCCGAACTATAGTGATGGAGCGAACCAGACGAGTTGTAAGAAGTGCGCGGACTTGACTGCTCCGAGTGTGACAGGTGGTACATATAGTTCAGTAAGTCCGTATAATGCGAACACTACTTGCCGGTATGTAGGACCGAACAAGGATACGCCAGCTAACTGTAGTGGTATAAGCAAAAATACTGTAAGTTACAATGGCAGTGCATGGGGAACAGGACTGTATACAGTAACCTCAGCGGCTGGTAGACGCATAACCGCGAATAACACCAGTGCCCCGACCTGTGCAGTATGTGGAGCTGGTACATATACGAGTTCTACGAACCAGACATCGTGTTCGAATGTAAGTGCTGGATACTATAACACTGGATGCGGAACCAGTGCGACAGGTGCGGTATGTAGCACAAGTTACAGTGGTGGCGGAATTGGTGCCGGTTATTACTGCAGTGCTGGTGCCAAGAAGAAGAATCCAACCAGTGCAAGCGACAGTGTAAGCAGCTCCGCTCAGTGTGGTGCATGTACATCGCCGTTGACAACGATTGGATATGGTCCGGGCGCAGATGAAGCCGGTGACTGTGGACGTAAGTTCCACGCGGGCGATGGTTATCTGTACCTGCGTAGCACCAAGAAGGGATCAAAAGCCCTGAACGTCAAGGTTGGTAGCACCACATTCTATGGCAATATGTCAACGACAGAAAAGAACATGAGTGATGGTGTATCCAAGAAACTGAAAGTCAAAGACGGCAATACAACGTATTGGGTCCACGACGACAGTGTGAACTAATGTAAAGTTTCCCAACCACAAGGGAAAATCCCGCTTCGGCGGGATTTTTTTATAGTTCAAAGTTTAAATGATAAAAAGAATTATTCGCCCATGTGTTTGGCGCGGGAAAGAGCATTATGTAATGATTGGGTTGCAATTTCACGGAAACGTCCGGCAAAGGCACGCATATTCATCGCATCAGCCACAGAATCACCGAAAATCCGCGCGATAAACTCTATCTGGCTTGGCGCGATGGTGTAAACGGTACTTGTAATATCGGCTGTATCAAGATTTTGGACCGGTGTTCGCATGTCTTATATCCCCCTGCTTTCATTTTTTCCATTATAATATATCATATTTTTATGATTTTTTCACATAAATATTGAAAATATTTTTCAATTCGCACTTGCGCCCAGCAAACAATCGTATTATATCATAAAGTAATTGACGGAAAGGCGCAAAATTGCTATATATTTCCTGATAAAAAGACAAGGAATTACAAATGCTGAATATTTTAACACGACTTTTGGGGTCGGCGAACGACAGACTTATTAAATCATACAATAAAACTGTTTCGATTATCAATGATTTGGAACCAAAATATCACGCAATGAGCGACGACGAACTGCGCGCACAAACGGCACTTTTTCGTGAACGGCTGAATGCTGGGGATACGGAAAAAGACATTTTGCCAGACGCGTTTGCGGCCGTGCGTGAGGCGGCAAACCGCAGCGTCGGTATGCGCCACTTTGACGTACAACTTGTTGGTGGTATGGTTCTGAATGACGGGCAAATTGCCGAAATGAAAACTGGTGAAGGTAAAACACTGGTTGCGACGTTGGCAATGTATCTGAAAGCCCTGCATGGTAAAGGCGCACACCTTATTACCGTTAATGACTATTTGGCATCACGCGACGCGAATTGGATGGGTGCGATTTACAAGTTTTTGGGATTGACGGTTGGCGTGATTCAGCACGATATGACCGATGAAGAACGTCGTGCCGCATATAATTGCGATATTACTTATGTGACTAATTCGGAATTGGGTTTTGACTATCTGCGCGACAATATGAAATTTTCCAAAGAGCAACAGGTTTTACGTCCGTTGTATTTCGGTATTGTTGACGAAGTCGATAGTATTTTGATTGATGAAGCACGTACCCCACTTATTATTTCCGGTCCCGCCGAAGATATCAGTGAATTATATAACAAAGTGGATGCGGTTGTTGCGCAACTGACGGAATCTGATTTCAAGAAAGACGAAAAAGACAGACACGTGACACTGACCGAATCCGGTGTTGATAATGTGACACATTTGTTACAAGAAGCCGGTTTATTGGTTGGCGATAATCTTTATGCGGCGGAAAATGCGGCGTTGGTTATGCACATTCAACAGTCACTTTTGGCACATCATTTGTACCAGAAAAACGTGAACTATGTTGTGCGTAATGGCGAAATTTTAATTGTCGATGAATTTACCGGCCGTGTTATGACTGGACGCCGTTTTGGTAAAGGTTTACACCAGGCGATTGAGGCAAAAGAACATGTCACTGTTCAGCCGGAAAACCAAACGGTATCCAGTATTTCCTATCAAAACCTTTTCCGTTTGTATGAAACGTTGGCGGGTATGACGGGTACCGCGATGACCGAAGCCGCCGAGTTCGAAGAAATTTATAAGTTGCGTGTGGTGTCAATTCCGACAAATCGCCCTGTGGCGCGTGTTGATCACCATGATGAAATCTATCGTAACAAACAGGAAAAATATACTGCGATTTTGGCGCAAATCAAAGATTGTATGGAACGCAAACAGCCTGTTTTGGTTGGTACTGTTTCAATTGAAAAGTCCGAAGAATTGGCGGCGTTGGTACGCAGTGAACTGGGTATCAATCCAGCGGTGTTAAACGCAAAACATCACGAATCCGAGGCAAAAATCGTGGCCCAGGCGGGTGCGCCGGGTGCGGTCACAATCGCAACCAATATGGCGGGCCGTGGTACCGATATTAAACTGGGTGGTAATGCCGAAGAATTGATTGCGACACTGGACACAAACGCGCCAGATTATGAGGCTAAAAAGAAAGAGATATATGACACAATTGAAGCAAACAAGAAACTTGTTTTAGATGCAGGTGGTTTGTACGTAATTGGTACCGAACGTCATGAATCGCGCCGTATTGATAACCAGTTGCGCGGACGTTCCGGCCGTCAGGGTGACCCGGGTGATTCCAAATTCTTTTTGGCATTGGACGATGATTTAATGCGTATCTTTGGTGCCGCGCGTTTGAACGGAATGTTGACTACGCTTGGTCTGAAAGCCGGCGAAGCAATTACGCACCCATGGATAACGAAAGCGTTAGAAAAAGCACAAAAACGTGTAGAAGCGCGCTATTTCGAAATGCGTAAAGAATTGTTGAAATATGATGATGTTATGAATGAACAACGCAAGGTTGTTTATAAACAGCGCGATGATTTGATGACATCAAAAGACTTAAGTGGTCTGGCCCGCGAAATGATTGGTGACGTTGTCGAAATGATTTGCGAAAACAATATTCCAGAAAAAGCAATGCCGGCCGATTGGAATATTGCGGCTATTCACGATTCAATGATGCGTATATTTGCATTGGATATTACCGATATTGAAAATTGGAAAACCGATGAAAATATAAATGAACGCAAGGCGTATGAAGTCTTGAACAACCTTGCTCTGCGCAGATATGAACAACAGACAACAAAATATGGTGTGGAACTTATGCAAATGGCTTCACGTCAAATGATGTTGGGTGCATTGGACGCGGTATGGAAACGTCATTTACAACAGATGGACTATTTACAAACATCAATCGGATTGCGTGGCTATGCGCAAAAAAATCCGTTGTATGAATACAAACGTGAGGCACTGGGGTTGTTCAGAAATACTATCAGCACTTTCAAGACAATGTCGGTGTCGTATATTTGTCGTATGGAACTGACACGCGAAAATGTTGATGCGGCGGCCGCAGAACACGCAAAGCATGATGCCGACATGAACCAGTCGACCGAGGCTCGCCGTAATGCGCCCTGTCCATGTGGTTCGGGGTTAAAGTACAAACATTGTCACGGTAAACTTAGTTAAATTGCCAAGCATAAGACAAGGAAGGGATATGGGGCAATTTGTTCATCTTCATACGCACACCCAGTTGTCGATTGGTAATTCGACACTGATGATGTCTGCACCCAAAAAAGCGCCAGCGGAAATTGTTGCAAAAACAATACCGGCAATGTGTGCGGCGTATGGTATGGACGCATGTGCGATGACCGATACTAATTTGATGTCGGGCTGTGCAGAGTTTTCCGATGTTATGCCGTCAAAGCATTTACAACCAATTGTTGGGGTTGAATTATCATTAAATCAACATAATGCCGATCCAAAGATTTTACGCCCCAGCAGTTTAAGCAAAATTGTTTTATTGGCACAAAACCACGATGGCTATTTGAATCTGTGTGAACTGTCACGCATTATGTATATGCGTACAGAAAATCACCATTTGGGACCATATATCACTTTTGCCGAACTGGAATCACACAGTGGCGGGTTGATTTGTTTGTCGGGTGCGCATCTGGGGCCGATTGGTGTTGCGATATTAAACAAACAAAATGATTTGGCACGCACTTACGCAAAACGTTTCTTGGATATGTTCGGCGACCGGTTCTATATTGAAATTCAACGTCACGGTCTGGAAAGCGAAATTGCTACTGAACCCGAATTTTTGGCAATCGCGCGCGATATGAATATTCCAATTGTCGCGACAAACGATGTGTGTTTTGCGACACCCGATGATTATGAGGCGCTGGACGCACTGACATGTATTTTGGGACAAACAAAAGTTATTGATCCAAAACGCGCGCGTAAATCGTCCGAACAATATTTCAAATCAACCGAAGAAATGGTTGAACTATTTTCTGATTTGCCCGAAGCAATCGAAAACACGGTTGTTATTGCAAAACGTTGTGGTTTTATGGTGAACGTCAAAGAAAAACCATTGTTGCCACGTTTCGGTGAAAATTTCGAAGTTGAATGTCAAATGCTGCGCGATGATACTATGGCGGGCTTGGCACGGCGTTTAAAAGAACACAAAATCAAAGACACAAAATCATACTATGAACAGGCCGAGTTTGAGTTGGGTGTTGTTATTGGTATGGGATTTCCAGGATACTTTTTAATCGTTGCAGAATACATCAACTGGTGCCGCAACAATGATATTCTGACGGGTCCCGGTCGTGGTTCGGGTGCAGGGTCTATTATTGCGTGGGCATTGGGTATTACGCACGTTAACCCATTAAAGTATGGCTTGCTTTTCGAACGTTTCTTGAACCCAGACCGTATTTCAATGCCTGATTTTGACGTTGATTTTGAGCCAGAAGGAATCGAGGCGGTATTAAAGCACGTCTGTGATAAATATGGTGCAGAATCAGTATGTCGTATTATCACTTTTGGTGGTTTAAAGGCCAAGGGTGCAATTCGTGACGTTGGCCGTGTGTACGGAATACCCTATTCCAAAACGGATAGATTTACCAAAATCATTCCTGATGATGCTGCAACATTAAAAGAAGCCGTTGATTCATCGTCCGAGATTCAGAATATTTTGGACAGCGATGCCGATATGAACAAGGTGGTTGAAATTGCCGAAAAATTAGAGGGTTCATATCGTAACCTGGGCCAGCACGCATGTGGTGTTGTTATTGGCGACCGCCCAACAACAAAAATCGCCCCAGTCTATCGCGACCCAGCGAACCCGTTGCCGTCCAGTCAATATGACGGACATTATTTGGAAGCAACTGGTTTAATCAAGTTTGACTTTTTGGGTCTGGAAACGTTGGTTGTATTAAAGAATGCGGTTAAACTGATTCAGAAAACGCGCGGCATAAATGTCAATCTGGATACAATACCGACCGACGACAAACAGACAATCAAACTGTGGCAGAATGGCTTTACCGAAGGTATATTCCAATTCGATGCCCCGTTTGTGAAACAGACTTTGCGCAAAATGCGCCCAACAAGTTTCTTGGAAATTTCGGCATTGAATGCGTTAAACCGTCCGGGGCCAATTCAATATATTCCGCAATTTATCGCGCGTATGCATGGCGAAGAAGAAATCGAATATGTACACCCGTTGGCCGAACCAATCTTAAAAGAAACATACGGAATTATCGTGTACCAGGAACAAGTTATGTTGCTGACACGTGCGTTGGCGGACTTTACCCGCGGTCAATCGGATACCGTGCGTAAGGCTATGGGGAAAAAGAAAGCCGACTTGTTGGCCGAAATGGAAGTCAAATTCTTGGACGGTTGCGAAAAGAAAGGTACGCTGACCAAAGACCAGGCCAAAGATTTGTGGGAAAAGTTCAAAGAATTTGCGAAATATGCGTTTAATAAATCGCACGCTATCGCCTATTCTATTGTCGCGAACCAGTGCGCATATTTAAAAGCGAACTATACCCCAGAGTTTTTAGCCGCTGCAATGTCCAGCGAATTAAACTCTACAGACAAACTGATTGCGCTTATTGACGATGCAAAAACAAACTTTGGTATTCAAATCGTACCCCCAGATATAAATGACAGTGATTCTTTGTTCACTGTGCGTGACGGCAAAATTGTCTATGGTTTGGCCGCGATTAAGGGTGTTGGTATCGCCGCGACCGATGTAATTGTACGTGAACGCAATGAACACGGGCGATTCAAGAATTTGACCGATTTTGCAAAACGTTGCGCCCCATTTATGAACAAACGTATATTGGAAGCGTTCGCACGTGTCGGTGTGCTTGATTCATTGGAGCCAAACCGTGCACTGATATTTATGAATGCTGATGCGATTTTGTCCTATGCGTCTAAATCCAAAAACGATGCCTTTTCGTTGTCGCTTTTCGCAAATACGGTCGAAGATGATGTTTCCGAAGACAGATTACATAAGAATCTGACCAAAACGGCGCCATGGAATTTCTCGCAACGTTTGGAAAATGAATTGTCTGCTTTGGGCTTTTACATATCGGCGCACCCGCTGGATCAATACAAACACCTTATTGCGCGTACTCATTTGGCAACAAGCGATTCTTTGGGCGACATGCCCGACAGAAAACAAGTACAGATTGCCGCAAACGTTGGTTCGTTTTCACGCCGCCGTACCAAGATGGGCAAGGAAATGTTAACCATAAATGCCACCGACAGTTTTGGTAATATCGAGGCGGTTGCATTCGGTGATTCTGCCGTTGAATTAGCAAGCACACTGGGTAACGAAAGTGTTGTGTTGATAAGTGGAAAATTATCCAATCGTGACGACCGTGTATCAATCTTTGTTGATTCAATAATGCCACTCACCCAATGGGTTGCCCAAATTGCCAAGAAGATGACACTGGATATTTCCAATGCCAAGATTTTGCCAAATGTCAAAAAAGCACTTGCGGCATTACCACGTGGTGCAACATCGGTTGAACTGATCTTACGTTCTGGGGCGACAATGACCCGTGTTCGTTTGCGTGGTGGTGTTGAATTGGGACCAACAACTGCGACCGATATGGCGGCATTGGGCATACGTGTGGAAATAGAATAATGAAACACATACCTGTACTTTTAGATTCTGTTATTACCGCCATTGGTGATATGCGCGGACTCGCTATCGCCGATTGTACATTTGGTGCCGGTGGATATTCGCGTGCTTTTTTAGATGCTGGCGCACGTGTTGTGGCGTTTGATCGTGACCCAAATGTTGCCTCAGATGTCGAATTATTCCAAAAAAAGTACGGCAATATGTTTCGGTTTATACCCAAACCTTTCTCGCACTTAAACGAAATTGATGAAATATTCGATATTATTGTTTTTGATTTGGGTATATCGTCAATGCAGATTGATAATGCCGACCGTGGATTTTCATTTCGTATGGACGCACCACTGGATATGCGGATGTCGGGAACTGGTATGTCGGCGACCGATTTAATTCGTGAAAAGTCTGAAAACGAATTAGCACAAATCTTACGCGAATATGGCGATGTGAAAAAAGCGAACATTTTGGCACGTGCGATAAAAGAGTCACAACCACAAACCACATTTGCCCTGCGCGATTTGATTTTTAACCCAAATGATATTGCCCCTGTGTTTCAAGCATTGCGCATCGCGGTAAATGATGAGTTTGGTGAGATTAAAAAAGCACTGGCAGCGGTACCGGCAAAACTGAAAACTGGTGGAAAATGTATCTGTGTGACATTTCATTCAATTGAAGACCGCATTGTCAAAGAAACTTTTCGCGCTTGGACAACACCGGCGGGCGACCCACGATTACCGGTGACACACCCCGCCCCATTTAAGTTGATTAAACCAGTAACCCCGGGTGGCGATGAATTAAAAAACAATCCACGTGCGCGCAGTGCGCACATGCGTGGTGTTATAAAATCGTGTTGACCGACATATACAAATTTGTGTAATATACACAGAAAGGAAAGGAAAAAATGAAAAAATTATCAGCAATTACATGTGGTGCAATCGCGTCAATGACTGTGTTTGGTTCGGCAAACGCATTTTGTCCGGTTTGTACAGTCGCCGTTGGTGCGGGTCTTGAAAGTGCACGTGTTATGGGGGTTTCGGACGTTATTACGGGGCTTTGGGCCGGTGGTTTAATGCTGTCACTGGCGGCGTGGACATCAAATTATATGACGGCACATGGTATTCGTAACCGTTTGTTACATCTATTAAATTACATCATATATTATGGTCTGTTGGCTTTGATTTACGTTTTACCGGCGGGTCACCCAACATTACGCTTTGGTGCGGTGACTATGTGGGGAATTGACCAGTTCTTGCTGGGGACGGTTGTTGGTTCGACTGTATTTTTCCTTGCTGGGAAATGGTACGAAAGAATCAAGGCAAAAAACGGTGGCCATGCGTGGTTCCCGTTTCAAAAGGTTGTATGGCCATTGGGTGCGTTGGCAATAACAACACTGATTTTTTGGATGATTATTAAATAGTCATTCATAAAACGCGGGGAATGTGTTTTTAACGGTTAAATTTACTGTTGATTCACACCCCCCAAATATGGTAAAATGAATTACCAAGAGAGATGTTTCAAATGCACAATATACGAAATTTTGTTGGAATATTGACCGCTGTAACACTTATGTGTGGCGCGGTTTCTGTAAACGCGGCACAATCGCCAAACCCACGTGGCACGACAAACGCTTCGGGGGCACGCGCAACCGCTTCAACCGATTCGGCGACCGTTCAACGTTCGGCCTCGCGAACACTTAATTCGCGTGGTGGCGCAACGGTGTCGCGTGTTGGAACGCGTGGTGCAATCGTGTCCAGTGCGATGCGTGGTGGCTCAACGGTGGCACGTTCCGCAAATTCTGTAACCAGTTCGCGCGCCGCGGTGGTACGCGGTGCGATGGCGCCTGTATCCACATCGGTATCGCGTTCCGCAAAAGGCACGGCTGGTTCACGTTCGTCAATGGCACGTGCAACTGCGGTATTTTCTGATGTTTCCAAGATTGGTGGCGGTTATGCGGGTTGTCGTGATGCATATGCAACATGTATGGATCAGTTTTGTGCAACCGCAAATGATAAATATCGCCGTTGTTTCTGCAGTTCCCGCTTCAGCGATTTCAGTGATACCGAAGCGGCATTGGACCAGGCAAAAACATTATTGATGAAATTTGAAGATAACAATTTGAATGCTGTTGATAAAACCGCGGCTGAAGTTAACGCAATGTACAGCGCAACCGTTGGTGAAGCGGCAATTAAGAACGACACCAGTGGCGCGGCCGATATTTTGAATCAAATTGGCGATTTGTTGTCTGGCAAGACCAAGGTCAGCAAGGCAAGCAAAACCGTCAGTTCATATTCACTGGGCACGTTAAATCTTGAATCGTTGAATACAAGTGGTGATTTGGACGATATCTGGAGTGGTGGCAGCACCAGTAGCACATTCGGTAGTTCTATATTCTCAAACCGTGGCTCTAATGTCAATTTGGCGGAGCTTGAGGGTGAAAGTTTATATAACGAATCAAACAAACAATGTATCGCAATGGTCAGCGATTCTTGTTCCAGTGACGCCGTATTACAAATGGCGCGCAGTTCATATAACATTATGATTACCCAAGATTGTAATGCGTATGAAAAAAGTATAGATTCCAAGAAAGAAGCCGTTAAACAAACCGTTCGTACGGCCGAAAAGTATTTACGTGAAGCACGTTTGGAAGAATACCGTGCCCATAACAGTGCCGACATCAACGAATGTATTGGTAAGGTTAAAAATGCCTTGCTTGCTGATACGGCGTGCGGTACAAACTATAAACGTTGCTTGGATTATTCCGGTGCATATATCAGTCAAACAACTGGTGATGCAATCTATTCACCACGTTTGTTCCAGTTGAATAATTTGATTACATTGGATGGTGTTACCGCCGATGTATTGAAACAAAACAAACAATTCAATGATTTCTTGGATACAAAACGTACATTTGCGACAAATGCACTTGATTCTTGCCGTGATATTGCCGATACGGTATGGACCGAATTTAAACGTACGGCATTGATTGAAATTGCCCAGGCCCAAGACGAAAAAATTGAAGAAATCAAAATGTCTTGCGTCAGCACAATGGCACAATGTTATGATAAACAAACATCATCGTTAATTGACTTTGATACAACAACGGCACAAAATGCCGGTGTGGCGTCGGTTGTTGCGGCACGTGCAATGTGCCAAGACAAAGTTATCGCCTGTGCATCGTTATATGGCGATACAACTGGCTGTGCGTTTGATGGTAATGGTAGATTAACCAGTAGCACCAACCCAACAAGTCGCTGTGGACTTGAAGCATTGTTGTCGTTTGTTGATACGGTTGATACAAGCCGTATGACCGAGGCTTGTGATACAGTTATCAGTAATTACTTGAAAGATTTGTGTACTCCGACTGGCGACGGCAAATATGGATATCCATATAAGTGTCGCAACATAGCATCGGGTAATTCAGGCGACATTGGTTCTGAAAAAGCGACAACACTGTACGGAATGTTGGGACGTCATGTGCAATCTACTTGTGCAGATCCAACCACCAGTGATGGTAAACTGACAGTTGACGTAACAACCAAGGTTGTAAATGCTATGCGTGATTTGTCGGACGAAATGGACGGAATCATGTCTGATATTTGTGAAACGACATATGGTGGCATTTGGGCTAATTATACGTCGGGTAACCCACTTGAAGATAAGTTCTATCTAACCGTATTTGGTAAAAAATTCGGTGATTTAAGTACAGTTGAAAATGGCAACGGTAAAGATTGGGGATATTGCGTGCAAAATACTGTAAAGGCCAGCTGCGAAGAACAAGATGCGGCAACTGGTGGTAAAGGTTATGCAAAATATGATACCAAGTCTGATAAGTGTGTATTCACAGAAGATTGGTACAAAGAAAAATGCAACAGTATTGACGGTTATTGGGAAAGTGGTAATTGCTTTGTACCCGAAGATTAATTTATATGGATAGAAAAATGAAAAAGAGTACATTATTTTTATCATTATTTACTGCGTTAATGACGACGAGTTCTTTTGCTGAGAAAGACGTCAGCAGTCTTGCTGGCGACTGGGGTGGCGGTTCTCAAAAGACTTGCAATGCGCACGTAATAGATTTATTAAATAAAGATAGTGGTGCTGTATATAATACAGCAAATGCTCTACCTTGCATTGGATACAGCCGTAAAGAAGGTTGTCAATCAAGAAAAACAAACAACGAATATTCTGATGAATATATTACACTTATGATGCTTGCCAAGGAAGTGAACAGCCATGGTGCATTGTTTTGTCCAGTTCAAATACTAGCGCGAAACGAGAGAAAAAATCCTGCTTGGTTAAAGTATCAAGATAATCCTAATAATGACATCTCTAAATGTACATGGTTATGCCAAGGTGGTTGGTCGGGAGTACAGTGTATGGATCCAGTAAATACAAACACAAGGTATTCAGACGAACAACGTGACGATACTTTATTACAACCACAGAATTATGACTCTATAGCAGCATATAAACCAACTGACAATTATAATACGAATGTTCCTGCTTTCTTTGGTGTGTCTACGGCTGGATGTGGCCACAATGATAGTGATGCCGAAGAACACATGACATCATTGATGATAGTTGGGTGGTTGAACAATGGTCATGGTGCGTATGCACGATTGGTTGTTGCGCGTTCTGCTATGGAAGGTTGGAAAGATAACACATCTTGGCCAGTTCTTTATCCGGTGGACGGCAATATGCCAACATTAGTTTGCAAAATTGGATATATGCCAAACACACAAAAAACAGACTGTATTCCAATTCCAGCCCCAGGAAGCGATACAGCTGGCAATGACGACAACGGTACAACAATAGATACATCAGCACCAGTGACAGAAGCAAGCTTGTGTGAAGGATGGAAAGAAGGCTTCAGTGATGAATTGCATGAGTTTTACAAGGGTAACAATGCAACTTGTTATGTATATCGTTGCAAAATGCCTGGTTTTGGGTTTGCTGATGACAGAAAAGTTCAATGTGTTGACTGTACAAGCGGTACCCGTAACGGTGTCGATAACATTACCGGTAAATGTATTAAATGCAACAGCGGTGAAATTTTTGACACAAACATCAACGGTTGCAAAAAATTGAAAAAAATTACTAAGGATCAGTTGTTGTATGGTAATAAATCTGCCAATGATACGGATCCGTGTTGGCAAAAGTTTGGTACCGAATATACCCAATGCGTACTTAGTAAAACGACATTAAAGAAATAACAAAAAACCGCGCCGAGTGGCGCGTTTTTTCTTACTTTTATTTGGTCATAAAAAAACAAACAACCCTATTCTACTGCGCCGGTCAAGGTTTTAAGCATTTGCATTACCATTTTACGTTGGTCATCGGTGGCAAGGCGCCAATATAATTTAATAACCTCCAACGTTTCGTTTTTGCCCAATGGATCGTCCATTCCGCCGTCCGACACGTGTAATGGTCGGCGACCACTGCGCGTTTCTTCGGGTGTGTTGCCCGGCAATCCGCGAAAGAAAAACGATACGGGTGTTTCCAACGCGGTGCTTATTTCAAACAGACGAGATGCGGAAATACGATTGTCTGCAACCTCATACTTTTGAATCTGTTGAAAAGATATACCGCAAACCTTGGCCAAATCTTTCTGAGAAAGCCCCAACATAACACGGCGCAATTGAATACGATGTCCAATGTGTTCATCAACTGCTGTGACGCAATGTTTAACTTGTGCCATTTGTTTCCCCCGATTGCTGTGAAGTGTTTTCCTGATGCTTATATTTATACAATTTTTCTTTTTATTTTGCAATGAAAATATGGTACTATTATTCGTATATGTATGGGGGTTATATGTCAAAACCATTAGTTTTATGTATTATGGACGGGGTTGGAATTTCAAGCACGCGCGAACACAACGCGGTCGCATTGGCCGATATGCCGTTTTTTGATTCATTGTTGGCGAAATATCCGCATTCCCAGTTAAATGCCAGTGGCGCGGCGGTCGGCTTGCCCGACGGGGTTATGGGAAATTCTGAGGTTGGACACATAACGATTGGTGCTGGCCGTGTTGTAAATCAATTTCTGCGCCGGTTTCAATTAGAAAATTGGGAAAACAACAAAAACTTAAATCAATTTATATCCAATGTTTCCGCGCGTGGTGGTGTGGTACATTTGGCGGGTTTAATGTCCGACGGTGATGTTCATTCCGATATTGATGAGATTATAACAATCACGAAATACATACTGGACACGGGATTGCGCGTTTATATTCACTTTATTGCCGATGGACGCGATACACCACCGCACAGTGCAAAGCAATATATTTATGAAATAAAGCGAGAACTGGCCGATTATTTCATAAATGGGCGCGTAATGTGGGGCACATTGTCGGGGCGTTATTACACGATGGATCGCAATAACAATATGGACCGTACCGAAATCGCGTTTAATGCGATTGCGCTTTCTATGGCGAAATATACCGCACCAACGATTGATTCCGCGTTGGACGATGCGTATGCGCGTGGCGAAAGCGATGAATTTATTTATCCAACTGTTATTGACGGCGATGTTGCAATTACCAAGAAAGACGGATTTTTGTTTGGAAACTATCGTTCCGACCGTGCGCGTCAAATTGTGCGCGCCATGACGGGCGTTGGCTGTGAAATGCTGTGCTTTTCGCAGTATGGCGAGGGGTTAAATGAGAAATGCCCCGCTCTGTTGGACGATATTGCGGTGCCGAATACATTGGGTGATGTGCTGGAACAAAACGGTTTATCTCAATTACGTATTGCAGAAACAGAAAAATATAATCACGTCACATACTTTATGGACGCGGAACGTAATATTGACTTTGGCAGTGAACATAAAATACTTATTCCGTCCCCAGATGTCGCAACCTTTGATTTACAGCCAGAAATGAGTGCACCAAAAATTACAGACGCGCTTATCAAAGAATTACCGAAATATGATGTCGTGATTCTGAACTATGCCAATGGCGATATGGTTGGACATACCGGCAATGAAACGGCGGCAATTACAGCAATGGAGGTACTGGACAAACAATTATCGCGCCTTGTACCAAGGGTTTTGGAATTGGGTGGCGAAATGATTATTATTGCCGACCATGGCAATGCGGAACAAATGTGGGACAATGAACACAACGCGCCACATACCGCGCACACAACAAATCCGGTGAACTTTATTTATGTGTCGAACAACGCGTCACCGGTACACAATGGCGGTTTAAGTGATATTGCACCAACAATGTTAAAGATTTTGGGATTGCCACAACCGGTGGAAATGACCGGACAACCATTATTCTGATTTTTTGCGACGTTTCGCAAAGAAGTCGCGCAATAATTTCGCACTTTCGTCCGCAAATTCGGGTAATTGACGAACCGCTGGCAACCACAGGTGTTTATCGGTATCATAAACACGTGCGTTGGATAATATACCCCCGCCCTTTTCATCAGCCGCGGCAAAGAACACGTTTTGGATACGCGCAAATGAAATGGCTGTCGCGCACATGGCACATGGTTCCAATGACACATAAATGTCGCAATTGTCCAAGAATTTGACCCCCAATTTCTTACACGCGCGGTTTATCGCAACGATTTCCGCATGTAATGTTGGGTTATGCTTCTTTTGCACCATATTTTCGCCACGCGCAATAATTTTGCCACCACACACGATTACCGCACCGATTGGCACATCATCGTGTTTGTATGCTTTTTTCGCCGAAATTATTGCTTGCTTCATAAAACTCATATTGTACACTTTAACGTATGGAATCTAAATTGCAAATTATTTCGGGAAAATATCGTGGGCGCAAGTTGGCGTTGCCACCGTCCGCACGTCCGACACAAAATCGGGCAAGAATCGCCCTGTTTAATATGCTGGAATCGGGAATTATTGAAAACACTGATAATTTGGTTGTTTGGGACGCGTTTGCCGGTTCGGGTGCATTTGGTATTGAATGTATTTCGCGATATAACGCAACCGCCATATTTACCGATGTTGCCCCAGAATCAATCGCAACAATACGCAAAAACATCACCGCAATTTCCATGGAAAACAGCACAAAAATCGTCCAAGCTGATGCAATTGGCGTAATTTCACAGTTTGCACGAGGTGCGAACCTTGTGTTTGTTGATGCGCCGTATGATACGGCGGAAATTGGGCGCGCTTTTGTGAACAAACTGGGCCGAACGGCTGATTCTGGCACAATTTTGGTTTGGGAACAAGAATCAAACAATTCGGTTCAGCCAAACACGGACACATGGGAAGTTTTACGTGACAAGACATACGGTCGGGCACGATTCCTGATTTTGCGCAAAAAGTAATTAAAAAATCCTTGATTTTTCAATAAAAGTCGGTAATAATATGCCCCGCACAGCACCCTTGGAGGCTGTGTAAATTAAACCAAAAGCTATCAAAAGGATTAAAAATGGCTATTGAAATTACAGCAGAAATTCGCGCGCGCGCTGGCAAGGGGGCCTCACGCAGCATCCGCAAAAGCAACAATGTTCCAGCGGTGATTTATGGCGAAAAGAAAGCCCCTATCGCAATCGAATTGAACGGTCGCGATTTCGAAACATTGTTGAAAACGCCTGCTTTGCGGACAAAATTATTCAACATTAAAACCCCAAATGGTGTCGAAGATGCAATGTTGATGGATATTCAATATCATCCAATTTCTGACAAGGTTATCCACGCAGATTTTAAACGTATTAACGTCAAAGAACCTGTTAACGTGGTCGTTCCAGTCGAAGTTATCAATGTTGAAACATCAAAAGGTATCAAATTGGGTGGTGTTCTGAACTTTGCAGTACGTAAGGTTGCCTTGCGTGGTTTGGTCCAGAATATTCCAGAAAAAATTACAATCGATTTGACTAACTTGAACATTGGTGAAACGGTCCACGGTTCCGATTTGGTATTGCCAGCCGGTATTGAATTGGGCTTGCACCAGGCAGAATTGGCATTTGCCACAATCGGTGGTAAGATGGCCGAAGAAGCCGATAATAAACAGGCTGCTGCCGCTGCTGCAACTGCGGCTGCTGCACCTGCTGCGACACCAGAAAAGAAATAATGTCAAGTTGTTTCAATATGAACCGCCCGTTCGGGCGGTTTCTTTTTTGTAAAAAATTCATTCCTATACCCTTGAAATAGATTTTTATGTCACTATATTTCCGAAGAACAGAAATTTGTAAGGAGTGAAAACTATGTCAAAAGTATTAGGTATTGATTTGGGTACAACCAATTCCGCTATGGCCTTCATGGACGGAACAGAACCAAAAATCATCGAAAATTCCGAGGGTCAACGTACAACCCCGTCAATTGTCGCAATTACATCGGGTGGCGAACAGTTAGTTGGCATTACCGCGAAAAACCAGGCGGTTACGAACCCAACAAACACTATTTATGAAATCAAACGTTTAATGGGCTTGCGCTTTGACAGTCCAGCGGTCCAAGAAATCGCAAAACGCGTTCCGTACAAGATTGTTGCGGGCGATAATGGTGACGCATGGGTTGAAATTGATGGCAAAAAGTATGCCCCATCGCAAGTATCAGCTATGATTTTGGCAAAATTAAAGAAAGATGCCGAAAACTATTTGGGTGAAACAATCACAGACGCAGTTATTACCGTTCCGGCATACTTTAACGATTCTCAACGTCAGGCAACAAAAGACGCGGGTCGTATTGCGGGATTAAACGTATTGCGTATTGTGAACGAACCAACAGCGGCCGCCCTGGCCTATGGCTTGGATAAAGATAAAGATGGCACTATCGCGGTCTATGACCTTGGTGGTGGTACATTTGATATTTCCATATTGGAAATTGTTGATGGTGTGTTTGAGGTTAAATCAACAAACGGTGATACCGCATTGGGTGGTTCGGACTTTGACGCGCGTATCTTGAAATATTTGATTGAAGAGTTCCGTGGTCAAAGCGGTATTGATTTGTCGGGCGACAAATTGGCCCTGCAACGCTTAAAAGAAGCCGCAGAAAAGGCAAAAATCGAATTGTCGTCCAAGACATCAACGGAAATCAACCTGCCTTATTTAACGGCGGACGCAACAGGTCCAAAACATTTCACAACAACACTTACACGTGCGAAATTGGAATCGTTGGTTGACGATTTGATTCAAAAAACAATTGAACCATGCCGTAAAGCATTGGCTGACGCTGGCATTGACAAGGGACAAATCAACGAAGTTATCTTGGTTGGTGGTCAAACCCGTATGCCAAAGGTTGTTGAAACAGTCAAAGAATTCTTTGGTCGTGAACCGCACAAGGGTGTTAACCCAGACGAAGTTGTGGCATTGGGTGCCGCAATTCAAGGTGGCGTATTAAAGGGCGATGTCAAAGATGTATTGCTGCTGGACGTTACACCATTGTCATTGGGCATTGAAACATTGGGTGGTGTGTTCACGCGTTTAATTGACCGTAATACAACAATTCCAACCAAGAAATCACAAGTGTTCAGTACCGCCGAAGACAACCAATCGGCTGTGACAATTCGCGTATTTCAAGGTGAACGCGATATGGCGGCAGACAACAAATTGTTGGGTCAATTTAATTTGGAAGGTATCGCACCAGCACCACGTGGTATGCCACAAATTGAAGTATCGTTTGATATTGACGCAAATGGCATTGTTCATGTTTCGGCCAAGGATAAAGGCACTGGCAAAGAACAAGCGATTTCAATTAAATCAGACGGTGGGTTATCCGAAGACGAAATCAAACGTATGGTTGATGAAGCCGCCGCAAACGCAGACGCTGATAAAAAGAAACGTGAATTAGCCGAAGCGCGCAATAACGCTGAAGCCGCAGTATTCAGTATTGAAAAATCGTTGAAAGAACACGGCGACAAAATCAGCGCCGACGATAAAAAAGCGATTGAAGACGCAAAACAAGCGTTGTCTGACGAATTGGCAAAGACCGACGCAACTGCGGAATCATTAAAGGAAAAAACAGATGCCTTGACCGAAAAAGCCATGAAATTGGGCGAAGCGGTCTATAAAGCGCAACAGGAAGCACAAAATGCCGCACAAAACGGCGCGTCCGAAGACAAGAAAGACGATGGTGCAACCGACGCTGATTTTTCTGAAAAAGAATAATCGCAACAAACCAAAACAAAACCGCCCGTTTGGGCGGTTTTTTATTTTATTTCACCAATATATATTCCCATATCATGTGCGGTATCCAGTAATGGATCATCCAAATCAACATAGGCGTTTGATGTTTTAACATCTGGAATATTTGGATCGGCAACGCACTCGCCCGCCGCGACAAAATCCGCCAGCGAAACGGTTTTACACTTTCCGCAATTTTCCACAACCATTACATATGTTTCATTGTTTTCAATCGCGTTCAATGCCGTATCCGCCATTGTTGTTGCCAGTATTCTGTCAAACGCGGTTGTATCGCCCGCGCGTTGTGTGTGTTCGGGAAACGCGGTACGATTTGAGATACCCGCCGCGGTTAATTTGCGCGAAATCATATCCGCCGGTCGTCCCGAATGTCCACGCAGGGTTATCCCCTCGCTCACCATAATTACACCATAATCTGTTGGTGCGTTTTTAATATGCTTAACCAAGTTATCAACATTGAACTTTATTTCCGGTATTAAAATCGCAGATGCGCCAACCGCAACACCCGCGTTTAATGCCAATGCACCACAATCGCGCCCCATTGTTTGTACAACGAACCAGCGATGATGACTGCGCGCCGTCAACATTAATTGGTCACAGAAACGCGTTAACTGTTCCACCGCAGTATTAAACCCGATTGTATGATCGGTAAGTGGTATATCCATATCAATTGTTTTTGGAATACAAATCAATTGTACATCACGGTAAATATCACGGTGCGCCCACGCAAGCGATATGCTGCCATTGCCCCCAATTAAAATAACCGCGTCCAGTTTTAATTCGCTTATTGCGTTATACAGTTTTTTGTTAAATGCCTTTAATGAACCCTTACGCGCAGCGGTTGCGAAATTTTCTGCATCTGCGCGACCATTGTGCAGGAAACTGCCCGACAAACGCGCGTTTTCAATTGGCATATTTTCATCGGTCAATTCAACCACATTTGGTGGTGTTGTGCACAAACCATCTGTACCGTCCAAAATGCCGAAAACCCGCCATTTGCGCAGGTGTGCACCACGCATAATACGTTGAATTGCGGTGTTTAAACCACTGCAATCGCCACCCGTTGTCATTATTCCAATTTTCTTCATATAATCCCCCGTATTGTCAGACCATTATACCATAAAATTTGTTGACAAAGAATAACTTTTTGTAGTATTTTGTCCAATACTAAGGTATCAGGAGTTTCGTATGGCAAATAAAAATAATATGGGTAAAACAAAACGTTCCACCGATAACATGATTGATGATGCAATTGCACAGCAAAATGATTGGTTAGAAAATCGCCGTTCTTATGCGCGCCGTTTCTTGAAAAGATTTCATATATTTGCAAAACCAAAAGAAGAACCAAAAGTTGTTGGTAAGCCAGCAATTAAAAACTCTGAGGTTGCTGCCAAGAAAAACAACAACACATTACATTCTTATTGGTTCCCTATTCTGTGCGCGATATTGGTATTACTTGTCGCGATTTGGGTTGCGTTTATTCGCACCAGTTCACCACAACGTGTTGTTATCGTTCCGGTCGTGACTGAAAATGTTGCGCAACCGATGACGGAAAACGAAGCCCCCTCTTTCGACATTGTCCGCATTGAACGAGATGGCAACATTGTTGTCGCAGGCCGCTGGGCACCAAATAAAAATATTTCCATTATGATAAATGGTAAAATTGTTGCGACAGAAATGACCGATGCAAATGGTGAATTTGTTTATGCACCAAAAAAGCCATTGGCGGCGGGCAATTATACATTATCAATTATTGGTGCCGATGAAAATGCAAAGTCCAGCAACAAAGTTTTTATTTACATTTCTGAACGTGGTTATGAAAATTCAATATCATTATTGATGACCCCAGACGGTAGCACGGTTTTACAAGCACCGTCGATGGTATATGGTGATGATTTAACTGTTTCTAAAATCGATTATTTAGATACCGGCCGTATTATTGTTTCGGGTGATGCGATGCCACGTTTACGCGTATCATTGTGGCTGGACGATAAGTTTTTGGGCTGGACACGCGTTTCCAGTTATCGCCACTTTGGTATGGGTGCCGATATTGGTAAGTTAGAACCAGGCCGTGAATATAAATTGGCCGTTCGTATGCATGATGGTGACGGTCATACAATTGCAAACATCACACATCAATTTACAATGCCAAAACCAACTGGCGATGACGACACATATTACACTGTACGCCGTGGTGATTGTTTGTGGATTATTGCACGCAATTTTATGCGTCGTGGTATTTTGTTCAGTGTTATTGCCGATCGCAATAATATTGAAAATCCAGATTTGATTTTCCCAAAACAAAAATTACAAATTCCAGTTTTATCCAAATAGTTTTATTCTTGGGGCGCATTCACGATGGAAATTCAACAAACCCGCAAGTTAATCAAGTTGATACGAACCGAGTGTTGGAATACTCTGACTCCGCGCCAATTGGGCCAACTTGAAAACTTGGAACACATGGGGCGCCGTTCGGTTGGGGGATTACGAATGCTGTATCGTATTGCGATAACAAACTCTTTGTATCCAGAATGTCCGTGGTGCAAACAACCAATTAAAGCCACGCAAGAATTGACAATTGACCATATAAAACCAAAGGCGTTTGGTGGCACAGACAATATTGAAAACCTGCAACCGATGCATAAAGAATGTAATTCGTTAAAGGGTTCAGAAATGCCGGAAATCCTCGAATGCCCCGAAATACCGGTCAAAAAGCACCGCAAAAAGCATAATAATAAGAAACAAAAACAACGCGAAAGTGTACGGTGTCACACTGTTGAAGATATGTATCAACGCTGTACACAAATAGCCCAAGCACGCGCCCGCCGTTATCACGGTAATGGGAAATAAGCAAATAACGCTCTTCTCCCCGTTTTGACGCTTGACAAAACACCCCTTTGTGCTAGGTTATAAGATAATAAAGGATATATTTAGTGGCTGAAAACAAAAACCATTTAACAGGTACAGAAATAGATGATTACACATTTGAGTATTTCTATGGATGTGTTTCATACATAACACCATTTGCCATTGAATGTGTATTGTTGGCATTCAGCCCAGCTGTTGGCAAATATCTTGCGCAAAAGTTACCAGAGTTTGATGTAGAAGATTTTCAACAAAAACTGCGTGAACACCTGAAAAACTTTTCTACATTACATGAAGCATGTTATGAGGCGCCACGCAGAGTTCGTGCCAAAAAAGATAATGACATTACAGAGCAAATGTATTACGAAGGCGACGATATAAAACGCTTGTTGCTTTGTTTCCAAGCGCGTCTTTCTACCAAAGACCGTTGTGCTGGTGAATTACTAAAACATACAGAACCAATATTACAAGAGTATGGTTTAACATTCGAGCAGTTGTTTCCAAAAGAATATAAAGAAACACAGGAAAACCTGACTAAAGAAAAGGCCAAACAAAAAAGCGCCCAAAACCCCATCGGTTTTGGAACAGATTTAACACAAAAGGCCACTGGATTGTCCACGCCGCCGGTGTTACATCGCGAAAAAGAAATTCAACTGATTGAAAATTATTTGTTAAAGCAAAATCGCAGCAATGTTGTATTAATCGGCAAAAATGGAACTGGTAAAACAGCATTGGTGGAAGGATTGGCATATAACATTGTCAAAAAACTATCACACCCGATGTTGCACGATACCAAGGTCATAGCTGTGAACTTTGGAACATTAATGGGTGGCACCATGTATCGTGGTCAACTTGAACAAAAAGTGACCAAGATGATGGAGAAAATCGCTGAAAGCAACTGTATATTATTTTTGGACGAATTGCACACACTATTCTCCAGTTCAGCAAAAGACAATAACATTGCCGATATACTTAAACCATTTTTAACCAATGGCAAAACACGCGTAATTGCCGCAACTACTGATGAAGAATTTTTGTCTATTCGCGATGGTGCATTCTTGCGCAGATTTAATCAGATAAAAATATCCGAACCAACACCAGAAATGACATTGGATATATTAAAGGGATTAAAACCATCGTACGAGAAAACATATTCAATCTCTATTCCGAACGAAGTGTTGACCGATATTGTTAACAAGTCTGGTTTGTATATTCACAACAGAAACTTTCCGGATAAATCTATTGATTTATTAAACTATGTTTGCGTGTTGGCGTGTAATAACAAAGATTCAAAAAAATGCACTATTGATATGGTTAACAAGGCATTGGTTGACTCGTTTGATATACCACCAGAAATGTTGAAAACATCAACATCTATGCAGATATTAACCCTGAAAGATAAATTAAATAACAAAGTTTTCGGCCAACAAAATGCTATTGAACAAGTTTCAACAACATTGACCCATTCTTACATAATACACACAAACAACAACCCGTCCCCGCAAGCAAGTTTCTTGTTCTGTGGACCAAGTGGTGTTGGAAAAACCAAGGCTGCGGAAGAAGTCGCAGCATTGTTGGGGCGTGGTTTTTCCGCATTTAACATGAACGAATATCAAAATGAGATTGATGTCCAAAAATTAACCGGTGCGGCACCTGGATATATAGGGCATGAATCTGGGGGTCAATTAACAAACATCGTCAGAAAGAATCCGTACACGGTATTATTGTTTGATGAATTTGAAAAGGCGCACAAAAACGTTCAAAGATTGCTGTTGCAAATCTTGGACAAAGGAACATTCACAGACAATCAGGGGATGCCCATAGATTTCAACAACACGATTATAATAATGGCAACAAATGCCGGCAGTTCTAATAATCACATTGGATACAGCAACGCAGGCACCCCGCAAAATATGACACAGAGTCAGTTATCAAAAATCTTTTTGCCTGAATTTTTGGGACGCATAAACCAAATCGTAACATTTACACCACTTGACCAGCCGGCATTACATCAAATTGTAGATACATTGTGCTATGAATTATGCGGACAAATAAAACAACAATACAACATAAGGTTGGACATCAGCCCGGCTGTACGCGATTTTGTGATACAAAAAGGTTTCCGTCCAGAACTTGGGGCGCGCATAATCAAAAACACATTTAAACAAGAAGTTGAAATGCCATTGGCACTTGAAGTTATCAAAAACACCGATGTACCAAAGGGCAAACGTAAACACAACCAGATGCTGATGGATGTAATAAACGACAAAATCGTATGTAAAACACGATAATTCACAGACAAAATATAACCGGCGAAACGCTCATTGTTATAATTAGTTTATTCTGGACATCGTTGGTATTATAATATAAAATCATTTCGCAATTGCGGGCGTGGTATAATGGTAGCACGTCAGCTTCCCAAGCTGAAGACGAGGGTTCGATTCCCTTCGCCCGCACCAAATCTGTTATTTTATTTGACTTTACGTATTTTTCGGGTAATAATAGCCCTGCAAATCCCAAAGATTGCCATTACTAACTATCCAGATGCGGTATGCATTGGAACGTCATCCGGCGAGTTTTCGCTCTTGACGGTGGTTTTCTTTGTGGGCAAAAGTCATAAAAAACAAAAAGGATAAATAAAAATGGCTACTGTTATTCGTTTGGCACGTTATGGCGCGAAAAAACGCCCATATTATCACGTTGTTGTTACAGATTCTCGTAACGCACGTAATTCTGGAAACATCTTGGCGGTTGTTGGTAAATACGATCCAATGCAGGCCAAAGACAGCGACAAACGCGTTACGTTAAACATTGATGATATCAAGGCTTGGATGGCCAAGGGTGCGAAACCATCTGACCGTGTGTACAAGTTCTTGGTAAAAGCGGGCTTGGTTGCTGCAAAACCAATTCCAAATCAGACAAAGAAAAATCAACCATCTGAAAAAACACAGCAAAAGGCAAAAGATAAAGCCGACAAGTTGGCCAAAATAGCCGAAGAAAAAGCAGCCGCAGAAGCCGCAGCCAAGGCCGCAGCAGAAGCACCAGCAGAAACTCCAGCCGAAGAACCAGCCGCTGAAGAAGCACCAGCAACAGAAGCAACGGAAACAACTGCTGAATAATGCCAAACAAACGCAGTATGGAATATTATAGACACTATGGCGCGTGCATCTTAAAAAGTGATGTGTTCAGCGGTCTGTGGTTTAAAGACGCGGAAATGCGCGCCATTGTCTATGACAGTTACATGCTGAATTTGGAACCGTTGATACAATACGCAACTGCACACCAATTGAGCCTTAAGCAATATCTTATGGAAATCAAAGATATTATTACAACAACAAACGGTGTGTACAAAAGATCGCAAATTGGGAAGTAACTATGAGAAAAGCATACGTAAAACCAATTACAAGTTCGTATCAAATTGATGTGCGACCACTTTTGGTTGCGTCTGCACCACGCACGCCGTACAAGACATATTGCTGTCCGTATGATAAAAAGCTTATTTGCAGAAAATATTCTGACCATATGAATCAATGGGCGCGCGCGATTGAGCATTATGCGAAAAACAATATCAACTATAACATATTTACTGGCGAAGGTTGCCCATACGAAAAAGAATGCGCAATCTATAAACAGTTTCTGCGTAAACAGGAATTAACCAAAGGCAAATAATGTCGACCGAAAGCAAAATCTTGGTTGGTAAAATTGTTGCCCCCCAGGGTATTCGGGGCGACGTGCGTGTTCAGACATATTCTGAAAAGCCACAAGATTTTCAAAAGTTTAAAGTACAAAGTACAAAGTTCAAAGAATGTGATTTTAAATTCATTCGTGTTGTACCAAATTCAACGGTTATCATCGCACACATTGCTGGGTTTGATGACCGTAATGCCGCTGAAACACTGCGTGGCACAGAACTTTATATTGACCGTGGCACCCTGCCCGAACTTTCATCTGATGAATATTACCAGGCAGATTTGATTGGGTTTGTCGTTATGCGCGATGGTGAAAAGATTGGTACAGTTGCGGGTTTTCAAAACTTTGGTGCCGGCGACATAATCGAATTGGACAATGGTGATTACATTTCGTTCATTGGCGCAAATGTTGATATGACCACAAAGACAATTATGGTGAAATAGTATGAGTAAAGAACCAGAATTTTACAAGATTTTTACACCAAAACCTTTTGTGTTTGAAAAAGACATCAACGACGACACAAAAAAGGATGGCGTCATAGTTTATAAACCATCACAATATATGAAAATAAATGACACGATTCGTTATTGTACTTGTGTTCATTTGTGCGAACAATTTCAAACATATCCAACTACAAACGGCGGAATAAGATGCATTCCATTATATCAACAATGTCCATTTGGTGGACAATGTAAAGGTTCGCGCCTTTTTGCAAACGGTCGTGATGTGAATTGCGAAATTGACACCCCAGATGTTGACATAATGAAAAATCTTAAAGCACCGCGTTTTGACAATAACAAGCAAAATACCAAAACAAGAACCAAATTCTTGAAAACCAAACAAAACACCATGACACCAGTAAAGTTTGATATGGTGACGCGTTTGGATATTAAAATACCAGCGTTTGTACAATACTGTCCGGTTGGTCAAACAAATGACACGTGTGAATTACGGAAACAATTTTATGGTCCAACCCATCGTGGTGTGTACGAAATTTCCAGTGATCCAAATCTTTTACCAGACAGTGCTGATTGGAAAAAATGTCGCAGAGAACTTGATGCAATGTATAAAATATGTGCAAAATGCCAAGCAAAGCACAGACAAAACACAAAATAAAAAGGAAATAAAATGCCAAAGACAATTCTGACAGGTTTAGATGTGGTGATACCAATAACATATAATGGTTGCCCAGAAAACATGAACAAACAAACATGTCCATTGCGTAAACATGTTGCCGATGGAAAAACAATCTTTTATCCAGATGAAGACAAATTGATTTTGGAAAAATCAAATCAAAATTCATGGGAAGAAGTGCGCAGCAATATTGAACAGATGTACGAAATCTGTACGAAATGCCAAATGGAAAACAAACAGAACACAAAATAAGGACATTTAATTAAAATGAAAACGACTATACGATATTGTGGTGATGATAAGGTTATTTGTAATTGTGATTGTGAAAAACCACTGACCGAATGCAGTGTCGTCAAAGAAATGGACGCATTGACCAAACAGCAGCACGATTTATCAACCGCCCTGTTTAACGAGGCCGATTTGTTTGAACGCAAAATTATCGTTTATACGTTCAAACCATTAGATTTTGTTGAAAAACGTTTAACTGAATGCGCCGCACAGTGTCGCAAACTCCAAGGCTTACAAAGATAAAAGGCAATACAATGAAAAAGTCCATTCGCTATCGTGGCAATTCTGTTTGTGATTGTGATTGTGAAAAAACTTTTACGGAATGCGAGGTTATAAAACAGGCAAATGCCCTGCAAAAGCAGTACAATTTTTGGATGTCAATTAATTACAAGGCAAGTCAAACAGAACACACAACCGATATTGACACTTCGCAACAATTGCCATTTGTTCTGAAACAATTACAAGATTGCGCGGAACAATGTCGTAAAACGCAAGAAAAGACAAGATAAATGCACTTTAATATACTGACAATCTTTCCAGAAATGTTTCCAGGCACACTTGGCGCGGGGGTTGTTGGTCGTGCACTGGAAAAGAAGATTTGGACATATGATGTTATCAATATTCGCGACTTTGCGATAAACAACTATGGCAGTGTTGATGACGAACAATTTGGTGGTGGGAACGGTATGGTTATGCGTCCCGAACCATTGGCGGCGGCGATTGACTCAATTAAAAACCGCGGTAAAATCATATACTTTTCACCACGCGGGCCGCGTTTGAATCAAAAAATGGTGCGAGAATTTGTTGCCGACACGAACACAACATATACCCTGATTTGTGGGCGGTACGAGGGAATTGACCAGCGTATTATCGATGAATACGATATCATGGAATTGTCGATTGGCGACTATATACTGTCGGGTGGCGAAATTGCCGCAGAAGTTTTTGTTGACAGTTGCGTTCGTCTGTTAGATAATGTGCTGCACGGTGGATCTGAATCTACCGACAATGAAAGTTTTGAAATCGGCGGGTTGGAATGGCCGTTGTATACCCGACCGTCAGTATGGCGTGGACGTAATGTCCCAGAAGTCCTGCTGTCTGGCCACCACGGCAATATCGAACGGTGGCGGAAACAACAATCGGACGAAATAACAAAAGAGCGTCGTCCGGACTTAATAAAGGAAAATAAAAAATGAGTATCTTGAAAAAAGTAGAAGCCGCAAATATCGCAAAAGTTGCAGCAGATAAGAAAATCCCGAATTTCAAGGCGGGTGATACAGTGAAAGTTCACGTAAAAATTAAAGATGGTGATAAATTCCGTATCCAGATGTTCGAAGGTGTTGTTATCGCACGTGATGGTGGTAATGGCAATAACGCTTCGTTCACTGTACGTCGTGAATCATATGGCATTGGTGTTGAACGCAAGTTCCCATTGTACACACCTGCAATCGAAAAGATTGAAAAGGTTCGTACGGGTCGTGTTCGTCGTGCAAAATTGTTCTTCTTGCGCGGATTGTCGGGCAAAAAGGCACGTATTGTCGAAGATTTGTCTGCGAACGCAAAGGCAAGCGAAAACAAATAAGTTTGTCACACCTTGTTTTAATATCCCACGTCATGTGGGATATTTTTTTATTTATGATTTATAAATTTGACATTGTAAATGCATACAAGTAATATATTGGGTATGAAAAAAATATTCGCAATTTTTATCGCAACTTTTTTGTTTGTGTTTAACGCGAACGCCTATATTGACCGCGCAACCGCGGTTGTTGATATATTGGATAAAACATCGGGAAAAAATCACGTATTAAATGTCCCAGTAAACCAAGATACACCATACGAAAAATTAAATCTGTTGGTACGTTCGTGTAAGCAAACCGATCCGTTTGAGGCGGAAAATGCTTTTATGTTCATTGAAATATCACAGAACAATAATATGATTTTCAGTGGCTGGATGAATAAAAACGAGCCTGGGGAAAACCCACTGCAGAACGCAGACTATGATATATGGCTTGTTCGTTGTGAATAAAAATCAATCGTTTTTAATCGGGGGAAAAAATGAAATTTGTGTTAAAGTTTGTTTTGGGTATTGCGGTATTATTGACTGTATTTTTTGTGTTTTTCTATACACAGCATACAAACAATTTGGAAACAGGTTCGTTAAAACATTGGCTTGCCGCATCAAATGACCAACGTGTTGCCGCGGTCAAGGTGGCGGTGGCCGGCGAAGGCGACATTGATTTAATTGTCGCGTGTGTAAGTAAAATTGCGTCCCTGCCCGATTCTGGTGAAATGGACGTTTCAACCGCGATTGTGTTATGCCACACCGGCAACACAATCAAAGAAAACATCTAAATGAAACTATGGTGGTTATTGTTTTTTCCGACACTTTGTATTGCGACTGAACGCGATGCGACAATTGGCGAAAAATATTTGGGCAAACCATACATACTGGATCCACTGGGCGAAGAAAAGATGCCCGATACCGACCCCCTTATTCGATTTGACGCATTTGATTGCACAACGTTTGTTGAAACAGTCTTGGCCGATGGCGATGTTCAAAAGTTAAACAAAATTCGATACAAAGACGGCAAGGTTCATTTTATGTCCCGCAATCATTTTATCGAAACAGAATGGTTACCAAACAATTCCGACATTGTTGAAAACGTAAGTGCAAAATACGGAAAAACCGCCTTTCGTGAAATCACAATCAATCGTTCAGAATGGATGAAGCGCGTACATAACGTGATTGATTCTACGCCAAACAAAACCGTCCAGTTGGAATACATACCGTACGAAAACTTGGGCAAAATCAAAAACAAGGAACCGCTTATCGTATTGTTTGCGTTCAACGGCGACCCAAAAATTATTGAAAAGACCGGTACCGACCTGTCGGTTCATCATATGGGTTTTTTATTACCAGACGGCACACTTCGTCATGCTTCGTCCAGCGGTGGCGGTGTTGTCGATATAAATTTTGATGAATATGTTGCAAAACGCAAAAAAAAGCCCAACAATATTGGTGTTGTACTATTGGGAATAAAACAGAAATGACACAAGATAAACTTTTACGTATGGATATGGGCGAACTTGCCAGCAACACAGGCAACAACAATGACAAGCCGTTGCTGTGCCTGGGCATTGAATCATCGTGCGACGAAACGTCCGCGGCGATTGTTGATTCTAACCGTAATATCTTGTCGCATATTATCTATTCGCAAATACCCGAACATCAAAAATATGGTGGCGTAGTACCCGAATTGGCGGCACGCGCGCACATTTTAGCAATTGACGAAGTTATCAAACAAACCTTATCAAACGCAAATAAAACTATTGAAGACATTGATGTTATCGCCGCAACGGCGGGTCCGGGTTTAATTGGGGGCGTTTTGGTTGGCTGGATGGCGGCAACCGGCATCGCACAATCAACCGGCAAACCATTGGTCGCGGTAAATCATTTGGAAGGTCACGCATTGGTACCACGTCTGCACGCCGCATCGGCATCGGGTGGTGATGAAAAAGTTTCTGTTGAATTTCCATACCTGTTAATGTTGGCATCGGGCGGACATTGCCAGATTTTACTTGTACGTGGTGTTGGTCAATATGAAATGATTGGACAAACACTGGACGACAGTGCTGGTGAAGCTTTTGACAAGGTTGCAAAAATGTTGGGACTTGGGTACCCCGGTGGCCCGATTGTTGATAAACGCGCAAAAATGGGCAACCCACGCGCATTTGATTTTCCACGTCCATTGTGTGACAAACCGGGTTGCGATTTCAGTTTCAGTGGAATAAAAACCGCCGCACGCACATTTTTGGATAAAACCGAAGAATCAAAACGCGATGACGATTTTATAAACGACTTTTGCGCATCGTTCCAAGCCTCTGTTGTTGATTGTATCATAAACCGTTTGAATCACGCGTTTGCTGACGAACGTGTAATAAACGCCGCACCAAAAACACTTGTTGTTGCGGGTGGTGTTGCGAAAAACAGCGCAATTCGCGCCGCAATGGAAGATTTGGCACACAAACATAATGTCGTTTTTGCCGCACCACCAATGAATTTATGTACCGATAACGGTGCTATGATTGCGTGGGCCGGACTTGAAAATTATAACATTGGAAACGTTGTACGTGAACCCGTGGCGCCCCGCCCCCGTTGGCCATTGACCGAACTGTAAATCTTGAAATTTTATATAATTGTGCTATAATCGCACACATGACAGATTACATAAAACAATATGACAAAGCGACCCAGGAAGTGCTGAAATTGGCAGAAAAAATCGATCGCGATTTTATGCCGCTGTACGACTTGGATTATTCTTTGGTCGATATTGTAAAAGTTTTGCGTAATAAATATAAAAATCCCGCTTTTCGTAAGAAATATGTGGGCAACATGCCATTTAATGGTTTTGTACCGTACGCTAAGGGATTCTGTGCGTTAACCACAATTTGTATTTATGACTTGTACGGTGGCGATTCAATATGGGAACCATCGGCAATAAAACTTGGAACGTGGGAACACGCACCAGTCGTATTTTTACGCGACAGAATGTCGGGCCGTGCGTTTGACCCAACGGGTGATCAATTTGCGCCACTGGTTGTGCCGTACGATGTTGCAACACCAATAAATAAACGTGTCAAAGATATGAAGACACCGAACAAAGATGCTTTTATCAAAGAAATTGTAAGCGAACTGCAAAGAAAATAAAATGCAAAAACCAGAACCAGTTATTTCACCAAACACAATTTTCAGCGTATCTGACGCGTCTGCGTTATTAAAAGGCGTGGTTGAAACCGCTTTTTCATCAATCCGTATTCGTGGTGAATTATCGCAAATAACACGCGCAACATCGGGCCACGTTTATATGACAATCAAAGATGCCAATGCCGCAATTTCTGCAATCATTTGGCGCAGCACACCCGTTCCCTTTAAATTGGAAGAAGGTGCCGAGGTTATTGTCACCGGCCGTTTTACAACATATCCAGCACGCAGTAATTATCAGATTATTGTGAACGAAATTGAAATGGCGGGTGTTGGCGCGATTCTTAAAATGCTTGAAGAACGCAAGCAAAAGTTGGCAGCCGAGGGATTATTTGATGAATCACGCAAAAAACAATTACCGCGCTTGCCCCAAACAATTGGTGTCGTAACCAGTCCCACCGGCGCCGCATTTCAAGATATACAAAACCGTTTGCGCGAACGTTTCCCAGTACGCGTATTACTCTATCCAGCAACGGTTCAGGGGGAAACCGCCGCGACCGAGGTTGCCGCCGGTATTGAATATTTCAATCGTATGAACAATGTTGATGTGATTATTGTTGCGCGCGGTGGTGGTGCGTTGGAAGACTTGTTACCTTTTTCCGAAGAAATTGTTGTTCGTGCCGCCGCGGCAAGCCACATACCACTTATATCGGGTGTGGGTCACGAACCAGATTGGATGTTGATTGACTTTGCCGCCGATGTGCGCGCACCAACACCGACCGGTGCCGCCGAAATGGTTGTACCGACCAAACTTGCCCTGTCGCAAGAGATTGATAATTTCTGGCATCATATATCAAACGCGTTTATAACACGCCTTAGCAACACAAAACAACGTCTTGAATCAATCGTTATAAAAAGTCCGCACCAAACGGTGATGGAACAAATGCAGCGATTGGACGATATTACACGCACTTTGGGAATTATTATTGATTCCAAGATGATGAACGCACGACACAAAATGGAAATAATGTCGCAAATGCCAGACGTGCTTACCAACAAACTGACAATGTTGGCCCAGCGCGTTGACCACACCGGCAAAATGCTTGAATCATTAAGTTATAAAAACGTGTTAAATCGTGGCTATGCGATTGCGCGTGATGATAACGGTGACATTATATCAACAACCGCCAAGGTTGATAAAATCGCGACTATTGAATTCGCAGACGGCGTTGCAAACATATCCAAATAAAAATGTCCCAAAAGGGACATTTTTTATTATCTAACACTCATCTTCCTACTAAGAAATGGCACATAATTTGTGTTTCTTATGAACTTACGAATTTCTTTGCGCAAAAGTTTGGCCTGTTTCAGTTCATATTTTGGGTCAAGCACCATAGATACTTCGTGTAAACTGACACCGCCGGCTAATTGGTCAAAACAAGCATAGACACGTGTTGATACAACCGGTCCAGTGTGTTTCATAACAAAACGCCAATTGGTTTCTTTGCCATTTTTGGTTTTAACACGATACCACAAATTTGGTCCCGGTTTTGATGACGGATTGCCCACAGCATGCGGCTTACCATTTACGATTTCTTGTTCGGTACTTGATGCGATAATATGTACTTCGGCAACATCAAGTCCCCGCCCCGCCATCCTTTGTTGAATTTTATTAAATATGTATTTTCTTAATTCTGGTATGTCCATCGATACCATATTGAACTTCTGGTACACATTTGTCGGTTTTCCACCAACAAACGTTCCGTTTTCTTTTATCGTAACATATTTTGCGTTATGCATATTATTACCCTTTAACGAATTCTTTGATTTTTCTTGTACTCAAAAACAACACCCAGACTTATGCCGGTCATAACAGAAATTATGGCATACTTCGCCGCATCAGACGGGCTTTTAAGTTCGCATAAATATGCCCAATCAGAAACCGCACCGCTTAATTTCTTGACGCGCGCCCAGATATGTTTTCCGTGCTTTAACGATGGTTTACCCGCAATTGAAAACGAACCCGCCGATTCCGAAGACATCACATGTAATTCGGTAAACTGTGGTTTTGGCGACAAACTGTCATTTTCAACAGCAAACCATTTCGTTATATCTTGAATATGATATTTATCCAATTCTTGACCACGATATTTAGTTGCAGCATTTTTACCAAGAAACACACCGTCCTTGTTTATTGTTAAAAAATGATCTTCCATATAGGTAATCCTTGTATTTTACACTGGGAATATACAACAAATTATTGGTTTTGCAACAAAGTTTTAGCGGTTGCAAGTGATTCTGGGGTGATTTTGGTGCCACTTATTATTCGGGCAATTTCGTTTACACGTTCGTCACCCGATATTTCACGGACCGTTGTTGTAGTGCTGTCTTGTTCGACAAACTTTTCAATCTTGAAATGTTTATTGGCATAGCCGGCAACCTGGGCCGAATGGGTGACCACCAATACTTGTGATGTGTCCGCAAGTTTGTTCAGACGCGCGCCAACCGCCGATGCTGTTGCGCCACTTATACCCGTATCAACCTCGTCAAACACAAATGTATGTGCATCTGCATCGGTCACCAAAACCACACGCATTGCCAGCATTAAACGCGCCAATTCGCCCCCCGATGCCGATTTATGTAACGGAGCAAATGGCGATCCCGGATTTGTCTTTATCATAAACACGACACTGTCACACCCCGACCCCGATGGCGCACTTTCGGTATATTCGACCATAAAGTCCGCCTGGGCCAGTTTTAAATCTGGAAATTCTGCCCGCAGACACGCCGACAGTTTGTCGCCAGCATCTTTACGCAGTTTTGATAATTTTGTTGCGTACGCGTCAAAATTTTGACGTTTTTGGGCAACAATAGTTGTTTGCTTTTTTAATTCGGCATCTGAATTATCGATTACATCCAATTGTTCCGCCATTTCCACCAATTTATCTGGTAATTCGTCCGCCGAAACCCGATGTTTGCGCGCGGCCGCACGAATAGCAAAAAGCCGTTCTTCGATACTGTCTATGTTCTCAACGTCCACGTCTGACGGCGCAAGATGCTGGGACACCGTTGCCAAGTTGTCCGCAATTTCATATAAACTTTCGATTTGTTCGGCATATGGGTTTGGGTCGGTTTTGATACGTTCCAAAATATGTGCAACATCAAACACCGCCGAATCCAAAGACTTCCCATTTGGCGAAAAAGCCGCAACCGCATCAGACAAAATCGCCGTATTCTTTTCCGCGTTCATTATCGCGGTACGCTTGTCGGCCAACATCGCCTCTTCCCCGGGCTGTACATTTAACGCACGCAATTCGGCAACATTGTGTTCCAGAAATTCACGTTCAGATTCCGCCCGCGCGACAATATCTTGTAATTCTTTTAATCTTAATTCGGCAGCATGGTATTCCGAATAAGCCGCCCGAGTATCGTTCAACACACTCGCAAAGCCGTCAATGTGCGCCGTGGCAAATTCGTCCAATGCGGAAAGGTGCGTTGTTGGATCCAACAACCGATGATTTGCAAACTGGCCATGAATTTCAACCAACGCGTCGCCAACCGCGTGCAACACACGGATTGAAACCGGTTCATCGTTTATCCATGCGCGACTTTTGCCATCGGTCGCCAATGTACGCCGTAATATCAAAGCCCCATCATCAATTGTAATACCGTTTTCATTCAATATATCGCGCACTGTGTTTGGGGTTGTATCAAATTCTGCCGTCACCGATGCCATATCACAACCATGCCGTATCAGGCCCGTATCCGAACGCGCACCCAATGCCAATGCCAACGCGTCCAATAAAATACTTTTGCCCGCGCCCGTTTCACCCGTCAGCACGTTCAAGCCTGCACCGAATTCAAGATTCAGTTTTTCAATCAGTACAATATTTGTGATATTCAGTGTTGTCAGCATACGAAAATTATTACTAAATTTTATCCCACAATTCAAGGTGTTTTATAGTTTTTCCAGTGTCCAATCATGCAGCCACAGTATGTACCCATAAACCTTATACTTTGGATATATTTTTTTGATAATCGTGATGTATTCTTGGACCTGGGCAACATAGTTTGCGTGAAATGCTTTTTTATCAACATCTGTTTTGTAATCAAGAATATAAACAACCTTGCTATCGTCATCGACAACCATTCGGTCAATTCGCCGACTTAATAATTTACCGTTTTCTAGTATCGCGATTGGAACTTCGCAACGCGCATTGTCGGTGAAAAACACTTCTAAATCTGGGCGTGATTTTATTTGTTTTACAACTTCATCATCGGCACTTAGTGTGTTCACAAAACGCATTTTTTTATGCATTTGTGAACCCGTATTTTTTGCGTACTGGTCTTTGTCGTATTTGGTCAAAATGTCACGCAATTTTTCAGCCATGAATCACCCTTATTTTTTCATCATCTGCCACTGCACCGTCAAGACCACCCAATACGCGCCACAACATCGAATGCCACGATTGTTCTTTTGGATTTTTGTTCGGTATGTAACCATATATGTACAATTCATTACGCGCACGTGTCATCGCAACATATAATAAACGGTAATACTCTTCCATACGCCACTTCATCAGTTCGTCCAGTGCCAGCACACATTTTTTACTCGCCTTGGTGGACACGGTCCATAACCACGGCGTTGGCAGTGTCGCATTCACCGGCACATTTGCCGGCATTATTTCTGGCACAATTGGTAAAATCTTTTCTGGATCTGGGATTTGCGTTGTATCAATAAGGAATACCACCGGCGCCTCCAGGCCCTTGCTGCCGTGCACGGTTGCGATACGCACCCCTGATACAGCGTTCATATTGCGTTTTACTTGGCTACCACCTGTTATAAACCACTTCAAGAAATGACGTAATGTTCCAGGTTGTGTACGTTCATACGCCAAACAAATTGTCATAAACTCTTCTAATGGATCAATTACTTGATCTCCCAATGCAGATATAAATTCGGAACGCACACCCGAATTTAACACATCAGAAAAGAATGAATATGGTGCAAAAGTTTCTGACTTTTTGACCATTATTTTCAGACGTTCATATATGTCGGGACGAGCATCACGCAGGACATCAAAAACAGTTATTTTTTCTGCTTCTTCTTTGCCTTTATTTTCATTATTTCTTATATCACACAAATTAAAAATATCAGCTTCATTCAATCTGAAAATTGGACTTTTTAACACACAACATAAACTATAATCATCCGCAGTATTAAGACAGAATCTTACCAGATTCATAAGATCGCGAATTGGTGCAAAATTAGGCAAAACTATTCTGTCCGCACCCGCAACAGGAACTCCCTTGCGTTTCAATGTAGAAACCAACGGCGCAACCAATGGGTCACGTTGTTGAACCAAAATCATAATATCGCATGGCTTGTATTTTCCACTACTTAATACTTCTTGGACTTTTGTTACAATATCATCAATATATGTTGCAAGTGAAACATTATCGCTGGCCTGCGCCGCAACCAATTTGTGCATCTCGACCAAACCTTGGCCATCGTCAGTACGAAAACATTTGTGTGAATTATTATGAAAACCCGTCTCACGCGCGACTTGTTCATTACCAAAGAAACCGTCCACCACATATAAAATTGACGACAACGAACGGAAACTTTGCAACAACGGTATTTCAGATATTGTACGCAAATTGTTTTTTATTTGACGAATTATATCATCATGGCTTGTCATAAAAGCCTGGAAATCTGCGCCTTGGAAGCCGTAAATTGCTTGTTTAGTATCACCAACAACAAACAATGTATTCGGCAAATTACCCGTATCACCACCAACAAAGAAGTCGCTTATCAGCATTTGCAAGATGTCCCACTGTTCTGGGGGCGTATCTTGGGCTTCGTCCACCAATATGTGCGACAGCGATAAATCAAGTTGCGACAATACCCAACCCATAATATCGGGTTTTGAAAACAGTTTTTTGGTGTATAAAACCAGGTCATCAAAATCTAATAAATTTCTTTGATGTTTAATGTCGCGATAAATTGTCGTAAATGCCGCCGACAAATCAAACAACGCAAGCGTGTCATCAAACACTTTTTTGTTTTTTGCGTATTGATCTATTTTATAAACACGTTCTTGTTCGGCAACCAGAAAATCGATCTTGGAAATAGGTACATTTGGCGTCCCGTCTTTGTTTAAATACCCAAGTTTGTATTCGTCAAAACTAACAGTATTATCAATATATTGTTTTATTAACTTAAACAAATCTGTTAAGTATCCTGCCGGCTTTTTTGTCGAACTTATTTTATCATCTAATTCCAACAATATTTTCTGTAATTCGACTGTTGGTACATCAACATTTGGCACTTTGTCCAGTTCCAAAAAACTCTTTACCGTGTTAATAAAATATTCACGATATCTTTCAATATTATCGACTGGAAAAAAGTGTTTGTACTGTTCACTTATTATCTTCATTAAATCGCCAAGGGAATATTCGCTGATGCGACCGACAATATGTTCAAACGCGGCACTAACCCGCCCCGTATTATCGTTACCTGATGTTTCAATAAGTGTATTAAACGCCTCTTGTAAAAGAACACGCTGATTCATATCAGAAATCAACGTCCAAGCCGGTGAAATACCGGCCTCCAACGGAAAACGGCGTAATATTTCCTCGCAAAAACCATGAATTGTTTTGATTTTAAGTGCGTCCGCGTTATCAATATACCAAAAGAAAACAGCGCGCGCATGTGCGACATCGGCGGCCGTTGCGGGTTTATTTAACGCAACACCGTCCAACAATTCAATCAATTCTTCGTCTGTTGCAACCGCCCATTCGCGCAAAGCACGTAATATACGATTGCGCATTTCACCCGCCCCCGCATTTGTATATGTCAAACACAGTATTCCGGACGGTTGTTTTTCATCACTGCGGAATAAAATACGCAACAGGCGCTGAATCAACACGCTTGTTTTTCCGGTTCCAGCGTTCGCTTGGACCCAAACATTTACAAGCGGATCAGCCGCACGGTCTTGGTCTGGAGAAAGTTCCGGTTTTTTATTCATTTATGCCCTTGCTTTATGATTTAGATTCTAGTATAAATTCAGATGAACTGCAAGAACGTTATTATACGTAGGGGGCGCAAGAAATGGAAGGTCAAGGAACAATGTTAGTGGCAAATAATATCATTCTTTATATCGCTGGTGGTTTGGGATTTTTCTTGGCCATTTCATTACTCATTCTGTTTATGGTTTCGCGCAAATCGCAACGCGTTATGCAATCAATGTTGGATATATTGTTACGGCCGGAATCTGTGCGCGTCCAAGACGCAAGCCGCGTGTTACAGTCTGTTTTAGCGGGCGAAATGGCAAAAATAGACTCTGCTTTTAAAAACATTGTTGAAACATTAAATACACAAATTGCACACGCAAATGAACTGAAAAAGCAGTTATCAGAACAAAACGATAAATTAATTGCAACCGCAGATGACGCGACAAAGAAATTGGTGCAAATGTCGGGGCGCCTGGATAATACACTGGACGGAATGCAGACAATTGTGAATTCATCGTCTTGGTCAGATGTCACAAACGCATCTGAAAAATTTACCGCAAATATCAACGAATTAATGTCACAAATTAACACAACGACCCAGGGCACGACCGACAAAACATCTCAACTTCAGGGACAAATTGATTCCTGGATAGCAAGCGCGAACGAATTAAACCAAACACTGCACAATGACTTTGAATCAAACACAAATCAAATGCAATCGTTAAGCGAAAATACCGACACTCTGTGCACTAAATTACAAGAATTATCTGCGAAAACCGTGGACAATTTCAATAACATTAAAACGGCCGCATCTGATTATTCGGGAATTATGCAACAGAATAACGATATGATGGACAGCCATTTAAATAAACTGGACGTGTTTAATAAGCAGTCCAAGAAATTATTAACCAATCAAACAAACACTATTATCAACACCGCTAACGTTGTTTCTGGCCAGGTTCGACTTACAGAAACATCTATTCAAAAACAGATTGGCAAATTGTCTGATGCGGTCGAGGCTTTGACATCTTCGGCAACAGCAACCGAAAGCGCTATTCGTGGCATAACCAAGGAAATGACGGGATTAACCAACCAATTCGACAGTGAAATCAAAGAATTCGCGTCCGATGTCGTTTCAGAATTAAAGACCGTATCGGGTGTTGCAAACACAACACTTGAAAACACAAAAACCGCTGCGAACGCTTTTTCTGAATCTGTCAAAACAATGGGAACCGGTGTACGCGAGACTTTGATTGAAATGAACACCGCTCATACACAATTGTCGGGACAATCTGAAAACTTGATTAAGATGTCACGCGAAACGACCGAACAATTACAACCGCTATCTGAATTAATTGAAAAGTATTTCACCGCACTGCCCGATTTATCGCGCGATTCTGTGGCCGCTGGTGAAACATTGGGCAAAATTGTTGCCGAATTAAATGCGACAATTGACCGTATGAAGTCCACAGTAAATGAATCAACCACAGCAGTTTCACAATCAGCAGAAAAGTTAGACGAATTGGCCGGCAGTTCACGTCAACAAATGATTGATTTAATGTCCGATTATGCCAAGGCTGTTGATACAATGCAGACATTGAACAAGCAAATGATGGTTGCACGTGCGTCCGCACCAATGGAAGCGATAAAAACCGCACCTGCGCAACAATATGGTCGTGTATCAACCAAAGATTTCTTGGAACAAAGCGAGAAAGTATTTTCCAAGATGCATGAACAATCGCTGGATTTAACACGCGCAACAGGCGTAGAAATACCAGATACAATATGGAAAAAATATCATGACGGTGACAAGGCGATATTTTCCAAATGGCTGGCGAAAATGCTGACCGCGGCGGATAAAAAACAAATTCGCGAAATGCTTAAAAATGATTCTGTATTTCGTTCCCAGGCAACACAATTCGTCCGCAGTTTTGACAACATTATGACCACATCAAAATCAGTGGATAACCCCGATAAAATCGCAACAGCGCTATTGCGCACCGACCTGGGTAAGATTTACACGGCATTAAAAGGCCATATATAAGTTGACATTTTTATTTTTTTGTCTATAATATTTCCGAAACAAGAGGACAATCACTATGGACAAAGGTATTTCTATTATTATTCCATGTCATTATCAATGGGAATATGTGGAAGAATGTCTGGAATCCGTGTTACAACAACGGATGGATTCTGGTATTCAGAACCAGGTTATTTGTGTCTATAATGAAGCATATGACAAGGATAACAATTTGTTAAACAGGTTAAAGGCACAGCGTGGCATTGACCTTGTCCTTAATTATCACGGTTACGGCCAAAATAGAAAACTTGGAAATTATGGTGCTGCCTCTGCACGTAATACAGGCCTGTCTCATGTAAAAAAAGACACCGTTATGTTTATTGATGATGACGATAAAATTGGGTGGACACCGGCAAAAAACGGAAAAAAAGAAGGTTTTGATCCGTATTATTTACAACACTTTTATGATGTTTTACAACAACCTAACATAACATATGACGACAAAATTGTGCTCGGGTATAATAAACCTGTGTCAATGGTAACCGGCGATATAATCAAGACGGAAATTTATGAAAAATATGGGTTGGATACAGATACGTTCACAAATTACGACTGTATACCATCTTCATGGCTGAAAAACAAACGACCTTTCACACTGGATAAAGTATTACAGTTTTTAAATGGTCGAAACAGTAGTTGTGCCGTATTATACCGTACAGACATCATCAACAAATATAACTTGAAATTTAATACTGATTTGAGATATCACGAAGATACTGATTTTGTGATGCGATATGCTTTGTCTGCTTCCTATGAACACAAATATATCTTAGCAACCGTAAGTCAGTTGAAACGCCCTGAATGGCCAGAATCATATTATTGGTATCGTAAAAACACGGCTTCTGTTATGGGCGAAACAAACCAAATATCTGACAAAAAATGGTCAAGCATAACAAGACAAGCGGACGACTCTTTGTTCTATTACGCTTCTATGATGGAAACAGTCAAAAATCGCGAAGATTTGGGCATGTCTTCTCAAATATACAGAAGATTATCAATGGATTTTCGTTCAACGGTTAGAAAGGTTCAAGAACACCTTGAGTCTATAGCAACTTCTGACAACCCTATTCGTCCAGAACCACAAAACGCACAAAAACTGGTAGAAATGTCTCAAATTTTGCCTGAACACTGCCTTACATGCAAGATATTATACAACACTGAAAAAGACGCGTGCCTTTCGTGTCCATTTGGTAATGGTGGCCCAGGTGGCGCCTCTGACAGTGGTACAACTACTTGCAATACTTTACCAGAAGCCACAGATGAATATCTTAAACTCAGACAAGCCCAGAACAGAGCGCGCAAGTTTGATGATGCAGCACAATATTTAAGTGAATTGTTGCATAACTGGCAGAAAAAACAACGCTCCACACTGCAACCACATTTGTTATATGGCTTATCTAAAAAAGAATTGGCTGATCTGTCTGCAATAATTGCAAAAGAAATAAAAAAACGCGACGAACACACAAAATAAGTTATTTGGTGCGACTAATCATACCGTCCAAAATCAGCCTTATTTGTGCGAAAACCTCGTTTGGATTCATACGTGTACCATCGGGTTTCATTTCATTCACTACCGTCCAATGTTTTGGATCGCGCGCAGCAAGTGTTTTATAAACGTCCGCAACATCTTCCAACAACTTAAAATCGTTTTCGTGAATATCTGGCTTTCCATTTTGATACGCCTTTAATCCTTCATGGCGCATTTTGTATGATATTTCCGCTGGCAAATAAAGGTATATGTTATAATCAGGACGAATAATACCCATTTGGTTAAATTCCATTTCTTCCAAATGATTTATTTTATCGTTCCATTGTTCACGTGGTAATTTTGCAATTGAATATGCGTTGCTGTATGTATAGCGGTCAAAAACAACCCATTTGTTTGCTTGGACCCACTTTTTAATTTGTGGCATATGCGCCGCACGATCCAACGCGTATGGCAACATGGTATATTCCGCCGGCAAAGTGCGTGTATTATCACCAAATTTGCCGTTCAGGTAATCTTTGATAAACATTCCCCAATATGATTTGTATTGTGGGAAATCAAGCGTTTCAGTTGGAATACTGTGCGCTACATTTAAATAATCAACCATATTTACAACTTGGGTATGTTTTCCGGCCTTATCTGCGCCCTCGACTGCTATTAACATCTTTATTCCTTTATTACATAAAAGGCCCGCGATTGTGCGCGGGCCAACAAAATTAATCTTCCAAGAAACTGCGCAGTTTACGCGCACGTGTTGGGTGTTTTAATTTATTTAACGCCTTTTGTTCAATCTGGCGGATACGTTCACGTGTAACGCCGATGTATTCACCAACCTCTTCCAATGTGCTGGTTTTATTGGTGCTCATACCAAAGCGTTGGCGTAAAACTGTTTCTTCCTTGGGATCCAATTCGGACAAGATTTGCGTAACAATTTTACGCAGATTCTTTTGTGCCGCCGATGTAAACGGATTTTTCGCGGTCTCATCAGCAATAATTTCAATACGGCTGCTGTCGTCTTCGGTACCGACGGGTGCTTCCAACGAAATTGGTTTCAGGTTCACCTTCATTGCCTTGTGAATCTTGTCCACCGGCAGGTAGATAATCTTGGACAATTCCTCGGCAGTTGGATTACGGCCATATTTGTGCATAAATTGACGGGTCGCACGTTGAATCTTGTGTATGTTATCAATCATGTGCACCGGGATACGAATTGTACGGGCCTGGTCGGCGATACTGCGCGAAATACCCTGTTGTATCCAGTTTGTCGCATAGGTTGAAAACTTGTTACCCAAACGATAGTCAAACTTATCAACAGCCTTCATCAAACCGATATTGCCATCTTGGACAAGGTCTGAAAAATCAAGTCCCAAACCGCGATTGCTGGACTTTTTCGCAAATTTGATAACAAGACGCAAGTTCGCCTCAATCATTTCGCGTTTTGCGCGCGCCGCTTCGGTTTGACCACGACGGACCAATTCCACAACCTTTTTATATTCGCTTGTCGGTTGGCCGGTTTCATTGGCGATTGCGGTGATATCTTCCTGGATTTTCAAGATATCTTTTTCGTGTTTCTTTACGAAATTGACCCAAACTGGATTCTTGGATTTTGCAAGTTTTTTAACCCAGTTACGATTGATTTCATTTCCGGTATATTCCGCCAAAAAGTCGTCACGTTTAACCTTGTTCGCCATTGCCAAACGCAACAATTTACCCTCAAGCCCCATCAACAACTGGTCACGCTTGGTAAGTTGTTCCAAAATCTCGGCATTTCTGTCGTCATTAAGGCGAATCTTGCTGACGTTTTCAAACAATTCAAGACGCATTTTTGCGTATTTCTTTTCCAACGCTTCATCAGGTTTGGACGATGTAAGCAAGTTTTCCAAACGTTTTGCCTGTAATTTCTGCATACCCGCAAACGTACGTTTGATTTTCGCAAACAAATCCAAAACCATTGGCATCAAAGATTCTTCCATCACTGGAATTGGCACACCCGATGTACCGCGTGGTGTGTCTTCTTTCTTGATACCATCTTCATCTTCGTCGTCTTCTTCGTCTTCGTCATCTTCGTCGGCCGATGCGGTTGATTCTTCCAAGTCGTCCAAATCTTCATCGTCCAAACTGTCGACATCGTCAACACCCTTAGACTTCATGGCTTCGGACAACGCGGCAAGTGATTTCTGTTCGGCTTCCGATGAATACATGACTTCCAAATTCACGATATAGCGCAAACGGATATCTTCGTTCAACAACTGTTGGTACCAATCAAGCATGGCCTGGATAGTCATTGGGCTTTCGCACAAGCCATACACCATTAAACGCGATGCGGCCTCAATACGTTGGGCAATTGCAACCTCACCCGCGGCGGTCAACAACTGGACCGTACCAATTTGTTTAAGATATGATTGTACAGAATCTTGGACACCCAAAACCAATGTGCCGGTTTGGCTGCGTTCCAACTGTTTTGCGAAATGTTCATAGTCGTCGTCGTTGACATCGACCTGTTCCGCGTCCGCGTTCAGCAAATTACGCGTTTTGTCGCGGTTTTCTTCGCTGTCGTCATCATCGTAATATTTTTCCATATCACGTGCGAAGTTGTCTGTTTCCAGCAATTCCAGGCCCAAGTCCTGCTTAAAGAAGTCCATAACTTCTTCTTGCTCTTCATTTGGCACTTCGTCCGCATCGGTTGCAGCATTAAAGTCCATTTGGGAAAAGTACCCAACTTCGACCGCGCTGGTCGCAAGTTTTTGAAGGTTTTCCGGCAACGAGTCAATCAGTAATCTGGTTGCGTCATCAAGTTTCTTTGCCATGTATCACCCTTTGACGTTAAATTATTTGCTTTTCTTTTGTGCCTTGGCCACCGCGTCATGCACAGCCGATTCCGAAACCAAACCCAACACAATTGGGCTTTGAATTTGAATCTGCGAATAAGATTTGTGTGTTTTGTTACGAATTGACGCAACGGTTGGATTGGTGCTGCGCATCAAGCGAGCCACCTGGCCATCAGACAATTCTGGATAATTTTTGATAATCCATAAAATACCGCCCAAACGATTTTGACGGTGCAATTTTGGTGTATAGCCAACGCCTTTCTTGTTCTGTGCCTTTTGCGCGGCGACAATTTCTTCACGCAAAGTCAAGCGCGCTTCGGGGTCGGCTTCGCATTTTTCAATATCTTCACGCGTAACCTGGCCGTTCAAAATCGGGTTTAAGCCCTGGATTTTATATGTTTCCGCATCAGCGATATTTTTGACTTCCAGTTCATGAAGTCCGCAGAAATCTGCGATTTGTTCAAATGTTAATGCGGTGTTTTCAATCAACCACAGTGCAGTAGATTTTGGCATATATGGATAATTCATGGAAATTCCCTTAGGTTATAACAGCGCCCAATATACACCACAATATGCAAAAATTCAAGTAATTTTTTATATTTTTACAAAAAATAAAACCACCCAAATGGGCGGTTTTATTTATGCCTTTTTGGTCAGTTTTGGACCGGTCGGAGTGTCGGTCAAAATCCACCCCGCCGCATCAATCTGATCACGCAACGCGTCCGCGGTTGCCCAATCTTTCGCCGCCTTGGCCGCGGCACGTTGTTCTGCCAATGCCACAATTTCCGCCGGCGCAGATTCAGATTCATTTGCAATCAGTTTTTCCGCACGGTCGATAAATTGCAGACCAAGCAGACGGTCCACGAATTCAACCAATGCCGCTTTTGTCGTATTGTTCACCGAATTATCACGCAACAATTCTTGGAAAACGACCAATGTTTCTGCGGTTTTAAGGTTGTCCGATACCGGTGCCAATAATTTATCGTGCCACGTGTCATATACCGCTTTATCCAATTCGCCCGATTTATTGGCAATTATGTCCGCGACACGCCGCACAATGTTTTTATAACCATTCGATGCCGCGTCCAGACTTTCAAACGAAAACTCTACTGGCTGACGATAATGCCCCAGTGTCACCAGATAACGATATGCCATTGGATCGTACCCTTTATCCAGCAACGTGCGAACCGTCCAGAAAGAACCCGAAGATTTGGACATTTTTCCATCTTTTAATACCAACCAAGCCCAATGTACCCAATACGAAACCCACGGTTTTCCAACAATTGGCTCGCTTTGTGCGATTTCGTTTGTATGATGAACCTTGATATGTTCTTGGCCCCCGGTATGAATATCAAAATGGTCGCCCAGGTATTTCATACTCATTGCGCTGCACTCCAGATGCCAACCTGGAAAACCAACGCCCCATGGACTGTCCCATTCCATTGCGCGTTTGGTATCAGTTGGTGAAAACTTCCACAATGCGAAATCGGTAATGTTGCGCTTATTATTGTTTTCTATACGCGCCCCGCCCCGTAATTCAGACAGGTTTTGTCCACCCAATTCACCATACGATGCCAATTTAGACGTATCATAATAAATTCCATCGCCAGGTATTTCGTACGTGAACCCAAGTTTTTCCAATTTCTGAATCAATTCTATCTGTTCTTTGATATGATCTGTTGCACGCGGTGTGTATGTTGGACGCATGATATTCAATTCGTCCATATCGCTTACACAGTTTTTAATGTATTTTTCCGCAATATCCCACACAGACATATTTTCACGCGCGGCGCCCTTTTCCATTTTATCATCGCCCGTATCTTCATCACTGGTCAAATGGCCAACATCTGTAAAGTTCATCACGTGCGTGACATCATAACCGTTTTCAATAAACATACGTTTCATAATATCGTTGTTCAAGAACGTGCGCATATTTCCCAAGTGTTGATCCCAATAAACCGTTGGACCGCAAGAATAGAACCCCATTTTGCCCGGAACCAATGGTTTGAAATCTTCGACTTTACGTGTCATTGTGTTAAATAATCTGATTTGCATAATATCTTTCCTTATGTTTTTTTATGATAATAACGAATTGATTGATTTATTGCAAACAAAAGTGTTTGCTAAAAAGACAATTTAACAACAACAGTAAAAATTGATAAAACGAATTGTCATACCGACATAATGCCAACTTTATCTTGAAAAATCAAGAAGATTCAAATTAGGTTGCGGATTACGCTTTGCCACCATCTCATCATAATATTCATATGTACAAAAATTGGTTGTTTCGTGGTTTTTCCAACGATCCAAAGATATTTTAAAGTTTGTATATCTGTCGCGATTTGCTTCATATTCTTTGATTGCCGCTTCATACATTTCATCAATGTTTGGTCTGCCCAAAATCTTGATTTTTTCTGCACCACATTGATAAACACCATGCCAATCACAGCAACGTTCTTTTTTAACCGTCGTAAGCGGTTCAATCGCATACAATTGATACTTTTTATTGGGATGAGTAAGCCATGTATGCCACAACATTGTATCAAAAGCACCTTCGGCAAAATGGAAGCATTTTTTACCCACCATAATTTTCGGATCATCCGATTGATATTTACATGTTCTGGGTGCAGTAAATATCGTGCCATATGGAATATCCAGCACGTCCACATCTTCGAATGTTTTTGCAAACCATGATACAGTTGTAATGATTTTGTAATACATTTTTGCCCTTTGTTATAGAACATCATAATACAAAATACTTTTATGTCAATAACGGTTATAAAATAAAGGTTATGCCGTTTTTGTTTTTCATACTTGCATTTGAAAATTGCTTTCTATATGACGCCAATTTCATCATGAAAAGTCAAAACAAAAACGTTGTGCACTATAATGATTTGGCAAAATAACGAACGTATGTGAAAAATGCGGTTGTTTCATGTTTTTTCCACGAATCTAAATCTATATCAAAGTTTTTATATCTGTCGCGATTTGCTTCATATTCTTTGATTGCGATTTCGTACATTTCATCAATATTTGGTCTGTCCAAAATCTTGATTTTTTCTGCACCACACTGGTAAATACCAATACCGTCCCGACATCGTGCCTTGGTAACCACACCAAGCGGTTCAATCGCATATAATTGAACATCTTTCTTAAAGTGGGTAAGCCGCGTATGCCACAACATTGTATCCAAAACACCTTCGGCAAAATGAAAACAATTTTTATTCAACAAAATTCGAGAATCGTCTGGTTTATACTTACATGCATCGGGCGCAGTAAATACAGTACCGTATGGAATATCCAACACATCCACACCTTCAAATGTCTTTGCAAACCACGATACAGTTGTAATTATTTTGTAATACATTATTGCTCTTTTTTGTAAAAAGAACTGTAATACAAAATATTTTTATGTCAATAACGGTTATAAAATAAAGGTTATGCCGTTTTTTACTTTTCATACTTGCAATTGAAAAATGCTTTATATATAATACCAAAACATTCGGAGCGTTGGCAGAGTGGTAATGCAGCGGATTGCTAATCCGTGACCGTGAATAGCGGTCCATAGGTTCGAGTCCTATACGCTCCGCCACAAAATTAAACCGCCAAATTGGCGGTTTTAATTTTATTCATGCTCTTCGGCAGATTGTTCAATGGACGGTCGGAATATTTCAACGTCACGCGTCATCGCAAAGAACTTTTCCGCCCTGCGTGCCGGCAATTCGTCCACCGGTATTGTTTCCAATTCTTTCAATTGTTCCACAACCGATGATGCCAACATTTCCATTGTCGTTTGCCAATCTTTATGTGCCCCACCCGATGGTTCAACAATGATTTTATCAATCACGTTCATTTCCGACATATCGCGCGCCGTCAGTTTCATTGCCGCCGACGCGATTGCCTTGAACTTATTATCTTTCCATAATATAGAAGCACAAGATTCCGGTGCAATTACCGAATAAATCGCGTTTTCAAGCATCAAAATACGGTCGCCAGTACCAATCGCGATTGCACCGCCCGAACCGCCCTGGCCCACATTTACGGCGACATATGGCGTTTTTACGCGCAGACCCATTGATATTGTCGACGCAATTGCCTGGGACTGACCACGTTCTTCGCCCTCACGACCCGCAAACGCGCCCGCCGTATCAAACAGCGATATCAGTGGCAAATCAAAACGTTCTGCCAATTGCATCATACGTTGTGCCTTACGATAGCCGTCTGGATTTGGCATACCAAAGCGATGTTTTTGTCGTGTTTCAATGGTGCGACCCTGCTCTTGCCCAATTATCACCGCCGGAATACCGCGCCAATAGCCAATACCCGACCCCATGGCTGGATCTTCACCATATAAACGGTCCCCCGCCAAATATGTCCAACCATCAACAATGCCGTTGATATAGTCCAAAAAGTGCGGACGGTTTTCATGACGCGCCAGTAAAACCTTGTCATACGATTCATTTTCGCCCATACCGCGAATCTTTTTCGATGATTCATATTTCGGTGTTGTGATTGAAATTGGCTTTGGTTCACGTGGTTGTTTGGTTAAAACAGCCAATACGTCCGCCAATTTATCGTGTAAATCGGCACGTGACACGACCATATCAACCATGCCATGATCGTACAAATATTCAGCCGTTTGGAAATTAGACGGCAATTTTTCACGAATATTTTGTTCAATAACACGGCGCCCTGCAAACCCGATTCGTGCGCCAGATTCCGCAATATGAATATCGCCCAACATCGCAAAAGATGCCGTTACACCGCCGAACGTTGGGTCGGTCAGTAATACGATATATGGAATCTTGTTTTCGTGTAATTTGTTCACCGCCGCCGTAGTACGCGCCATTTGCATCAACGACAAAATATTTTCTTGCATACGCGCGCCACCACTGGACGTGACCATAATAAACGGCTGTTTTAATTCAATTGCGTGTTCCATACTGGCGATAATGCCGTCACCCGCCGCGCGTCCCATTGACCCCATCATAAAGAACCCATTTAACACGCAAACCGTTGCGGGTACGCCACCAATTACACCGTCTGCGGCAACAACCGCGTCATTTGCGCCGGTGTCGGCACGCGCCTCTTCCAATCGTTCAGAATATGGCATTCTGTCCACAAATTCCAGTGGGTCATCGGAAACCATCGGCATTTCCAACTTGTTCCACCCATTGTTATCAAACAGCAAATCGAAACGCTGTTTTGGATTCATCATAAACGCATGATTACAGCGCGGACAGATGTATAAATTATCTTTGTAATCTTTATAAAAAACCAATCGCCCGCACGATTCGCACTTTATCCACATCAAACGGCGAACGCGTTCATACTTATCGCGATTATCGTTTTTTATACCCGATTTTTTACCGAAAAACATTTTAATTATCCATTCATTTTCTTGGTCAGTTCACGACTTGGCTTGAATAATATAGTCGTGCTGGCCGGCAAATACATTGGCTGACCGGTACTGGGGTTATAGCCCACCTTGGTTGCACGTTTACGTGGCTGGAAAGTGCCAAAACCGCGAACCTCAATACGATTGCCCGCCGCGACCGCTTCCGCCATATTGTCGGAAATTGTATCGACAATCGCCGCCGCGTCAGTACCGCGCATATTGTTAAACTTAACCTGAATTGACCGTATAATGTCAGAACGTTTCATTGTACATATCTCCTATTGTGTTTTATGGCTATATTATTGCCCGAAATGGCTTTTTTATCAAGAAAAATATATTTTTACTTAAAAAACTATTGGTAAATCACGAATGTCCATTGGCACACCATCACGTTTTTCATCCCACTGACATTCCGCCAAATTCACAGTTTTATCAGGGTTAAATTTAACACCTTCGGCACGCAAATCGTTATACTGTTGCTGTTCATAGCCGGGTATTAAACGCCCATCCTTGAACACGACACGATGCCACGGCAGATGCCAACTGCTTTTATTATTAGACGCAAACCCCACAAAACGTGCCATACGCGGACGCCCAATCATACGCGCAATTTGCCCGAATGTCATTACACGACCCGCCGGGATTTTTGCAACAATATCATAAACTTGTTCATTGAAGGTTTTCATAATTATATCTGGCGGAGATGGAGGGGTTCGAACCCCCGATACAGTTTCCTGTATACGCGATTTCGAGTCGCGCGCATTCAACCAGCTCTGCCACATCTCCGAAAACGTTGGTGTATTATACACAAAGCGTTTGTCTTTTCAAGGGTAAATTATTTTTTGTGCTTTTTGGTTAAATGGCGGAACAAGCGATGAAGTGCGCCCTCATGCTTTGATGATTTTATAACGTCATGTCCGATATACGACTTTATGTCGTGTGCGATTTTATTATATTCCGCGCGATATTCGGGTGCCGGACAGCCAATGAATTTAAGGCATTGAAGTAATGAATATGAATCATCCCACTGCCACGTCTTATAACGATATTTGCGCGTTCCCAAACCCCGCAAACGCCCCACCGACATAGATTCCAGTTCCGTATAATTTGATTTTGATACCGCCAACTGAAAATCAATCAGCACCAAATGCCTGCCGATTACCGCAAAATTATCGGGGCGAATATCACGATGCACAACGTCTGATTTTTTAAGGGCTTGAAAGATTTTGTATAAATCGCGTACCAGAGTCATTTTTTTCGCCGGCGACATTTCGCGCAATTTGCCGTTATCGAACAAGACTTGCAATGATGTGCCATTCATAATTTCATTTGCGAAAAAGAAAAACTTACCACTGTCGGAATAATATAATGGTTCCAGGAAATGTTTGTTATCCAATTTCCACAACGCGCGCCCCATAACGTATTCATTGCGGTAAAGTTCGGGGTGGCGACCACTTTTAATAAACAACATACGGTCGTTTTTATCCATCGCCAAAAGGAACAAATTATACACACGTGCAGTAATAAAAGTTATGTCGTAAAAGCCGTATTTGTTTGCCAAAAAGTCCATTAAATTTTTTGCGTTTTCGGGTATATCTTCACCGTACGAACGATACGGAGTTCCCTTAATTCCCTGATGAACACGATTGGTTATATTTTTATCCATAACGAACCCTTAGACATCAAAATTATAGTTTTTAATTGAACGGACAATCGCGGCGACCAACTTGTTTTGATGATCCGGTGTCTTTAATAATTTTTCTTCACTGCCATTTGATAAATGTCCCAATTCCAACAATGCGCCTGGTACCGTTGAACGCAAAACTGCAAAAGGCGCGTGACGAACGCTTGGGCCGGCTTGGGCTTCAACCTTGGCCGCACGGAACGCGCGCGCACAACCATTGGCATATTCCTCGCTCATTTCTGCAACGGCATGCTGTTGTAATGATGACAATGCCGCACGAATATCACGTTCAAATTCGGTAAAACCATCAACACCAATTTTATCGGCAGCATTTTCAGATTCAGCCAGTTTTTTAGCCTCTTCGTCCGATGCTTTTTCCGACAAAGTATAAATCGAAAAACCCTTAACCGAACGGCTGGGGTTCGCGTTGGCGTGCAGTGATATAAATAAATCACCCTTGCGCGCTTCGGCAAATTCGGCACGACCCGCCAATGTTATATATGTATCGTTCGCGCGTGTAAGGTATGTTTTGAATCCAGCCTCATCTAACCGTGCCTTTAACTTACGACCAACCGATAAAACAATATCTTTTTCGCGGGTTCCGCCCTTACCTATACAGCCCGGATCCTTGCCCCCATGGCCGGGGTCAATTATAATAACGTGTTTCTTTTGTGGCGTTTTTTGTTCGGTCTTTTCACCGGTTTTCACCGCCGAAGCAATCTTTTCCGCAGACGTCGCCGTAAAGTCCAACACCAATCGATAATCGTTATCACCATTTGGTTCCAACAACATTATTTGTGATTTATCCAAATGAGCAATCGGCTTTCTTAAATTCGCGACAATGTGTAAATGGTCGTCCACTTGCACCTGTTTAACATCTGAAATCAATGTGCCCGATGCCAATTTTGCGGTAACAGAAGAATCAGCCGACATATTTGCGATATCAACAACCAACTGATTTTCGGGATATGATAATGAGTATGACGGACGATTTGCCGTTTCAATTACAAGGCGCGTTTTTTCACCCGGTTGCACACCCGTACGCATTGAACGCAACGCATTACGTGCCGCAAACGCCATACGCGGCACAAAACCCACCACGGCGAAAGTAATTCCGCCCATTTGTAAAAGTGTACGTCTGGTAACCTTCATTTGCATAAAATTATATCAAACTTTATGCCAACTTTCAAGAATACAAGTAAAATAAAACCGCCATAAAGGCGGTTATTTTATTTACTGATACAATTTGCGAACGATCGTGAAATTAATGAAGATTCATCACCCGTCATTGTACGAACCGGAATTATATAACAACGGCCACTGTCGCGCATAATAAATACCTTGGTCCCACGAATGTATGCGTCCTGCATCATATCGATTTGTGCACTTGTCAAAAATGCGTTTTGCGTTGTCGCGGTGTTTGACATTGCCGCCTGGACCACTTGATACGCGGTGTTATAATCCCACATCTCAGACATTGTGGTTACATCCATATACACCGACCATGCTTCGTTCGGATTTTCTTTTTCGGTACTGTCGGCCGGGAACATAACGCCCGTCACCAATGCCGCCGCGGTCTGTAATGCCGTTGGTTCCGAAGAAGACGAACCAGCATAGGACGAAGTGTTTATTTGCATATTGTCGCCACATGCCAAATTCATACGGTTGGTATAACCCGCCAACACAGAATCAACCGCCGCCTGCCAATCAGCACCCTTTTTATTCAAATTCAAACTGACAATTTTTTCCGCCCAGCCCCAAATATTTGCACCAACATTACCAGCATTTGCAAAACGGGTTACCATTTCCGCACTGCCCCCCGGGACACCAGCGCCACAGTAATCGGTCAATTGTGATGTCAACATACTGGACGTTTCGTTTCCATACGCCAACGCAACCGAATGGCAAGACATTGCCGCCTCAAGTTCTTGGCGACGTTGTAAACATAAATCAGAATGCGATTTTGATAATTGTTCCGCCATATTTGCCATAGACAGATATGACATTACTTCCTGTTGTACATAGGACGGGCACAGGCGCGCCGCCGTATTCATTGCGTTTGCAGAATATTGGCCATTCACACTGTATTGTGGTAACAAAACAGATGTATCTTTCTGCAGGCACAACATTGCGTAATTGTATAATTCGCTTTCGGTGGCATATTGGCAACGACCGGTACGTTGACCCGGCAAAACCGTTACATCACCACAATAGTCAGAAAGACAATTAAAAATACGTGTACGACAAGCCGAATCGACATCGGGCTGTGTCACCATATAATACGTATTTAATTGATTTGTTTTATATGCCTGGGCAAGTCCCTGGTTCCCGCGCAAGCCCGTTGTCACATTGTTTTGCGTATACACCCCACGCGCAGAACCGCCGGTCGCCGCCAATGCGCCGTCACACGTAATAAATCCAAACAATGCAAATACAGCAAATAGGTTTTTCATAAAATATCCCTCTCGTTATCTTTGATTTTATCATAAATTGGACAGGAACGCAAACACAGATTTAACGAAATCTATAAATCTGTTGATTTGGCAAAACAAATTGGTAAAATTAAAATTATGACAGTTATGCCAAATGAAATTTTATCAGAAATTGCAAACGACATCGGCGCGTTAAGGGGGTATCTTTGACCCCGATAAATTGGCGGCTGAAATAGCCACACTAGAAAATCAAACAAACGATCCAAATTTATGGGATAATCCAGACAATGCGCGCGCATTGTTACAGAAAAAATCTGCGCTTGAAAAATCACTGAATGAACTGAAAGATTTAGAGTCGGAATATAAAAACCTTGCCGACCTGTACCAAATTGCACCCGAAGATACGGATGTTATTTCCGCGATTGAAAAGTTGGCACAAACCGCACACACCGCAAAATTTGTCACCCTGTTCAATGAACCGGCGGACAATGACGGTGCGTTTTTGTTTATCCAGGCCGGTGCCGGCGGGACAGAGGCACAAGATTGGGCGGAAATGCTGGCGCGTATGTACACGCGTTGGGCGGAACGTCACGGGTTTACCATTGAAACAGTCGAAGAACATATCGGCGATACCGCAGGAATTAAAAACGTCACTTATCGTATTTCGGGGTTGCGCGCATATGGTTGGCTGAAAAACGAAGTTGGGGTTCATCGCTTGGTTCGTATTTCGCCATATAACGCAAATGGTAAACGCCAGACCAGTTTTGCATCGGTTGATGTGTGGCCCGACATTGACGATACCATCCAAATTGACATAAACGAAAAAGATTTGCGCATTGATACATACCGTTCGTCCGGTGCCGGCGGTCAACATGTTAACAAAACCGACAGCGCGGTACGTATTACGCACATTCCAACTGGAATTGTTGTGACGTGTCAAAATGAACGCAGCCAATTCCAAAACAAAGATATGGCGATGAAAATGTTGCGTTCACGCCTGTATGAACTGGAAATGCAAAAGCGCGCAGAAGAAGAAAATGCCGCCAAAGCATTACAGAAAAAAATTGAATGGGGCAGCCAGATTCGCAATTATGTTTTATACCCATATCAATTGGTCAAAGACGTTCGGACAAATGTTGAAAAGACCGATTCTGCGGCGGTTTTGGACGGCGATTTGGACGATTTTATGTTAGCATCGTTGCAACAATAACGCACTTGCATTTTCACCGCACAATCGTATAATTACCGCAAAGCACCCGTGGCTCAACTGGATAGAGCGTTGCCCTCCGAAGGCAAAGGTTGCGCGTTCGACTCGCGCCGGGTGCGCCATTTTTATGGGGTGCGAATATGAAAAAGTTCCTTTTGATTCCAATTTTATTACTTGCCGCGTGTAACAGTGTTTATGTCAAACCACACACAATGGATAAAACCAAGGTTGTTTATGCACAACGTGGCGGATACGGAATGAAACGCGGAATCAAAGAAGCCCTTGAACAACGCGGATACAAGGTTGTTGTTGGAAAACTTACAACCAACACATCTTTTGACGGTGACGGGTTTGATGGCGACATTGAACGCAACAATGTCCCAAGCAATGCAAGATATGTTATAAAAACATCTGAACGCAGTGAAACCTTTAATCCGGTTTGGTGTGTGTTTAATGGCTTTTGGTGGTGGAACTTTAATGTTTCAATTGCAGACCAGAAAACCGGAGACGAGATTATGTCTTGGCGCGGGCGCGGTTGCGCGAACAGTTCATTGCGCAAATTGAACACCATTCTTGATGAACTTGAAAAATAGTTTTGTGATTTCGTTCCGATAACAAATTTCCCCAGCGGGTTATATACTCTGCCGTACAACCAAAGGGGGAAATTATGACAATTGAAGTATTGAATCATATTTTGGGCATTGTGCATTCGTGCCCGTTTGTGTATATGGCAACAATAAACCAAGAAAAATATCCAGAAATTCGCCATTTAATGAACACCATGAATGAAAAGGCGGAAAATTTATATTTGCACTTTTTAACGGGTATCTATTCACCAAAAATGGAACAATTGAAAAAGAACCCAAAGATATGTTTGTATTTTTATGACCCGCAAACCCACCGTTCTGTACGGCTGTTTGGTCAAATGAAAATAGAAGATAACATTGTTGAACGTGGCAATTATTGGAACGATTCTTATAAAATGTTTGGCTATACGGGACCAGATGACCCAAATTGGGGACTGATGGCATTTATCCCAGACGGATATAAATATTATTCTGGTGGTGAAATTGTAAGCGACAAGATTAAATAAGAAACCGCCCAAACGGGCGGTTTTCTTTATTCTTCAATGTTCGAATATTCACAGAACCCTTCGTTCGTATCACAGCGCGATATTGTACCTTCGCTGATGAAATACCCCTGGGGGTGCAGGCATGCCGGGCAAACCTTTGGTGCCTCGGTTCCAATGTGCCACATACCGCAGTTTGTACAACGCCACATAACGATTTTATCTTGCTTGAACAATGTGCCGTTTTCAATCGCGTCAATCAATGCGCGAAAACGTGATTCATGATAACGTTCCGCATAACCGATGTTTTTCAAGACCGATGCGATTGCATCAAAACCTTCTTGGGCGGCAATTTGTGCGAATTTTGGATACATATTTGTATTTTCTTCGTGTTCACCAAATGCGGCAGCTTGCAGATTTTCCAGTGTTGTGCCGATTTTGCCCGCTGGGAAAGAAGCGGTTATTTCAATTTCGCCCCCTTCCAAAAACTTAAACAAACGTGACGCGTGTTCGCGTTCTTGTTCGGCTGTTTCCAAAAATATTTTGCTGATTGCTTGGAAACCTTCGTCTTTGGCCTTGGACGCAAAGAAACTGTAACGATTACGCGCCTGGGATTCGCCCGCAAACGCAATCAATAAATTCTTTTCGGTTTGTGTACCTTTTAATGACAATGCCATTTTATGTTCTCCTTTTACTTAGTTTATTAAAATTCGTTTTATTTTACCAGCCAGCGCACAAAAAATCAAAATGATTATTTGCCACCACGCAGTTTATTTTTACACGCAATAGTGTTTATGACATCTTTGTATTCATCATACATTTTGATACCCATAAATGCGCGTGCCTGTTCAATACTTTTGCCATACGACCAATATGTTTTTTTATCTGTTTCGTATTTGGCAACGATATAGTCGTATTTGTCGTCTTGGATAACAAACGGGCCATAACAATTATATTTAACTTCTTTGCCACGGAAAAACTCGAACAATGTTGTTTCAGTATGATCTATTTTCTTCGTCAAAATCATATCTTTGTCACGAATACGTGTAATTGGCAATGGTAATTCTTCCTGGATACGCCACAGACCACCAACGAAAGCCAACTGGTTTATCTTAAAATCTTTTACAGGCTTTTCGTTACCATGACTGTCGATCGCCATTTCATTATTTTCACGTGCGCGTAATAATGCCGCAGATTTCTTCCGGGTATTTTTATATTCATCCAATGGGTTCGACCAACAAGAAATTGGTGTTGGAATGTATGGAACCTGAACTCCACCCATTGTTGGTGCTTCACCATGTATCGCATCAAACAATTTATTCATCTTATCTGTCGAAACAAACGTCATCTGAATACCGCCCTTGGTTGATCTTTTGCCATGTATCGCATCCAATAATTCATTCATAGGTGTCAATGATGTGTTTTTCATTTATTAAACTCTTTTTCTACCGCTGAAATTAAATCTTCAAGTCCAATATGGCCGGCGGCACTGATTTGTAAAATTTCTGGTTTCTTTTTACGACCAAAAGATTTCTTAAATGCGGTTAAACGCTCTTTTAACTCATCATCTGATATCGCATCTATTTTGTTTATTACAACAATCTCTGGCTTGCCAATTAAACCACCACCATATGAATCCATTTCGTGACGAATTGCCGCATAGCGCGCCGCCCAATCAGATTCCGTACCGTCAATAATGTGCAATATCATTTTGGTGCGTTCTGCGTGGCCCAAAAATCTATCACCCAAACCAACACCGGTATGTGCCCCCTCAATTAACCCCGGCAAGTCAACCATAACAAATTCACGATTATGCGCATACATAACCCCCAGTTGTGGATTTAATGTCGTAAACGCATAATTCGCAATCTTTGGACGCGCCGATGTCACCGCCGAAAGCAGTGTTGATTTACCAGCATTTGGAAAACCGACCAAGCCGATATCCGCAATCAGTTTCAGGCGCAAAACAACCGTGCGTTCTTCACCAGGCAAACCATCATTGGCTTGCTTTGGCGCACGATTTGTTGGGCTTTTGAAATGCAGGTTTCCCCACCCGCCATTTCCACCACGTGCCGCGCGATACTCCATACCATCAGCATTCAAGTCGGCATATTCAATTTCTTCATTTTCAGACAAAATGACCGTACCCGTTGGCACCGGCAAAACCAAATCTTCGCCCGAATATCCGGTACGCATACGCCCCATTCCGTTTTGACCGCGTTGGGCGGCAAAATTTGTCTTGAAACGATAGTCAATAAGTGTATTCACATTTGGAACCGCGCGAAAAATCACGTCACCACCACGGCCCCCGTCACCACCGTTTGGGCCACCAAATTCAATATATTTTTCACGCCGGAACGATGCGGCACCGTTGCCACCATCGCCCGCTTTGATATGAATTTTCGCTTTATCCAAGAACTTCATTTTTGTCCCTTTTAGGCGCATTATAACCAAAAACCTTGCAATTTCCACTATAAAGATTTATAATTTATGGGTCGCGCAAGCGATGATGATTCTGAAGCCGTTGTGCAATAATCATTTTGGACCCGGGGGCGGTACCCGGCACCTCCACCAATAATACATACGGGGGTGTTATAGCTTCGACAGATGACGAAAGACAAATTGGTTGAATCCGACGTGGTGTCGTTAAAGACCAAATAAAAACTGAATGGCGATAGAATCGCTGCGAACGACAACGTTCGCCTTGCAATGGCTGCCTAATATGGCGTTTGAATGTGGCTGGCAATTGTCGGTTGCGTTCGTTTAAGCTTTTGCGGGGTCCGCTGGAACCTGGCACCAGAATCCAGCACTTTGAACAACAAATAATGATAAATTAAAAGGGGAAACTATGTTTGGAAAAGTCAAAAAAGTGTTCTTTACCGGCGTTTTCGGTATTTTGTACATTGGATTTATCGCACAAATGGTATTCGTATTTGCGACATTGAATGCTGAACAAATTATGGCTGGGTTGGCCGGTTTGTCTTTGGAATGGTTTGTTTTGATTGCGGCACGCTATTTATCAAAACGTTCCAGTGGCGCTGCGCAACAGCATAACAACGGTGGTTATCGTCATCGTTAAACGTTAAAACAATCGAAAAACACCGCGATTGCGGTGTTTTTTTATCTCTTGAAAACTCAGAAAAATATTCTATATTTAAAATTACTATGAAAGAATACATTTTACCTTTTCGCGATTTGGTCGTAAATCCGGGTTTAACTGTGCCTGTATACATCGATAATCCACTTTCGGTGGCATGTATCGAAGCGGCCGCAAACAGCGGTAAAAATATCGTGCTGACTGCGCAACACAGTTGGTCGTACCCCGCAAGTCCCGAAGATGTTTATAATGTCGGTACAATTGGCGAAATCGCCCAAGTTTTACGTATGCCGGACGGTTCATTACACGCAATTGTGCGTACAACAAACGCGGTACGTATTTCCGACATCACCGTCGAAAATGGTATATTTATGGGCGAAGTTTCCCAGATTGAGATTTTAGACGACAGTGAATTTGACCAAACAATCGCCCTGCGTGATAAAATTGCCAATAATATCCAAGCAATGTCCGCATCGCGCAAATTCAAGATGGATAAACTGCGCGCGGTGGTACAAAATTACCCCCTGCCCGCATTTGTTGATGCGGTTGTACAAATGCTGGACGTGGAAACAGATGTTGCAATCAATATTCTTTGCGCACCGACTTGGCGTGAAAAACTTATCATTTTGCTGGAACAAGTGAATCTTATGGCGGAAACGATGAAGATTGAAGATTCAATCAACCGCCGTATCAATCAGCAAATGGAAAAAGGTCGCCGCGAAGCGATTTTACAGGAAAAGATGCGCGCTATCCAGCATGAAATGGGCGAAGACAACGAAGAAATGGATGCCGAAAATATGCGTGGCCGTATTGAAAAATCCGCAATGCCCGATGAAGCGAAAGAAAAAGCAATGTCTGAATGGCGGCGTATGCGCACATTGTCCCCAATGTCGAACGAAGGCGGCCTGTTAAAAGCATATTTGGACGAATTGCTGTCTATGCCATGGGATAAAATGGATATTCAACCGATTGACCTGAAAACCGCACGTGCGGTATTGGACAGCGAACATACCGGTATGGACGCGGTCAAAGAACGCATTTTGGAACATATCGCCGTTATGAAAAAGACCGGCAAAAACCAGGGCAGCATTTTGTGTTTCGTTGGTGCACCGGGCGTTGGTAAAACATCGCTTGGTAAATCTATTGCGGCGGCGTTGGGCCGGAAATATCAACGCATATCACTGGGTGGTATTTCAGACGAAGCGCATTTCCGCGGTCATCGCAAAACATATATCGGTGCACAAACGGGTCGTATTATGGACGCATTAAAGCGTTGCAAGGCAAATAATCCGGTTATCGTGCTGGACGAAATTGATAAAATGGGACGCGATTGGCGTGGCGATCCAGAGTCCGCATTATTGGAAATTTTGGACCCCGAACAAAACAAATCTTTCCGAGACCATTATTTAGAGGTTGATTTCGACTTGTCTAACGTTCTGTTTATCGCAACGGCAAATTCATTGAATATTTCAAGTGCATTAAAAGACCGTATGGAAATTATTGAAATTCCAGGGTACAGCATGGACGACAAGGTCCGTATCGCACGCGAGCATTTAATCAAGCGTGCGGCACACGACACTGGCTGGGCATTTGAAAACATCACTATTTCGGACGATGCTATTCGCCATATTATTCAAAATTACACAAGCGAAGAAGGCGTCCGTGAATTACAACGTGAAATAACCGCAATGTTACGCCGTGCGTTACTGAAAAATGACGGCAATGACGCTCCAACGGACTTTACCATTGCCAAAATTGATGAATTATTGTCGGTTCACCACTCGGTTGGATTGAATAAAAAGATTGGATTTGGGGTGCGGTTATGAACGACAAAATGAATAACAAAACAGCAACAGGAACCAAGGTTGACGAAACTAAATTAGACGCGAAAACCAAATACGATCTTCTGTTGTATGATTTTATCCAAGATGACTTTCACAAAAACCCGTGGTCAAATCGCATAGAAAGAGGCAAATTGTTCAACGTGGCCGATGGCGGTTTTGTTGATTATTGTATGTTGGTACACACCAACCTGTATAACATTTCTGTGATAAAAAGAAAGGTGGATAGTTTGCCCGACAACAATGTAATTATGCCGGCGGTATATTCTTGTGTTGTTATGAACAAACGCTATTTCCCGATTGAAAGACCTGGTGAAATCGGGTCCAAAATGTTATATCAACTGTTCGATAATTGGAAACAAAAATGATTTTAATAATAAACTCTTCTTCGGCCGATTTGGAGTTTGTGTTGGATAATCAATACAAACGTGTCACAACCGACAAACAATCATTGGCTTTGCCCACCGAAACGGAAAAATTCATTGCCGAATGTGGCGCAACTTGGGGCGACATTACCGCAATTGGTGTTGTCGTTGGTCCCGGCAGTTTTACCGGCATTCGTATCGGCATCGCATATGCCAAGGGTTTGGCGATGGGATTAAATATTCCGGTTGTTCCAATCAACGCATTTGAATTGTATTTGGCGGCAACGCCGGACGCGTTTGTTGCGATTGAATCTGGACACGGTGATTTCTTTGTCGGCGCGAACACATTGGCGCCCTGCACTATGTCAATTGATGAAATTGAAACCAAGCAAATGGAATGGCCACGTACCGTTGGGCATAAACCATTTGATTTAAAACAGGGCGTTCAAATTGTTCAACAAAAATTGAAAGCAAACACCGGCGAACCGGTAATTCCAATGTATCTGCGTCCAAGTTATGTCGAAACAAATAAGCAAGGTAAATAAAATGGCAAACATATTTCAACAAATTCGTTATACACCATTTGAATGCGCAATTTTGGATTTCATCAAGGAAAACAAGAAATCCATAGAATACGACAAACAGGCCGAACTTTCCGAAAATGGCTATCCGGTTGGCACAAGGCATATTGTGCGCATTTGGAACGACACACGCAGATTAGAAGCGTGCCTTACCAAATATCAACATAAGGACAACACAACACGTTATTTCTTTACATGCACCGACGCAGACAAAAACAGAACATTTTGTAAATTATGCAGTTTATACGACATAAATTATAAACATGGTGATTTTGCGGACAAGGTTTACAACAAAATGTTGAAACACTATATAAAACAACACGGTTGCCCGGTGTGCAGATAAGCAAGGTAAATAAGATGACGAATATATCTAATAAACTGGCACAAATTAAAACTCATCTGCGAATACGCGCACTGGTACGGTCCAACACAATATATCATAAAACATATAAGTTTATGGACCGATTTTCTGTTGTAACCCCAGATTTTCAGGTTGATTCATACCTGATGTCTAAACCGAAATCACAAAACACGCAATATTATGTAAGCCTTATTCCAACGGACAGAAAATTACGCGATGGGTATTTCAGTAACAGTTTGGACGAAAAATTCGCAAAGCGTATGTATCATAAAATGCAACGCAAATGGAACAGAAAAAACGAACATGTTAAATGAAATTGTCGCTCTTCATAAACAATGCTTTCCAGATAAACCATGGTCGGAAAATGACTTTATGGAATTAAAGAAATCTGGGTGCGAAATTGTGTCGTCAAAAAACGGTTTTATCGTGTGGCGCGTTGTCGCAGATGAAGCCGAAATTATCACCATTGGTGTGGCACCCGACGCACGCCGTAATGGTATCGCCGAAACGATGATAATTTTAATGGAACAAGAATTAAAAAAACAAAATGTTGTCAATGTGTTTTTAGAAGTTAATGAAGTAAATTATCCAGCAATAAAACTGTATGAAAAAATGGGGTTTTTGGTGGCCGGAAAGCGTCCAAAATACTATGATGGTGTTGACGCAATTATCATGAAAAAGGCGTTATAAAAACGCATCAAAAAACACCCCTAAAAATCACATATATTTTTTATAAAATCAGTGACGCGATTATCAAAAATTACATCGCGTGGACGTAATGGATTTGCAATATGCATATCGGCCGCATCACGTGTTCGTGACAACGCAACATAAGTTTGTCCATGCGCAAATGCGCCACGCGAAATATCAACAACAACCGCGTCCAATGTTTTACCCTGGGCCTTGTGTATCGTCATCGCATAGCCCAGATTTAATGGAAACTGTTTATATGAACCAACTTCGTTTTCTTGGATTCGGTCATTTTCATCGCGCGAATATTCTATTTTTTGCCACTTTTCCGGCCGTACAACCACTACATCACGTGTTTTGTTTAACAACTGGACGATTATTTCGTGTATGCCAAGGCGTTCGACAATCCCCATTGAACCGTTATGCCACTTATCACCATTTTTAACAAAAACAACCAACGCCCCCTGCTTTAATGTCAGGTTCATTGGTGCCGGCACATCACGTTCGGAAAAAGTCCCCGTCAATTCCCCGTTGTATGTTATCGCCGGCGCGGCAATTTTATTCAATCTGTCTGTATTTATATTTTCAGCCACCACACGAAAAGGTGTGATTATGACCGCATTTGCGCGGCGTTTTTCATCATCAATGCGACAATTATTGAAAAAATCCAATGCGCCGATATCACTATTACGCAATTTCATAAGATTTGCCAACAATTCCCCATCGTTTTGACGATAAACCATTTCAAAATTGAACGGCACAAAATTCGCACGCGAATACACGTGCGCATCAAAGAAATATGCGTTTGTATGTTCATATTCCGATAAATAATACTGTTCTGCATCGCGCGTTATGACCGGCGGCAACTGGAATAAATCCCCAATTGCAACAATCTGGATTCCGCCAAATGGTTCGTTATTATGGCGTGCCGCCCGACACAACCAGTCCATCGCGTCCAGCAAATCGGGCGCAACCATTGATATTTCATCAATTATCAAAACATCGGTGGCATTTAATATATTGCGAGGTTTCGCCTTTAGTTTCAGCAGTTCCATCATTATAAAATCGCGCGGTTGAATCTGGAAAAGTGAATGTATCGTCTGGCCCCCAACGTTCAATGCCGAAACAGCCGTTGGACACACACATACAACACGCTTTTTTGATGCGGTTTTAAGGTAATTTACAAAAGTCGATTTGCCCGTCCCCGCTGGTCCCAAAATCAGAATATTTGAATTAGTGTGTTCCAGCGCATTAAATGCGGCCATTTGTGCATCGTTTAAAATCGGGACAATTTCAGACATACGCACATTGTGCCACAATAAAAAAACTCTTGCAAGGAAATCAAAAACCGATATAATGACCGCCGTGGGTTATTAGCTCAGTTGGTTAGAGCGGAGCGCTCATAACGCTTTGGTCGTGGGTTCGAGTCCTACATAACCCACCACGAAAAATCGACACGCCGATGGCGTGTTTTTCTTTTTGATTTCTTTCATTACTTTTTTGTGTATTTTTCGCTTGCGTAACCTATGCGTTTTTTTCTACCATAAATTATAAAAGAGAGGAAGATATGGGAAAAATCCGCAGATTCCTGGGATTTTTAGTGTTTATGTGCACGATTGCATTTGGTGCAACGTCTGCTGTATTTGCCGAAGAAATCACATTACATTGGGTGCCGGCATATGGTGATGCGCCCGCTGATACGACATGTACTTATGGTGAAACATTTGATGTTCCCGCGGGACCAATCGTGACTGGTCGTAATTTTGTCAGCTGGACCACCAATGGCCAGGCATTTGTCCCTGGTCAGACTGGCGTTGATTGTAATGCCGAAATTTTGGGTGTGTTTGGCGGTACCGTAACGTTCACTGGTTCGTTTACACCGATACACTACGCTATCACATATGAATTAAATGGCGGTACGAACTATGGATTAAACCCGGACGAATATACTATTGATTCAAACACAATCAATCTTCTTCCACCAACCAGAGCAAATTCTACGTTTGGTGGATGGTATGACAATCCAAGTTTCATGGGCGCAAATGTAACAACTATTCCTGCCGGGTCCGTTGGTAATGTGACGGTGTACGCAAAATGGACTTGTCGGGAAAATTATAATGACGATGACAATGATGACGTATGTTCTCTGAATACATATCCTGTAACTTATTCTTGTGGTTCTGGTGCGACGGGCAACCCACCTGCGACTAATACAGCCATGTATGATACGACGTTTATAACGGCTAATAACACCAATTGTACAAAAGAAAATTGGCAATTCAGTGGTTGGCAGGTGTCTGGCACAGACGACATAAAACCTGCAGGCAAAGGGTTTACTTGGAAATATACCGAAGCAAAAAATCTTGTTGCTAAATGGGTACAGACACCAGGAAACTGTGGCATCGGTCAATACTACGACTCTGGTTCTTGCCATTCGTGTCCAGATAATTATACATCCGACTTGGGCGCAGAAGGTATTGGGGACTGCTATACAACTTGTCAGACAGCATGTATAAACCCTGGAAGAAATGTATGTAATTCTGCCGAAACATTTCTTGGTCAATGCACATTTTTGAATGCCCAAGTAGATGGTATTCAATACCACGGTTCATCAACATGTACAACCGACAAAATATGTAATTATGGAACCGCTGCATGTTTGTCTGGATACTACTTTACTGGGGACAAGAATTATTACAATGAGAACGGTGAACGTAACACAATATGTATATCATGTTCAGAGGCCACAGGGGATGCATATCCTACATCTGTTATATCAAAAAATACGGGTATAGAATCTTGTTTCGTGGAAAACACATATAATTGTAATGCTGCCTTTAATACCCCCGGATTTGTACCAGACAAGGCCACATGCGAACTTGAATACGACACAATCAGTGGCGCTGTGTTCTATCCGAATCCAATTACTGCTGGTGGCGAATATGTTGAACCATACCCTGGATACAGTTGTAAGACCAAAAACTGTGTATGCGACGCTGGTTACACATATGTTGCTGGCACACCACGTATTCCAGCGTATTGTAAACCAGATGTTTATACTATTACATTGGATGATAACGGCGGTAGTGGCGGAGACGGTGCCATATATGCGAAATTCGAATCTGGCTATATGACAAGTGCAAACAGCACAACTATGATAGAACATCCAGAAAAACTTACCAATCTTCCAACATTAGCCACTAAGGTATTTTATGGATATTGGGATTCACCAACTGGCGGACAAAAGATTATAGACCTTGAAGGAAATATCCCAGGGTACCCGTATTATCGTACCTTTACCGAAAACAAGACCTTATATGCACACTGGGTGGATGAATTGTTTGATTGTACGGCGGGTAAATCGGCAGATGGCGCCACTTGTGAAGTGGGATATTATTGTCCAGGGGAAACTGTTGTAAAAACCGAACGGTATGATGATTTTAATGGATGCCAAGTAAAGTGTCCAGAACACCCAGATAGTGACCCTGTCACATCCATAGCAGGAAGCAATGATAAGTCTGCATGTCGTTCCACAACCACGGGTACTGCTTTAGACGACAACACTGGTGGTGGTGATTTGGTGTGTAGTTATCATTGGGACGATTCGACAAATACCGGTGATTTCACCACCGATTGCGACCCAATTGATGTCAAATATTGTAATGCCGGATATTATTATGATGCAACGATTGACCCGACAACATGTATTCCTGTCGGCGAAGGATATTCCAGCCCGGATCCAAACGATCCCAATGGCGACCCTGCTTCTATGGAACGTCAACCAAACTCATATACGGTGACATACAATTGTGGTACGGGTGACGGTACCGCACCAACAACAAACACATCTGCAACATATACAATGTCATTTACTCCGGCGGGGGTTGGTGGTTGTACAAAGACAGGGCATTCATTTGCTGGCTGGAAAATCAGTGGCACCGAAACAGTTGTGAACTCTGCGTTTAACTGGACATATCCAGAAAACAAAACATTGACTGCACAATGGTCTCCAAATGTATACACAATTACATTAAGCGATGGAAGTGACGCAACAACACATGGCGCGCCATCAACATTATATGTAAAATATGGCACTGGTTGGTACACAGATGCGGCTGCAACAAGTCTTATAACCAGCTTGACACAAACACCAACCAAATCGGGCTATGATTTTGAGTCATACAGTTTGGGTGGCGTGGAAGTTATAGATAAAAACGGTATATTCTTAAGCACAACATTTACAAGCGCGTCGACGACATTAAATGTTGTCTGGGCGGCGGGCAAAGTGAACTGTGCCCCAGGCGAATATTACACTGGAACATCTTCGTCTTGTACACCATGTGAAGCAAACTATTTCTGTCCTGGGGGTCAATACACAATGTATACCAACACTGTAATTGGCCGGACAGCATGTCCAAACGGTGGTTTGTCTAATGTGGGGGCAAGTGATAGTTCACTGTGTTACAAGGTTGAAAATTCGTACGTTACGCCAAACGGTTCTGGAACACAAAATTGTTATTATAATACCGCGACCGGTTCTTATTCTGGTGGCAGTTGCAGAGATAATAAGATTACAAAGTGTAAGGCAGGTTACTATTTCGAACCAACCTCACAAACATCCAATACCCCAGATTGTATTTCTGTTGGTGACGGTTATTACAGTCCAGTAGACGTGATGGACAGATTTGAATGTCCGACATCGCATCCAAAGACACGTCAAGGGGATACAGGCGACACGACCGAAAGTATCAATGATTGTTACACCACTTGCACAACGGCACCAAATGCCCAAGCAATGAGCGGTCTTGATTATTACGATCCGAATCATACCGGCTCTTGCGCAATTAAATTATGCTTGCCGGGCTATCATCTGAATGCGGGCGAATGCAAACCATGCCCAGCTGGTTCATATTGTGATGGCACGTTGGGTGCAAATGGCGACGGATCAACATCTTGCACAACATTGGGTTCGGGCGATGCGTTCACAACGTGGAGCAATTCATCAGGTGGCACAACGGCGGTTGATGCGTCACATTGCTATGCGATATGTGCAGATCGTGCAGTGACAAACGGACACGCATACCCCATAGAAGGTAAAGAAGCGGTAAATTATGACAACCTTTGCGAATTTTATGGTATATCAACCCCACAAAACGGTGCAACCCGTGGTAACCCATGCGACGTTAACCAGTTGGCGTTGGGCGTGTGTGTAGAATCGGCATGCCACAGTGAATTTGAAATGATTGGTGGTGTATGTACACCGTGTGCGCGTGATGCAAACGCCCTGACCTATGCCCCAACGGGCAACTGTATTGTTGCAACATGCCAAAACGGCTATCACCCAGACGGCTATAGTTGTGCCGACAACGTTGTTTCATGTACTGCATCAATACCAAATTCCACAAGCGCATACAGCGAATGGAGCACGTCAGCAAAATCATATGGAAAATGCACCGTAGAAACATGTGCCGCGGGTTATCACCCAGAATCCAACGCTTGCGTTTTGGACGAACAGACCTGTAGCGTACCAAATGGTGTTGGAACACAGACGTGGGACGACACACTGAACACTTGGGGGCCGTGTATCGTGTCCGCTTGCGACGCAGGTTACATCGAAAATGACGATAGCATGCCGACCCAATGTGTTGATTGTCCAAACAAACACAGCACTGGTGGCGATATCGCAGTAAGTAGTTATGTCAGCGGCTGTGAAATTGCATCATGTATGTACCAGGGCGAAAAGTACGCATTAGAAAATGGTGAATGTTTGCCGATATGTACGGGAACCGTGGACAACCCAACATATGACATTGATATGACGGGTATGAAATATTGGGACGCAACCCATAACAAGTGTGTACGAACTTGTTTGATACCTGGATATATTAAATACTAAGATTGCCCCGCGTTATGCGGGGTTTTTGATTACAAGAAATTGGAAAAGGTACCTATCGCATAAATCTTATACGTAAATATAATCTTTTATTGTGCGGGGGAAACAATGAAAGAAAAAATATTCACCATACTGAACGATTCCCAAATAGTATGCGCCATATGGGACAACGTGAAAAAACCAATCGGTGTAATACAAATTATTCACGGCATTTATGACAATATGAAAACATACAACCGCTTTGCGCGATTTATGAACAAAAACGGATACATTGTATTTGGAATTGACCGTCCAAAATGTAATACACACCCCACATGTCCAGATATGTTTGATAAAGCGGTTAAATTACAGATGAAAATTATGAACTATCTTATTGCCCAGTATAAACTGCCCCTATTTCTATTTGGATTTGGATATGGTGGATTTATAACACAATCCATATTACAAAAAACAAACACCGCAACCGCGGGGGTATGCCTTGCCGGTACTGGCAAGTACCCACGACCATTATTATTCATCGCAAAAATTTATGCGTGGATATGCGCAAAAATTTTTGGACCATCTGCACCCGCCAATATATTAAATCGTCTGTCGGTTGGAAAAAATCGCGCAAAAAGCACAAGAAAATGCACACATGGTTTCTATGTGGCACTGCTGCGCGGAATTGAAAAGATAAGACCCGAAACACGCTATGACACACCGATACTGATGATAAGTGGTGCAAACAGCACAATATCGATGAACTCTCGTTTCAGTCGCGCATTGTATAACGCATATCGCGACAACGGTATTACACGATTGACGTTGATTATATATCCCGATTTAAGTGACAGTATGCTGATGCAGGTGAATTTTGGCGAAATGGCGCGTGACATACTGGACTTTTTCAATTACACTGCCACAACCAATTAAGCCGTTATTTTCGCATAAGTAAAAGGAACAATTTTTTGTAAATCAGACAATGCGACTTCGACCTGATGTCCGGGGCGACCCGCACTGAAAATAATTGTTGTGAAATTCTGGGCCGAAGAATCAATTACCGTGGTAAATAATTTTTTCATATCAATCGGGCTGCACCCGCCATGAACATAACCCGATATGCGAAACAAGTCGCGCTGGGGCACCATATCAAGCGACTTTTCACCCACCGCCACCGCCGCAAGTTTCAGGTCAACCTCATGCACCACTGGAATTAAAAACACGTAATAACGACCCGATTTCGATACAGTCAACAGGGTTTTGAACACCATATCGGGATTTTGATTTTGCACACGCGCAATATCCAGCCCCGACATAGAAGAATCGACATCATAAGAAAAATGCTTATAAAAAATTTTATGCGCATCTAAAATGCGCATAACGTTTGTTTTGTATTCCATAATTATTCTTCGACCAGTACCGATGCGACCCCTTCCTCGACAATCAAATCGGGGGCTTCGTCATACGATTTGTCGCCCGTCCAGACGTAATAGTTATATGCCTTGCCGGGTTGGGCCTGGACCTCAATCACATGGTGTGCGGTTTCCAGTTTCAAGTCATTACCGTTTGGCATTGAATATTCAACCATATTCACACCATCACAATTTATGCAGTCAGTATATTCCACCGGCGCATCGTCAGACCGACAGCCCGCAACAGCGAACGCGGCAATCAATAAAAATAATATATTTCTTTTCATGCCACATATTATATCACAAAAATCGTGGCATACAAAATACTTTATTCCATATCGGCAATTTGATTCTGGACCCAGCGGGATAACTTTTTACCCGTACCCCCGCCCCAGTTTGACCAACCGTCCATATCAACGATACAACCCGAACAAAGCGTAGCAACGTCCCTAAAACATTGCCCTTTGCCGCCACCACTGTGCGTGACAAATGGTATGACGTGTTTGTCGGTTAAATTGTATTTTGCCAAGAAACTTTTAACTGGCTGGGAAATATGATTTGCCCAAACTGGCGATCCAATGAATATAATATCATAGTTTTCCGGGTTGATATCTGTTGTTGCCAATGGTGGCAATTCGTTTTCTTCTATTTCCAATTCTAACATCGCACGGCGTTCGCGTGCATCAGACGGATATGACTTTGCCACCTGAATCTTATAAAGCGTTCCGCCAGATGTATCAGCAATTGCGCGCGCAACCTTTTCTGTTTTTCCCGTCAGTGAATAATACGCCACCAAAATCTTTGGACTTTGTGTTTCAGCGTGCGCAAAACCACACGATAAAATCGGCACCACCAAGAATAATATTTTTGTAATTTTCATATTTGACCCCCTATTTTCAAACAGATTATCCGCCACTCGTTCCGCCAACACAACAGGAACAAAAACTTACCCACCTATTGACTTTTTGTGACGACGCACTACATATAACAGTGTCGGGGGAATTGCCGACAAAGATTTCCAATTTTCATAATAAAACTAACAAAGGAGATGACAATGATTACAAAGTCAGCCAATGTTTGTGCTTTTCTTGCGATGCGCGAAGCGTGGCAGCAAGATATAGAGCATGGAAACATTGATAAAGCAATACAGAAAATGCAAATGGCATATCTGTTTCGCAGAAACAACTTTAACAATGACGATTGGCGCGTTTTGGATACGGAACGCATCGGCATATATCGGGGACATTTCCGCAATATGCTGTCGCGAAAAGAACCGGATACTGTGAATACCAATTTGGACATGTTGACATGGGCGATTATTTACGATGAAATACACGATGCCATGTGCATAACAAGTCCAAAAGACGAAAAAATTCGCAAACGTATTTTGGATACGCTGGACGACATTAAATACAATAAATTCACGAAACAAGATTGGGAAAAACTTATAGACAAAATGGGACAAACGTTCATAAAAGAAGAGATGACAAACGAAATGAACAAGTTGTTTCCGAAAAAGAAGCGAACAAAGACAGACAAACTGTGGTACAAATGCCACAAAAAACTGTTGGAAAAGATATCAAAATACATTGTGTCGGGCGCAACGGTTAAATGTTCTGATTTGATGGCTGCTATTGACGCGGGAATAGACATAGACATCTTGAAATATATGATAAAACACTGCGACAACATATATTATCGTGATGAAAACGGTCAAAACGTCTTGCACCACTGTGCAATACACTATATGAGCATTGATTTGTTGCGGGAATTGTTGCTGTACGGCGCACACAGTTCCGATTTGGATAAAAACCTGAAAGAACCACGCGATTGTCTGGCCAAAGAATTGTGGGGCGAAGATTACGGCAGCGCAAAGGGTATGTTGCGCCCAAGTTGGACATATTTTTATTGCGAATAATGTGCCGTAATTACCTTTGCAACGAGCTTACCAAATGGTCATAAACAATGCCGTTTTGGGCGGACATTATCTTTCGTGCCATTTCGGTTATATTCATAAATTTCTGTTGATGTTCTTTTGCGTCCAATAAATGTTCCAGTTTACACATAAAAGAATCATCTTGTTTTCCGACAATATCCACACCATTGATTTTCAGAGTCAACCGCCACGACTCTTTCAATTTTTCCCGTTGAAATATAAATACCGTATTGTTATATTTGTTCTTTACAACCCACTTCACGATTTTGAACACATCAATCCCATTTCCAAACGAATTTATCTTGGTTACGGTAATATCTGTCCGGGCCGGCGACAGCGCGGATACTATCAGTTGTTTGTTTAACGGACAAAGAAACGGTTTTGTTGTCATTGGTGATACAATACCAAAAACACACCACTTTTTCAAAAGGAACGTATTCACAACAAACAAGTTGACAAACCGGCGGTTTTTGCTATGTTTTCAAGGCAAAAAAGAGATTAGTTATGCAGTATAGAATATCAGATAAAACCGCGGATAAATTAGTAGATTTAACAACTAAAACATTACACAACGATATTTGGTCGTTGCGTTTTGTATGTCATGAAAGCCCATTTGGTAGGCAATGTTTGGTTTATCCCGAAAAACACAACCCGTCATTTTATGTGCGACACTATAAAAGCGACAAGGGTAAGGGTGCCGATTATATTGAAATACACCTGAACATCGCGCAACAGGTGGATAACTGCATAACAAGCGGTGTTTTATTATCGACCAGTGATATAAATTATTACACCAAACCATACGCAATTGTATCCGAAGCAACATATCAAAAACTTGTAAACGATATTTTGGCGATAAAGCAGATACAAAAACAAGTAAGTCATGTCAAGCGTTATCACGCCCGCTGGATAAACGAACGATTTTCACGGGTGTATTAAAACAAAAACCCCGCCATAAAGGCGGGCGAATTTCTGGCGGAGACGTATCCCTTCGTCTCCGCTGATTAAAATAAAAACACACCCGTTGGGTGCGTTTTTATTTTAATTTGTGGCGGAGACGAAGGGATTCGAACCCTTGATACCCTTGCGAGTATACCACATTTCCAATGTGGCGCACTAGACCAACTATGCGACGTCTCCGGATATTTGGGTTTTGTGTTTATTCTTCGTCTGGGGAATCAACAGAAACATCATCGGCAACATCTTCACCGGCGTCCAGTGTTTGATCAACGTCAACCAATGTGTTTTCCAATTCCGCATCAATTTCACGCAACAATGGATCTTCGGTCGCGACTTCCAATGTTTCTTCGCTGGCCTCTGTGATTGGTGCTTCTTTGTACGATTGGATAAATTCATGACGAACATTTTGAACGTCTAATTTGCCGCTGGCAATTTCGCGCAGTGCAACAACCGTTAATTTGTCGTCTTTTTTATCAACGACCGGTTCTGCGCCACCGTTCAGGTCGCGAACGCGTTGTGATGCCAACATACCCAGTTCATAACGACTTTCTACATATGGCAAAGTATCTGAATTTGTTGTACGAGCCATTTTAAATCCTTTGTTGAAATCTTTATAAGCCACGTTATAATGCCCTATGGATAGCGAAAATGCAAGAAGAAAATAACAAAAATGATATTCAGACAATAACTTTCGGGTGCCGATTGAACGCGGTTGAATCTGAAAAGATTGCCAAAATGCTTTTTGACGCGGTACCTCGCGCCATTGTTGTTAATACCTGTGCCGTTACTGGCGAAGCCGAACGCCAGTCTGCGCAATATGTTCGACGTGTTGCCCGCGAAAACCCAAATACCCCGATATTCATAACTGGATGTGCCGCAACGCACGACACAGTCCCTTTTGACGTAATTCCAAACGCACGTGTGATTAATAATCGTGACAAAATGGACAAAAACGCATATATTCGCGCGGTCGCCGATTTTGATTTTACCGCACCCGCCCCACTTCGTGTTTCCAACCCCGACACAAATATGTCCAAACAATTTATCCAGATTCAAAACGGCTGTAACCACGATTGTACATATTGCATAACGCGCCTGCTGCGTGGGCCATCGGTTTCATTTGAATATGACGATATTTTGGCCGATGTGCGTGCCGCGGTTACAAACGGTTATTCCGAAATCGTTTTGACGGGCGTGGACAGCGCGTCTTATCATAAACTGTATGACGGAAAACCATTTTTAATAAGTGATTTATGCCGGAAATTATTGGCGGACGTACCGGAAATTCGCCGTTTACGTTTGTCATCAATGGACCCCGCATCGCCCGAAATTTACAAGATTATCGACCTGATACACGAAAACGACCGTATGATGCCACATTTGCACCTGTCTATGCAGTCGGGTTCGGATACGATTTTGGAATTGATGCGCCGCCGCCACACCGCCGATATGGTTCGTAAAATTGTTGCGCGCGCAGACGGCATTACTTTCAGTTGGGATATCATTTGTGGGTTCCCGGGCGAAAGCGATGACCGATTTATCGAAACACTGAATTTGATTGTCGAAACCCAACCGATTAAGATTCATGCTTTTCCATTTTCGCCACGCCCCGGAACACCCGCCGCAACAATGCCAAACCAAATAGAAAAACAGACCGCAAAGGCACGCGTAAAGCGTATTACAGACGCGGCAACACGTAATCGTACAGAGTTCATGAACACTCACCTTGGACAAAAAGTATCTGTTTTAGTCGAAGACAATAATACCGGTCGTACCCCGCACGATATTTCGGTCAAAATTTTGGGAAATGATGTTCCAAATCGCACCGTTTGCGAATGTAAAATTATCGGTATTGACGGCGAAACTTTCGTGGTTACAAGGGACTAAAAATTTTATAAAAATTTATTGGCAATATGCGTTGTTGTTGCTATGATGCGGGTATGAAGATGAACAAACTTTTTGCCCTTTTATTATTGTTTATATCCAGCATCGCGAGTGCCGCGGATGTCAAGGTACCCGAATTTACAACACGCGCAAAATCGGCCTTTCTAATTGACTATGATTCTGGCACGGAAATTGTTGCGAAAAATGCCGACAAACTTATGCCACCATCATCAATGATAAAACTTATGACGTTGGCGGTTTTATTTGACGAGATTAAGTCAGGAAATCTGACATTAGACAGCAAACTGCCCGTTTCTGAGAATGCAGACTATAAAAATCCATTGTGGTATCCGGCAAGTAAAATATGCCTTGTCGCGGGCCAGGAAATAACCGTACGTGATGCGATTTTGGGATTGATTGTGCTTTCGGGTGGCGATGCGTCTGTGGTTGTTGCGGAAAAATTAGCGGGTTCTGAAAACGCCTTTACCGCCAAAATGACGAACAAGGCACGCGCAATTGGTATGGAACAATCAACATTTGGAAACGCAAGTGGATTGCCGGACGTGAACAACCTTATGACTTCGCGTGAATTGGCAACGTTGGCAATACACCTTATTGGTGATTATCCTGATTTATATCCGATGTTCGCGACAAAGCGATTTGAATTTGGCGATTACAAGGATAATTGGTGTCGCGATTGGGGTCGTACACATACGGTCAACTATAACAAATTATTATTCACAATGGCGGGCGCAGACGGACTGAAGACTGGGCACACGGCGGACGGTGGATATGGCATGGTGGCAAGCGCGCGCGTTGGCGGTCGTCGCTTGGTTGGTGTAATAAACGGATTTAATGCTCGCGGACATGATGCACTGGCGGCGGAAATGAAAAAATTGTTGAACTTTGGCTATACAACCACCATGAACAAGGTTTATTATCGCCCAGGCGACACAGTGACCGAAATTCCAGTATGGTATGGACGCAAAGCAACTGTCAATGCAACGGTCGAAAAGCCATTTGCGGTTACATTGCCGAAATCGGTTTCGATATCATCGGTGCGTGTTCTGGCGCGGTTTAATAATCCGGTTGCGGCACCAATTATGCCGGGCGACAACCTGGGTGAAATTATTGCGGAACGCGAAGGCAAAGTTATTGCACGCGCACCGCTTATTTCCGCCGAACGGGTCGGTCGGATTCAGTTTTTGAATCGCATACTTAAAAATCTTTCTGTGATAATTGGGGGACGGTAAAATGGCAGCACGCAAATCGTCCAAACCGGCATATTTTTTCCCAGACCCCATAGACAATGATTTGCTTGTTGGACACACCAACACATTGAACAACTTTATGGCGGCGTGGAATGCGCGTGACACACACCCGATACACCCCGTTTGGATGTTGTGCGGTCCACGTGGCATCGGCAAAGCCACATTGGCATACAAAATCGCAAAAATGGTCTATGGCAACGTTGGTGATTTCTTTATTATCGATTTGGCGCACAATCTGGATCCCAACGGCAACCCATACCCAGAGGGAAAAAGTATTTCAGTCAAGACTGTAACAACGGTTATTTCCCGTATGCAATTGTCGGCGATGTCGGGGGGCTGGCGTGTGATTATCATAGATTCTGTGGACGAATTGACGTTACAGGCATCAAACGCATTACTGAAAATGTTGGAAGAACCACCGGCACGCACCTTGTTTTTATTGGTGACACATCAATTGGCAAATGTTTTACCGACAATTCGTTCGCGCGCACGTGTCGAAAAAATGCACCCGTTGACATTACCAGAGTTACGCCAGTTATGTTCACACTTTATGGCAGATGCCGAAATCAGCGATGAAATGTTGCGATTAGCGAACGGCAGTTTTGGTAAAATCGCAAATATCAAGGCATGTGGTGGCGATGAAATTTACAGCACATTGATTGATGCACTGGAAAACCCGCACAGCACCACCAGTGATTTGATGAATATCGCAAAACAAATTACCGCCGACACCGCGTTATATGGTATTTTGCTGGACGCAATTGCGCACTTTGGTTTGGCGGAAATATACCCGGCCGCAACGCGCGGATTAAACGAAATTGAAAAACTGCACTTGGAACCCGAAATCGGAATATTCAAGATTATAAATGATATAAAACAATGTTTACAGACACCCACTGCCATTTAACCGATGATTATTGTGCCGGTGATGAACTGGACAATGTAATTGCGCGCGCACACGCCGAAAATGTTGGGCGGCTTATATGCGCAACCGCCGATCCAAATGACATTTTACCAAGCATAAAAATCGCAGAATCACACGACAACGTTTTCGTTACGGTCGGTATTCACCCAGAATATGCCGATATGGACGCACGCGAATATTTAACGGCGAACGTGTTATCACACCCGCGCGTTGTTGGTGTTGGGGAAATCGGATTGGACTATCACGAACGAAATGATAATCGTGACGCACAGATAAAATTGTTCACACAACAACTGGAAATCGCACGTGAATATGGATTGCCGGTGGCAATTCACACACGTGACGCGGACAACGATACCGCCGATATATTGAAAGACGTTCATGGTGTTATGCACTGTTTTACATCGGGTTGGGAATTGGCTAAAACGATGCTGGACCGCGGATTTTATTTTTCGGCATCGGGTATTTTGACGTTCAAGAACGCAACCGAAATACGCGAAACTTTTTCCAAAATTCCAATTGATCGCATTGTTATTGAAACCGATGCACCCTATTGCGCGCCGGTGCCATATCGCGGAAAAACATGCGAACCATTTATGGTCACACAAACAGCAAAAGTTTTGTCGGAAATTAAAAATTTGCAAATAGACGAATTGGAAACTATACTTGAACAAAATACATTAAACCTGTATCCGAAAATAAAGCAATAATATGACACGCAGTTTAATAAAGTTTGGTCAAGTTTCTGAAAACCGCAAAGCGCGGTTTAATTACTCGATTGAAGACACAGTCGAGGCTGGCCTTGCTATGACTGGCGCGGAAATTAAATCTGTGCGTTATGGGTTGATTACTATTGTTGACGGGTTTGTACAGCGCCGTGGCGACAATCTATTTTTGGCGGGTGTTGAAATTCAAAAATTACCAACCGCTGCACGCATTGTGAATTTTGATGAACGTCGCCCACGCCAATTATTATTACACCGCAGCCAAATCAACCGTATGATTGGTCAATTACAAGAAAAAGGCGCAACCATTGTTCCATTAAAAATGTATTTCAACAATCGCGGCAAATTAAAAGTATTGCTGGGCATTGGTCATGGTAAACAACGAATTGACAAGCGCGAAACAATTAAAACACGCGAATGGAACCGCAACAAATCGCGTATTATGAAAGGAAAATAAAAAACGCTGCTTTCGCAGCGTTTTTCATCTCCATCCCGTCTATTAACGAGAATAGAATTCGACGACCAGTTCTGGAAACATCTGAACCGGGTATGGAACGTCAGCAAACGCTGGAACACGTGTAAATGTTGCGGTGAAGTTTGCACTGTCAACATTGATGTAGTCTGGTGTTTCGCGATCGCCTGCTTCCAAAGCCAAAACGACCAATGGCATTTGTTTTGCTTTTTCGCTTACTGTAATCACATCGCCTGGTTTAACCTGGTACGAAGCGATTTTAACGCGTTTGCCATTGACATAGACATGACCGTGGCTGACCAACTGACGTGAAGAGAACACTGTTGGTGCCAATTTAGAACGATATACAACCGCGTCCAAACGGCGTTCCAACAACCCAATCAAATTATCTGGGGTGTCACCACGCATATTGTCTGCTTCTGCATAGTACGCATGGAACTTCTTTTCACCGATATTGCCATAATAGCCCTTCAATGTCTGTTTTGCACGCATCTGTTTTGCGTAATCAGACGAATTGCCACCACGTGATGTTGGACCATGCTGACCCGGTTTGTATTTACGTTTGTTAAATGGTGATTTTGCTTGACCCCACAGGTTAACACCCAATGAACGGCCAATTTTCAATTTGCGCGTGTTACGTTTTGCGCCTTGTCTTGCCATAATTTTATCCTTTTTTTTGGTTTTTCGGTGCCGAATATTTGACAGAATCCTTATCATACATGGGACCAAAAGACACCATGACTTAATCAGTTCTGGTTATTCAGCGAGGCTCAGTTTATAATGAAAAATATGAAAAATCAAGAAAAATCTGTGATTTTAACGCGTCTTTCTTAATACCGCCCGACACGTCAAAAACTTTTTAATTCCACAACTACGCGCAAACTCACGCGCGCGGTCAAAATGACGACCAACGTGATCTGCTTGGTGCGCGTCATCGCTGATAAGCACCGGAACATTCGCCGTCGCCGCCATTTCCAGAATTCGTGCTGACGGGTACGGTTCGTCTTTATCACGATTATAAAAACTGGTATTTATTTCAATCGGGGTTTTAGATTTCGCGATTTTATCAATTGTGGACTGTTCATATTCCACCCATTTTTCTTCGATACCAGCACCAGTTTTCTTTGGCAAATCCAAGTGCGCCATAAAGTTAAACAAGCCAGATTCCGCAGCACGCCCTATTTTTTCCCAGTACAATTTCAACATTTCATCGCGCGTTTTATCATCGACATGTGCGAAATCGTGTACATTACGCAACATACCATCATATTCCACAAAATGCGCCGCACCAATTACATAGTCGGGTTTTAATATCTTTAACGCTTGTTCAAATCCAGAACGCCATTCGGGATAATCGAAAAAGTCAACCTCCATACCGCGATAGATTTTCACATCGCAATCATCAGCGTATTCCTTTAATTTTTTCTGATTTAACTCTGAATAGTGACGTTTGAACTTTGCAATTGCTTCATCAAACGAAGATGAATAAATTGCATCATATCCGCGCTCAAGAGCAATTGGATAAAACTTTGTCTGGGTTATATTTGGATGAACAATAAAGTGGTTTGATATGCCCAAATGTTTAATACGCATATATCGCGCCCGGGCAATCATTTCGACCGGCGTGTTTTGACCATCAAAACCAATCGTGTGGGTATGTAGTGAAAAATTTTGCCCACGTCTAAACAACACAAAATTACACGCCATTGTTTAAAAGAACCTTTTTATTACCAATCGATTTCGCCTACCATTTCTCATCCTTTCTGTTCTGTTTATACTATTATAATTCATAAAGCAAGTGTTTTCCATAAAAAAAACGCCCAAACGGGCGTTTTTATTATTTTTTCCAAAATGCAAATCCATGGCGCGATGATTTTTCTTCGCGTTGTTTGCGATCTTCGGCGGCGCGACGACGTTCTGCGCGACGTTCATGGAACAGACGTGCCGATTCTTCGTCCCGCTGAATCAATTTCAATGTTGTGACTGACAATTTGTCATTACGGGTTTCTTCTTCGAACTCTACGATATCATTTTCGTTCAAAAAGCGAATACCCGCCGCTTTCAGTGCACTGGAATGAACAAATACATCATCTGTGTTTCCGTTTTCATTTGGCTCGTCCGGGGTAATAAACCCAAAACATTTTTTGCCGTTATACCATTTTACTTTCCCTTTCCGCATATTGTTGTCCTTTACTATGCTTGTTATGGTTCCGGTACCGTCCATGAACCTAATTTAATTGTGGCGCAATATCGACCCCATTACAAGTAAAAAACAAAAGCCCCGTAATGATTTATTTCATACGGGGCTTCGGTGTTTTTATACGGATTTCCGGCATTATTGCTTGTAATAACGCTGAACCTCTTTCATAACAAAGTTAAACAGTTTGCCCGCCATTGTGTTTGTCGGCGCAGACCATGTCGATTTACGATATGGCATTGCCGCAACCAATATAAAGCGTGCTATAAAATGAAAGATTTCGCTTATCTGGGTTTCCGTCAATTTCGCTGGCGAATTTACCAAATAAAACACTTCGTTTTCAATTGCGTTATCCAATTTGTCGGTGATGATATCCAACATTTTTTGCGGGTAATACATTGTACACTTTTTTGGAAACCCCTCAAACAGCGACATTCCAATACCGCGTTCGTACAATATATTCCAACCAACGCGATCAAACAAATCTTCGACACAATCGCAAATCATAAGATTGTATTGTTTAATACCGTCTTCCATATAATCTGCCAATTTGCGTTCAATATTATCACTTGTCGCATTTTGGTGTTTACGCGCGCGCTCATATTGCGCATGGGTCAAACGTTCAAATTCAAAGAAAGTACGTACCTGGCAAATAATTTCCATCGGCACAATGTGCGCACTGTCGCGACCAATATTTAATATGATTTTAGCATCACGATAATTACGCGGATTATCCATATCATAAAACTTATCGCGCATCGAAATTATCTTTTCTGGCATTGCTTCGCGCAGACGTTCCATAAACGTACGTGCCTGGGGCACCAAGTCAAACAAACACTTTACGCGCCAGACATCTTGTAATCTTAAATGCGGTTTTGTAATTTTGTCCAGTTCACGCACCAAATCAACCGCGATTTCTTCGTGACCACGTCCGATTATACGCAAAACTGTTTCCGATGCCGCCGTTATAAATTTACCGGAAAATTCGCTGCGGATTTTATCAGCAATTGCGCGACCCGATGCCGCACGTTCGTGCGCCGAAATCACGCGTTCTGCGGTTGTGGCAACATCGTTCACATAATCGCGATAGTATTTCCCAGTGATTTTTTCAAGCGCACGTGAAGTGTGTTTTTGCGCGGCAACAATAACCGTCACAATAGACGAAACCGACAAGTCCACCTTGTGCCCATCTTGGACTGTAAAGAATTGGTTGCGCATTGGATCCATATCCAAACGATGCTGAACAAGATATGGTGACAATGGGTTAATGTCCGAGATTTTTATTTTTTCATCAATACCGCAATCGTTATCATAATCATAGCGCACAACTGGTGCCTTTGGCGCACCCAGGCATTTGCCTAAAACGTGAAACACCTCACGGAACCACTCCATTCCGTCTGTGTATAATGTTCGCAGGTATTCGGCAGCCTCTTCATTTATGCGCCGTTCCGCCAACGCCTTGTCTATATCCGCAAGATTTTTCCGGTCATGGTCGGCGGTTAAGTCAGCCGCCCGGGTATCGGGTTCAGTATTTTTCATATTGCCCCCTATTTCATCATTGGGAACAAGATTACATCACGCAATGTTGGTTGATCAAAGATGATGTTTGCCAATCTGTCAACCCCCAGTCCCACACCAGAAATCGGCGGAAAACCGTGTTCCATTGCACGAACAAAATCGTTATCCGGATTAAACGCTTCTTCATCACCATTGGCGATATTTTTCGCCTGGGCTTCGAACGCAGACAACTGTTGAATTGGGTTCACCAATTCGGAATAACCCTTACACAATTCGGCACCGCAAACCAACAATTGGAACATATCCAAGCATCGATCATCTGCATCGCTGTGGCGCGCCAATGGCACCATATATGTTGGATAGTTGTACAAGAACGTTGGTTTAATAATGCTGTCGCGAATCTTGCGTTTATATACCCAGTCAACCAATGTTGGAATCGACTTCAATTCGGTTAAATCTTCGGCTGGAAACATCTTCATATCGACCAATTTTTGCTTTAACGCGTCAACATCGTCAAAGTCCAAAATGTTACAACCGAACAATTCGTTCATTTTCGCGGTATAATCCATCATTTCGTATTTACTGAAGTCCAGTTCGGTACCCTGGTACGAAATCTGTAATGTACCACGCATTGTTTTAATTAAATGTTGAATCAAATTCCAAGTGAATTCGATATTACGTTTGTAATCCCAGTATGCCGCATACCATTCAACCATTGTGAACTCTTGCAGGTGCATTGCGTCCATACCTTCGTTACGGAAATCTTTTGCAACCTCAAACACACGGTCAAAGCCCGCACCAATTGCCATTTTCAAGAACAATTCTGGGGAAATACGCAACTGAAAATCTGCGTCCAGCGCATTGTGGTGTGTTGTAAATGGCTTTGCCGCCGCACCAGACGCAACATTTTGTAATACCGGTGTTTCAATTTCCAAAAAGCCATTATCAACCATAAACTTGCGCCATTCTTGTGTCATACGGAAACGACCCAACAAAACGTTACGCGATTCTGGATTGGAAATAACGTCCAGATAACGCTGGCGATAACGTGCCTCGGTATCTGTTAACCCGTGGAACTTTTCCGGCAACGGACGCAAGGCTTTCGCCAAAATATCATAGTGCGAAACCTTGACCGTCAATTCGCCCGCAGTTGTGTGGTATAATTCGCCCGTAATGCCGATAAAGTCGCCCATATCAACATTGGCCTTCATAAACTTATAATCTTCTTCGCCAATTTCTTCACGTGACATTGAAAACTGAATTTCACCCTCAATATCATAAATACGACCAAACATCAGTTTGCCCAGCCAGCGCAATGCCGTGACCCGTCCACACAATTTAACAGATGAACCGTCCGCCAATTCGCGTGCTTCGGCGATACGATGGCTGCGGTCAAATTTATCTTTCCAAACAACACCATCGCGTGCGCGAATATTTTCCGCCTTTTGTAAACGTGCTTCTAATTCATTTGTCGATATTGTCGTGTTTTCTGCCATTTTTAGTTCCTTGTGTTTTTGCTGTTCTCTCTTATTTACCAAAAATTACCGTAAAGTAAAGAATTAAATGATCTTTTACGGCTATGGACGTTCATTATATAGCAAACTGTCGTCATATGCCGTGTATAGCTGGACACCGTTACCCAAATGCAATGGTGATAAATTATGATTAGAATTGCTGACACTTATATAAAATGTCTGATTATTAGCATTCAAGAAATTCAATGACGGCGTTGTTGCGCGTGCGCTACGTGTATATATTGTATACCCACCAATATTTAATGCATGTCCACAATCGGCGGCCTCGTCCGCACCATGTCCATAACCAATTGTTGTTGTCCCGTTTGGACATTCATTACGTTCGCTTGTTTGTCCATAACCCAACACCGTTTCTGGCGCCCAATATCCCGGTTCTACATCTATACAGCCACTGGAATTTGCCATCGGGCCTTCAACAAACGCCAATGTTCCCGAACTGGGATAAAACTGTTCGTGTTCCACATCGTACATTCCAGCGACCCCATTGGCATCGCGCACTGGAATCATATCCAGCATCTTTACACCATTGCTTATCAATGTAAAACCAAAGATTTTTTGTTTACCGGCGTTGCCAGATTGGTTGTTCACAGTTCCGATAGATATCGGACCATCAGTCAAATTTCCAATCGCCAATGGTTTCGTTTCATCGTCCAGAGTACATGTCTGTGCACTGGTATCCAACACAAATGTATGCTTTGCCGTATCTGCGGCACCAAATTTTGTTTCTGTATTGGCACCACCAGCCTGGCACAAGAACACATTGCCATTAGAAATACCCACCTTGAAATCAAGATTATTTTTCTTGGCCCCGCTTTGTTTTCCCTTTTCAACGGCGGTATATTGTGTTGTCAGTTTCATAATTGGATTTACCAATGATGATGCAAACACACCCGTATTTATCCATTGTTTACCAGTCGCTTCAATATAGTCTAGTTTTGTATAGCCATTTATCGTATCAGACGACATATATGTTCCGCCCGGACATGTTGTTTCGCATTGGGTTTTTGATGTTTTCCCGGGGTCATCATTATCGCCATACCCAGTTGGGCATTGTGTACATGCCGCAGCACCAACAACATCGTTGTATGTTGCGCCCTGGCAATCTTGACATACGGCAATACTGGCACCGCGCAAACTGTCGGAATATGTACCAACTGGACATGGAACGCGTTCCCCAACATTGCCAAAATTAGTCACAGATTGTCCCACATAATGTCCAACCCCAGAATCAACACATGTGTTGCTTAAATCGCCGCCGTATGTAAACCCGCTTTGGCTGTTGGCATTACTGTTGGTGAAAAATCGTCCGGTCACCGTATCGTATATGCCTACTTTGTCTGTGTCTTCTTGGCGCACTGGCAGAAAATTATGCACCAACACATTATCTTCATATAACCGCACCCAATATACGCGCCCCTTGAAATTATACGCCATTTCTTGAACACCATTATCAAACAGGTGTATTGTATTGGTTGTCGCGATTCCGCCGTTGTGCGCCCTGTCCCTTGTTTCTGTGCCATCTGTCAAGTATTGTCGCCCATTTTTGAATTCGTATGTGATATCATATACACCATCTTGGACCAATGGGTGATCGGGGCCTCTTAAACGTTCCCCGGTGGTAACTACCCATATTTTAAACTGGTTATCTGCCCAACCAACAGAATATCCAGCGTTGGATGTCTGGTTTCCAATCATATTGAAGTTTTTGTTTGATGCGATATTTTCGCCAACACCAACACGAAACACACCACGAATATTGTCTGAATTGTGCACAAAGCCCGTATCAATATACGCATCACCCGTGCTTTCCAAATATTCCAACACCGTATACCCATATACACCAGGGGTTTCAACGTATGTTCCCGCCGTACACTGTATTTGACATTGGGACACATCTGTTTTGCCATTTGTGGTATCATAATTATACCCATTTGGGCATGGGGTACATGTGTTCAACGCATCATCAAAGAAATTGGCACCAGCACAAATACAAGAAACAATGCCCCAAGTGCTTTCATATCCGGTTGTATATTGCACAGAGGTGTTTGCAGGGCACGATGTTGTCAAACTGGTTCCGCGGAATGTATTCGCCCACATATCTGTGGCAGTTGGGTTATTATTTTCAATCAGCCCAGCAAATGTCGTTGATGGTACAAACCCAGATATGTTGGTATCCCCATCAAATGTTTTGTTAAACATATAGTCTGCTGGCGTGGTAATATCCGCGAACAAACCCGCCGGTATAGATGTTAAACTGGTACAATTTGCAAACGCTTCATGAAACATATATTTTGCGTTTGCACTGCCTGTTAAGCCACTGAACAACGTTGATGGCACAGACCTTAAATTGCTTGCACCATCAAACAACGATGCAAAACTGGGCACCTGGCTTGCGCCCGCCCCCAATTGCGGAAACATCGCGCCCAACGAACCCGAAATTGACGCGATTTTTTGCTGATTACTACTGGCACCGAATTGTATCGCCGAATTAGTTGATGACGCATCAAGTCCAACACTGGCATATCCTGTTGCCGTTCCACCGAAACGTATTGTGTGCACGCCTGCGGATGTCCATTGGCACGATACTTCTGAAACAAGATTTGTTGTTTTTGTAAGTGTTTTACCAGATGTTCCCGCCCCGGACAATGTACCATTGGGACCACAATCAATATAGAAAGTACCCTTTGCCGACATCCAAATACTAAACGAACCATTTGCCGCCAGTTCCGTTGTCGTCAGGGTAAATTTTACCTGTTCGCATTGACTGCCGTTGCCGGTCACATCTATCTCGTTTTCTGTGCACGCCACAGCTGCGTTCGTGACGGCAACGCAAAGCAGCAACGCCAAAAGCGCAGGAAACAAGCGTTTCAAGCCTAAACAGTCCTCCTTTCCATAAACCTTTATAAAAATCGTACTAAAAAAGCGCGTTTTCACGCAAGTATTTTATACAAAAAAAGACGAAAAATTATGGGTTATTCGCGCCTGTCGTAAAACTACGTTCATTATATAATAAGCTGTCATCATAGGCCGTGTATTGCGCCACACCATTGCCCAAATGCAACGGCGACAAAGTATGATCGGTATCGCTGACACTTATATAAAATGTCTGACTATCCGAATTCAAGAAATTTAATGATGGTGTTGTTGCGCGTGCGCTACGTGTATATATTGTATACCCACCAATATTTAATGCATGTCCACAATCGGTGGCATCGTCCGCACCATGTCCATATCCAATGGTGGTAAGTCCCGTTCCACAACGGTTACGAGTACTGGTTGAGCCATAATTCACCGCACCACCGGTTCCCCAATAACCAACACCAACGTTCGTACACGTTGTATCATTTGCTGTTGCCAAATATGACCCTTCGGGACAAAGAATCTGACAATCAATCGCCGCAATTTTGCCCGCAGTTGTGTTATATGTATATCCCGTTGGACATGCAACACATGTACCCGAATCCATATATGTTGCCCCCTCGCAATCACCAACGGGTGCCAAACACGCTTCGGAACTGGTCGCCGTATCGGTTCCAGTTGCGCCACCATTTTCGCAACGCGTACGTTCCCCAGCATCACCGTAATTTACAACAGAAACATCTGCATAATATCCATTTCCGACGTTCGTACACGTCGCATCACCCACCGTTGCGATATATGTTCCCGCATCGCAATACACCTGGCACTGTAAAATGCTTTCCTTACCATTTTGGGTATTGTAATTGTACCCAGTTGGGCAAGCCGTACAAACACCAGTATTCATATTTGGATATGTTGCACCAGTACACAACTCAACACCATCACATTCATAAATGCTGGATGCATTATTTTTATTTGTCACAGCATTATTCGGGCAACGATTACGTGTGCCACTGGCCCCATAATTATTATCAGATGCCGCCGCATAATATCCATCGCCAACCGCACTGCACAGTGCGTACGAATCCCCAACCGCTGTATTTGGCGCGGTAAAAGTACCCATACCAGAATTTCCATAAAACGTATTGTTCACACGATTGTATAACCCCAACTCGTTGTCGGAATTACGACGCACAGGAATCAAATCAAATATCAAATCACCGTCTTCATATAACTGTAATGAATATATACGACCGCTATACAATTTATCACCATTATTAAGTACTATCGCACCATTCTCAATTGTCACCGCACCATTAGTGAATATCTTAAAGGTATTACCAGTATCATTAAACGGCGAATTTGCCTGGGTATAATTTGCGCTGGTACTGGACGTGCCATTGTTTACATTTATGGTTGCCTTGGTTTTTCCATCGTTTTGTACTGCCACCGAAAAGTCGATTGTGTATGTTTTGTTTGCATTGAATGCGTTATCTGGTCCCGCGGTCTTGGCCTTGTCACCTTTGGCACCACCCTGTATCCACACACCAAACACGCCTTTTTTATAGTTGGAACTGAAACCACCAGGTCCATAAATGTTTCCAAAGAAATTACCAACATCGCTGCTGCTGCCACTGACGGTCGAAGCCGGGCTTACCACAATTGTTCCAGAAATACTGGTTCCAGTAATTTCATAACCCGTATCAATAAATGTCGATGTTCCATTACCCTTAAGATATTCAAGCGGAATATATGTTTCCATGTATGTTCCGGCGGCACAGTGTTTTTGGCACTGGTTAATCGAATTTTTACCGTTTGTTGTGTTGTCGGTATATCCCGTTGGACACGCCACACAATCACCCTCGTTGGAATCATAATATGTCGCACCCTGGCACGATGTTTTACATTGTAAAACACTTGTTGCGGTTTGTGTGCCTGTTGTTTGGCCAGACGGGCAATCGCCACGCGTTCCAACCGACCCATAATTCACATCGGACGCGGCCGCATAGTGTCCGTCGCCCACATTGGTACAAACACGCGCATTTGTGGTGGCAAGGTACGTTCCCGCCGGACAGTGAATTTGACACTGGTTGATTGACGTTTTACCCGACAATCTATGATAGTCATACCCCACCGGACAATCAACACACATATCATGTGTTTCATCATAATATGTCGCACCGTTGCACAACTCTTGACACTGGTCGGCACTGGTGGCGGTCAAAGTTCCAGTACTTCGTCCATCCGTACATTGTGTACGCGCCGCAGTTGAACCATAACCGACCGTTGACGCTGTTGCGTAATAACCATCACCAACCTCGGTACATGTTGCAGCGCCAGCAATTGGTAAATAGTATCCGCCAGCACAGTGAATTTGACATTGTGATTGGGCGGTTTTGCCATCGTCTGTGTTATATGTATAACCGTCTGGACACGCAACACAGGTATTTGTTGATGCATCACGATAATTTGTTCCGCGACAATATACAACACAACTGTCAACAGTGGCTGCTGTCTGTGTATTTGTCGGCATATTGTCTAGGCACTGTGTGCGTCCGCTGGTACTGCCATATGCAACAATCGATGCCGCCGCATAGTACCCATCGCCAACATTTGTACACGTTGTGTCACCAGCACTCGCAAGGTATGTTCCATCCGCACAACGTATTTTACAAAATGTCACTGCTTCCTTGGTATCTGAGGTATCATAAGTGTAACCCGTTGGACATGGGACACAGCCGTCTTCATCGGCATTAGCGTTTTCGGGATCATAATAATTTGTTCCCAAACATGCATTTGATGGTTCACATGAAATCTTGCCATTCCATACCGGTTCATAACCTGTTGTGTATTGCTTTGTGCGTTCTGGACACGCAGTAACCAAACCACTGCTATCAAATGTTTGCATCCACATATCCGTAGCCGTCGGACGTGGCGTTATCGCAATCAGTCCTGAAAATGCAGATGGCGGAATAAACTTTCCAGTCAATCCTGTGGTACCGTAAAATGTGTACTTGAACTCATTGTTCGCACCAACGGTGATACCCGCAAAGAGATTTTCCGGAATATTACTTATCTTAGAGCAGTTATAAAATGTTGAACGGAACATATTTGGCGCACCACCCGACGCGCCACTGAACAAGCCATCGGGAATTGTGGTTAACCCAGAACAACGGTCAAACGTTTCACGAAACATATTCGATACAGAACCGGTAACACCCGTAAACAACCCCGCCGGAATACTGGTCAAGCTTGTACATTCTTGGAACGTCTTGTAAAATCGTGGTTGATCGGTATCGGCCACGCCACCATTAAGTGTTGGGAACACCGCACCCAGTGACCCAGTAACACTTACGATTTTTGCCTTTGATGCGGTAGAAAAACTGATAGTTGAATCGGTAACTGGTGGTTTGTCCGCATTTCCCGGAATATGATATGCCGTTGCCACACCACAAAATCCGATGGTACGTTTTCCAGAAGTGGTATATGTGTGTGAATATGTGTCCGCCGAACCCGTTGATGCACGTGTAATTGTGTCGGTTGTTCCATCGCCCCAGTTCACTTCGAAATTACCGGCCGCAGATAACAAGAAAGATATTGTTGTATTCGCACTTAATGCCGATGTTGTCACACTGAAACCCGGATTATCGCAAACAGCCACCGCCGCGTTTGATATGAACACGCAGCACAAAGCAGCAAAAAGCGCATAAAATATACGTTTCAGTGAAATTGTGTATCCCCCTTTCCTTTACGAAAATCGTACTAAAAATTCGCACGCGCGCGCAAGAGTTTTTTAATATATTTTTTATATATAATTATAAAAAAATTTGCCGTTATGATTTGACCGTTTTACGACAGAATTAAAAAAACACCCTTTCGGGTGTTTTCTAAAATTCTGGTGCGAGCAAAGGGGCTCGAACCCTCGACCTCAACCTTGGCAAGGTTGCGCTCTAGCCAACTGAGCTACGCTCGCATTGCCGGGTTATTCTGACATAACTTTTTTCACTTTGCAAGTATTTTTTGTTATATCCATTTCCACGGCTGGAAAACCTTTAACATACTGACCACTGTGCGCTTGTCCGCAAATGTGTGACCACAGCGCGGACATACGATAAACGGCGCGATGATACCCTTTACTTTCTTGCGTACCATCAACCAGATATACAGACCCACACCCCACATGACAATAAGGTATGCCCACATCACATATCCGAAATATTTGTTCACAGTCTTGATGATTGTTTTAACAAAATCTAAATCAGAATTTACCAATTCCGCATAAATTTTACGTGCGGTTGGCCACGATGCTGGATCCCATGGGTACACGTGTTTGATATCGTATTTCGTCAGCAACATTGAACCCGCAGAATCCAATTGCGATTTAATTGCATCATCGATTACTTTATCAACTTCGGTTTGTGCCGCTTTGGTTAAATCTTTTTCGATACCAGCCAATTTTTTGTTCACCAATTGTGCGGTATCATCGACCTTTGCAATTGCTGAATCAGCCTTGCCAATCGCCTTATCTGCGCCGGCAACCGCCTTATCCACGCCCGATGTATTCACACCGAATTTACCCGCGATTCCCGACAGTGCCTTGACCCCGGACGTTGTGTTTTTCGCCTTGGCCGTTGTATCACTTGCCTTGGCCGTTGTATCGGTCACTTTATTCACAGAACCTTCGGCCATTTTCACCTTGTCAATCACTTGATTTATCGGCTTTTCAAGGTTGATTGATTTTCTAATATCTTTCAGCATATGTTCATATTGCTTTGCAATATTTTGTTGTAAATCAAAGAACACCGCAACAACAGTTGATTGCTTTATTGAATTGGAATATTTATCCCGCACGTGAAGTGGAAACCACACCACAAACGCAAGCCAAATTACCGAGAAAATCGCAAATATAATTTTAACACGTGTGATGAATGATGTTTTTTTCGCGACCGTTTTTGCGCCACCACGATCAATCACTTCGATTTCTTTCTTTTTCGCCATTTTTGCCCCCTTTTGCACACAAGAATAACGATTTATTAAATCTTTTTCAACACGTTTATTGTGTTTTGATTTGGAAAGATGATGCCATTGTGTTAAATGCGGTTATTTGTGAATCAAACAGACGACTGTACGTATCATGTAATTGCTTTAAAATGCCCGTTTTCTGCTGTTCCATAACCAGTTTTGACGTTTCATAGTATATGTTTGCGCGTTGAGCATTTTTGAATGCTGATATCTCGGTTTGCATTTCAACCGGATAGCCATTGTCCGCCTTGTTCACGACAAGAGCATAAACATACGACAAAGTGTCCACGTCACGACGCGCCAGCGCAAAAAACAACTTATCTGTTGTATTCATTGTAAATGCCGGAATTCCGTTTAATTTGATATTTTCGTCTTTGGTTTTCATATTATTCTTCACCAGTATAATTTCTGATAAATTCGCGCTTGAACTCTGCGAAATTGCCGTTTTCAATCGCGGTGCGAATATCGCGCATTAAATCTTGGTAAAACCACAGATTATGCTGGGTCAGCAACATCGCCCCCAAAATTTCATTACACTTAATCAGGTGGTGCATATATGCGCGCGACAGTTTACATGCCGGACAGCCGCATTTATCGTCAATCGGGCTTTCGTCATCACGAAAACGTGCGTTTTTCATATTCATTGTGCCGTGACGGGTAAATGCCTGGGCCGTACGTCCCGCACGTGTTGGCATTACACAGTCAAACATATCGACGCCGCGTTCAACCGCCCCCAAAATATCCAGCGGTGTTCCAACCCCCATTAAATAACGTGGCTTGTCGGTGGGCAAATGTGGTGTGACGGTGGCAATCATATTGAACATTGTTTCCTGGGTTTCACCGACGGCAAGTCCACCAATCGCGTATCCATCAAAGCCAATTTCGGTTAACTGTTTTGCCGATTTTTCGCGCAAATCGGGGTAATCGGCCCCTTGGACAATACCAAAAATTCCATATCCATCGCGGTCAATAAATGCGTCTTTACTGCGCTGGGCCCAACGTGCCACCATATCTACATTTTTTTCCGCACGTTCGCGTGTCGTCGGCAAATGTAAACATTCGTCCAAGACCATTGTGATATTGGAATCAAGTTGATGCTGGATATGTACAGAATCTTCGGGACGCAAAAAGTGTTTTATGCCCCCATCAATGTGTGATGTGAATTCTACGCCATCTTCCTTCATCTTTACCAGATTCGACAGCGACATAACCTGGAACCCGCCAGAATCGGTCAAAATTGGACCTGTCCAGCCACCGAATTTGTGCAGACCGCCCATTTTTTCCACCAAATCGCCACCCGGGCGCATCATCAAATGGTATGTATTACCCAAAATTACCTGGGTTCCGGTGTCGCGTACCATATCCATTGTCAACGCTTTGATCGTTGCAGCCGTTCCAACCGCCATAAATGCCGGTGTATCAAAATCACCATGTGCGGTATGTACCCGTCCGCGCCGTGCGTTGCCATCGGTTTTAATCAAATCAAACTTTAACGACATTTATGAATCCTTTTTGAAAAGCAAACAACAATCACCGTATGAAAAGAACCGATATTTTTCCGCAACGGCGTGTGCGTATGCGGTCTTCATTTCGTTCAATCCACTGAACGCAGATACCAACATAAACAGGGTCGATTTTGGCAAATGAAAGTTCGTCAGCAACACATCAACCGCCCCAAACTTGTATCCCGGTGTAATAAATATATCTGTAGTACGACAAATTGGCACAATCCGTTTATATTGCTTATCCACCGGCAATTTACGGTTATCGGTTGCCGCGGTCTCTAACGTCCGCATTGATGTTGTTCCAACCGCAATCACCCGTTTTGCATTGTTAATTATGTCGGCTTGGGCCGGCGTAATCTGGCACCATTCACTGTGCATTTTATGCTGGGATAAATCTTCGGTTTTGACCGGCATCCATGTACCCGCCCCAACGTGTAATGTGACCTTTACAATTTTAGCGCCACGGGTTTCTATTTCGTGCATCAATTCATCGGTAAAGTGTAAACCCGCCGTTGGCGCCGCCATTGAACCGATTGGGTCGGCATAGACTGTTTGATAACGTTCGCGGTCGGCTAACTCTTCTTCGCGCTTCATATATGGTGGCAACGGCATTTTGCCAACCGCGTTCAACACGTCAAACACATTGTCGCAACGAAAAGTGATTTTCAGCCCACTTTCATCATCGGTGTCGGCAATTTCAATTTCGGTGCCGTCATCCATTGTTAAAACATCGCCAATGGAAAACTTGTTAAACTTTTTACACAAACCCCACCAAGTTTTTTGGTCATCGGTTGCCGTGTGTAATGTGATTTCGTGGACATTTCCGTTTTTGTCGGTCGCATTAAACCGCGCCGGAATAACGCGCGAATTGTTAAATACAACGACATCGCCCGGCTGTAAATAGTCCAAAAAATCACGAATATGTTTGTCTGAAATTGCGTTTCCATCAACCACCAACATACGTGATGCATCGCGGCGTTCCAATGGGTGTGACGCGATTAAGTCGGTTGGCAAGTCAAAATCAAAATCAGACGTGTGTAACATTTATCTTGTTTTGCCCAAACGTTCATTCATCATATTGTTTATTTCACGGCCGTGACGTGCGGACAGTGTGTCTTCGTTATACACAAAGTCAACGCGACGTTTGTTTAACACCTTGCGCGTGTCATAAAAAGTTTCTGTCTTTGCGGTCTTGATGGATACGGTATCCCCTGCTTTCAAATATCTGTGTATATTATCAGCATCGCAATAATCACGATATACACGATCGGCGCCCGTTTCAATGTCGTGGATATAGATTGAAATTCCGCATTTTTCTTCGTCAACGAACATAACAACGTTTTTGTGTTCAATCTTTCTTTTACAACCCGCAAGTGCCACCAGCGCACCCAAAGCCAACGTCTTGTAAATCGGACGAATTCTGATGTTTCTGTTTTTCATTATCAAAGCCCCTTATTTGCCGAAATCTAACCCTTGGTCAGAATAATTTTCTGCTGTATTCTCCCAATCTGGCTCGACCCGCACAAAAAGGTGCAGACGGGCATTGACCCCCCATTCATCTTGGATATCATGACGTGCGGCGGTTCCAATTTGCTTTAATTGCGCCCCACCACGACCAATCACAATCTTTTTATGTGCATCACTTTGCACAACAATCTTTTGATATATGTCTAAAACACCATCGTCTGCGGTTTCAACGCGTTCCGTCACAACATTTATGTGATACGGCAATTCCGCATGGACATATTTGTAAATCTTTTCGCGCGTCAGTTCCGCCAAATACAATAAATCTGGAACGTCCACCGCGTCCGTCGCATCAAACAGATATGGTGATTCTGGTATTGCGGTCGCCAAAGATTCCAGCATTTGATTTATGCCGTCATTTTTCAGTGCCGAAATCATAAATATTTCACGCACGTCCGCCATTTTAGAGATTTCATCAACAATCGGCAACAAATCAAGTTTTTTAACCGCATCAACCTTGTTCAACGCGACATACAAATTTTTACACCCCGACAAGCGCGTCATTAAATCGCGAATTGTGTCGGTTATGCCGTGCGTTGCGTCCACGACCAGCAACACCGCATCGGCATCACCCGTTGCGTCCATTGCCGCACCGACCATCGCGCGGTCAAGTCTGCGCTTTGGCTTGAAAACACCGGGGGTGTCAACAAATATCAACTGGCGCGCACCCACCATTTTTACGGCACGCAGACGGGTACGGGTCGTTTGCACCTTGTGCGAAACGATTGACACCTTGCGCCCCATAATCTGATTTATCAGGGTGCTTTTGCCCGCGTTTGTTGGACCAATTATCGCAATAAAACCACTGTATGTTTTGTCTGTCATAGGGTGAATCGTAGCATACCAAAATGAAATGTGAACAAAAATATTGCAAATTCGGTAAATTATGCCAATATCAAAACAACACAAAAATTAAAAAGGTATAAAAATGCAATTGACAGGTCCAGAAATTAAACGCCAGATGAATTTATTAAATCCATGTAATCCAGACGGAAAGCCAAATATTGTTATTGAACCATTTTTCGAGAAATGCTTGGGTTCCAACAGTTATGATTTGCATCTGGGGTCCACATTAAAAGTTTATAAATCAACCATTCCAGAAGGTATGCTGCCGGCGTTGCCATGCACAAAACCGTTAAAAGATTATTCTATGCGTGATTGGTTTAGCACGTGGACCGCATTTGAAAGATATAAAAAATCACCATGGTTGTTTGATGTGGCAAATCCATCTTTCGCATTGAATCCATGTACCCCAAAAGAAACTGTTACCATTGAAATTCCACGAGATGGTCTGATATTATCACCACGTTTTGGGTATCTTGGCAACACGGTGGAATATACGGAAACATACAACCTTTTCCCATACATTGACGGGAAATCATCGGTTGGTCGTAATTTTATATCGGTTCACGAAACCGCCGGTCGTGGCGATGACGGGTTCTGTGGTAATTGGACATTGGAAATAACGGTGAAACAACCAACAATCGTGTTTCCAAATATGCGCATCGCACAAATATACTATGAAAAGTTTGAGGGTGACCGCAAACCATATCATGAAAACAAAGCAAGTCATTATTGTGGCCAGCGCGAACCAACCGCCGCCGCCGCAATTCCTGTTGACGAATTTATCCAGAAACAAAGATAAAAAAACCGCCGAAATGGCGGTTTTTTATTTCAACTTTTTCGTCCATTCGTTATCGGGAAAGTTTTTACGCAACATTTCCGCATAGCCCGCCGCCTGACTTGGCAAGCCAATCGCCGTATAACATTCGGTCAATCTAAATAATGCCTCTGCGGTCATAACGGTTTCTTGGGCATCGGTAATGATTGACTGGAAACGTGTAATCGCACTGGGCCAGTTTTCCGCCGCCATATCGTTGCGCGCGGCATACATAACCTTGCCCGCGATATAATTTTTCAGGATAATAATTTTGTTCTTGGCATTTTCGGCATATTCAGATTTCGGGAAACGTTCCACCAGTTGCTGGAACGTCTGCAACGCCTTGACCGACATACCGGGTTCACGACGAACATCGCTGACCTGGCGATAAAAACACATTCCGCGCAGGTACAAAACATACGGCACATCGGCGTGTCCGGGGTGAAAGCGCATAAAACGATCGGTGGTCAATAATGCGCCCGCAAAATCTTCGTCCATATAGTTGGAATATGCCGCCATAATAAGTGCGTCCGCCGCCCATGGACTTGTTGGGTATTGGGTTTCTGCGGCTATAAACTTTGCCGCCGCTTCTTCGTAATGTCCCTTGTTAAATTGGGTATATGCCTCGTCATAAATTTCGTTCAGCGGTTGGTCCGCCACGATTTCTTTATCAGACGCGCAACCCGCCAAAATGCCAGCCATACAAAACGCTAAAACTAATTTTTTCATTACTGTAATCCTGTCTTGATTTTATATCTTGAAGATGAGTATAATAAAACTTATGAAGTTAGGCAAACATATTTTCGGTGTCGGCGCAATGACCGGCATAAGTCGTATTTTCGGTTTTATCCGCGATATGCTTATCGCGCGTGTATTGGGCGCGGGGCGGTTATCCGACATATTCTTTGCGGCATTCCGCTTACCCAACCTGTTTCGCGATTTATTGGGCGAAGGCGCATTATCCGCGATTTTTATTCCAATGTACACCGATTCCAAGCACGATGAAAAGTTCGCTAAAAACGTCTTTTCGTGGTTGATGATGATATTGTTGGGGCTGACCATACTGTTTGAAATATTTATGCCGTTGGTAATTTGGATGTTGGCACCCGGCTTTGCCGAAGAACCCGGCAAAATGCAACTGACCGTCACTATTTCCAGAATAATGTTCTTTTACGTTATCTTTATATGCGGTTCGGCATTTTTATCGGCGGTATTAAACGCGTTTTCACGATTTTTACTGGCGGCATTTATGCCGGTATTGCTGAACATTATGCTGATTTGCGCATTGTTGGCGGCGATGTATTTTCATGTCGGAACATACGCGTTATTCATTATGGCGGCAACGGTGGTGTTGTCCGGTATTTTACAGTTCGCAATTTTATGGGGACGCGTGCGACATAAACACTTTGGCCTGCATTTAATCGTGCCAAAATGGACCCCGAAAATCCGCAGTATGTTTGGTCGTTTCGGTGTCAGCATTGTCGGCAGTGGTTTTTACCAAATCACAATTATTTTGGGTACACTGGTCGCCAGTTTCCAAAGTGGCGCGGTGTCGTGGTTGTACTATGCCGACCGCATTGTCCAATTGCCATTTGCGATGATTGGCTTGGCGGTGGGAACGGTTTTAATATCGTCAATATCAAACGCGTTGGCGGAAAAAAATATGCGAAGCGTTCATATTCAACAGAACTCTTCGATGCGCCGTTCAATGATGTTGATTTTGCCATGTGTGGCGGGACTGTTTGTGTTGGCGGAACCGATTATAAAATACCTGTTTCAATATGGCGCATGGACACCGCAATCAACGCACGCGGTGGCGGTGGCAATTATGATTCAAGTGTTTGTTTTACCCGCCATGCTGATAAGCCAGATTTACAGCAAAACATTATACGCAACCCAAGATGTTAAAACACCGGTTAAAACAAGTATGGTTTCATTGGGCGCGGCATCGGTGATGTATTTAACACTGTTCCCGTTTGTGGGATATTTGGCAATTCCAATTGGTGTTGTGGTCAGTGGATATCTTAAAAACTTCCTTTTGGGGCGTGCATGTCGCAAGCGTGGTTTGTGGAGTACCGATAAACGCACGTTGCATGCGGTCACACTGTTTGGCATATTGGCGGCGGCATTGGGTATGGGCCTTAGTTTTGTGCCGATTACATCGATTATATGGCTTGGTGCGGCGATTTGTGGATATGCCGTTTTATACCTGCCCATCGCTTATGTTATTGACCGAAAAATAAAGTAATAAAATAAAGTTGAAACTGGGCTTTTTATGTGATAAAATATATTCCATAAGAATGTAAGGAGTCAACCCATGAAAAAACTAGTTTCACTTGCGGCGTTGGTCGCAATATTGGCTGGATGCGCGGCAACAAATCCAGAAGATGCTACATATGGCGCAGATGGTTTTGCCGAAGAAGCATTGGCAACCGAACAATCATCGGATCAATCATTAAATACAACATACCTTATGTCGCCGGCACCGAAATACTATATCGGTAACGCGTACAAGGTCGAAGATGTTCAATACATCCCTGCCGAAGATTTAACATACAATCAAACCGGTATTGCGGGTATCGTTCCGGCCGAATTAAATGGCACAAAAACCAGCAACGGTGAAACATTTGATATTACACAGTTGGCGGCAACAAGCAAAACATTGCCATTGCCAACAATCGCACGTGTTACAAACCTGGACAACGGACAATCGGTTATCGTTCGTGTAAATAATCGTGGTCCATTTGTGAACACTCGTATTATGGACTTAACACCGGCGGCGGCGGCACGCATTGGTCTGACCGGCACCGCAAAGGTTCAAATTCAAGTTATGGCCGAAGAATCAGCGGCATTAAAGAAAGCAACAATCGGCGTACCAGCCGCGGCGGTCACTGTTGAACCGGCCCCAGCTGCCGAAGTCGTTGCAGAACCAGCACCGGCACCAGAAGCCCCGGTTGTAGCCAAGGGTGATTACAGTGTCCAAGTTGCCGCGTTCTATGCCGAAGACAGTGCAACAACATTGGCAAAACGTATGAAAGCATACGGCGATGCAAACGTTGTACACGAAGGTGATATGTACAAGGTTCGTATTGAAAACCTGGACGCAGCCAAGGCACGTGGTGTTATTGATGCCCTGCGCAGCAACGAAGGTATGGCACCGGGCTTGTTAAAGAACGGTCGCTGGGTCAATGCTGACAGCATTTAATATACAACTTACATTCAATTAAAAACGCCCGTTTGGGCGTTTTTTTCATTGTTGAAATACAAATTCAACTTCGCTATTATCGGGGCATGAAACAATTATCCGATGATGATATCTTACAAATGGCGGGCGTTGAATATACACCCGATGATACGGCGACCCAGCGCACCGTTCGCACCGAATTGAAATTATCAAAACGTATTCCGCCGGCACCCCAACTCACCCCCGAACACATTGTACTGGATTTGCACAATAAAACGGTTGAACAGGCGTGGGCGGACATTATGGCGGTGGCGACATCGGGCGCGAAATCTGCGAACATTATTACGGGGGCCAGTGGCGTATTACGGCAACTGTTTCCACAATGGGCGCGCGAAAGTGTTTTATCGCCCCACATTGTCGATTTTCGCCCAATAAACAACGGTTCGTTCTTTGTTCGGTTTCATCATAAAAAAACAGGGAAATAAAATGGCAAAATTGCACTTTTATTATGGTGTCATGGGCAGTTCTAAATCTGCACAATTAATTATCAATGCGTTTAACTATCGTAAAAGCGGAAAAAATGTTGAGGTTATAAAACCCGCAATCGACACGCGTTTTGACGTGAACAAGGTCACATCACGCGCGGGTGATTTATCGGTTGATGCGTTGGCGCTAAAAAACCTTGATAATTACCAGCCAAAACCCGAAACAAACGTGGTATTTGTTGATGAACTGCAATTCTTTTCGCCCGCTGACGTTGATAAATTGGCGCACTTTGCCGATATCCAAGACAAAATTGTAATCTGTTATGGGTTGATGGTGGACAGTAATGAAAAACTTTTCCCCGCATCGCAACACATGATCGAAATTGGCGCAGAATTACACACAATGGAATCAAATTGCCAAATTGACGGCTGTTTACACCGTGCAACACACCATTTGCGATTTGACGGCGCTGGCAATGTTATTCGCGCCGGTGAACAAGTTGTCTTGGGCGACAGCAATTATAAATCCGTCTGCCGCATGCATTATAACCAAATGTATAAACAACAGAAACAAAATTAAAAACACCGCACAAGGCGGTGTTTTGAATTTATGGCGCGCCCATTCATTCTCCTTGATAAACACTAATAAAAATCAAAAAAATCTTCCCCGGTCGATTTTTTAAGATTTTTCTAATTGTTTATCTGCGTATTCGCCATGCGCTTCGCTCTGGCGTATCCTTCTGGGCGCGATGGTAATAAATTAAAAACACCGCACAAGGCGGTGTTTTGAATTCGTGGCGCGCCCAGAAGGATTCGAACCCTCAACCTTCTGATCCGTAGTCAGATGCTCTATCCAATTGAGCCATGGGCGCAACGATCATATATTTTATCTTAAATTATCGCAATTGCAAGTAAAATATACTTATTTAGACAGATGGCTGACGTATGTAGATTTTACTGCCAACTGGCGTGCAATGCTTTCATTAAGATTCTTGATAATCTCGTTAATATGCGCTTCTTTCTTGGCTTTTTCTTCCAAAGTCATGCCCTTATTTGACTTGATTTCTTTCAATCTTTCTTGGCATTTTGTACGGCTATTTCTGAACATATCCAACATTTTTGGCTGGATATTAACATTTTTACGATAGTTTGCCATCAAAGCAGTGTCGTCCAAATCATAACCATGAACCTTTTTCACTTCCATACGCATTCTGCGAACCCATGTAGAAAAGGCATATTCGCTGTATAAAACATCAAAATGCGCTTCCAAATCATTACGCAGATATGTATCTGGGGCTAATTCATCCAAGCCAGACAATATCACATTGATAAGGTTTTTTTCTTCCTTGGTCAATTCGATAGGATTTTCATAAATGTTCATTACTGGTTTTGTCATTTTTTTATCCTTTAGTAACGTTACATCAGCAATATATTACACTATAAAATATATTTGTCAACAAAAAACTATTCTATTTTATGACTGGCCGTATTATCTGGCATGCAGGTTGTTTGATATGGCCACACTTATCTGGGCCGCCCAAATCTGTGCCGCGCACATAATCAGTAATGACCACCGCAATAATTCCGGCCCGCCAAATATGCCGATATACATCAGCATCACAAAACCAACGCAACGCCCGACACACAGCGCGATTTCACGCAGCGAGATATATTCATACTTGTATTCACGACCAACAACGCGCGACTGGCCGACATTAAACATAATAGCATCACAGATATGGCTTAAAACATGCATAGTCGTTGCGTACGCAAAATTATACATTAAAAACGTCATTTGGCCCGGCAACGCGACAAACACCCCCACCCCCAAAAGCAAGACCAACACGCACAAATGGGTAATGAAATTGAACAAACGGCGATGAGAAAAGTGGCTGTAGACACTGGACACAACGATCGTACATATTGCGAACAGGGTTGTGAACATACCCAGGTTCAAGTCGGTATAGAATATGTATATCGTGTACATGGTGATTGTCGTATCCATAACATCGGCCAAACCACGTAAACCTTCGGCAAAGAACATTTTGCGAACGATTGGAAAGCGCACAACGCGTTTCGCAAAACCACGATAATCAATCGGTGTTGGATTACGATGACGTGACCGCCCAAGAAAAAACAGCAAGCCAAATTCCAGACACACAATGACCAACATAACCTTGGCCATATCAACAAACGACCCCAGTGTTATAAATATACCCAACACAGTCGGGGCAATTATACGCACACTGTTGCGCCACGCGCTTTTTATACTGATAAACCGCGCCATTTCGTTGGGACCAACCTTTTCAAACGTCATCAAATCAAATGGAAACGCATATAAAGCCTCAGCCAAGCCATACAGTGCACCAATCATAAATAATCGTTCCAGCACATTGTCGCCCAGGTATACCAACATTCCCATTAAAACGACATACACAACAAGGTGCAATCCAAACACAAAAACCTTGTTATACATTTTACAGAAATGCGCGATGAAAAAGCACGCGCCCATCAACCCGATGTATTCCAACAACCGAAAAGCCGACACCGACACAACCGTATTTGCCGCCAAGTGCATGATATACGCGACCAAAAACGACCCTATAAACAGGTCTGTCAGACGGCGCAACGATGAAAAAGCGATTAAAACCCATGAATCGCGGGGCATACGCATTGTGATATTCTCTCTCTTGGTTAGTAATTATATCATAAACTGGAATTAAATGCTTGGTTTTTTTGGTGTTAAATTATAAAATCACATATTATGTGGCGACTGATTTTTGCTTTTTTATTCGTTCTGGGGGGCTGTGCGGGGTCTGGTTTACGCGATGATATGACTATTCTGACACCAAACGACACTGCCCTTTATTCCGTTGCAACAATCCAAAAAATTACCGATGACACCGCCCCAGTGCATATTTATATCGAAGGTGACGGCCGCGCATTCGACAGTCGTGGACACGCAACCGCCGACCCAACCCCGCGTTCACGCTTTATGCAACGTATGGCGGCGGCGGATACATCGCCAAATGTCGCCTATATCGCCCGCCCCTGTCAATTTGTTATGGACGACAAGTGTACAAAAACAGACTGGACCGATGGTCGTTTTTCCAAAGCGATGGTTGATTCAGTGGCGGTGGCAGTAAAAACGATTGCGGGAACGCGTCCGGTCGTCCTTGTTGGGTTTTCGGGTGGCGCGATGATTTCGGGATTAATTATCCAAAATCACAGCGATATAAAGGTAAAACAATGGATAACCATTGCCGGTGTATTGAATCACACCGAATGGACACAATATTTTAATGACAGCCCGCTTGTGAATTCACTTAACCTGAACACATTGCCGCACGTTCCAAGTGTACATTATATCGCAGAATACGATAAAATCGTGCCAAATACCCTTTCCAGAAAGTGGCTTAGCGACAGCAAGATGATTGTTATTCTAAATGCTGACCACAACACGATTCCGATTATGAAATTGAATTTTACAGACTGAATACCAACACGCGGATATGACCGCCCAGGTCTTTATCGGCACGCACAAATTTCCAACCGTTTTTCGTAAATATCGAACGCACTGCGCGCGACATACCCGCCCCGATTTCCAGATACAGCCGGCCATCACGTTTAATCAACGAACGTGCGCTTTGTGCAATTTGCTGATATGCCGCCAAACCGTCATTTTTCGCATACAGTGCGATTTTTGGATCAAACCGTGCCGCGGCATTTACGCGACTGTCGCCACGCGCAATGTATGGCGGATTGGAAACAATTACATCAAACTGTTCATTCACATTGGGACGCACAAAAGTGCCGTGCACCAATTCCAGCTGATTACACAGTCCCATTTCACACTTGTTTTTATGGGCAACATATAATGCGCCACGTGAAATATCAACGCCAACACCCGTTGCACCCGGTATATTAAATAAAATCGAAAGAGCAATACAACCCGTTCCGGTTCCCAAGTCCAGAATTCGCGATTTTTTCGTCCCGTCCCAATCGCGCAACACTGATTCCACCAAAGTTTCAGTATCGGGCCGCGGATCCAATGTATATTTGTCTGTATAAAAGGGCATGCCATAAAACCACTTTTCGTGAATGATTTTCGCAACTGGCACACCGCGCCGTAATTTTCGCGCAATACGCCAAACGTCAAAACGCGATAAAGTTCCGTATTTTTGGGTGATTATACGGGCCACGTGTGAATCACTGGCCTTTGCTAAAATTTCGAACGCTTGATTTATATCCATAAAACTATTATAATGGCGCCTATGAAAAAAGTAAAACAATTTATGAATCCAACGTTTTTGTCCCAGATTGTGATGGCGTTGGCAATCGTATTATCTTTTGTTGCAGTTGTTATTGTAACAATTCATTCTGGCAAACACATATCGACAAAATTAGAACCCTCCGAATGCAAGACAATGGTTGTTGTTGCATCGGGTGATACACTGGGCAAAATACTGATTGACCAAGGGTTAAGCAACGCTGATGTTAACACAATTGCAGACGCGTTAAAGAAAGATGCGGGCATTTCAACACTGCGCGCAGACAATGATAAAATTGAATTTGTGCGCCCGACCGAAACCGACCCCGTTTCCAAGATTGTTGTTATTCCGTCCCCATGGAAACAGGTTGAATTGACATGTACCGATGACGGCGGATGGAAATGTAACACCATTAATGTTGAACGCGACACACGCGCGGTCTATAAAACGGGCGAAATACAAAATGGTGACAGTTTTTATGTCGCGGGTATTCGCGCGGGAATTCCGGCGGGTATTTTAATTGACGTTTATGATTTGTTGGCATTTGAAATGGACTTTGAACGCGATATTCGTGCTGGTCAGCATTTCTCTGTATTATATGAAGAAAACTTTTCGGACGGCGAAAAAGTTGATAATGGACACGTCTTGGCGGTGGAGTTCCAGGCACTGCGTGGCGATGTCAGAATGTACCGTTTCAAGAAAAGCGACGGTACAACGGGATACTATGACGAAAATGGTAATGGCGCGATTAAATCACTGAAGCGCACACCGATAAATAATGCCAAAGTCACAAGCAGTTTTTCAACAAGTCGCAAACACCCCGTGTTGGGCTTTACCCGCGCACATAAAGGGGTCGATTTCCGCGCGTCAACCGGCACACCAATTCCGGCGGCGGGTGCGGGTCGTGTTGTTGCACGTGGATTTAATCGCGGACATGGAAACTATGTAAAGATTCGCCACAATGGGACATACGAAACATTGTACGCACACATGTCTAAATTCGCAAAAAACGTTGTGGTTGGTACCAACGTGCGCCAGGGTCAAACGATTGGATATGTTGGTTCAACGGGACTTTCCACCGGCCCACATTTACATTACGAGGTTATTAAAAACGGCACGCACGTCAACCCATTGACCGTTAAATTGCCGGCAATCAGCAATCTGAACGACACAGATAAAAAGAAGTTCCTTGAATACCGCAAAACATTGGACAACGGTATTGAACAATTATCTAAAAACAAAAACTGGTTTATCCAGATGTAAAAATATTTATGACTTTCGTAAATAAAAACGGCATCAAATGATGCCGTTTGTTTATTTCTTAGCAACCTTACGCTTGGTTGTTTTTGCGGTTTTGGTTGCGCGTTTTGCGGTCGCTTTTTTACCCGCAATAATTTCGCGGATTTCGTCACCCGTCAATGTTTCGCGTTGCAATAATTCATTGGCCAAACGTTCAACAGTCGCGCGATTATGCGACAAAATATTTTTCGCATCATTGTGCGCGGTTTTCAACCAATTCTGAATTTCCGCATCAACCGCTTCGGCCGTCTTTTCAGACGCATTTTCCAACGCGGTACGTGTTCCAAACGTGCTGGACTGATTCACCGCCACCAAACCGATTTTGTCGGACAAACCCGCCGTTGTCACCGAATAGCGCGCCAAACGTGTTGCGTTCGCAATATCGCTTTCTGCGCCGGTCGTTATTTTATCCGAACCAAAGAATATTTCTTCGGCGGCACGTCCCGCAAGCGATATCGACAATTGTGCGCGTACCTCGGCCAATGTCATTGAAACCTTGTCATCAACTGGTAAGTGTTGCACCATACCCAACGCGCGACCACGTGGAATAATTGTCGCCTTGTGTATTGGGTCGGTCACATTCGCATAGTGTTGGCTGACAAACGCATGGCCGGCCTCATGAAACGCAGTCAGTTTTTTATCGTCATCACGAATATTGCGAATCTTACGTGGCCCCATCATAATTTTATCACGTGCTTCGTCCATATCGTTTGTTGTGATTTCGGTATGTCCCGCACGTACCGCGTGCAACGCCGCCTCATTCAACAAATTTTCCAAGTCCGCACCCGAAAAGCCCGTTGTGCCACGTGCCACATCCATCAAATCAACGTCCGATGCGATTTTCACGCGATCGGCATATAATTTCAAAATGTCACGACGCCCCGACAAATCTGGCAAATCAATATACACCTGTCTATCAAAACGGCCCGGACGCAACAATGCCGGATCCAACATATCAACACGATTTGTCGCGCCCAAAACAATCACACCAGTATTGCTGGAAAAACCGTCCATTTCAATCAGCAACTGGTTTAATGTTTGTTCGCGGTCTTGGTCATTATGAATTTGCATACTGCGCTTTTGTCCAATTGCGTCTATTTCATCAATGAACAAAATACATGGCGCGTTGCGTTTTGCCATTTCAAAAATCTCTTTGATTTTCGCAACACCTAAACCAACAATAATGCCCGAAAAATCACTGCCAGATGCGGCAAAAAACGGCACGTTTGCCTCGCCCGCAATTGCGCGCGCCAACAATGTTTTACCGGTTCCCGGTTCGCCCGACAACAACACGCCACGTGGCACACGCGCGCCCAGCGCACGATATTTTTCTTTGTCTTTCAAGAAATCGACAATTTCCATTAATTCTTGTTTTTCAGATTCAATGCCCGCAACATCTTTGAACGTTGTTTTCTTTGAGTTGCCCGTTGTAATTTTTGTCGGGTTTTGACTTGCGATACTGCGACTTATTCCGCCACGTGGTCCGCGGAATATAAGCCAGAAAAACACAATCCACAAAATAATCGGCAACCACATTGCTGTGCGTTCCCAGAAAGATTTTGATGAATCAATTGAAATACTTGCGCCACCATCCGCAAGTTTCGTCAGCAATTCCGGATCATATGCAATCACCGCATTATATTTTGTGCCGTCGTCCAATGTTCCAGATGCGTCATTTCCACGAATATTCATCGTTTTAATTTCTTTCGCACGACGCAAAACATCAGAAAAAGATAATTCCACTGGACGCGATGTTGCCACAGTGGTTTCCGTTGCCGGTGTCTGTAACATACCACCATTATCACCAAACGAAAACAAGCCCAATGCCGCGATAATAAGCACCGGTATAACCAATAACCACGTTGATTTATCACGTGGCATTTTATTTTTCAATTTTCCTATTTTTGCCATGTCTTTTCCTGAATGTTGTTTTTGCCCCTTCGCGAACAATTAAAATACGTTCACCCAAACGCCGAATTGTACAGTGCCCCAACGTGAACTTACAATCACCGTGTAATTTATCTAGTGCCAGTTCCAATGAATTCAAGCGCGGTTGATAATTGTTCCCCCCAATTTTCTGAACCAATGTTCCGATAAACTTTAATCTAATATCGGCCCCCAGGTCAAACAGAAAAGAATCACTGAACATAGCAAAATCATTTTCCATCACATCGCCGGCCAATTTTTCAATATCAGATTCAATACCATTGCGCACGCGGTTCAGGTTTTCAATCGCCAATAAAATGCGTTCATCACTGATACCCAATTTGTCGTGCAACAAATGACGATTTTGGCGAATACGAACACGTGTATATCGCGCATCACTGTTCATTTCATCGGTAAAATATTTAATACCGCGTGTATCGCAATAGTTTTGTAATTCCGCACGCGACACATTCAACAAAGGCCGCACGATTTTAATACCGTCACGTTCGGATACTGGTTGCATTGCCGCCAGACCGTAAACCCCACTGCCCCGCGAAAGATTCATTAAAAACGTTTCGATTTGGTCGTCTGATTGATGCGCAGTAAGCAAATATTCAATTTCGTTTTCGTGGCAAAAATCTGTCATAAATTTATAACGCGCGGTGCGGGCGGCGGCTTCAAGCCCTGTTTTTGGTTTTTCGCCCGACCAATAAAAGACGTGACACGGCACGTTCAGTTTCGCACAAATTTCACGAACATATTCTGTTTCAACATCGGCATTTGCACGCAATCCATGATTCACGTGCAGACAAACAATATCCGCCCCAATTTCAACCAACCAATGCAACAAAGCGATGGAATCAACACCGCCACTGACCGCCACAGCCAATTTTTTCCCAATGAAAGTGCGCATAAAATCTATAAACTTTTGATTCATAACATCGCCATTTTATGATATAATTACGAAAAATAAAGAGAAAAAGAAATGGCGCACAAAATTAAAACCGTTGCTGTATATTGCGGACACGAATTTGGGCTGAATCCGGCTTTTGCTCGCGATGCCGGACTGATGGGCGAATTGATTGCGCAAAACGGGTTGAATATGGTATTTGGCGGTGGTGATGTTGGTTTGATGGGAATTGTGGCCAGTGCCGCACTGAATAACGGCGGTCACGTCACCGGCATTTCAACCAATCACGTTATGGCCAAACAAGAACCTGTTCATAAAAATATAGAAGTTAAAATTGCGCGTGGTGTGAATGAACGCAAACAACGTATGTTTGAATTATCCGATGCTTTTATAATTATGCCGGGCGGAATTGGCACATTGAATGAGGCAACCGATATTTTAACTATGCAACAAATCGGCGAAACAAAAAAACCGCTGTTTTTCTTGAATACATGTAATTTTTGGGAATCGCTGTATAAATTGCTGTTGGAAATGAAGCGCCAGACTTTTTTAGAAGAATGGGCCGACTATATCGCGTTTATGGGCGAAACCCCGCAAGAGATTATCGATCAAATCTTGAAATACAAATAAAAAACCGCCGTTTTGGCGGTTTTATTTATCGATTTCGATTACTTTGTCGTGCGATGTTTCGCCCCGCACTATTCTTATCGCTGACTTTGGCACACCATAATGCTTTGCCAGCATTTTTATAACCGCCACATTTGCTTCGCCATCAGTTGGCGCAGCATTGGTATAAACGCGCAAGATATCGCCGTCAGCGACGATTTTTTGAACGCGGGCGCGCGGTGTAACACGAACGTTTACAATCATTTGGCAAAATCCGAAAATTCTTTGATTTTATTGCCCGAAATAATGTGCATATGAAAGTGCGGGACCGATTGCACCATATATGGACCATTTCCCGTATTCACAAACATATTGCATTCATCAATGCCCAATTTTTCGGCAGTTTGGTTCAAGCAATCAAAAAAGCCCAGTTTTTCATCGTCTGAGGCATTCATTGAAAAGTCCAAGATGTCCGTATATTCACCACGTGGCACGACCAAAACGTGCGTATCGGCCACCGGATTTACATCCCAAAACGACAGAGCATACGCGTTTTCATAGACTTTTTTTGATGGTATTTCACCACGAATAATTTTCGCAAAAATGTTATCTTTATCGTACATATCTTACTTCCTTTTGGTTATACACAGATATTATTGTACAGCGGGAACAAAATCAACCTTGAAATTACGTTTTTATGCACTATATTTCGGTTAACATTGGTACATACAAGGGGGTTATAGATGTTGAAACCATTAAATAACTATGTTTTATTACAAAGAATAGAAGAAGAAAACAAAACTGCAGGTGGAATTATTATCCCAGACAACGCACGTGAAAAACCATCACGCGGAACAGTTGTCGCGGTTGGCGATGGCGCATTTGAAAACGGCGCACGCGTTCCAATGACGGTTGCGGTTGGCGATACTGTTTTATTCGCAAAATGGGCATCAAGCGCAAATGAAGTTAAAATTGACGGGGCCGACTACGTTTTAATACGTGAATCTGATATTTTGGGCATTCTGAAATAATATGGGGGAATGAATTATGGCAAAAGATATTGTTTTTGATACTGATAAATTGTCCGCGGGTGTTGATAAATTGGCAAACGCGGTGAAAATCACTATGGGACCAAAGGGTCGCACGGTTATCATTGAAAAATCTTATGGTGCGCCAGTCGCGACCAAGGACGGTGTGACCGTGGCCAAGGCCGTATCGTTAAAAGACCCAATGGAAAACATTGGTGCACGTATGGTCCAAGAAGTTGCTAAAAAAGCGGGTGACGATGCTGGTGACGGTACGACAACTGCGACCGTTTTGGCACAAAAGATTATTCATGAGGGTCGCCGTGTTATCGCCGCGGGTATGAACCCAATGGATATTAAACGCGGAATTGATATGGCAACCGAAGCCGTTGTTGCGGACATTGATAAACACGCACGTCCGGTCAAAGATTCATCTGAAATTGCCCAGGTTGCGACTATTTCTGCGAACAACGATGCCGACATTGGTAAAAAGATTGCCGATGCGATGGAAAAAGTCGGTCGCGAAGGTGTTATTACCGTTGAAGAAGCCAAAGGTTTGGAAACAGAAATTGATGTTGTCGAAGGTATGCAATTCGACCAGGGCTTTATGTCGCCCTATTTCGTCACCAACAGCGAAAAGATGTTGGCGGAATTGGATAACGCACAAATCTTGGTTTCTGAAAAGAAAATTACGGGTCTGCAGGCATTGTTGCCGATTTTGGAACCAATCGCACAATCGGGTCGCCCATTGTTGATTATCGCCGAAGATGTTGAATCCGAAGCATTGGCAACATTGGTATTGAACCGTCTGCGTGGTGGGTTAAAGGTTTGTGCGGTAAAAGCACCCGGTTTTGGTGATCGCCGTAAAGAAATGTTAAAGGATATCGCAGTCGTCACCGGCGCAACTGTTATATCCGATGATATGGGTATGACGTTCGAAAATATCACAATGGACGTTTTGGGTTCGGCGAAAAAGGTCATAGTCAGCAAAGACAATACACTGTTGGCGCATGGCGGCGGAACACCGGAACGTATTGCCGCGCGCGCAGATGAAATTCGTGTGGCTTTATCGAACACAACCAGTGAATATGACCGCGAAAAACTGTCCGAGCGTTTGGCAAAATTGGTCGGCGGTGTTGCGGTGATAAAGGTTGGCGGAATGACCGAAGTTGAGGTCAAAGAAAAGAAAGACCGTGTTGATGATGCATTAGCGGCAACGCGCGCGGCGGTTGCCGATGGCATTGTTGCCGGTGGTGGAATCGCACTGGTTCGCGCAATATCTGCATTGGAAAAATTGAACGGTGCAAACACCGACCAAAACGTTGGTATTGATATTGTGCGTCGCGCCCTTTCTGCACCAATCGCACAAATTGCCGATAACGCGGGCGTGTCGGGCGAAATTGTCGTGGGCAAGGTTATGGAAAGCAAAGATTATAACTTTGGTTATGATGCCCAGAACGACAAATATGTCGATATGATGGCTGCGGGCATTATTGACCCTGCAAAAGTGGTTAAAACCGCGATTATGGCGGCGTCATCTACGGCCGGCGTAATGTTGACAACGGGTGCTGTTATGGCGGAAATTCCCGAAGAAAAACCCGCCACACAAATGCCCGCTGGCATGCCTGGAATGATGTAAAACGACATCAATTGTTATGAAAAATGAAAAAACGTGCCCAATGGTGCGTTTTTTCATTTATGATTTTTCGTCCTTTTTTATTACAATCGTTCTTATTTTTGATGTAAAAAACCAACGCAATAGCGATGGTTTTGTCTTTTTTTGGAAAAGAAACAAAACTAAATATGTTGCATAGTTTTGCTTAATACTTCTATTCTGTCGTGCAAAACACGCAGTAACCTGTCGATTTCTGCATCAAGATTTCCACCTTTGCGAGCCCTGAATCTGTCCAGCATCATACTTTCTTTTAATCCAGGGATATCTTTCAATTTTTCTAAACTTTCTCGCATTTTCTGCTCTACTATGGGCGCAGCCGCAAAGAACTTTTCCTTGAAAACATCCTTGAAAGACTGAAATTCTAACAACCGCGTAAAATATACAGAATTCAAAGTCCAAAATTTAGAATGTCCACCATTTGGCTCGAAAAACATAGTATCAAAATCCCATGTCGGCCCCATCTTTAATTTTGTTCCTTTATTAAAGTTCTTTTGATAGAAAAACATATTGCTGCCATAACCATCACTTGTTCCCATAATTTCATGTGCCAAAAGCCAAGATGCAAATATATCAAAATCAATTAAATCAGCGAGTTCTTCCTCGAACCAGCCATTTATATCATATTCTATTTCCTGAATTCGTTTTTCTATTGCTATAAATCGTTCGTCAGACTTGGTCGTTGGTTTAGGATATTTGAAGGTAAATTTCACTTTATTAGAAAGCAAATTACTGTCCAACACAGGATTTTTTTCTTTCCAAAAATAACCGTCGCTTTCAATCAAAAAACCGTCTTCGTCAATTGCCACACGTTTCGGGTGTTTTTTTATAGATTCACATAATACATACAAACCCTTCCAATCACCATTCAGCATCACATTTACAAAACGCATTCTGGGTTCCCATTCCATACCTGCAAAAAGCCCTATCTGAAACCCTAAATATGTTTGTACGGAACTTTTACCCAACAAAAGCCATTCTTTATCTGCATACTCTTCGCCCATATCAAGCATATCTTTTGCTTCCTCTAATACAATCTTATATGACTTTTTTGGTCCATAGGTCGAAGAATTTCCCCTTACTTTAATTTTTATTGGAATTTCTTTATTTATCGTGGCATTTTTGAAATCGTTTTTTTCGATCGTCAATCCAAACAAACCTTCTTGTTTTGCGGAAGATCTTTCATAATATGGATCGCGTCCGTCTTCTGTATTTATAAAAAGAGTCATTAAACTTGGCAATTGATCAAAATCTAAAAATTTGCGTCTAACACTTACAGCGAAGTCCTCTTCATCCAGTTTGTAATGTAAATCAAATACGTAAAATAATCCATGAACACCATTTGTAAAAGAATACGTGTCTGTGCCCTTTACTTGTTCTGTATATTCATTACCATCTTCACTTCTTATCGTCAATATGGCGTCTTCTACGGGAAGTTCCCATTTCAGAAAAATTTTTTTATCTTCTGTTATACCGTGAACCTTGTCTTTTATTGGCACATCGCGCACAGTAACATTTTCTGGTTTTTCTGCTGGCACAATAACTGGTTCTTGCGTTTCTGGAGCTTCTGCTGGTGCAATAACCGTTTCTTGTGCAGTTTCAATAACACTTGGTACAGATGCTTTATTCGTATAATTAAAGATAAACGCATACAAAAACACACAAACAATCAAAACAATCATCCCGATGCCCAACAGCACCCCTGTTCTTGTAATACGTTTTTTATTTTTTTTCATCTTATACTTCTCACGTGTTTAGTTTTTTATTTTTTGTCCAGACACAAATCAATATTCTTTGATTTTTTCATTCATCCACTCTATTCTACTGTGCAATCTTATCATCAATTTTTCAATTTGGTCATCAATACTTTCACTGTCCCCAACCATCATTTTTTCCAAGTTAATACTTGCTTCTAGGCCTGGGATTTCTTTCAACTTTTCCATAGCGCTTCTCATTGCTGGTTCAACAAAAGGCAATGTTTCCATATATTTTTTCTTATAAAAATCTTTGAAATCGGGCACCTCTTGTAAAATCGACAAATATGTTCCATTTATGCTCCAAAACGCAGAAGGACTTTCTTTTCTTCCTGGTAATATGGAATCAAAATCCCATAATGGCCCCATCTTTAACTTCGTCTTTTGTCCTATACTTTGCTGATAAAAGAACATATTGCTACCCAAACCGTCTGTTGTTCCCATAATTTCATGCCCCAATGCCCACGCTGCAAACGTTTCGTAATCAATAAAATCGTCAATATTTTCCCGATGATTTTGAAAAGCATCATCAATTTCTTCTATGCGATTTTTTATCGCAATAAAACGATCATCAGAATCTGAATCTGGTTTGGGATACTTAAAACTGAACTTTACTTTTTCTGCAAGCAAAGGACTTGCGAATACAGGGGCTTCTTTGTACCAATATGCATCGCTTTCAATCAAAAAGCCATCTTCGTCAATTGCCACACGTTTCGGGTGTTTTTTTATAGATTCGCATAATATATACAAACCTTTCCAATCACCATTCAGCATCACATTTACAAAACGCATTCTGGGTTCCCATTCCATACCAACAAGTTTACCCAATTCAAACCCGAAATATGTTTTAAGGTAAGAACGCCCTAACAAAACCCACGTTTTGTCGGCATATTCTTCACCCAAACCAAGCATGTCTTTCTTTTCCGACAAAACAAGTTTATATGATTTTTTCTCTCCATATGCCGAAGCATTACCACGAATTTTTATTTTAACAGGGGTCTCTTTATTTAACATTCCTTGTTTATATTCATTGTTGGTAATTGTAATACCAAATAATTTCATGCCATGTTTTTTTACCCTATCTGCCCTGGGGTCTTTTCCGTCTTCGGTATCTATATAAAGAATCGGCATACTGGGCAATTCCGCAAAATTCAAAAATTTTCTGCTGATTTTTTTGGTCTCGGTATTTTCGGCAACGGTGTACTCTAACCTGAATCTGTAAACTCTGCCGTGAATACCATCCGTAAACCGATACGTACCAGAACCTTGCAGGATTTCTCGTCTTTCCGGGACATACTTATCTGATCTGTCCGTAATAACAAGCGTTGCTTCTTCAGCAGGAACATTCCATTCTAAGACAATCACGCCATCTTCTGTCCTGGCCGTAAAGGGAATATCTGAATCTATATCGTCATCATTTCCCCACCCCATTGATACACCCCTAAATTTATTACCACGATGCAATCGTGCACGGGTGTGTTCAGTTTTTTTACCATCTTGACCTTCTTGAGACAACAAATCTACATTGTCTTTTTTCTTGCTGTCAACATCATCTGTTTTTTCTGATTGAACTGATACAAATTCCGCGTCCATAACAGTCTGTTCGGACACAACGACAGTTTCTTGACTTTGTTCAACCAAAGGTTCATTTGATTCTTTATTATCACCACGAAAAACAAAAAAACAACACATCGCGCAAACCACCAAGGTAGCCAGACCCAATATCCAAAAACGATTATTTTTTCTGATGTGTTTTTTTTGTTTTTTCATATACTCTCTCACCCGCGTGAATGGTATTTTAATCACAAAAACAAAGCAAGATTTTTTTAACCTTGTTTTTGCGATTGAATAAGTTGGTCTAAATCTTCTTCGCCCCAAATCGTAATTCCCAATTCGTTGGCCTTGGTCAGTTTGCTACCCGCATCAGCCCCCGCCAACACAATGTCTGTTTTTGCCGATACCGAACCCGAAACGGTCGCCCCCATACGTTCCAGAATCTCTTTGGCTTCGTCACGAGTGTATTTTGACAACGTGCCGGTCAGCACAATTTTCTTGTTCGATACTGGTGTGTCGTTTGCGATATTTACCGATGTTTCACGAATTGTTATTTGCCCTAACAACGCATCAATCACACCCGCATTATGTTCATCGGCAAAGAATGATACTATTTCGTCCGCCATAACATCACCGATGCCGTCAATCGTCTTTAATTTCCACGCGGGCGCATCACGCAACGCATTAAGCGAGCCGAACGCACGTGCCAAAATTTTTGCCGTCACTTCACCGATTTCTGGGATACCAATAGCGTACAAGAAACGATGTAAATCGACCGTACGCGCGTTTTTAATTGATTTGCCCAGGTTGTCCAGCGATTTATCACCAAACCCGTCCAGGTGGCGAATTTCGTCACCATGACGCGCAATAAGTGTGAATATATCCGCCGGCGTTTCAATCCAGCCACGCGACACGAACAATTCCAATTGTTTTGTGCCCAAGCCGTCGATATCAAACCCCTTTCTGGATACAAAATGTTCCAATTCACCGATACGCTGGGCCGGACAACCAAGCGAATTTACACAACGCCACGCAACCGCGCCGCTTTCCCGCACCACCGCGCCGTTACACACCGGGCATTTATCCGGGAACACATAGGCAGACGTGTTTTCACCACGCGATGCAACGCCAACTATCTGCGGAATAACATCACCCGCACGTTGAACCGTCACCATATCGCCGATATGTACATCCAAGCGCCCTATTTCATCGGCATTGTGCAGAGTTGCGCGCGACACAACCACGCCACCAATGTTGATTGGTTCCAATTCGGCAACCGGAGTTAAAACGCCGGTACGACCAACCTGGACCGTAATATCGCGCAATTTGGTCACCGCACGCGCCGCAGGGAATTTATAGGCGACCTCCCACCGCGGGCTGTTGGCACGCGCGCCCATTTTTTCCTGGGTTGCGACATCATTCACCTTGATAACCAGTCCATCAATATCGAACGGGATTTCGGCGCGTTTAAGCATTATTTCATTATAAACGTCTTCTATTTCCGCCATTGTGTGTGCGTGGTGCGCGTACGCTCGAGTTGTGCGAAAACCCCACGATTCCAAACGGTCAAAATATTCGCTTTGTGTTTTCCAGTCGCGCGAAGACAATTCACCGTATGTATACCCAAATGCCGATAATCGCCGTGATGCCGTCACCCGCGCGTCCAACTGGCGCAATGAACCCGCCGCCGCATTACGCGGATTGGCGAACACCTTGTCCCCGTGTGCTGTGGCAATTTCGTTCAGTGCGATAAAATCATCACGCAACATATACACCTCACCCCGAACTTCAATCACATCGGGAAACGTGCCAGACAAGCGTTTTGGAATATCGGGTATAGTCATCAGGTTTGCCGTAATATCTTCGCCGGCAACGCCACTGCCCCGCGTCAGCCCACGCACCAACACGCCGTTTTCATACCGCGCCTCGTACGAGACACCGTCAACCTTTAATTCAATAAACAAATCTTGGTTTGGTAATTTGTCGAACCAATCGGCAACCTCGGCCGTATTAAACACATCAGAAATCGACAGCATTGGCACCGTATGCGCAAAAGACTTAAACTTGTCCGACACTGCCGCGCCAACATGGGTTGACGCACCACCCACCGCAAGTGACGGATACATTGCCTCAATTTCCAGCGCACGTTTTTTCGCGGCATCATAGGTTGCATCGTCCACAACCGGCGCATCATTCTGGTGATATGCAATATCCCATTCGGCCAGTTTTTTCAACAGTTCCGAGTGTTCTGCGATAATAAATAAATCGGGTGTATTTGACATACCCCGATTATAGAAAATTAAGCAAATAATACAAGCAAGAAATTATTTCGTTTTTATTGATTCACGCATATCCAGAACATGTTTCATCAATTTACGATACCCCACATCAAAACGACCAAAATCTTCGGTTTCTGGTGCGATTTGTTCACAAGCAACTATACCTTCCTTATAACGTTTCACCTGGTTATAAACCATTTTTTCTTGATTGGTGTTCACTTCGTTGCCACACATTAAACGTACATTAGCACTTGGGATCTCAATCAGTGCGTATGGTGGTTTACCAATCTGGTTGTTGCTTGGGGTGTCATATTCCATAAATTTGATAGTTTCTTTTTTATAATTCGGAAAACGCACCGTTATGTTGTAACCATAATTTTCCCAACGAAGTTCCGTATTGTGTGGTCCCATTGAAATCATTTGGTTGACGACATCATATATCACGCGTGATTCTGCACTTTTTCTTGCCACCAATTCGCGAATATAAGAAGTCGCATTACAATACATAAATTTATCAATCGCTTCGTCATAAGACATCATTGATGGACGTGTTTTCATATTGCCGACAAGATTACGCAGTGCGATAAAATCTTTACTTGGTTTGGCATCTGGCCAAAAAGGTCCAAAACACACGTTATCTATACCCATTTCTGGAACACGCAATGTCATAGTATCGCGCAAAAAGTCGTCGTTTTTACAACCGCTTATTTTATAGTCAATCATAAATGGGCCAACCGATGAATTACGCACATCATAAACGCCAAAACCATTCGGGTTTTGTGCGGTTTTATCCATATCGGTAAAGTCAGCGTATATCTTTTCGCTGGATGCTTTTTCCAAAAATATCTCGAATAATTTTGAACTCATAACCTGACCATTATTTTGTTTTTGAAGAATGACGCGCAGACATCAATTTTTTCATCAATTTACAATATTCTTCGTCCAAACGATCAAATTTTTCCGTACCTTGTGTCAATTGTTCACGTGGCTTTAATGCATCCATGTAACGCTTTGCGTGGTCAAACAGCATGATGTTTGTACGATCTTCGTAATTATTGAATTTTTCCGTCAGTTTAATACTTGGAATTTCAATTTTGATTGTTTCATGATTACTGTTGTTGGATATACGGTGTTCAAACTGGATAAGTTCCGTAACCCCACCCTGAAAAGTGACCGTTACACGAAAGCCATATGGAATCACAGAATATTTAGTATTGCGTGGTCCCATTGATATCATTTGGTTAATAAGATCGTAAATAACGCGAGCATTTACAAATTTTTGTGTAGCATTCATGCTCATATCTGGGCGCGTCATAATTGAATTAAACTTTGCCAACGCCGTATCATACGTATCTCCAGACGGTTTTATTATTATACTTTGGATAAGTTTACGCAACAGCACAAAGTCTGGGTCAGCAGTGTTTATTTTCATCGGTATATTACAATCAAAGAACAATTCAGAAAATTCTATATTTGGAATACGCAAGTCGATGTAATGCACCTTATGCCCACCATTGCGTGTTGCTTCATTAAACTTTATCATCAATGGTCCCAACGCAGAAGTACGCACATCATATATGCCAAAACGTTCCCGATTTCCTGAACCCGAACGTTCCGTAAAATCGGCATATAATTGTCCTTCCTGTAAAAGTTCAGTGATTTCACTGACACTTGCGGTTTGCATTGCTCGCCCTTTTTGTAGTTTTGTCAATATTATTATACATAAAAATCTTTTTGTCAACTGAAATAATCAAAAAATAAAACGCCCCATCTGGAGCGTTTTTTAATAAATATTGCCCTAGTCGTCCAGGTTCTTTAACAGAATCTCTTTCAATTCGTTTGGAACCATACCGGTCGAGTTATACCCACAATCGACATGGTGGGTTTCGCCCGTCACCCCCGACGACAAATCACTGAACAAATACAGCGCCGCCCCCGAAACATCGTCCAGCGTCATATTACGGCGCAACGGTGTTTGTTCCGCGTTCAAGCGCAACAATCCCTTCATTCCGCCAACGCCACTTGATGCCAACGTCAAAATCGGTCCCGCAGAAATCGCATTCACACGGATATTGTCACGACCCAGATCCGCCGCCAAATACCGCACCGAACTTTCCAGCGCAGACTTTGCAACCCCCATAACATTGTAATTCGGTACCGATTTTTCCCCGCCATAGTACGTCAGCGCGACCACCGAACCACCATTTTTCATCAATTTTGCCGCCCGACGCGTCAAATCGACCAGCGAATATACGGAAATATCCATCGTATTCTTGAAATTTTCGCGACTTGTGTCGGCATAGCGACCCGTCAATTCATTTTTATCCGAAAATGCAATCGCGTGTAAAACACCGTCCAAATGTCCCCATTCGCGTTCAATTGAATTAAACAAAGCGTCCATTTGCTCATCATTTTGGACATTACATTCGGTAACAAACTTTGCGTCAATAGATTCCGCCAGCGGACGAACCCGCTTTTCCAAATTCGGCATAGCATACGGCATTGCAACATCGGCACCCGCGGCATGCACACGCTGGGCAATCGCCCACGCCATAGACATATCGTTTGCGACACCGGTTATTAAAATCTTTTTGCCATTTAACAGCATATCAAAATCCTTTATTTATTACGATGTAATGGAATCATACCACCGCCCCACCCCAATATCAAATAAAATTGTGAAATGGGCAAAAATGCCAACTATTCGTCTTTTTCGTGACTATCAAACCGATTAAACAAATCATTTGCCATCTGTTTGACCCGCAAAACTCCTTGTTGAAAATTGGTCACATGTGATTTCTGCTTTCTCTCATCCAGTTCACTCAACAACCTTTCATCATCTGTACGGATTGCCCCATTGGTTATTGTTGGCATACCTTTTAGCGATTTTAATGGATTGTTAAATACACAAAAATCCCCATTTACTTTTTTAGGCGCCCCATCAAGTGTTGTCAATTTATTATCAGTACAATCAAAAACATTGCCGACCTCTTCTGGTGCTCCGTTCAACGATGTTAACTGATTATGCGAACAATCAAATTTTCCACCAACTTTCTGTGGTGCACCGTTCAGCGATGTTAACTGATTAACCGAACAATCAAAATATCCACCGACTTCTTTTGGTGCACCGTTCAGCGATGTTAACTGATTACGCGAACAATCAAAATTACCACCAACACTCTGTGGTGCACCGTTCAGCGATGTTAAATGATTTTCTGAACAATTAAAATCGCCACCACCGACTTTTTCTGGTGCACCGTTCAGCGATGTTAAATGATTACCCGAACAATCAAAATATCCACCGACTTCCTTTGGTGCACCGTTCAGCGATGTTAACTGATTATGCAAACAATTAAATTTTCCACCGACTTTCTGTGGTGCACCGTTCAGCGATGTTAACTGATTAACCGAACAATTAAACTCACCACCGACTTCCTTTGGTGCACCGTTCAGCGATGTTAACTGATTATACGAACAATCAAAATATCCACCGACTTTCTGTGGTGCACCGTTCAGCGATGTTAACTGATTATCCGAACAACTAAAATCACCACCAACTTCTTTTGGCGCACCGCTCAGCGAAGTTAACTGATTTTTCATACAATCAAAACCGCCACCAACTTCCTTTGGCGCACCGGCAAGCGAAGTTAACTGATTACCCATACATACAAAATCACCACCAACCTTCTGTGGTGCACCGTTCAGCGATGTTAACTGATTGTACGAACAATCAAAATCGCCACCGACTTTTTCTGGTGCACATTTCAGCGAAGTTAACTGATTACCCGAACAATCAAAATATCCACCGACTTTCTGTGGTGCACCGTTCAGCGATGTTAACTGATTACGCGAACAATCAAAATAGCCACCGACTTCCTTTGGCGCACCATTCAGCGATGTTAACTGATTGTTTGAACAATCAAAATCGCCACCGACTTTCTGTGGTGCACCGTTCAGCGATGTTAATTGATTATCCGAACAATAAAAATCATCCCGTATTTCCCACTCACTTAAATCTGGCAGTTCTGATAGTCCAAAGCCTACCAAAACCAAATCGCCATCTACAACCAATTTCTTGGGCAAATCAAACAAATCATAATCTTTGCCATTTATTTGCAAAAAACCGAAATTATAATAGTCATGCGCTATACCAAGGTTCTTTTTACCCACAAATTCACGTGCCGCCAGTGCATATTGCTTTTTGGGCATTTTGTTTGCTTTGCCCTTTAACTGGACAACCCGGTTATCGCGAACCTGTAATGTTGCATGCGGTTCACCACCCGCATCACGAATTGAATATATTTTGATTTGACCCGTCGCAACACCATTATCATATGCACCCTGACCGACACAATGCCCCATATTATCAGATTCAAAATCTAATGCCCCTGGCGTGGTCAATTCATACACCAACATTCCGTTCGACAAAGTCATTACATGTTTTGTCCCAACCAACGATTTTGCCAAAAACTCTTTATTCTTATTACGCCTTGCCATTTCTTCGGACATATTTTCGTGCCACTTTTTGGCGGCTGCCAATGCCTTGTCAAATGTATCGTATTCATTGGTAGTTTTCAGAAACGCATAATTTATTGTGGGCTTTTTATCGGTTTCACGTGCACGATTGACAACCTTGTCCACATATTGACCCGCCGCATCGTACAAAAAATCGCGAACCATCGTGATGTCTTCGCGCAACCTGTCTGACATCTTGGTTCCAACAAATTCATATACGTTTTCATTGTTTGCAAAAACCCTTTGGGTCCACCCCGGTAAATCTTTCCGATTTTTATCCACCAACACAAATGCAGGTTCGCCATCTTGGTTCAACATATATTCACGCACACGCAATTTGATGTATTGGTTTAATATGCCTTTGACTATTTCATCGCGATGCTGGGCAACATAGTCCACACTTTCAAATTCGCCATGTAAATTTTGTTGTGGTGGCACACGACCGCCCTGATATGTAATATCGGTTAAATAGTTGTTAAAATCTTTATCGTTCAACAGATTCAGCGCCATACCCAACAACCCCTTAATTTATCCCAAAAATTATATCACAAAACACCCATTTTCACAATACCATTCCCACAAGGCACAAAATTTTCACACACATCACAAAATACTTGACTATCGGCCAGAGTGGGTATAATATAGCCCTTGCTATTCGGGCATAGTTCAGTCGGTAGAACAACGGACTGTTAACTACGCCTTTTATTTCACCATAAAACGCTCCACACTACGCAGAAATTCGCCACAACGCTCTACGCATACGGCTCAAAAAATACACCAAATTCCATCGTAAATAGATACGAATATGCCCCTTATATAAACGCAATTCTACACCCTGGCTACACCAGACGTTTTACACATGTTTTACACACAGTTTTCTAACCGGCAAATTTCCGCCTTGCCCATTCCCTGTCATTGATACAAATTTGCCCTATTTTTGATCAGGATTTTTACACTCTGTCTACACGTGGGCTACACCATAGATACACTTTTTACTTTAATTGCTCTGCTGTATAATTTATATCATCGCCAATTTCTTGCATTATCTCTATAAACAATTCATTTGCTTCAACCAAGTTATGCATATTATTTTCATGTGTTTTTCGATATTTTTCTAATAAATCTGGTTTAATATTTCGTTCTCTGTCAGGGTGTCTACATCCCTTTTCAAATAATTTATTCTCTACAATTTGTTGTGTTTCAAAAGATAATATATCCTCAAACAATTTCAAAATGCTGTCTGCTTTTCGTTTAAGGGGTTGTCCAAACAAGTCACCCAATCGCATAAACACCACGTAATCTTTAATATTTTGATCTCTAAATTCGCTTAAACTCATTGCCTTACACTTGTAAACAACGTCACTTAAGTTATTTCTTCGACTTATAATGAAATTTCTAAAATCTTCACGTATTTCCTGTTTTTCCTTTAATAAGGCTAACAGTAGTTGTTTCTGCTGTATTTTATTTTGTGCCTCAAGCAATTTTTCTTGTGATTTTTGTTGGTTTATTAAAAGTTCTTCTTGCGATTTTTTTTGTGAAACAGCTGTACGCCACGATAAACCAGCAAAAATAGCCATAAATATTGTGGCTATTAACATACCGATATCCGTATATTTAACAATATATTCTAAATTTGAAATAATTTCATTTTGCATAAATCTAAATCCTTTTTTTTCGCAGGAAATATATCACTATAATGCATCTTTTTCAACAAATGACTTGCAATAGTTTTACGTTTAGTTAACATCGCATACAACACATTCGGGTGTAGTTCAGTTGGTAGAACGGTAGGCTGTTAACCTATATGTCGCTGGTTCGAATCCGGCCACCCGAGCCAATTTTTTCCTTGTTGATTTTTTTACATAAGATCGCTATTATTGTAATCAATAAAGGTGGATTTAACCTGACTTGTCCTACCTCTAAATGGACTAAACAAGGAGTTGTTATATGCAAATTTTCCTATACTTTATGCCACATTTTGCACAGTGCAATTCTGCCTGTGTTGGTAGCTACATGAATCCACCTTTG
>JAFXUI010000004.1 GCA_017535105.1 Alphaproteobacteria bacterium | reverse complement strand
GAACTGCTGTTTGTACTGTCGCTTGCACTCGCTGGCGATGCTTTCTTTGCACCCGCTGTACAATAGTATCCATCGCTTATCTGACCACCGCTGTAACTACTCGTGTTACATACACCACCGGTTGCATTGGTTCCGCACCCAGTGTTATAGTACCCAGCCGTCACAGATCCACCAGCCTTACCACTGCCACTCGCTACACTTCCGGTCGCATTGGTTCCAGCACCAGTGTTATAGTAACCCGCATTTACCGCGCCAGTTCCTGTACTTGTGCCAGCCCCAGCTGCACCATAGTAACCTGCCGCGATCATACCACCAGTCTTACCACTGCCACTCGCTACACTTCCAGTCGCATTGGTTCCAGCACCAGTGTTATAGTATCCTGCCGTCACGTTAGTACAACTTGTCTTGTTGTTGCCGTCTGTATATGTACCAGCTCCACACATCGCACAGGTCGGACTCGCTACATCATTTGCCGTAATTCTGTACCCAGCCGCACTGGTCACGTGATAGGTTGGGGTGTTCCATCCACTGCTCGTGTAACTCACCGTGTTCGCTGAAATGCCGCTACAATTGCTCGGTGTGCTTTTCGATGGTCCTGTGAACCGACAGGTCGTATTCGCATCAAACGGACTTACTGAGCTGAATGTACCACTGCTGTACCCAGACGGATAACCCAATGCGCTACATGAACTACATGCGCCATCACCAATAGAATTCTTGTACGTACCACTGGCACATGCGACACACGCACCGGTACTGCTGTTCAATGTGTACCCAACAGCACACTCCCACCGAGCGACAAAGTAGTCAACCTGTAAATCGGCCCAATTTACGTTATGATTGGCCTCATACCCCGGTTGATAAGTCACGGCTTGGTATACCTCTGGTGACCAACCAACAAAGGCTTTGTTTGATGGTGGGGTAAATGTAGGATTATCAAGCGTACATGTTACTTCGGTCGCATTACCACTAGTATTCAAAAATTGATCACTACCACACTGGTGGCTATATGTTTCACCCGAACCGCCATTGGCCTTGAAACCAACACCAGGCACGCGTTTGTACACCGCATAGTAATGCACACCTGTACTGTTACCGGATGTTGCACCCGGGTTTACTGTTGTTGTTGATGAACCTGTCTGGGCCACCGTTGCAGCAGCGGCGGTTGTATCAGTACGCCAACCAAGTTTAGACCACCCAGTGTCACTTCCACCATTAATCAGCGCATATGTTGATACGTTGCCGGTGGTGGCGGTTGATTGTGCCGAATTATAATAATACTGCGTACGATTAGATGTTGTGGCGTTGTCACTACTTGTTGAATTATAGTACTTAAAGTCAACAGTACGGGACCAGATACCATAAACGTGCTTTGTTTGACCTTCAAAATCACAAAGCCAAGCACCATCACCACTGGCATTATTGTTCCACACTTTTGTTGTTCCATTGACATTTCCCCAACCAACGAAATTCCATCCATACGATGCAGATGGTTTTGCATTGTTGATTGCCGTCATAGACGTCATTGCCGGTATCGTGTCACCATTTTGGAAATTATCGATAGTATATGTTGCAGAACCGGTATGGAACGTGACATTACATGTCGACGGGACCCAACGCGCATATGCGGCGCGGCTACCGCACCCAGCATTATACAAATCAGACATCAACGTACTTTGCAAATACCCGTTTTCGTTCATAATCATGTCAGTCCAATTAAAATCAGATTCCTTCAATGAACCTCTACAACCCTGTGTGTTATTTTTACATGTTTTTCCTGCATACAGACCAACAAATGTATAACCATTGTTATCCTGATAGTAATTTGCAAATTCATATAGAGTAGAACGCAATATAGATGTGGTTTCATTAGTCCAATCTGTTGGATAACAGTCTTGTGGTTCGTCTTGCTCACTTAGTCCCGTGCAAAAACTAGAATATCCCGGCTTGGTATATGTTATTAGTACAGATTCGCTGTCATTTTCATCGGGACTCCAATAAATAACCAATTCACCGGTGGTTGCTGTCCACTTGGAATACCATGTTGTATTATCATCAAGATTACGACCATATGACGAAGATGTTCCTTTAATATACCCGTTCGAATTAATCATCTGAGAACCAGAACCATTTTGACCAGTATAATAACCACCAAAAATACAACAGTTCGATGTTGGTTTTGTTACCGGATTTGTAGATGTGCCCATTAGGTTGGTACGGTTGCTGTTTGTGTACACACCAGTAGCATATGTCGCATAAAGTTTTGTTGTGCCGTCTGATATATAACAACCAGCGGGGGCGCCTGTGTACGACAAAGTAATTTCTCTTTTCTTGTACTCACATGCGCTATCCGATGATGTCAAGCCGGTTGTTTTTGTACCGCCGCTTACCGCCATGTGGGAAGCACACGTACAACTGGCCGTGGTCGTACACCCAGAACCCGCAGTGGAATTTGTGGGACAGGCAATACAACTTGAGCTGCTTTTATAATACGACGCATTACAGCACGAATAAGTTTTCGTACTGGAGCACGTATATTGTCCACTGTCTGCAAACGCATTAGACGTTGAAAATAGAACAATCAGCAACAGTGCGCCCAAAAACGCACGTGTCGTACGACATGTTGCCACCCGTATTTTTTCCAAGAAATCAGCCATTTTTTACTCTTTCTCCTTAAAAAAATTCCACTTTCATACGACCAGTGTAGAAAAAAAACGGCATGTAACACAAGTAAAAAAATCACAAAAAATTTCATTTTTCTTTTCGTTATTGGAAAAATATTTTTGTCATTACGAACAAAATAAAACAATCACAATATTGTGTGCGACAAAAAACTTGAAAACCCGCTTTTTTACGCTACAATTTTATTATCAGTGGTACAGGACATAGCCGTCACATACGTGGCGGAGGAAAGTCCGGACTGCGTGGGACAGCATACCGGCTAACGGCCGGGCGGGGTGACCCGACGATAAGAGGAACAGTAACGTAAGCGATTAAATTCGTTTGAAACGGCCAATCTCTATGCGCAGCAACTTCAAATAGGCTTCCGATAAACCGTCCCAGTTTGGAAGCGGGTAGAGGGCTTGATGCCCAGTGGTAACATTGGGTACAGATTAATTATGTCCGCTACCTCACTTTTGTTGGAAACGACTGGGGTGGGGCAGCACAGAATCCGGCTTATCGTGCCATCTGGTAAAACAAAATCGCGCCAAACGGCGCGACTTTTTTATTGTCATTCCCGCGCAGGCGGGAATCTATTGCCACGCAGTGTACATATGTTCGACGACATAATCGGCGAATTGCCTGCGGCGCAGTGGATACCCACCTTCGTGGGTATGACAATTTGGTTGGTTCCCTTTAATAAATATTACTTTATCTTTCCGGTTTGCATTGCGTGCAACAAAGTGTTAAACAATGACTCTGCCTTATTCAATGCATCTTGTCGCCAACCTGAATCGGACGGATACCAACTTTCCGTTAAATGTTCCCACGTTATTAGGTTTATGCGATTATAGTGCAACAAGTCATATCGTGCGTCACCCATATCCATACGCTTGAAAATCGGCGACATCTTTGGAAATTCACCAGTTCCAATTTCAAAGTCCGCAGTACGAATCGGTATATTCCGATTTATATATCTGTTTTCCAAACAATCCACCAAGTCACCCAATATTGTTGGCCCATTAACGGCATTTTCATCGGGGACAACAGGCGATACAGACGGCGTTATTTTGTGAAAGAATTTCGTATTTTCGTGATTTGATGGGTGCGACACCAACATTTGACCCGTCACACGTCCAGCCTTGCGCCAAAAACGCCCAAGCCCCGTATGTAAACCAACAGATGTCAGCGACTTTGTATCAGGCGTCATTATTTTGTCATAAATGTCCAATGTCATTTTGTTTTCAGCCATCGGTGTACAACCGCCATAAAACAATCCATATGGATATTTATATTGTCCATTGCTGATTGCCGCCCAAACACCATCGTGCAGATGTTTTGCGCGGAACTTTTTAATTTCCAACATTTTCTTGTGCTCATCGGGTGTTGACAGCAATAAATCGTGGGCAATATCGTACTTTGGGTTTTGCGGCAATTTGTCGGGCTGGGTAAAATCAACGCCAAAATTACGGTTCAGATCCACCAACGCGCCATTGTGTGCGAAATCACGAACTTCGCGCATACGGTTCTGCATTCCCCAACCATTTATAACGTGAACCAAAACGATAGTATAATTGTCGCGAATGTTTTTATCAAAAAACGGCACAAATTCGGTCAAAAACATATTTTGGGCAGCACTGCCGAAATAGCCTTCAATCCCATGAACACCGGAATTTATCACAACCTTGTGTGGTCCATTACCAATTAAAGCATAGGGAATATCATATTTCGTCTTGTCAGACACACACCATTGTAGACAATCGCCAAATTCTTCCGCGTTATTACGGAACTTTTCTGTTGCCTCATACCAATTTTCAGAATAGTAATTATCACGCACAGGGGTCACCTTTTGTTTTTCTCCATTCCCCCATACATCACATTACTTTGCCACTTGTTGGGTAAAAGGTCAACTGAATCTTTTCCCAGTTCGCAAAATCGTTCGCCGGCAACATACGCAATGGCTGACAGGTATTTATTGCCGCACGGATTGTTTCCAAAACATACGCAAACGCCGGGTCGGTTTCCGCGCGTGCCGCCGATTCAAACCACATGTCGCGCACCGTTCCGTTTTTACGCATTGTCAAATGTGCAACCGCACGAATGTCCGAAATATCCGGCCGGTTTTTATCAATCACCCAACAGCGCGTCATCGCCACACGCAACGCATCAATCACCGAAACATTTAATGTGCGATTTAATGAAACACTTTCACGATTTACACGCACAACCATCTTTTTTCGTGGGGCAATAGGTTCCGGGTCTTTCTTTTCTTCTGCCTTTTTCTCTTCTTTTTTCTTATCCATATCCGAATCGACCAGTGACGGCTTTTCAATCGGTTTTTCCGATTCGATTTTTTCCGGCTCTGGCTTTGACTTTTCTTCTTTCTTTTCTTCGGTCTTTTTCTCTTCGGGTGGGACGGTATTATAAAGTTTTGTATCGTCACGCGAAACCGTAACCGAGTTTAAGTCAATTTCCATAATCTCTATACGATCGGGCGCAACCAACATTGCCCGGTGTACCAATATCGCAAAAGAAGTAACCATAAGCGCAACAAGCACCAGATGTCCAATCACCGACATCAACATGTTTTCCAATTGAAAATTCTTGTCAAAGTTCATTTTTCGGCTTTTGTTCGCAGGCCAACGCGCTGGAACCCAGAATCTTTCAATTTGCCCATCACCGTCATAACCGCGCCATAGTCCGCATGCTTGTCCCCGTTTATCATTATCGACAGTTGCGGATTTTCGCCACGCATTGCAATTGCGCGCTTTACAACGTCATCAACGTCCAACTTCATTTCATTCAAATAGTATGCCCCAGATGCATCAACACTTATTTGTATTGCGTGGTCGTTGCCGTTCAATGCCGAATGACCGGCACTTGGCAAATCAAGGTTAATGCCGTTTGTCATCATTGGGGTCGTCACCATAAACACCGCCAACAGCACCGTCATAACGTCAATCATCGGCGTCAACTGAATCAGTGCATCTGTATCGCGTCTGTGTCTGAATCTGGACATGGTTTATTTTCCCTTTAATTCATCATATAAATCGTCTGACTTTTTGGTGAACACCTGGTACGCAATCGCCGCAGGTATTGCGGCAACAAGTCCCAGTGCAGTCGTTCCCAACGCGGTTGCCAACCCCGGCGCAATAACACCAATACTGACCGATTGATTCAACCCAATCGCCGCAAAAGAATCCATAACACCCCACACGGTTCCGAACAAACCAATAAATGGTGAAACCCCCGCGACCATCGCCAAGAACCACAGGTTTTTATCGTATGGCATAATCACTTTATCCGCATCGCCCGATGGCTTATTACGACGTGCGGCACGAAACAGCCGTATCTTTTCGATTATTACCGCCCATGACATAACACTGAATCCCACCAAAACGATTGAGGCAATTGCCGTCACAAAATCGCCGGTAAACAGCGACCATATAGAAAAACTATTCATTTGAAAACCTTCCTTCGCGTTTATTATTCCAAATGGCTTAACACCGAGTCTGGAATCCGCTTAACATGCATATCCGAACCGATATAAACCACTGTGATATGCATTATAGCACAAATCGTGTCACCATGCACGAATTTTTGTTCGACGTTCATAGATGCCCCGCCAACATCGGTAATCGTTGATTCAACAATCAAATCTTCGCCCAGGTGCAGTGGCGACATATATTTAATGTCCAACTCGCGCACCACAAAACCATTGTCGCCGTCTGGGAAATCAATTCCGCGTATCATTTCCATACGGGCGCGCTCTGCAATTTCAATATAGCGACCGTGATAAACAATGCCACCCGCATCGGTGTCAGAATAGGCGATTGAAAAAGGATATTTAAATGTCTTCATTTTATTTTTCCGTTGTAAAAATGCGATAATCTATACCCAATTCATTCTGTAAGCGTGCGGCAACACGTTCACGAATTTCGTTAAAAATGTCGCGCAATATTGGTTCATAATCAAATGCACTTGCGAAAGAGTCCGAAAAAAATAACTTCCAATAAAAGTTGTCCCGGAACGTCCCAACATAAGACAAATCTTTGGCGCATAAATGTTGAATACCCGTATCCAACATATCCAGTAATTTTACCAACCGTGACTCGGGCGACTGGCGCAATTCATATTCATTAAAGCGCGCAATGATATGTTCATCTTGTAATAAACTGTTTATGGAATTGACCGCTTGTTCTTCTTGGATATGTTTTTGTTTTTTCACTTCTTCGGTCTGTTGATGCAGCGGAATGTCGTGGGCAATTGCCTCTGGCAAATCGTGCAGGGCACACAATTCCATTACCGTTTCCATATTCACCGGCTTTTTCAGATATGGACGCAGGGCAATCGCCATCATAATCATATTCCACGAATGCGATGCAACCGCCTGGGGGTTGCCGTCAGACATGTTGGTCAGGCGCAATTCGCACTCCAGCCGTTCGGATAACTTGAAAAAATCGGTTAAGTTTTTAGCAGTTGTCATTTTTTAAGGCCCAAATGTTCATAACCACTTTCTGTTATTACGCGACCACGTGGTGTACGTTGAACAAAACCCAACTGCATCAAATATGGTTCAATAACATCTTCAATCGTGTCTGGTGATTCTGATAATGCCGCCGACAAGTTGTCAATTCCAACCGGACCACCGGCATAATGACGAACGATTGTCTGCATGTATTCACGATCAATTTCGTCCAAACCGCATGCGTCAACGTGTAACTGGGCAAGTGCGGTTTTTACAGTTTCTAATGTGATTTTTGGACTGTTCGTTGCCATCGCAAAATCGCGCGCACGCTTTAATAATCTGTTCGCAATACGGGGTGTTCCACGTGAACTGTGCGCCAACATTAATGCCGCATCATCGTCAATTTCGACACCCAAAATATTCGCGCTGCGTTTAATAATTTTTGCCAAATCAGACGGCGAATAAAACGTTAATCTTAAATCAATTCCGAACCTGTCACGCAACGGATTCGACAATAACCCGGTACGTGTTGTCGCACCGACCAATGTAAATGGTGGCAGGTCAATCCGAACACTTTTTGCCGATGGACCTTCGCCCAACATGATGTCTAATTTAAAATCTTCCATTGCGGAATAAAGCACTTCTTCGATGGCCGTTGGCAAGCGATGTATTTCATCAATGAACAATACGTCCATTGGTTCCAGTGCAGTCAAGATAGCCGCCAAATCGCCTTGTTTCGTAAGCATTGGGGCCGCAGTCGTGCGGAAATTTGTTCCCAGCTCATTCGCAATAATATGTGCCAAAGTTGTTTTACCCAACCCCGGGGGACCATACAACAAAACATGGTCCATTGCTTCGCCACGCGATTTCGCGCCCGATATAAATACCGACAGATTTTGTTTCAGACTTTCGTGTCCAATAAAGTCCGCCAAAGTCTTTGGACGAATGGTTGCCGCCATTTCGTCTGGAATCGTCGGATCTAAGAAGCGTTCGTTTTGATTCATTTTATAACAACTTGTCTTCGGCGTTTTCACGACCAACATATGCCTTTAAATCATTATACATCTGGCGCAGGTCGGCCGGTTGTGAATATTCTGCGTCCGCATTTTTGATACGGATTGTTTCCAATTTTATTTGCGCCTGTTTTTTCAAGATTTGGGTAAGGTGCGTTGCAAAAGCCTTGGCATCTTCTGATTCTGCGGCGCCTTGAAGCAACAAACCGCGGTTGGGGCGGGGTGACAAGAACGCATAATCGGACACAGATGAATCTGGGGACACCAGTGCAAAGCCAGAAACTTCGGGACGGCGCATCATTGCCTGAAGCACATACCATGCCCCCAGACCGTGACCCGCAAGCCAGATTTTATCGCTGTCCTCATTTTTATTCTGAATCCAGTCAATCACCGTTGCGATATCCAACATATTTTCAGATGTCGTACCCAACGAACCTTCGGAATCATTTACGCCACGATAGTTGAAACGCACAACCGAAAAGCCGATATCCATAAACGCACGAAACATTGCGTACGACACACGGTCGTTCATATGATGCTTTTGACGAGGATTGCCCGACAACACAACCGCCAACGGCGCCGCCGGTTCGTCTGACTTGTGATATACCGCGTGTAATTTGCCCGCTTCACCTGTAATAATAATGTCAACCATTTTGTTTTACCTTTAACCTTTCTAATGTATCTTGCCATTATTTATAGAACAATCAATATCCAATTTTCAATAAAAATATTTTTTGCTTTGACATAGGGGGCGCGATTGTTCTAAGATTTATTCGAGAGATAAAAAGGTTTGCCATGTCCAAACTAAGTTTTTTGGCGGTTTTGACGGCTTTTTGCGCGACTGGCGCACTTGCTGACAATGCTATAAATTATGATAATTTTCAGACGATTTACACCGAAACGCCGGTTCAATCGTACTATGCATATCCAAACGATCCGAATTTTATTCCGGAAACCGAGTTTATGCAACGTGCAGACAGTCTGAATTATGACCAGAATATCGTTGACACGCGTGAGGCTGAGGTCAACGCACACCCAGGTGTCACTTTTGCTGACCGCCCAATGATAATCTGTCGTAATTTCGGTTGCACAAAACTGAACGACCGTATTACACGTACATTTTTGTTCAACAGTTTGGCAAATATGTTCATGATGAATGCGCATTCCCGCGTGTATATCTGTGAAGCGGACCCATTTTCACGTGATTGCTTACAATCGGGTATTTCTTTCCCGGTGCGCAGTGGAATTGCCAACGCGTTGGTCAAAATACCAAAGGCTACAATTTCCCAAGTCAATGTTTCAACGGGACTTTCCAAGGCAACCGTTGGTATGACGTATGAATTCTTGGTGAACGGTGTTGCGCGCACATGTGAACCAACAATTATGGATATTGTCGTTCCAATCAATTCCCAGGCAACATTGTCAAATCGTGAATTTTCATGTAATATGACAAGTGACGGACGCAGCAACGTTTCGTTATTGGTCAGCATTGACTATATCGATTTAGACTATGGCATTATGGGTGGTTATTATTCATTGGGTATGCAGGGACCAACAACCGGCGGTGGTACGGGATACGCATTATTCAAGACCGAATTCGCAACCGGTGGTATGAAGTTCCGTGCGGCAATGGACGCCGATGCAGACCTGTCTGGCGCGATTCAGCCGGGCGAATATGCCGTTGAACCATTACAGAAATAATCGCGGTTTGTGTGCGTGGCGCAAATGCACACAAATTACCGCCACAACACAAAGCCATTTGCTATGAATAAAACTATTCTTGTTGTTGATGATGATGAAGTATTAAATCACGCGATTGCGCACGGTCTGCGCGATACTGGATTTAACGTTATTTCCGCCACATCGGCCGAAGATGCCGCACAAACACTTGCCCGTATTCGTGTTGACGGCATTGTTTTGGATCGTATGATGACGGGTATGGACGGACTTACTTTTTTACAAGATTTACGCGCACGTGGCGACACAACCCCCGTATTAATGTTGACCGCTATGACAGGCTCGGAAAACGCCATTGCGGGTTTGACGGGTGGGGCAAACGACTATCTGGGCAAACCGTTTCAATTGCGCGAATTGGTTTTGCGTCTGAATAACATATTGTCACGCAATGACAATGCGACCGTTATGCCGAACGGTTTGATTTATGCTGATGATGAATTTTTTGTTGGCAACGCACCCGAAAACGCACGTATTTTGATGTTGTCGGCCGAAGAAAAGAAGTTATTACAACACTTAACTTCGCCAATCGGCAATATTGTTCCGGCATCACCAATGGTCGCAAAACGCTTGCGCACGAAATTAAATGTTGTATTATCAAATCTGGATATAATAACTGTTCGGGGCCAGGGCTATAAACTTATAGACCAGACCACGCACAACAAATAATGGTGAAAGATATGAGATTAATGCCACGCAGTTTTCTTTCTCGTACAATTTTGCTGATTTTGGTGCCATTGATTTTGGCACTGACTATCGTTGCAAGTGTGTTCTTTGATAATCACTGGGATCGTGTACACGCCACATTGGCGCGTTCGCTGGCTGGCGAGATTTCAGCGATGATGAAGTTAATGGATGCCGGTAACGAAGACGCTTTGGCAACAATGTCGCGCGATGTTGGCATAAACGTATCACTGCACGACACATTAAAACGCCCAAAACACGATGACAACCACACAATGATTGCAGGACCGTTGTCATCACAGTTGCGCAGTCGCCTTGACCGCCGCGCCAGTATTTATATTGACCGCGCAAAACGATTGGTATTTATTGATGTGCCAACAAAAGACGACAAAATCGCGACATTTGGGGTTTCTATGCACCGCATTTATTCGACCAGCACCGAAGTATTCTTGGTATGGCTGTTTGGTTCGTTGCTGATTGTCGGTATTTTAATTACACCGTTTATAATTGCGCACACACGCAGCATTCGTCGTATTGCCAAGGCCGCAAATCGTTTTGGACGCGGTCTGGACGCACCGGGTTTCAAGCCATCGGGTTCGCGTGAAATACGCGATGCCGCCGCCGCAATGATTACGATGAAGGAACGTTTGGACCGGTACAACCGCACCCGTACCGACATGTTAAATGCGGTCAGCCACGATTTGAAATCGCCATTGGCACGTATGCGTATTGCCGTTGAAACAGGCGATGCAAAACCCGAAGATTTATTGCGCGATATTGACCGTATGACCGAAATGGTGAACGGATATTTGGCCTTTGCGCGTGGCGAAATGCCCGAAATTGAACAGGCAACCGAATTGCCATCAATGTTGTTGCGTATTGCGCGCGACTCGGCCCCGGACAAAGAAATCATTACCGATTTTCCGTCCCAACCAGTCCAATTCTATGCGCGACCAATGGCACTGGCGCGTGCGTTTGCGAACATCATTGAAAATGCGTCACGTTATGCCACGGGCAAAATTAAAATCACCGAACACGACACCGATGAAAATGTTGAAATTATTATCGAAGATGATGGGCCCGGCATTCCAGACGATAAAAAAGTCGATGCAATGCGCCCATTTGTGCGCTTGGACGATGCGCGCGGTCGTGATACCGGCGGTACAGGGTTGGGACTGTCAATTGCGCAAACAGCAATTGAAAACCATGGTGGTCAAATATTCTTGGAAAACAGCGATATGGGCGGTTTGCGCGTTCGTGTTGTATTGCCAGTTTAATGTGGGGTAACAAAAATGAACTTATATAAATATGTATCTGAAAAAATAAATGAAAAATTGGGATTTAATGTAAATCTTGAATCGCCACGCAACCGCGAATTTGGTGATTTCGCAACAAATGCCGCAATGGTTATGGCGAAAAGCGCCGGCAAAAAACCACGCGAATTGGCGACCGAATTGGTTGAAAAATTGCGCGAATTGGACTTTGTTGCAGATGCGTCTGTGGCGGGGCCGGGCTTTATCAACATTAAAATCAATGACGACTTTATATGGCAAAACGCCACCGCACCAAAACAGATGGAAAACACCGCACCACAAATAATTGATTTGGACTATGGCGCATACAATGTCGCGAAATCGTTACACATTGGGCACTTGCGTACATCGATTGTTGGCGATACATTTAACCGCGTTGCAAAGTTTTTGGGCAACACCGCATATTCGTGGAATCACATTGGCGATTGGGGCAAGCCAATGGGACTTATCATTGCGTGGATTGAACGTCACAATCCAGATTTGCCGTATTTCAGCGATAACTTTGATCCGAATGCGCCAGTTGACTATGAAATTGATGAAAAAGAATTAAACACATATTATCCGGCGGCGTCCGCGTTGGCAAAGCAAGATGACGCGTTTCAGGCACGCGCCCAAGAGATTAAAGCAAAGTTCCAAGATGGTCATCCGGGATACTTTGCGTTGTATGAAAAGTTTTTGGCAATATCGCTTGATGCTATGAATAATACGGTAAAACGCTTGAACATATTGCCGTTTGATTATGATTTGGGCGAACGTAATGCCGCAAAATATCTGGACGATGTCGAAGAAATTTTGCGCGATAAAAATATGATTTATGAAAGTGACGGCGCATTGGTTATAAACGTAAAACGCGACGACGACAACGCACCAATGCCACCATATATGTGGCGCGATTCACGTGGTGCAGACACGTATGATTCCACCGATTTGGCGGCGGTATATTGCCGCAAGAAAACCGACAATCCGGACAAAATCATTTACTTTACAGACCTGCGCCAATCACTGCATTTTGAACAGTTATTCCGTGCCGCAGATATGTCCGGTATTTTCCCATACGATAAATTCGAACATATTGGTTATGGCACAATAAATGGCAGTGACGGCAAACCATTCAAAACACGTGACGGTAATGCGGCGGGACTGGACGACATTTTGGATATGGCAAACGATGCGGTCCGGGAACGTGTTGCCGAATCTGGCAAAGAATTAGACGATGAAACAATCCAGTCAATCGCACTGGCGGCGGTAAAGTTTAATGACTTGTTGCACGATGTTCGTTCGGACTATGTATTCGATCCGTCCGCAATCACCAGTTTCGAAGGGCGCACCGGACCATACATTTTGTATACTGCGGTTCGCTTGAACAGCATTTTGAATAAAGTTCAAGGCGCAGAGTTCGATGTCCAAAAGGAATATAAATTAAACGCGGACGAACGAAACCTGTTGATTCAGATTATGGACTTTGAACGGACAATTTTGTCGGCGTTTGAAAATCGCGCAACCGATATGATTGCGAACTATGCCTATGATTTAGCGCAACTGATAAATACATTCTATCATAATTGTCCGATTATGCGTGATGATATCGATGATGAAACGCGGGCGGGGCGCTTGCACATTGTTCGTGTTGCCCGCGACACATTGGCGCGCGCCATTGATTTAATGGGCTTACAGATTCCGTCTGAAATGTAAAACCACGGGGGGATAAAATGGGCTGGCTTGATAAAAACAAAGAATCAGATGCGGAAAAGTTGAAACAGGCACAAGCAGAGATAAAAAGATTGCAGGCCGAGTTAGAAGCAACACAAAAAACAGCAGCACAAGAAACCGCTCAATTACGAACAGAATTAGAAGGGGCGCGCACCGAAATCAAAACACTACAAACGTCGCGCGGACTGGGAAATCTGGACAAAATAATCTCACATTTTCAAGGCGAAGTTTCCAAACTTGCACCATATGCCGATAAAGCAATTGTCTATCGATACAGAGTTTTAATTTGCGCGGTGAACGATTTACTTATCCCGTTGGCCCAAACATCTGGCAACGACAACGCCGTTGAAACGCTGAAACAAATACACAATATATTACCAAAAGATTTCGCAGAACTGGTAAATGCCCGACAATTGCTTCGTGCCACAACAAAACCAGAAGAAATCAAAGCAACATTAAAATCTTACTTTGATTTAGTTCCTGGCGCCGAAAGAATACTACAAAAAGACATAGAAAAAGCCATACAATTTAAGCAAGCCAAAATATATTTGGACGAAACAAAACAATTTGCACAAAAACTGAACGATTATTTTGTTAAAACCTATCACAATGTAAAACAAAATCCAGATGCAAAAGTTTGGCTGGAAACAATATTAAATATCGGAACAATTACTGCCGACTGGACTGACCACATACTTACTGGCGTGGACCCACTATACTGCTATAATTATAGGCGAATGATGAACGATTTTAATAACGAAAAAGATAGCAGTTTTGACTATAAATTAAACGATTACGCCAAATCAACCGACTATTCTAACTTTGTACATGAAGAAATTGTTCAGAAATTGGTCAACACATTTGGAATAGATCGCAACAAACTAGGGTTCATCATTGATAATTATCGTGTAAATGGCGATTTTGTCCCGAATAGCACACAACAAAACTTCAACCAATTTAACAACGACAATCAAAGATAAACTAGAAAACGCCATCACCGTATGGTGTTTTTTGTTGTTTATATTACGGTATAATAATACCATATTGATTTTTCTTGACATTTCGGCATCTCTCATACATAATAGGGCGGCAAAAACATAAAAAAAGGCTAAAAAATGGCAACGACAAAATCGTTAAAAAAGTGCGAATTAGATGCCAAATGGTATTTGATTGACGCAACTGATTGCACATTGGGTCGTTTGGCGGCATTTACCGCGAACATCCTGCGTGGCAAAAACAAACCAACATGGACACCAAATATGGATTGTGGTGATCATGTTATCATTATCAATGCTGACAAGGTTGCAATGACCGGACACAAGGCTGAAAAAACAAAATTCTTTTGGCATTCTTTGTGGACTGGTTCAACCAAAGAACGCACATTGGGTCAAATGCGCGAAGAAAAGCCAGTTAAACTGATTACAAATGCGGTAAAACGTATGATGGGTCGTCGTACAGCGGTCGCTTTGGCAAACCAACGTTTGACAAAGTTGCACGTATATGCGGGTTCTGAACACAAACACGCCGCGCAAAATCCAATCGTTATCGACTTTGCATCATTGAATCGTAAAAATAAAAGGGGTGAATAATGGCAGAAGAAAAGAAAGCAACAGCAGCCAAGAAAACAACAACAGCGGCAAAAAAGCCGGCTGCAACTAAGGCTGTTAAGAAAGAAGCCCCTGCAAAGAAAACAGTGGCTGAAAAAGCGACAACCGCAACAGCAAAATTGTCAGGCGCAACATATGCAACTGGAAAACGTAAAGATTCTGTTGCACGTGTTTATTTGGTTCCAGGCAAGGGCAATATCATTGTCAACGACACACCGGTGGCAAAATATTTCCGCCGTCCTGTGTTGCAAATGATTATCGCACAACCATTTAACATCACAAAACGCGAAACTGCATATGATGCGATTTGTATGGTTATGGGCGGTGGTCTGTCGGGCCAGGCTGGTGCCGTAAAGCACGGTATTTCCAAAGCATTGGAAAAAGCAGAACCAGATTTACGTAAAGTATTGAAGGCTGCTGGGTTCCTTACCCGCGATAGCCGTGTTGTTGAACGTAAACACTATGGTGTCCGCAAGGCTCGTCGTTCAACTCAGTTTAGTAAGCGTTAAGTTTACGAAACTTGGAAACAAAAACCGCCGTTTTGGCGGTTTTTTCTTGTTGAATTTTCCAAAAAAACGTGTATAGTTGCGGGGCAATTGTATTTAAAAAGGATATCCGTTATGTTCACAAAAGAAAAAATCAAAGATTTACATTATTCGGTAAATGGCGTTATTTCCGCCGATACTATCCAAGCGGCTGCCGATGAAATCTTGACCGAATATGGTAAAAAGACAAAAATGGCTGGCTTCCGTCCGGGTCATATTCCATTATCTGTATTGCGTCAAAAGTTCAATGCAAACGCAATGTCCGAAGCAATCGACAAATTGATGAACGCTGATTTGGACGCGTATGTTGCCGACAAGAAAATTCGTTTGGCCGGTGCACCAAAGGCCGATTTAGCTGGTTGGGAAATTGGCAAAGATGCCGAATACACTTTGGAATTCGATATTTTGCCGACATTGCCAGACATCGATTTAGAAAAAATTACAGTTACCAAAAAAGTCACTAAACTTGATGAAAGCGAAGTTGAAAAGTCATTAGAAAACATTCGCAAATCACGTAGTGTTGCCGAAAAGCAAGACGAAAAGTACAAAGCTAAAAACGGTGACACCGCGGTCATTGACTTTAAGGGCTTTATCGGTGATGATGCATTCGAAGGTGGCGCGGCCGAAAAACATCATTTGATTTTGGGTTCTGGCGCATTTATCCCGGGGTTTGAAGATCAAGTTGTCGGGCACAAAGCCGGCGACAAATTCGATGTGAACGTAAAGTTCCCGTCCGACTATCACGCTGAAAACTTGGCGGGCAAAGATGCACGTTTCGAAGTATTGGTTCACGAAGTTCGCAAACACGTTTTGCCAGAACTGAACGATGAATTGGCAAAAACGGTTGGTCATGAATCTGTTGATAAATTGCGTGAACACATTCGCAGTTTATTGAACGAACAATATGCCGAAGCCGCACAGCGCGATATGCGTAACGAACTGTTGGACATTTTGGCCGACAAAGTTAAACTTGATTTGCCAGAAACCTTGGTTGAACAAGAATTCAATATGGCGAAAAGCGAACACGAACACCACAACGCCGAACATGGTCACGATCACAAATGGGACGAAAAGGCAGAACGCAAAGATGCCGAACGTCGCGTTAAATTGGGTTTGGTTTTGGCAGAATGGGGTACCAAAAACAAAGTTGAAGTCACACGTGATGATTTGCAACAGGCCGTTTGGGCGGAAGCAGCACGCTATCCAAACCCACAACAAGTGTTCGAATTCTATAACAAAAACCAAAATGCGTTGGCAATGTTGCGCGGTATGATTTTTGAACGCAAAGCATTGGACGCAATGTTGACACACGTTAAAACAAAAGAAAAATCGGTAAAGCCAGAAGAATTATTTCAGCAAGCCGATGTTCATTAAGAAATAATGCCCACAACCCAGCAGTCGCCGGGTTCGCGGGCATTTTCTTTTTTCCGGAGAGTTCAGGGGGCGGGGCAAAATAAATAACAAAAGGGAAAGCACGCCATGAAAGCATATCTTGATATTTTACAAAATGTTTTGGACAACGGTGAATGGTCCGATAATCGTACAGGCATTAAAACACTGCGTATTCCAACGGGGGCAACGTTTGAACATAATATGGAAAAAGGTTTCCCATTGATAACGACCAAGAAAATGGGTCTTAAAAACATTGCGACCGAATTGGAATTCTTTATTCACGGAATCACCGATAAAAAGTGGTTACAAGACCACAAATGTCATATTTGGGACGAATGGTCAAACCCAAAGAAATGGACGCCGCTGTATAACGAATTGCTGGGTGTTGTCCAAGAACGCGGCTATGACATCAAAGATCCTAATACAACCCAGCCATTGTTAAACTATTCAATGGGTATTGAACGCGATTTGGGTCCGGTCTATGGTTGGCAATGGCGTCACTTTGGTGGAACATATAAGTTTAATAATAAAGAAATTGATAAAAACCCAACCGATAACGTGGCTCACAAGAGCAGCGCTGGTGTTGACCAATTGGCACGGGCGATTAAAGAAATCAAAGAGAACCCGACAAACCGCCGTATTATCGTCAACGCGTGGAACCCGGCAGATATGGACCAAATGGCATTACCACCATGTCACATTATGCACCAGGTGCTTGTCCACAATGGCAAATTACACCTTATTTGGACACAACGTTCTTGTGATATGTTCTTGGGCATTCCATATAACATTGCATCATACGCTTTGTTATTGTTGCTGTATGCCAAAGAAGCGGGCTTGAAACCCGGCGTATTAAAGGGCGAATTGCACGACGTACATATCTATGAAAACCATATTGACCAGGTTAAAACCCAGTTACAGCGCGATCCAAAACCATTACCGACCGTTGAAATTCCAAATACCAACTGGACCGGTATGTTGAATTGGCACGCAAACAATGGTTTTATATTAAAAGACTATATCTGTCATGAAAAATTGACTGGTGAAGTCGCACGATAATAAACGCCCGTAAAATCGGGCGTTTTTCTTTGATTTTTGCTTGCATTTTAACAAAACCACATATATAATACGTCTGCTTTTGCGGGTGGGCGCATTGGCAATCCGATTAACCCCACAAGACCTTTGCCTTTTCTAGAACGTGGCAAATGGCAAACTTTGTTTGATTTTTCATATGAAAGATTTATCCAAAGATTTATTTAATCCAATCGCAAACGAAGACTTTGTCCAGATGTTTGATAAAAACTATGGAACCCAGGAAACATTGCAAGGCTATGCTACCAAGGGTACAGTGAAAGATATTCGTGGCGATTTCGCAATGGTTGATGTTGGCCTTAAATCCGAAGGTCGCATTCCATTAAAAGAATTTGGTGCATCTGTACCATCTGTTGGTGATATTATTGACGTTTTTGTTGAACGTTATGAATCCCGCGAAGGAACGGCTGTATTGTCTTATACCAAGGCACGTGCTGAAAAAGCATGGAAAGATTTGGAAAAGACAGTTGCCGAAGGTGTCGACCCAGAAGGTACAATTATCGATGTCGTTCGTGGTGGTTTCACCGTGGATATCAATGGCGTATTTGCATTTATGCCATCGTCCCAGGTTGATCACAAACCAATCCGTGATGCAAAATCATTAATTGGCTTAAAGGACAAGTTCCGCGTGTTGAAAATGGACGCATTGCGTACAAACGCAATTGTTTCCCGTCGCGCGATTCAATCTGATGCAATTGCTGCACAACAGCAAGAAGCAATGAAGAACATCGAATTGGGCGCCGTTATCGAAGGTACAGTCAAAAACATTACCGACTATGGTGTGTTTGTTGATTTGGGCGGAATTGATGGTTTGTTACACGTTACAGACTTGTCTTGGAAACGTGTTAATCACCCACGTGAATTGGTACATGTTGGCGACAAAATCAAGGTCAAAGTTATCCAATTCGACCCAGAATCACACCGCATTTCATTGGGTGCAAAACAGTTGGAAGAAGACCCATGGGAAACAGCATCGCGCGCGTTCAATGTTGGCGATACAGTTACCGGCAAGGTTTCGTCCATCACCGATTACGGTGCATTCATTGATTTGGGCAACAATATCGAAGGTTTGGTCCACATGTCTGAATTGTCATGGACAAACAAAAACATCCACCCAAGCAAAGTTTTGCAAGCGGGCCAGGAAGTTAATGTTATGGTTTTGGACATCGACCAAGAAAAACGCCGTATTTCGTTGGGCTATAAGCAATTACAACCAAATCCATGGAAAGAATTTGCTGAAAACCACAATGTTGGCGACGTTGTTACCGGTCCGATTAAGAACACAACCGAATTTGGTTTGTTCGTTGCATTAACACCAGATTTGGACGGTATGGTTCACATTTCCGACTTGTCTTGGAACAAACTGGACGAAGAAGAATTGAAAAAATTCGTTCGCGGCCAGGAAGTTACCGCCAAGATTTTGGATATCAACCCAGAAAAAGAACGCGTTACTTTGGGTATCAAGCAATTGACCGAAAGTGCGGAAAACAACGCTGTTTCTATCAAGAAAGGTGCTGTTGTTTCTGGAACTGTTTCCGAAGTCACCCCAGACGAATTGGTTGTTGCATTGGCTGGTGATGCCAAAGGTATTATCCGCCGCACCGATTTGTCACGTGAAAAAGCGGAACAAGACACATCACGTTTCCACGTTGGTGATACAGTCGAAGCATCTGTTGTTTCCGTTGAAAACAACACTGTGAAACTGTCTATCCGCGCATTACAAGTGACGTTGGAAAAGCAGGCTGTCAAAGAATTCGCTAACGAATCAGATTCTGGTTCGGTTTTGGGCGATATCTTGGGCGCTGCAATCGAAAACAGCAAAAAATAATATACAAATGTGTATTATTTCAACAAATCCGGCATTGCCGGATTTGTTTTTTTATGCTACAATGCGACCGACAAAAAACTAAAAGGAAGAAAAATGAAACATACAATGATTGTTATGATGGGCGGTCAAGGCGCAGGCAAGGGCAGTGTCGCCAACATTATGAAAACTGAACACGAATACAAACATATCGAAAGCGGCGCGTTATTCCGCGCATTACCCGCAGATTCTGAAATTGCACAGATTATGGCACGTGGGGAATTGGTACCTGATTCTGAATTATTCAAATTGATGGAATCTGAAATCGACCCAAACGCCGACATTATCTTGGACGGTTTCCCACGCACGTTGCCCCAGGCGCAATGGCTGGTCGAAAAATATGCCGATCAATTTGATATTCATGTCTTATACTTGGATTTAAGCGAAGAGTTAATGTTATTCCGTATCAATAAACGTATACGTGAGGGCGGTGGCCGCAGTGATGATGCAGACCATGCCGCCGTACGTCGCCGTCTGGACACATTCTGGAAAGTGACAGTACCAGCAATCGAATGGTTAAAGACCGCGCCGGGAATCAAATTTAGTGATATTGATGCATCACAAGACCTGGACGGCAATATGGCACAAATACACGCTGTATTGTAATAATCACAAAAGAAATGCCCGAAAACACGGGCATTTTTTTAACGATTATGACGTTGTATCAGTCCCAGTGCCGCATATCCAATTAATAATGCAATAATCATTATAAATATGATAACTGCAAACCAATCATATTCTGCAAAAGGTAATTTCATATTCATACCGTAATAGCCGACCACAATTGTCGGAACAATCAAAATAATGTTCCATAATGTCAATCGGTTAATATATCGGTTGGAATCCATGTTGATAACGCTTTCAAATGTTTCTTTGATGGCTTTCAACATTTTGCTATACGATGTCACAACTTCGGTTGCCTGGGTTAATTCGATGCGCGTGTCCTCGGCCAATTCTTCTGCCTCATCCGTTTTTACAAACCCACGCAGTTTGTCCAATTTGTCCATCACAGAAATATTGCCCTTAATCCCAGCCATATACAACGTATAACTGTTTTCCACATCCAAAAGTGATAATAGTTCTTGTTTGCGAATACGTTCAGCCAACGCGCTTTTTGCGCGCATAACGCGTTTATTTAGTTCCTTTAACGAACGCAAATATGATTCTGCAATATAGTAAATTATGTTCAGAATAAACTCTTCGCGAGTCGACTTTTCATCTTTTTTAATCTTGTCTAACAAATCGCAACGCTTGCGACAAACTGTAATAACATTGTCACGCGAATAAATAATTGACAATGGTTCTGTATGCCATGTTGTTTCAATTTCGCGATTTACGATGGGAAAACGCACAATTATAACCTTGTAATCATCTTCAACCTCGAATCGTGGTTGTTCATCGGGGTCTAAAATATCAGAAATAGTATCTTCGTCAATTTTATATTCTTTTTGCAGACGTTCAAAATCTTCGTGATCTGGATTTCCAACGTTCACCCATGAGAATGTTTTTAGTTTTTCAGTATCAAACACAGCCATTCTCCTTTGACTAATTTTTACCCTACGGATTCTAGTTATCAACGCAATAAAAATCAACCATTTTGATAAAAAAACCAAATGCTTTATTGACACACATATTGTTTTTTTTCTACCATAATAACAGTACATTATACCATGCATTTTACAGGGGAAAGAGGAAGTGTATAAAATCCGCTATTATTTTATGCGTTGCGTGTTTGTTATTATGCCTTTATTCTTGTTTATTGCAACGGCGGGCGCACTTGCACAAGAAGTCGGAAACAACGGAAACTCTGCCAATTCGGACATTGTCATAAACGAACATACAGCCCCCGAAATTCGCGCAAAATATGCCGCATTAAATGATGCCATGGCAAAACAACAAAGTATTAAAAACGAATACCATGACAAGTTGCAAGAAAACTATGAACTTATGCGCGAAAAAGAAACTTCTTTGGAAAACAGAACCGTTGGCGCGGTTGGTATTGGTACGGTTGGTATTGGTGGCATGATGGTTGGTGAAGCGTTGTCCGAACAAAACGCTGATGAAGACATTGAACAAGAGATGCGCGCTCACCTTGAATCTTTCCGTTGCGAATACGGCAATTACCCATTTGTACGCGGTGGCACAACCAATGTTGAATTGCCGGGCGGAAACGACTTGTTCAACCTTTATGCACAATATGCCAAATTGGCAAACGACCTTAAACTGCGCAAGGAATCGCTGGGGCTGAAACCTGGTATTGAATCTGAAATTGTTCTTGATAAATCAGAAACTGGTTTATACGACGACGTTGGGACGGGCATTGTTGCGGGTTCATATATATCGGTTGCTCGTGCAATTCTTAATCCGAACGGCCCCGAAGCCGCGGCATGGACCGCACAAAAGAATGCCCGTGATGACAAATTGAAAACGGGCGCCGTTGTTGCTGGGATTGGGGCAATTGGCTCTGCAATTGCAAACTATGAGATTAACAAGGACGCTCCACAAGAAAGTAGTGCACAAATCAAAACAGAGTACGAAGCACAACTTGCATCTGCAGACCAAGACGTACAATCGGCACAATCAGAACTGGATGCTGCTATTGAAAACAACTCGCGTTTGGTACAACAATACAATGACAATTTAACCGCCCAACAGGCACTTGCCCAACATATGCAAGATCCGTATTGCAACACGCCAATAGTCGACGATATTGACACTGTTTTGGCAATTCAACCATTATCAGACAAAACAACAAATGTCTCAGATGCCCCCAAGGTTCCAAATTTATCGACATTCAAAACAGATTACGATTACTGTGTTACGTGTATTACAGACATATTCGGTGAATACGATTTTGATACCAACGAATGCGTATGCACCGACCCATATCCAGACTTGGTTGATGGTGTATGTACCGCGATTGTTGACACCCCAATCTATACACAGGCAGAATTTGACACCGACCCAGACTATGATTATGAAATTGATAATTTTGATGATGCCCAAACACAAGACGTTGTTGATTCAATAATTGCAACCTCAATTGTTGACGAAGGGGGTGTCAACGATGAAACTCCTGATGAAAACCAATGCCCAAGCCACAACCCAAGATTAACAAGTATTACCAGTCAAGATCGCGTTGGTGGTTTTTGTAAATATGGTCACGTAAAGATTGGAAAAATATATAAAATAAAATCTGGTGCGGACGTTGGTACTTGTTCTTGTACTGCCACAGAATGCGACACTGGCTACAAACTTGTTAAAGGTGTTTGCAAAGAATGCGATACGGACAATGGTTATGAACCCGATGACAAAGGTAATTGTATAAAAAATACAACCGCAATCGCCGCAACAACATCCCAAACAGACGCAGAAAACAGCGACACCACGTCGGACGACGATTCGACACCTTCTGCACCGGTTCCTTTCTATCACGTTTGTAGTGATGACAAAGACAAAAATCTTGATAAACCAAAATATTGTATAGACTTTTTCCGCAAAATAAAGGTTACGCCACTCCAGGCATCAGGGCTTGCCAAGGAATATGTAAAAACCAAAGAATTTATGAAACAACACAAAATTTCTAAGCCTGATGATATTGTTTGTGCGTCTGACACAGATTCAACCATAAACAAAAAAATTAAATTCTGGACAGACGATTATATGCCATGCACAAGCAAGAATCTTGATGCATACTATGAGTTTCAATTTAATTCGTTAAACACTGGTGACGGTGGTATAACACGCGGCATCGCCGGCAGCGACCTGAACAAGGGCATATGTATGCTGTTTGGGTTAAATTACCAAACATTACAGACCGCGTGTCAAACGTCTGACGCAAAAACCTGTTCCGAAATAGACGCCATGATAAAACGTTCCTTCTATTCTGATGGTGGTGCAGAAATTAAGTCTAATACATGCGTGATACATGAAAGCAACAATATGATTTCCAGTTTCAAATTACTGGACGATTTAAATATGATTGATAATGTCCAATACGATTACTTCCATTCCAATGTAAACATCAATTCATCAGAACGTGTCATAACGGAAATTGCTAACTATTTGGATGCAAATGCGGGGCCATTGGAAACATTAAAATGCGACAACAGTTTTGTTCACGACATCAAAGTGTTTCCCGGCACCAAAGAAGAATTAGAAAAACAAAGCAAAACATACACCTCGTGCATACAAACACAAATCGCAACCCACGACTCCAAAATCAACTGCAACACTATTAATCCTACAAATATGTCGAAAAGTGGTGATTTACTGACTTGCACTTATAACGGACACAATGTTGATTTCTTGTTTAACGATTTAGATGAAACGTGGGGCAAAAAATCAAGGGCCGGGTACGAAGCCATGTCTTGCAAAGTGATTGCCGGACAAAATGCATACACTGGCAAATCATGTTCGGGAATGACAGACAGCAAAACCTGTACCGAATTTGGCAACAAACTTAAAGCCAATGATTCCAGTAGCAAAGGAACCAAATGGGACGATAAAAACAAGGTTTGCATCTTACTTGACAGTCGCGGCGTTGCACGTACCACAAAAACCCTTGAAGTAACTGGTATGATCGCAGGAACCGCACTTGCGCTTATTGGTGGCGGCGAGGTAATGATTATCTTGGTCGCAGTAGAAGCAACCTCTATCGCAGCCAACACCGCTACTGATGCAACATTGTCAAATTGGATACTGTCGTTTTTGAACGAAAGCAATAAGTGTAAAGAAGAAAAATGTGCAAACGATTTGTTAAAGAAACACATCGCGCGTATTCGTAATGCATTGTCTGTTGCAACAGAACCAGAGCAAGAAGCAATATCTTCGGAGATTCAACGTTTAATCGGTCTTTTATCACAAACCACGTTCGAAGAAATGATTGAAAAAGCAGCAACAGCCAAAATACTAAGCGAAGATGCCGAAACCGAACCAGACACCAAGACGTGGACCAAAGTATTGTTAAATTACTATAACACCGAACTGACGTCCGCAGAAAAGGCTGTCGTTGCAACAAATAAAATTACAAATGTGACCCAGTTCGCAACATTATTCGGCATGGGTATAATGTCGGGTATGCGATTGGCTGTTACCAAATTCGGTGCAAGAATAAGCGAAGCAACCGCGACGAAATGGGTAAAACTGAAAATATTAAGACCATCAGACATTGGCAAAATCACATTAAAAACCACAACGACTTCGACTGCGCGTGTTGCAATGACCCCAACCCAGGCAACGCGTCTTGCCGAATTGGAACAACAAGAAGCCCGCATTACCGCGGAACTTGGCAAAAACCCCAGTTCCAGACGTGCCGCTGATTTGCGCCGTCAATTGACCACTGTACGCCAAGAACGCAATACAATTCTTAACCAACTGGGTAACCCAACCGAAGCCGAATTGGCCGCGATGCGTGTTGCCGCGGAAAAGCAGGGTGAATTGGCCCGCGCCGAACAAGAACTGGCATCCGCACGCAAAGAACTTGAAGAATATAATGCATGGGCAGAAAAGAATCCTGGTGCCGCAAAGCAGGGTAATTCCGTCACAAGGAAACAAACACTTGAAAAGAAAGTGGCTGATGCAGAAAAACGTGTTGCGGATCTTGGTGGCGACACAACAACAACCGCTGCAACAACCAGCAAAGAAACTGCAAAGCCAGAAACAGAAGCCAAGCCAGCCCCCAAGACACAAGAAAGCGCACCAGCACCCAAAGAATCTGCAAAACCAGAACCAGAAGTTAAGACAACAACTAAGGCAGGCGAGGCATTGGAATATACCGCTGGCGAAGAACGCGCCTTAACGCGCCTTAATGAAGAAAAGACCTGGGCTACAAGCCATGGTCTTGCAAGTCCACGCGACGAACAGATAATAGACATTCAACTGCAATACGTAGAAGAAGCAGGCAAGGCAACCACCGAAGCACAAATGGAAAAAGCCTTTATCGCATACCACCAAAGAATTGTAGATTACACATCTAAATTATTTAATCGATCCAAAACAATATCTGTTGCCAAGGCCAGACGAGCCGAATACTTGAATGTCATTGCCAGCGACGAAAATCTTTTCGCCCAATCACAACGCTGGGCGACACTGTCACAAAAAGATAAAGAACAATTCTTGCGCACTGTGTTGGAACGCGCAGATAAAAAAATCGGCAGTGGCAAACCAATTGATATAGAATTCGGCAAAGTCAGTGGTGGTGGTGCAGGCGGCACTGACTATGACCTGGGTGGAAAAATCAACATCAGTCTGCAAGACTATGCACCACTGGGGCTGCATCCATCAAAAAATCTTGATGACGCTATGCAAATTTTATCCCACGAACACGCACATAACATTTTGTTAAATGCGCCCGCCAAAAGTTCTGTACCCGAAGACGTCGTTTCTACGATTCTTGTACACTCCGAAGATGACACTGGTGTGTTTGCATACATGGGTGGCAAACAACTTAAAGGCACCCGTAATTATGATAAATTATTACATGAACAAGAAGGCAAACTTATAGGCCAAGAAGTCGGCAATGGTTTTTCAACTGAATTACGACAGTTAAGGGCACAATCCGCGCCGGCATCTGCGACCAAAACAGGCGCCACAGGAACACGTACAACAAGAGCAACCACCGCAAAAGCCGCCGAGGCACAAAAAGCATTACGCGCCAAGGCAAGCAAGAGTTTCGAACAATATGCATCAGATGTAAAGGCCGGCAAACAGAATCCTGCATTACCTAAATCACGTCTGACAGATTCCGAATGGACAGAACTTTCCAAACAAATGGAATCCGAAGGTATCGTATTCCGCGAAGAAACACGAAATGGCACAAAATATATGGCCATGTACACCCCAGAGCAATTACGCGCCAAGGAGGCCGCCGAAGCCGCCGAAGCCGCCGCAAAACAGAAATCCACAGAAGGTGCTGGCAACACACGTGGAACGCAACAACCGACAAACGGAGCAAATGCTGCGCGTAGTGCAGAAATTGCGAACTTTTCACCCACAGCACAACAATACATAAATGAGATAGAAGAGCTTGGCAAAACGCGTGAGTACGTCGTTATAAAAGGCGTGGGAAGCCGTAACACAACGTCCCCACTTACAGCCGCGGAAAATAATTACATCAACCAATTACTCCAAGGCAGAGATGATTTGGTTGCTATGTCAATTACCCAAGGAGATGGATTGGGCGGAACAAAAGGCGCCAGCAGGATTATAGTTAAAAAGACCAGCGATATGTACCAAGTCGAAACAAGCACTGGCATGAAACTATATCGCAATGTTGCTACTAAAAAGATTCCCAATCTAAAAGGCAAATCAATAACAACCATAAATGGTAAATCAGTATTTTTGGAACAACTTGATAACGGTGGATATATTGGCAACGTATCGGGGCGCCCAGTTGTCGTTGTAAATTATGACGGTCACAAAATCCCATTTTATGCCAGTAGCGGCAGCGCTGGAAAATTGGACGTTCCAACTGGGAAATGGGAAGTGTTCTTTGGATTTGGTAAAGACGGTTGGTTCAATAAAGCAGATTTAGAATCTATCATAAAACATTATGATTCACCAGAATTAAAAAAGATTGCACAATCGCTTGATGATATGATTGGCGATCAACGAAATGTCGAAGATGTTTTCGCAACAATATCAAGAAAAGCCTATAACGGTATAGGAAACGTTGGACAATATGATGGTCCAGCAGCATCGAAAGAGTTTATAAATAATATGCTGGACTTCACCCCAGTAAGTAACGACGGTAGCACTTATCTACTTCTTGATAATATCGAACATGTCAAAGGATATTTCAAGACAAGTGGCACCCGCGCAACAGAATCCGCCACCGAAGCCGCCGCAAGCACCGCCAAAAAAGCATATTCATCACCAAAAACATCTGTTGTTGGTCCAGAAAGTAAAACCGCACAGACGGCACAAGATATGGGTTTTAATATTACAGACCCTTCCAAAATGTCTGATGAAGATTTGGCGTATTACATACTAAAGAAAAAATACGCGCCACGCAATCAATCAATGGCGTCGTTCAAACAAATGGGGACCCCAGAAGAAATCAGCGCACGGGCCAAAGAGTGGGGCTGGGTCTCATGGGATGATGTGGAACGTATGGAAATTTTGAACATGCAACGTAGCGAATACCTTACGAACAACCGTGAAGCCATGGCTATCTTTCAAGCACCTGAAAGAGGGACGGCAATGGATGTAAGAAATGCACTGGTTGCAGAACAACACCCTGACTACAAGCGAATCATAGACGAAATGGATGAATTAAAGGCGCGTGGCGTTCCACAACCAGGTGAAGGTTTTGCGGGAAACTATAGTACAGCCGATATTGCACAGTCAAAACAGAGCAAAGAATATGTTGCACAACTTAAGAAAGACGTAGACGATATTAAAACAAAAGAAAATGAGTTAAACACAATGATCAAGAACCAGGAAATGTCACAACCGCAAGCTCAACAAGAGTTTGACAAGTTTGTTCAAAATACCAAGCTACAAACCCAAGCGGATATAACACGTGCTTTAAGTACTTCGGAAAACCTTGACGAAAGGACGGTTGAATATATTGATCAAATACAAAGAATCATTGATAACTCATCGGAACTTTCTTATTACAAAAATAATTTTGCAAATTTAACAAACGAACAAAAACAGGAGTTTGCACGCAGCTTAATGTGGCACCTAGAAAGAGCCAACGGAGTATCAAACGAAATGCTTACCACTACCGTAAAAATAACAGACAAAACGACAAACGCTGCTGTACATCCGTACGAGTGGAGGGTTACAGATAAATCTGGTAATTGGTACTTTATAAAACCAGAAGAATTACGAGCAGATCACAGAATCGTTGGAAAAAGGGTAGAATTATGGATAAATCCAAATGATTTAACAAATTATGATATATTTATACAAGATATCGCACATGAAACCAGTCATGCGTTAGACTTTGCAAACCCAAATGCAACCGCAATGAGCGCACAAAAACTTGATATTGCCGAGAAATCAACGCTAACTTCTGATATAGTTAAAAAGTACGGGTTGGATTTCAATTTATATGAATCTTCCCAAACAGAACTGGCTGCACATAAGGTTAATGAGCTTTTGGGTGTTATGAACAACCCATATAAATCTGTCACACAACTGATGAGCCCACAACACATAGAACAACTAGAAAAAACTGGAAGAACTAGTGTTACATATGCAAAGAGCGCGGCAACTATTATTGATCGACATATTGATGAAATAAGAGAAATATTCCGTAAAGAAGGTATTGGCATTGTCGGTGATCTAAAAGGAGACAACACTCTTTTCCTATATAAATTACAATAAATTACCGATCTAAAAATTATTAAAACTTTTAATTATTTTATTGCATAATGAATTTGTTTTATGTTATAGTGTGTTCACAGACAAAGGAGTACACACATGAAAAAAACACTTATCGCTGTTGCAGTTGCAACATTTATATCAACTGGCGCGTTCGCTGCACAGCCAGCACATAACAAAAAACCGGCACCAAAACCGGCACATGTTGTAGAGCATACTATGCCACATCATACGCAACCACACCACGCGCCAAAACCGGCACATGTTGCGAACAACCGTCATCATCATAAACAACATCATACGGAAACACGTGTTGTGCATCATTACCACAACAAACATACCGACTTTGGTGATGTTTTAATCGCCTTTGCAATACTTGCAGCCGCATTATAAACAAAAACCGCCGAAATGGCGGTTTTTTATTTATTTACGCATTGTTTCAACCAAGTGTCGTGAAATTTAACCTGGGCGTCGGTATGAAACCAATGTTCACCATTTTTCATAACTGTGACAACTGCACCAGTATTTTTTACAAACTTGGAAATAGTTTCAAATGGAATAAGAATATCTTTTTCACCATATAAAATGTTTGTTGGCACGTTCCACACAATCGGGTGTCCACGAGTGTATGTCAAATATTCCCAAGACAACGGCTCGTCCCATGTTTCCAATTGAATTTCTTTTTTATCTGCCAATTCTTCTTCGGTCACATTTGACCAGTGCATTAAATCAAGAATCAAGCGTTCCATATCAACAACTGGCGAAATAAAATACGCATGTTCAATATCCACGTCCGTCAAAGCGTTCATACCAAAATACGCGCCAATACTGTTGGCAACAATGCTGATGCTTTCGTATTGTTTCGCGAACCAACGATACGCGGACAAAATTTCTTCACGTGTTTCCCATGGCGTTGTACCAAGATAATCAATTCCAATAACATCACAATTTGGAAAAAACGGCTTATAGTATTCCGCCTCGTCTGCAGAACCACCTTTGCCATGAAGATACAAAACACATTTTTTCATTTCAATTTTATGGTCGGGGTGACAGGAATCGAACCTGCGACCCCTTGCACCCCATGCAAGTACTCTACCAGGCTGAGCTACACCCCGACTGTCCCCGATATACTAAACCACGAAACACCGAATTACAAATGTTTTTTCAGGCATTTATGCATATTGTCTGGGGCAGTGTAAATAATGTAAAATACGACTGTCCGGACAAACAAAAACCAATAAAAATAAAAAGGAGAAACACGATGAAACCAGAACACGAAAAGCATTGTAAATGTAAACAGTGCAGTGGACTTGTCGCGGGACATGAACACGACAAAAAGCACCCAGGCAAATCTGAAAAATGCGACAAATAAAAACCGCCCAAACGGGCGGTTTTTTGGCACTTATCAACAATCATTTATGGGGCCACATTTTCTGCTTGCACGAATCGGAAAAAAATGACTAGTATGCGCATAGAACAAAACCAAAGGAAAGGACAAACAATGATTGCTGGTATCGGAATTGATCTGGTGGAATGCAACCGTTTTCTTGATTGGTCTGCATTTAAAAAGCAACGGGTTTTCACAAAAAAAGAATTGGAATACGCTGATAACGACAACGCAAATGCTGAAAAACATTTGGCAAATTTCTGGGCTGCGCGTGAAGCGTGTTTGAAAGCATTGGGAACGGGCTTTGGTGAAGAAATCGCTTTTTCTGATGTTTCGATTGTTCATAACGATGCAGGTTCACCCGAATTATTGCTTGCCGGCGGTGCCAAGGTCGCATTAAAAGAATTAGCGGGTACAAATGCAACAATACACATTTCAATCACAGACCAGGGCGATTATTCGGCCGCAGTGGTTATTATTGAAAAACAAGATTAGTGATTAAACACAACAATAAAAAATCTGCCAAACGGCAGATTTTTTATTTTGCTTATTGTTTATTCCGCAGGTGGGAAACATTCCGCATCATTACAACACATAAATCCATCTGGGGTATACATATATGTTTCACCCGGACAACACCCAAGGCTATCAACCGCATCACCACCTTCGCATATTGATGCGGCGGGTTCTGGTTCAGCCTCTGGTTCCACTTCGGGTTCTGGCTCATCTACAAATACAACATCATCAACATCGTATTCCTGGGCCGACACAAACATTTTTTCGTTCTGTGAAACGTTATACCCCGGCTTGCGAGCCATTATTTCTTCTTCGGTTGGAATCTTTACCGGTTCTGGTTCATATGTTGCAACAGGTGTTGGCATAACGAACGGCGATTCCACAACAATTTCATCCGGTTCAACCTCAACCACCACTGGTTCCGGTTTGACAACCGCAACAACTTCTGGCTCTATTGCGATTGGTTCCGGTTCAGACACCGCCACAGGCTGTGGTTTTGGTTCAATTACAAGCACCGGTTCTGGCTTAACAACCTGTTTTACTTCTTCTTGAACTACGACTGCTTTTTCAGCAACAGGTTCTGCGATAAAAGGTGTTGGTTCGGCAACCTTTTGTACAATGGGTTCGGATACTGCTTTGGGTTCTGCCGCGATATTTGGTTCTGCAGATGTTTCAATCGCCTTGTCCAAAGTGGGCAGATTGCCACTTGTTGATTTTTGATACAGCCACAATGTACCAATCGACAACACTATCAACAAAATCAACAGCAAGTAATACATCAATGTCGGCTTTTGCGACTTCGATTCAACCGGTGTAACATTACCCGTAATTGGTGAAACCGGACGAACCGCCGCAACCGGTGCAATTGGTGCCACAGGCGCAACAGGTTCCGCAACAAACGGTTCTGGCTCTACGACTGGGGCAGGTTCCACAACTGGCAATTCAGATTCTTCGACCACTGGTTCAGATGGTGCAACAGAAGTCAAACTGTCCAAAACTGGTGCGACATTTGTTTGTTCGTTATTTTGTTGTGGTTCATCGTCCAAACGTGGTTGGGTCGGTGGTGTAAATGCTAACGGAGCAGGCGCAATACCGTCATCAGAAAAATCAGATTCCGTAACCGTATTTTCTTCAGAATCATTTTCGTTTGAATTGAAACTGATTGGTTTAAACGCCATTTCGTCATCAAGATTTTCTGGATCTTTATCAAACAATGGTTTTACTTCATCATCGTCCATTTCTTCCGCCTTTGGTTCTGAAAGATTTTCGTCATCATCTGACTCTGGTTCATACGGTTCAACCGCCGTCACGACCGGTTTTGACACCGCACGTGTTTTGCGTGGAGAGGGTAATTCTGGGACCTCACGTGCCAAAAGTGCACGTGCAATTTCGGCATCATCTTCCGCTGTTGTCAAACGCCGTTGCGCACTGGTCAAACGTTTCTTGGCGCGCGCCAACTTTTCATTTGTTGCGTCCAATTGTGCTTCGGTTTTTAATATTTTGGCCGCCGATGCCTTGGTCGGTTCGCGACCAATATTTTTACGCAAATCGGTGATACGGTTACGCAAATCTTTTACGCGTGTACGCAAATCTGATATTGCATCATTTGTACGTTCAATTGTTTCTCGTGATTTTTCGATTGTTTCTTCAGCAGCGGCAAGGCGTTCTTTGGCCGAACGGCGTACAGACATTGCCCGAAAACGCGTTAAGTTCGCAATTGCACCCGACAAATCTTCGCCCGATTCATACGCTTCTATCAGTTCGGAATAAACGTCCAAACCACCATATTCGATATCCAGTTTTTGATATTTATTGTCGCGCTTTGGTCGCACAGTTTCCAGTTCGACATTATAGTCATTTGCCAAAACATCGTCCCATTTACGACCACCAAACGAATCGATTACCAACAACACATTCGGCTTGTCGGCATTGATTGTTTCGTCCAGCACGAAAATCAACTTGTGCGATTTATCATAAAAAGCGCGCAATTGATTGCCGGCGACTTCATAGTCGGTTGATTTTAAAGAAATGTTCTCTCTCACGCGTGGCATTTTATTCCCGTATGTTTTATTGTTTTTTCTTTGGTGGTGTGAACTGATACGCCAATCTGCAATGTTCATAACAATATGGTTTTCCAGTGAACACTGTTTTTCCGCAAAAATGAAAGTTTTCGGAATCTGGGTCACCAATCGGCCAACGACATTGATTTGGTTTCAAATTCGCCATTTCCAACGAATGTTGAATAATGCGTTGGTGCATCGCCAAATTTTTCGCCGATGTTTTGCTTGATACCTTTGGTTCTTTCTTTGGCTCTGGCACTGGCTTTGCCGGTGTTTTTGTGCCCGATGTTTTCTTGGTTGTTGCCGTTGCTTTTTTTGTTACCGGTTTTGTCGCCACTACTTTTTTCGCCGGTGCCTTTGGCGCAACCTTTGCTTTTGCTGGCGCTTTTGCCGGTGTCTTTGCCGTTGATTTTGCGGGTGTTTTTGTTGCCGACTTTTTAGACGTAGCACTTGTCGAAGCGCCCGCTTTGGCATTCCAACCCAAACGATTTAACTTACCAACAACCGCATTTTTCGACATACCCAAACGCTTGCCAATTTCGGACGTAGATAACCCTTTGCCCATCAGCGCTTTCAGTTTTTTTAATGCGGTACTATCCCAACCTTTACTCATGATAAAATCCTTACTACCATTTGTTATAAAATAAGTGTATCATAGTTCCGAATCGAAAGGCAAGGGGGAAAATATGATTTTTTATTTATTTTGGACATTGGTATTTATCGGCGCAATTGCGTGCACATATCTTCTGTCAGCCGCAGATTTCCGCCGCCGCATCATACCAGACGCATACTTGGTGCCACTGTTTTTGATTGGTTTGTTGACTGTTAACTTTTTCCCATATTGGATTTGTAGTGTCAGTGACGGTGTAATCGGCGCCACATTGGGCTATGCACTGGGGGCGGGCATCGGTTTCGTTTTCGACTATATTGAACAAAAAAAGAGCCCAAAATCACCGGCACCAATCGGCATGGGCGACATAAAATTATTGGCAACTGGTGGCATCTGGTTGGGAACACGGGGTTTGGCAATCGCACTGGTGTTTTCATGCGTGTTTGGTTGTCTGTGGGGAATATGTAAAAAACAGCACTTTATCCCATTTGCACCATTTTTTGTAATTGGCGCAATTTTGTCTTTAATAATAACGGCTTTTTTGATATAATAAATCATATTAGAAATAAGGAAAGAGAATGAGAACGCACGCTTTCTGCGCAGTTTTTGTATTTGGTGCGCTGTACGGTTTGTCCGCACATGCCGCGGTCAGTTCGCTGAACACTGAATCAAGTGTTCGTCCAATATCACAATACGGCTTGATTCAGAATGTCCAAGACTATTCCACAAATCCTTTTTGGACCAAGAACAGTCCGTACAACCAAAAGTTTCCAACCGCGGTATATGTTGATGGGCCCGAATTAAACACTGCCGACTGTCAATCAACCGTTGGTTCACTGGTTTCCGTGTATTGTTCACAAAATAACAATTGTATCGGTATGCAACTGTCGGACATTCGCCCATTTGTAATGTTGCAATTGGCGCGTATGCCGGGGCACAATTACGCCAGTGCATGTGCGGGATATATTGATTCTGAATTTGATGCATATGTTGAAAAATATTCGATTGCAATGCCAACGGGCACGGTTGCGTTTCCAACCGGAACGGTTGCAAATCCAAACTATGACGCGCCAGAGTTCAAGTTGGAAAACCCATACGAAATAAAAGACGGCACATGGAACGGTGAAGAATGGAAAAAAGAAAAGAGAGAACGCAAGAAAGAATTGCAAGAATTACAATCAATAAACGGTGCCGGCTCTGAACACTTGGCGCGCGCAGACTTTCCAACCACATTTGCTGATTTATCTTTTTCCGACCAAATGGCGATAAAAGCAACCGCATACGAACCATATGCCGACAAAAGCGCATATCGTGGACTTGACGTTGAAACCGAAGAAGAGTTTTTACGTCGTACAAATTATTCCAACCAATCGGAATATTGTGCACGCAATCCAAATTCACCAGAATGTAAGAACAATATACAAAACGCACAAGCCGATATTAACACCATTGCAATGAGTTGCAAAACCACCGAAATCGCGAACGATGGCATTATTCATTTGTGCTTGATGTAAAGGTTAGAAAATGAAATATGTAAAAAAGATTTTTGTTTGCGCAACAGTGATGACGGCATTTTGCTTGGGTGATGGAAAATGTGCTGAAATTCCATGTCTGAACGCGATAAGTCAAGATTCTGTGACATTTTTACAACCGATAAAAAACATTGTTGGAAACAGCAAACTGGACCAATCTTTTATTGATGCGCACAAGACGGACTTTAGCAAAATTGTTGGTGAAGCTATAACAAAACATTGTGCAGACACAGATCTTAACAATATGAATCTTATTGCAGAGGTTGATTACATAACAATTCCATTCGCGTTTAACAACACAAAATATGATATTACCATAAGCACTGATTTACTGTTCAATAATTTACAACGTTCAACTGCATTTTTGGTAGTAAACGACATACACAAGCGTCCCGGAGATATAATCAAAAAATCTGAAATGCCAAAAAGCTATTTCTTTTCGGGCTCATGTTCGGATCACTACGTCCGTGTAAACCTGTCAGACAAAGCCGGGGTGAACGTGGCCGGACAATCCGCATTCGAAGCATACGGTGGTTCTAATAACGAATTTTTCTTAGACATGCCTGTTGGCAAGGGAACACGCGCTTTCCCTGGTTTAGTTTTGGGCGACTTTGGATCATTCAATGCCGCAGAAAAAATTGTTGCCTATACGAACTATAAAAGCGCTCGCAAAGCATTAAAAGATTTCTCTGAGGCACTGAAGAAAACGACTTGTGCAAATCAGGGTCTTGCCGTTTATTTGGTGGACATTCAAAAGACCCCTCAAGAAAAACAGTCGTCTTGGTGGTGGTGCCTTGCAAGTTGTCCAATATTACTTGTCCCACAAAAGTTAGAAGACATTCCACAGGTAACAATCTTATCAAACCCAGAAATCATTAATTAAAATGATATGAAGAAACTGCTAGTTTTTTTTATCTGTTATGTATTTACACTTAATGCGCATGCTGATGGTGAATTTCAAACTGTTGAAGAAATATTAAATCGCACGCCCGACAGCACGCCATGTGCGACCGGTATTTTTACAAATGCGTTGTCCGCAAATGCGGGCGCTGTTTCCGAACATGATGATGAACAGGTTATCCAGTCATGGATATACGGTGTTATGTCCATGCCCGATGTTTTACAATCTGTGCTGGCATGTCCCGAATTTCAATCACTGGACGAAACAGAGCATATTAAATTACAGTCAATTAAATATACTTTTCCGGGTGGGCGCGAAATTGTCATAAACTATGAAACACAACCAAAGATATTACGCCAACGTGTAATGTTGGGCTTCAAACGTGGTGTTGACGATTTGAACGACCCAAATCCAAAAATAGGGGCATTGGACGACAAATCTGTTTGGATAAATACCGACCCGGCATGGTATGCAATTATGGTTGTTCAACATGGCGCATTGGACAAATTTATCGGTGCCGACAAAAACAATACAATTTCATTAAAATACATCGAAGACAATATTGACACACTTTATCCCAACGGGGCAATGTGTACCAGTAAAAGCGCAATTGCTAACGATTCTGACATTATAAACTTGGCCACACGAACAACCGTTGATGTTGAAAAAGACACCAATGATTATTATGTCGCTGGCGATAAAAATTTACAGTGGATTTCATATGCTGAAATTGCCGCCGACGTTGTAATTACCATTGTGACATTTGGTGGTGGCGCGGTGGTAAGTGGCGCAACAAAAGCGGCACGTGCATCACGTGCAATGAACGGACTGCGCGCAACAATGCGTGCTTTAAGTAAATATCCCAAGGTTATTGAATACATTAAACTGGAACAAAAATTACAAAGAAACACCAACGCGATTGCGCGCATAAAAAAATATCAGAAACTGGAAAAAGAATTGTCAAAATTGGACAAGGTTCGCGATGCAGCTAAATATGCCGACAAGGAAAAAGAGATATCAGAGGCATCAAAAACCCTGCGTGAAGTGTACAATTTGCCTGATGCCGAAAAATATGCCGATAATATCAAAGATTTAGAGAAAGAGTCAGAAACACTGACGAAACAAATGCGTGCCGCCGCCAAGGCCGACAAAAATGTCGAAAAATATGCCGATGCCAGCAAAGCGTATTCCGAAATCCGCGAATATGCGAATGCTTATCGCAATCTTAAAACAACGGACAACCTACGTAAAACCGCCAAGACAGGAAACATCGCCACACGCGCATGGAAAGCATTTCGCGCCACAGGCAAGGGGAACAAGATTATTGATCGCGGTTCACGTATCGCACGCAGTTCTATGAAATCGGGACGTTTACGCGAATGGTTATTTAATTCCACATTGCGTAATATTGGAACATTGGGACGGCTTGAAGCCGCCGGGGGGCTGTTATATGGCATTGTGAATTTTGCGGGCGACATGTATGATTGGACCGAAACCAGCACTGGTGATTACACAAACGACATTGAATTCAAGCCGTTATTGTTATTATCGGCCGATGATCTTGAAGGCCAAGAAAATGTTGTGAACTATGGAATGTGGCTTTTATGGTCGGGCGATGCAACAAGTGCCGCCGATGACGATGCCGCATATTTACAATCTATGGACTTTGCCGACAAGTTCCATTATGATTTAATAAGCACAATGGAAGAAAAGGGCAATCACGCATGTGACGTTGATATTTATGTCGTACGACCAATTATACGTAACCCGGATAATGATCCACAACTGTATTATCTGGTCATGAACGACACACCATGGACGACCGCAGAATGAAATTAAAACGTATTATTTTATTCGGAATCACATTCGCATTATGCGGCAACACGTTCGCGTATTCACCATACGCAAATACCATCACAAACAATTTACCAAAGAAGTCTTTTTTAACCGCAATGACGTTTCCAACGACCGCCGCAGACGCAACTTTTATTGAACGTGTTGAAAACAAAAGGGCGGGGTACGAACCATATTTTAACCGTTCGGCATTTGCTAATTTAACCATCGAAGAACAAGACGAATTAGAATCAATGGCATATCGTGCCGAACTGCAACGATTAAACACATTGAATAATTCGCCACAATACGTCTATTGCAATTCATATCCAGAAGCGACCGAATGTGATGGTGTTATACAAACACTGGTGATGGGTACCCCACAAACACAACCAACTTTTACTATTCCACAGAATACCGATGGTTTGTATATGTCGGTGGCTGTGACACCGGACAACGTTTCCAAATATAATCTAGCAACACATAACGGCGGTTGCACACCCCCGGAATACAGCACATGGGGCAGTAATAAAATAGAAACATCGGGCCGTTATCAATATACATCACCAGCATTTGAAAAATTTATGATTACCGCTTTTCGTAAAGAGGGCGGTTGCGTGAACGATCCAAATGACCATGGTGGCTATACCTGCTATGGCTGTGCGTCCAAGGGGTTATGTCATGGAATTGACATGGCGACAATCACGCGGGCCAAGGTTGAAGATTTGGCATATACAAAGATGTTTCAACCAAATAACGTTGAACGATTGCCAGACGCATTTCGTGTCTATGCCATGTGGGGCATCTGGGGTTCGGGCGAAAGGACCGGAATAAAACTGTTTCAACGCGCATTGGGAATCCAAGAAACGAAATATATTGACGATGCAACGGTCCAAGCCGCCGAAGAGTTTAAGGGCGATTTTGCCGATGCATACGTCCGCACGCATGAACAATTTTATCGCGACATTGTTGCCACAGATCCGACCCAAAAAAAGTTTCTGAAAGGCTGGTTAAACTCTTTGGAACTTTTGCGGCCCAGTGGTTGCCATGTTGTGCCAACAAACCCGATATACCGATAAAAATCACATTGTTTTTATTGAATAAAACTTGTATAATAAACGTATAAAGAGGGGTGAAAATATGAAAAAAATATTTATCGCTTTTTTAATGGTGTTCACAACCGTAATGTCCGCCAACGCGTACCAGGTTTTGTCGTCTAAGGAACTGGGCCAACGTGACGCAAAAAATCAAAATGTTGTTGTGAAATGCACCACCGACACGGGCAAGGTTTCCAACCAAACGTGTACATTGCGCAGATATGCCAAATGCACCGGTGAGGGCAACACGAAAAAATGTTCGGGCTGGCAACCATGGACCGATTTGCGCAACCCCGGAAAACAATATCCAGACTGGAAGAGTGCGGCGATGGGTTGCTGTCGCGCAATGGGTTTAAGATAAAATAAAAATCGGCATTTTGCCGATTTATTTTTTTTCGTGGTGGATGTGGGCGGACTCGAACCGCCGACCCCTACGATGTGAACGTAGTGCTCTAACCAACTGAGCCACACATCCGATTGTTTGTTTTGGTGGGGATAGTGGGACTTGAACCCACACGGTCGCAATGACCAAAGGATTTTAAGTCCTCAGCGTCTACCATTCCGCCATATCCCCGAAGACTTATGAAAAAATCTGGTGGAGCTGATGGGACTCAAACCCACGACCTCTACGATGCGAACGTAGCGCTCTATCAACTGAGCTACAACCCCAGAACTCTATGGTGGGCATAAGAAGACTCGAACTTCCAAGGTATTGCTACCACTAGTACCTGAAACTAGCGCGTCTACCAATTCCGCCATATGCCCAATACTGTAAAGCGTTCAGAATAATAACGCAACATAAATATTTTTGCAACAAGAATTTAGTGTATTTTTCATGATAAAAATCAGAAAAATTTACTAAAAAATCATCATATTTCGCTTGCTCTGAATTTCCGAATTTTGCTAACATTTTATCAGAGATGAAGAAAATTCTTATTTTAATCGTTGCTTTTGCAATGGGTATTGACGCTGTCAATGCCGCTGTACGCGATGGAAATTCGGCATCTCGGACGAATGGGGGTACAACCACAACCGTCCAAAAACGCGTATCCACAACCGAAAGGAAAAAATCAACAACCGCGCCACGTGTGACGGTGTTGGGTAACACGCGCAATACCAATACGGTAAAAAACTCACGCACATCGACACAGCGTGGCACAGCAACACGCAACATTATTCAACCGACAAAAAATGTCACTGCACGTGCGGCAACCCCAGTTTCAGACGCGACATCCGCCGCCGAAACACGCACCGGGGGAGCATACGAATCTTGTAAAACCGCCTTTTTCTCGTGTATGGATCAATTTTGTAGTCTTAAAAACGATGACTATCGCCGTTGCTCATGCAGCGACCGGGTTGATTCGTTGGGCGCCGCCCGTGACGTTTTGATTGAGGCTGGCGAACAACTGACCATATTTACCGAAAACCTTGACACTGTTGGCATGACCGCCGCCCAGGCAAGTTCACTGCGTACTGAATCTGAAGGCGAGCATGCTTTGACAACCGACAATTCTGCGTCTAAGGCATTATTACAAGCAATTATGAATGCCATACGCGGTGGTGACACAACGGTTGGCGGCCGGTATTCAGAACTGAACAGCATAAACTTGGCATTTGATACATCGATTGTGTTTGGTGGTGATGCAAGCCAACTTGTCGCAACATACAACGGTCAACGGCTGTACAGCGCAGTATATCCACAATGTCGAAACGCCGTACGTTCAGAATGCAGTGATACGGCATTACAACGCGCAGTAACGGCATATTTAATGGCAATAGAGCAAGATTGTAACACGGTTCAAACCGCCATCGAACAAAAACAAAAAGAGATGAAATCTGCGGTACGCGAAGGCAGTGCATTGCTTGACTTGGCCCGTGTTGAAAATCGCCAAAAACACAACACTGATGACATTACCACATGTATAAATAATGTTGAAGATGCCATATTAAGCGAAGAAGTTTGTGGTGCAAATTATCATAAATGCTTGGATAATGGTGAATACATTGATATTGCGACCGGCAAACCAATTATTGGTGTTGAAAAGTTTTATGAACTGGGAAATTTGTTGAAGTTTGCACCCGGTCTTGATGCGGCAACACAAAGATTGTCAAAAACATCTGGCAATAAGGTTTTCGTAAACAATTTCGAGAAACGCACCAAAAAATTCGCCAAACCCGCGTTGGATAAGTGCGTTGAAATTGCCGATACGGTATGGGAAGAATATTTGGATAAGGCAATGTTGGCCATATATTATGCGCAACAATCAAAAGTATCTGAAATTAAACAAGGGTGTTTTGATTTTATATCACAATGCTATGAATCAACCAATGTTTCCATAACCGCCGCAATGGCGCAATTGACTGGCGATAACGCCATTATATTACAGCCCGACCGTTTGTCGTTATCTACACAATTATGTCAAGATTACATATCGTCTTGCGATAATATGTTCAAGACCGATGAAAATGCAGATGTTGGCATCATTGCAGAATACGTCCAAAACCAACAACAAGAGGACGTTTTGGCTGCATGTCGTGCGGTTGCAAAACAATGTTTTGATAAATACGGCGGAACCGGATATGAAAACTTTTACTATCCATACAGTGGTCTTTTCGATACTGGCAAAGCACCAGATTGGTTTACGCTGTATGACACAGATGGCAAAACATTAAAATCGCCATGCGCAAAACAATTAGACAAAATCTCATCGTGCAGAGATACTGACATGCTGAAAAAAGCATTCGGCGGATTTGACATGTTTTATGTAGAAAAAAACCCAACCGACAATACATTTACGATAAAAAACCATTCTGATACAATTGAATACGGAATTGAAAAACCTGGGGAAGAAGAATCAGACCCATCAACATTGCGCCATCGTGATTTGCGTGCTGTTGGTGTCGCCACAGAAATTTATAACCAGATTATCGACACGCTTTCTACACAGTGCTTGAACATCAATGGACGATTTATGCCGGTACAGACATTGACCCAAGACAACATATATGACACAACCAATTATTGTAAATGGCGTACGTTTACCTTTGATACCAACGTTGTTTGTAGTACTAATTCCGCTGAAATCCAATGTTTATATGCCGGATATGGTATTGCAAGTAATGAAAATATGTGTCCACGCGATTATGGGTTGTCGGTTGATGTACAATCATGGGGTTCTTGTTCTTGCTGGGACAATGGTGGTCGCCGCAGTAAAAACGGTCGTACCGCGACATGCGTTGCCGTATTGCCAACGGAAACTTCACAAGACGACTCTACTATATGCAGTAGCCAATTGGGCGCAACAACAACAACACCTACATCGTATCATGCGTCAACAGATATGGCTGTTGATAAATGGTGCACACAAAAGGCCGTGGACAGTCATGGTCGTGTTTGCCCTTATCGCTATTTCACAGTAAAACTTGACGCCAACCAGACTCCTGGAACAACCAACACACTTTCGTCTTACTCTTGTGCTACGACACAATTTGATGACAGTGAATCACCCGAACCATACTTTGAAGAAATGGTTCCAGAAAGCATTTAATCGTTCAAAATATAATATTAAAATTCTATTTAGTGTTGGGCTTCAACAAACGCAAATCGTCTGCGATTATACGTGCGGGGGTGTTACCGTTGCGTGACCACATATTATCTGCCGCCGCCAAATCATGCGCCATTTTTGTGCGTGCCGATACATTCGTCAATTTCTTGAATTCCGCTATGACTTTTTCACTTGTTGCATCAGCCCCCAAAAGTTCCGGATAAACACCGCGTCCCAACAAGATGTTCACCAATGATACCCAGCGAATATTTATAACACGCCGCGCCAACCAAATGGTAATCGGGTTCATTTTATAAACAACAATTGTTGGTATGTGCAACATTGCCAATTCTGCGGTCACAGTTCCACTGGCTGCGATGGCAGTATAAGTTTTCGCATATAAATCATATCGCGCGCTGGAGTCCAAAATTTCAACCGAAACTGGCCAATCACGCACACACTTCGTCACATATTCGCGTGTTGTTTCAACAACAGGTATTACATATTTATATTTATCGGCACCCAACCCAGAAACCACATCGCAAAACAACGGCATTAAACGTTTTACTTCGGACATACGACTGCCCGGAATAATAGTCACGATTTTTTCCGATGTTTTAATCAGTTTTTTACCAATCAGCCCGTCTGATATTGGATGACCGACCGCGACTGTTTCCAAACCGTATTTGGTGAAATAGGGTACCTCAAAATCAAAAAACGCATATAGTTTATCAAAGTCACGTGCGTATTTTTTTGCACGTCCCGGTCGCCATGCCCAAACCTGGGGCGCAACAACATGATGAAAGCGCAACCCATGCGCAATTAAATCGCGACCCGCACTTGATTTACGAATTTGTGATATAACACTGTGTGCAAAACCCGGTGAGTCAATTGTTAAAACAACGTCAGGCTTTTCGTTAATAATCGCATGAACCGTTTGTTTAATGCGTTTCGTCAAAGTGCGCGCATGGGCCAAAACCTCTATGGCACCCATAACCGCCAAATCAGAAATAGGGAATAATGGCTTTAATCCAGCGCACGCCATATTTTCGCCGCCGACCCCCACGAATTCTGCATCGGGCAATTCACGCATTATACGTGCGCCCAAAACGTCACCAGAAACTTCCCCAGCAATAATAAATATTTTAAGTTTTTTATTCTGCATCTTTGGATGTGCCAATTCCACGTTTAGAACGATTTTCAATAAAGTCGATGGCGTCCATTGCGTACTTGTTATTTTTCACTTCCTTGCGTACTTTGGCCAAACGTTCCGAAACCGTACCTTCGCTGCCGTGAAACACCGCACTGTACACCGCGTGAATCGCATGCATATCTTCATTAGTGAATCCATTACGCATCAAACCAACACGATTGATTGTGCGATATACGGCACGTGGGTTACCCTCATAAATCGCATATGGCAAAATATCACTTGTAACACCGGTCATACCCGCGATAAACGCGTTACGTCCAATACGTGAAAACTGAAGCACCATAACACCGCCCGACAAAATCACAAAGTCTTCGATTTCAACGTGACCAGCAACCTGGACCAAATTAGACATAACAACGTTATTACCAATCTTGCAATCATGACCAACGTGCGCGTTCACCATAATCTGACAATCATTACCGATTTCGGTACCGTTTGATGCCGGTGTTCCCGAATGGATAGTCACATATTCACGAATACGGCAACGTTTACCAATACGCAGCCCCGTCATTGCGGCTTCGTCTTGCCATTTAAGGTCCTGGCTCATTACGCCCAAAACCGCGAATGGATATACAATGGTGTCGTCACCAATAGACGTTTTACCGTCAATAATAACATTAGACATCAACTCAACACGATCACCCAAAACGACATTTGGGCCAATAATACAATTTGGACCAATCTTGCAATCGGCACCCAGTACGGCACCGTCATGAATAATTGCAGTTGGATGAATAGTACTCATAACCAATTCCTTTGACTTGTTTATTTCAAGATAATACTACATTATTCGTCAAATAATTGGTATTCAATAAATATAACAAATTATAACAAGTATTTAGATTCTGCCCATAAATTGCCATGGGGCATATTGGACAACATTATTATTCCAATAACACTGATAACTGGCATTGAAATAATTATTCCAAAGGACAAAACGGTCAGTGCGTATAATTTATCGCCAAGCGCACTTGGTACCTTTGCTGAATGCCATACCGACAGGGCAAATAACATAAATGCCACCACAACCGCACCCAAAAATACCGGCACAGATTCCGTCATTACAAATACCGCCACCGCCAGCATAACAACAAACCGCATCATCCATTTTAATTTTACATATGCACTGTCGTGAATCTTGTGTGCTGGTTTTATATTACGCACCGCGATTGTTGCCGCCGCAAAAATACCAATCAACATCAGCGCAATCATGTGTACACCCGTTAAATTACCCAACTGACCGAAACGGAAAAACTCTGGTTGCATAAGAATTGTTGTCGTTGTTGCCAAAACAATTAACAACATACCGGGTTCGGCACGCATTTCGCGTTTCGCAACACGACCCAACAAAAATCCAAACAGGGCAACACCAATCTGTAATAATGGTCCCCACCAGATATGCATGTCTGACAACCCCAGCGCAATCAAGACCAACACCAAATACGGTAAATTTTTACGTTGAAACAACACGTTACGTTGCAAATTTGAGCCAACAAACGCCGTCATTACAAACACAATTGCCGCAATCATAAATGGCAATGTCGATGTATCATCACGCAAAACGCCATAATTTCCACCGAACAAGACAAGCCACCCAAACGCAATTATCACAGACCACATTGAACCCTTGGAAATAATATCATTTTGTGTCCAGCCAATTTGGTTCAATATTTTGCCACCAAACATCCACGACAATATAAACAACGGTAACGTCAAAAGCGCCGACCACAAAAACGCGGGAGCATATAATGCCGCATTATTAAACGCACTTATTGCACTTTGAACAATGATTGCATCATCAAACATAAACTTGCCTTTTTGTTTTGTTGAATTATGATATAGGTATGTCTGAAAAACAAGCAGTTTTTACCCTGGTCGGTGGACGCGTTAAAATACGGCGCGGAATATACAATCCAACATCAGATGCAGTATGGCTGTCGGCTTTTGCCGCCGATGTTCGCACAAAAGACATTTTGGACGTTGGTGTTGGAACGGGTGGGGCGATATTATGTTTGTTGGCCGCAAATCCAAATATTCAACATGCGGTTGGAATTGATATTTCCAACGATATGTTAAACGAGTGCGCCCAAAATGCCGAATTAAACAATCGAGACATTGAACTTATAAACGCCGATATTATGTCGTGGCGCACATCACGTACTTTCGATTTAGTTATAACCAATCCGCCATATTTTCGTGGCACACCCGCACACCATAACGCGCATCATAATTCCGACATTTCGGGCTGGATAAAGCGTTCGGTTGCGCGTGTTAAACCACGTGGCACAATTTGTACGATTGTTGATACAAATGTTGTGGGCGATGTTATCTCTGTACTGGACACATGCTGTGGCGACATAACGGTTGTTCCGTTATTCAGCAAAAAACAGACCGCCGAACGCGTTTTAGTCCGCGCCCGCGTTGGCACACATGGCGGAACGGTAATATATCGGGGTCTGGATATGAACAATGAAAATGTACTGCGCGATGGCTTGACTATTGCCGATACATTTTCTACACTAGGTCAGAAATGCTAAACTTTATCACAAGATATTTTTCGTCCGTTTGGTCACTGATTACGTGGCCTTTTCGCGCGATTTGGCGTATGATTGCGCGTATTTTCCCATCGCGTGAATTTACGGTTATGGATACACCGAACGGCAACGTGTACACATATCAACAAAGCAGTTTTTGGCGTTTTACCCAATTCTGTGGCAAAATAGGGCTGATTATCTGGGCTGCATGGTCAACTTATGTATTTATTTATCATCGTCCAATGTTGCAAAAGCGTACTGCCCAATTGGAAGAAATGCGCGCCACACACGATCGCCACATGGCCGATTTGCAAACATACTTAAATAAGTTTAATGAATTGACACGCAATCTGAACGTGACCGATGACAAGATTTTACACGCGGACAAATTGACCGATAAACAAAAAGAAGAATTGTTAAATAACCGCCTTAAAACCTGGGGCGAACTGGACTTTTTGCGCACACGTTTGACCGAAATGTTTACGAATTCAGACTATGCCCCCGAATATACCAAAATGGCGGAATTGTCGGCTGAATATGAAATTACACGCGCCGAAAACGTGGCTTTACACAAACAGAACGAACAAATAACCGAAAACGCATTACTGATTGCCGATGCGGATGCAAAGATTGTTGACGCAGTATCCAAAATGACGACAACCAACATTGACGATTTGCGTCAAAATATGAAAAAGATAAATTCGACAATCACATCACTGGGGTTAAACGAAAACGCGTTGGTCGAAAAGGCGAATAAGTATTCCAGTCCAATGGTTGGCTCCGCATTCAGCCCGATGCAGTTGGATAAAAACCTGGACCCGAAATATCAGAAACTGGCCGATGGTTTGGAATTGTGGAACGGACTGTCCAAAATGGCGCGCATATTGCCATTGGGTGCACCAGTGCAATCTGTACGTGTCACATCGGGATATGGCAAACGTAACGATCCATTTACTGGCAAGCCAAAACAGCATCGCGGAATTGACTTTGCGGGTAAAATTGGCACCGAACTTATGGCGGTGGCACCAGGTCGTGTTGTTTCCGCCGGCGAACGTGTTGGTTATGGTTTAACGGTTGAAATTGACCATGGACTTGGGTTCACAACATTATATGCACATTTATCACGCGCAACGGTTGCACGTGGCGATTGGGTTCGTCCGGGAACAGTTGTGGGACTTGGGGGGTCGTCTGGACGTTCAACGGGGCCACACTTGCACTATGAAATTCGGTACAAGGGCAATCCGTTTAACCCCAGCAATTTTGTAAAGGAGTAAAAGGTGTTGGCATTTACTAATTCAGAAGAAAAGCAATCACCAACCGTAATTGGCGCGGGTTGCAAGTTGACTGGTGATATTAAAACAGATCACACCGTACAAATTCACGGTCACATCATTGGTGATGTTTCTGCTACAACGGTCGTAATCGGGCGGGGCGGTCATGTCGAAGGCGCGGTAACCGCCGACAATCTGTTTTTACATGGCACATTAAATGGACCGGCGACCGTCAACAACGCAAATATATTTAACGCGGCACAAATGACGGGCGAATTAACATATCGTACATTGAATATCACTGCGAACACCGCACTGGAATGCAAATTGACCAAACGTAAAGACAAGGAAGACAAACATGAATAAAACAGTATCCAAAGTTTATATTGCGGCCGATCATCGTGGGGTGGGGCTGAAGTTATATTTAATCGAAATGCTGAACGCGGCGGGTTATACGGTTGTAAATCTGGGCACAGACGACCTGAAAACACCCGTTGATTATCCAGATGTTGCCGCCAAATTAGCAGAAGCAATGTTGGACGACCCGAAATCACGCGGTGTTCTTATCTGTGGCACGGGTGCGGGTATGGTAATTGCCGCCAACCGTTATCGCCATATTCGCGCGACACGTGTTGACCGTCCAGATCAGGCACGCGAAGACCGTATGCACAATGATGTGAATGTTTTGTCATTGGCCGCGGACGACATTGATATTGAAATGGCATTTGTTTGCGCCCAGACGTTCTTGGAAAGCCCATTTGATGCAAGCGAACGCCGCGTACGCAGAATTGAAAAAATGTCATAAAATGGCAGAAAAAAATGAAAGAACTGTCCAAAGTCCTTTTTGTGAAAGGTTTCAACGAAGTATATCCATATATTTCAGACCCCAGCAGACAATTTCTTATAGAAATCGCTGCACCTGCGGATATTCATATATACCCAGCTCTTGATATAATGGAACAAATCAGAAAAACCAAAGTGATAAAATCACTATCTGCGGATACAAGAATTTATGTTTCTTGTGGAGTTGGCGAGAAACTACCAATCCCGACACAATACGCACCTTTTATTCCCACCAGCAAATTTCGCGGCGCAGTACGTGCAGATTTCTTGGATCCATACGATGATTTCAAGACAGTTTCATGGTTCGAAATTTTTGCGTCTGGTCCAACAAAGGAAACTGCAACAGCAAATCTTATGCGCAATATAAGTACGTTGCCAGAATATGAATACCTTTTATATGCTGGTCATGAAGAACAAAATACGCTTACTGGTACATACACATATGCATTATACAATCAAGAACTTTTGCAAAGACGTTCATTGGATCGCATTGCACAGCCGTATTCCAGTTTTAACAAAATTACACCAATCGGCTATTTAACGACCAAGTTTATATATGGTCGTGATGAACAGAGATAAAAAACCGCCCAAACGGGCGGTTTTTAATAACATCAATCATTACTTTTTGATTACGAAATTAACCAACTTGTTTGGTACCACAATCGTTTTAATGATTGTTGCGCCATCCAGTTTTACGCCAACGGCGACTTTGGCAGCGTTGGTAATTTCATCTTCACTTGCACCCACCGGCACAACAAATTCCGCCGCACGTTTACCGTTTATTGATGCAACGATTGTCATATCGTTCTTGGCCAATTTCGTTTCATCGTATGTTGGCCAATCGGACAGTGCCAACATTGTTTTATTGCCCAACTTTTCCCACATTTCTTCAGTCAAATGCGGTGCAAATGGATTCAGTACCCGAACCAGCGCGACATATGCGGGGCGGGGCATTTTACCCCCCGGAAACGCATTCAGATATTCCATCATTGCGGAAATTGCCGTATTAAACTTCATATTTTCAATACGTTCAGTCACGTCCGCAATCAATTGATTCATCAAACGTTCTTGTTCGGTCGTCAATGATTCATCGGTTAAATTGTCCGACAATGCTTCAACACGTTTAAGAAAACGTTGCACACCAGCCAATGCGCCTTCGGTCCAGACAACATTGTTTTCCCACGGTCCCAGCGACAGAACTGCAACACGACCCGCATCGGCACCAACTTTATCAACCAGTTCCGCAACCATAAACCCATTACCACGCGACTTTGACATTTTGTATCCGTCATTACCCATTAACAAACCCTGGGCTGTACGACGCGCATATGGTTCTGGGGTATTTACCAAGCCCAAATCGTAAAGCGCATGATGCCAAAAACGCGAATAAATCAAATGACGCGTATTGTGTTCGTGTCCACCGTTATAGTGTGTCACCGGCATCCAGTTTTCCATCTGTTCGCGAGAACAAAATTCTTTATCGTTTTTCGGGTCCAAATAGCGCAAGAAGTACCACGATGAACCCGCCCAACCAGGCATAGTATCTGTTTCACGTTTTGCCGGCGCGCCACAGCACGGGCAGGTTGTATTCACCCAATCGGTCGCACGCGCCAACGGACTTTCACCGTCTTCGGTTGGTTTATAGTCGGTCATATATGGTTGTAGTAAAGGCAACTGGTCATCTGGTAATGGCACCCAACCACATTTTTCACAGTACACCATCGGTATTGGTTCGCCCCAATACATCTGGCGCGAAAAGCCCCAATCTTTCAATTTATATTTCGTTGTACCGCGCGCAAACCCGTGTTCAGAGCCATATTTAATTGCCGCCGCAATCGCGTCTGCTTTGCCCATACCGTTCATAAAATCGGAATTGATATGTTCGCCGTCACCTTCCCAAACTTTGTCTGGTTCGCCACCCGCCAACACCGGAATTATCTTTAAACCAAACTTTTTGGCAAAATCCCAGTCGCGTGAATCATGTGCCGGCACCGCCATAATTGTACCATAAGCATAGTCCACCAACACATAGTCCGATGTAAATACCGGTATTTCTGTATTGGTATATGGATTTAACGCACGAATACCTTTTAATTCAACACCAGTCTTTTCCTTGGTCGCGTCTGTCCTTTCAATTTCTGTCTTTGCCGCAGATTCTTTGATATATGTGCGAACTTCATCGGCATTTTCAATTCTACCTTCGTCTAACCATTTCTTTAACAACTTATGTTCCGGCGCAATAACACAGAATGTCACACCGAATATAGTATCAACACGCGTTGTATAAACCGTCATAACATCATCGCCAACACGAAAATCAACATCTGCACCGTGCGATTTACCAATAAGATTGATTTCGTCTTTTTTGATTCTTTCATCGAAATTCACATTGTCTAAACCGTCAAGCAATTTGTCCGCATATTGCGACAGACGCAGATTCCATTGCAATTTTTCTTTCTTTTCAATAATGCCATGACAACGTGGACATTTGTTATCTTCCAGTTCTTCATTCGTAAATGTTGTTTTACAACTTGGGCACCAATTCATTGGCAGGGCAGATTTATATGCCAAACCCGCATTAAAGAATCGAATAAACATCCACTGGGTCCACTTGATATATTCTGGATCCGAAGTGGCAACACGAGTTTCCGGACTGACCGACCAACCGACGCGGTCTATCATTTCTGAATAAGATTCGGCTAATTCTTTTGCCAAATCTGCGGGATGACGACCAATTTTCGTTGCGTAATGTTCACCCGCAATACCCATCGCATCAAAACCCATTGGAAACAAAACATCATAGCCACGAGCACGACGAAAACGAGCCAATACGTCCATACCAGAATAATTCATCATGTGTCCAGCATGCATACCAGCACCAGACAAGAACGGAAATTCCACCAAAGTATAAAAACGTGGTTTTGACCCATCGTTCTTTGGTACAAAGGCACGTGCATCGCGCCAGCGAGCCTGCCATTTTGCCTCACGTTCTTGAATTTTCTTCATATTTTCGTCTGCCATCGGACAACTCCATATTGATATGTTTGTAATAACCAGCAAATTCTATATTGAAACCCTATGAAATTCAAGGTTTTTCGATAAAAAACACCCAAAAATTTCCAAAGAAGCATAAAAACGCTAAAAACCGCAGATTTCCGCCACTTTTACGAGTTTTTACACATCAAAACCGCCCAAAACCCGCAGAAATCCGCCATTTTTTAAAAATTTCAGCAAAAACAGGCAAGGGCACAAATTACAAAAATCGATCCAAAAACATAGCCAAAATCACCACACATGCCGAAAGCGTAGTTTATAAGTTATAACAATATAATATATATAATAACATAATAAATTAATTCAATTTAAATTACATACCAATCATATCTACAAAAACAGATCTGAAAAAATATTTCTCAGATAAAAACTTTTCACAAATTTATAAACAAACTTATACGAATTCACATAAGCCATCGTCATACCATATAATCAATGGCGGTACAATTCATCGTTTTTTATATTTTCTGTGCGTATCACAATATAAAACTATACATAATATACATTATACGCCTTTTATATATCGTCTTCCCCGCAGATTTTCGCGACTTTCAAACATCTACCAAACCATTATCAAATAAAATTATATCAAGCCACCATGATGACAATCCCAGCAACAACCATCATAAATACAATTCACCGCTGCACCTATCACACTCACACAAGCACCACACATACCAGATTTCAAGATCATTATAAATTATGACCAAAACACCCCAACCCCAGCAATTCCGCACCTTTCATAGCCTATACAGTCGGTCGCACACGACCAAAGACACGTATTAAAAAACGCAAAAAACCGCAGATTTCCGCCAAAAAGCACAGTTTTAACCATATTACGCCCAGAAATCAGCCGACACTCTCACATAAAACTATACATAATCATACTATCAACCCAAATAAAAACCCCGATAAATCGGGGCAAAAACAAATTAAATCACTTTATTACAAACAATATTATTTCTTTTTGATTTTAGTGATTTTTTTGATTTTGTTTAATTTGCCTGTCGCTAACGATTTTACACTCTTTAAACTCTTCGCCAAATCGCTTTCTTCCACTGCGCCTGTTTCAACCGGCTTAACCGCACTGCAGCAATACGGACATTTTGTTGCCGCATTGCTGATTGTCGATTGACAATATGGGCAAGCGTGTGTTGTTGCTGGCTTCTTGGCTTTTGTCTTTGCGACCAAACGAACAATCAAGAATATCGCAAACATTGTTATCAAGAAACTGATAATAGTGTTCAAGAATATGCCGATGTTTATTGTGGCATCAGTGCTGTGCCCAAGCGCGATTTTCCAGTCAGAAAAATCAATATCACCCGTCCAAACACCAATCGGTGGCATAATTACGTCTTTGACCAACGAATTTACAACACTGGTCATCACAGACCCAACAATGATACCGACAGCCATGTCGATTGCATTTCCGCGACTTATAAACGCCGAGAAATCTTTGATAAAATTACTTTTTGCCATTTGTGTTCCTTTCTTTTGTGTATGTTTCAATTGCGTCCACCACTTTATTCAGTGTACGGCGCAAACTTTCGTCTTTGGTTTCCACCGTAATGTCCGCCAACGCATAGATATCATAACGCTCTTTTATCAATTGCGCCAAGATTTTTTTACTGTCTGTATGCAACAGTTGTGGTCGTGTATCGCGGAAATTTGTGCGCTTTACCAACAGATCCAAATCTGCCTTTAACCAAACGGTTATTGCGCGTTTAAGCAGTATTTCACGCACCGCCGTGGTTATAAACGCTCCCTCGCCTGTGGAAATCACTTTGCGTGCCGGCGGCGTATCCAGCAACCGCTGGACAACACGTTGTTCAACGCGCCGAAATTCTGTTTCGCCGTACATCGCAAAGATATCAACAACGCTACACCCCGCCGCCGCCTCTATTTCCTTGTCAGAATCAACAAACGGTATTTTAAGACGGCGCGCCAAAGCACGACCAATACTGGTCTTGCCCGCACCCATCAGGCCGACCATTACAATCGGACGATTTGATAAAGATTGTTCTTTCCCATCCATGCTGAAAGAAATGTTATAAAAAAAATTATCACCATACAATAAAAAATTATCTGCGCATTTTTTGCTTTATATTCACTTGTTTTATGGTACAATATGTCATAACGAAACAAAAAACCGAGAGAGATAAAAATGAAACACATTTCTATTTTGGCATTATCCGTAGTCACAGCAATTGGTTTTATGCCATGTGGCGCAAGCGCGGCCCCTATTTCGCGTTTTCAATCAAACGGTGTTATCGCAAATAACATCGCCGCAATTCAACATTCAATCATGTTGAATACGTTTGACAATTTTGGTGCCGAACTTGACTTGGGCGAATATGCCGAATACAAAGAAAACGCTATGGCCAACTACGATGAGCCATGTAATTGCGACCCAATATATGGTGAAATGTTGTTTTATGGTGAATATGGTGACGATACCGGTATTTCTAAAGAAGAATCAGGACACAGTGGTGGCGATATAACCGACTCTAATTACAATTGGTTCACGTGGCAACATGCCCAAGACAAAGTAAAACTGTCCAATTATGACAAGTTTGATTCCAGATACGATTTGATTTCGATGGGTTTTGCAAATCAGCCATTGAATTTGGATAACGGCTTTTCACAATTCGGTGGTTTCGGTGGTTTGATACTTGCACGTGAAGATGCCGACACGGTTGAGTTGACTGAAAACGGCGGATACATCGGAATATTCCAGGGTTATAACATTCACAGATTTCATATCACTGTGGCCGGCGATGCTGGTTTGTTATTCAGTGATGCAAAATCATCATTGGGCGACTATGACTTTATGAATTTCTGGGCGGGTGTTGCGGCAAATGCATCATACGATATCGTACTGTCTAAACGTTTGATATTGGCACCGGGCGCATACGCTGGATATACATACATATATTCCAATGGTTATGAATCCGACACCGGACATGAATTATCTTTGGATGGTTCACACATGATTGAGGCAGCACCATCGTTACGTGCAATATTAAACTTCAATGACGGCTGGTTTGGTGCCGCATCTGCACGCTATGTGTTTAATTTCCCATACGTTGGCGATATCAAGGTTGCCGGTGCAACAATGCCGGATTTGGAATTGAAAAATTACAGTGAATTTGAACTATCTGTACACAAGAATGCCGAACGGTTTGGTTTTTCAGCAACCGCTGGTTACCACAACGGCGGCCGTACCGGTTGGATGGGCGGAATTCAAATACGTTACGTGTTTTAATAAAACCGCCCATTTGGGCGGTTTTTAAATTAGCAAAAATAATTTAATCAATCTAAATTAGCCAACTGTTCCAATTGGTCTGCGGCAATAAGCGCATCAATCATTTCGTCCAACGCTTCACCGCCCGCCAAGATATCATCCAGTTTATACAACGTCAGTTTTATGCGATGATCAGTGACACGCTGTTCTGGGAAATTATAAGTACGAATCTTTTCACTTCTGTCACCCGAACCAACCATTGAACGCCGTGATGCATTCGATGCGTTCATCTGTTCCATACGTTGCTTTTCATACAGTTTCGAACGCAACACTGCCATTGCGGTTGCTTTGTTCTGAATCTGGGAACGTTCATTTTGACATGTCACAACAATACCCGATGGAAAGTGCGTAATACGAATTGCAGAATCGGTTTTATTAACATGCTGGCCACCCGCACCGGACGCACGGAAAATATCGATACGAATATCTTTATCTTCAATAACAACGTCAATATCTTTTGCTTCGGGCATTACGGCAACCGATGCCGCAGATGTGTGAATACGACCGCCCGCTTCGGTTTCTGGAACACGTTGTACACGATGAATACCAGATTCAAATTTCATACGCGCATACGCACCAACACCATCTATTTTGAATACAATTTCCTTGTACCCATGTAACGAAGTTGGGTTTTCTTCGATAATTTCAATCTTCCACCCATGGCGCAACGCATACGACTTATATTGATTAAACAAATCACCCGCAAACAACGCAGACTCTTCACCACCAACGCCCGCACGAATTTCCATAATCACACTATTATCGTCCGCAGCATCACGTGGCAACAACGCAATTTGTAATTTCTTTTCAATTTCTGGCAACGCGTGGTTTAACTCTACCAACTGTTCCGCGGCAATCGCGTGCAGTTCCGGGTCGTGTTCCATTTCCGTTGCGTCCGCAATACCCTGGGTCGTTTGAAAATATTCATTTATCAACGGCAATATCTCGTTCAAACGGGAATATTCTTTTGATAAACGCGTCAATTCATCGCCCGAAACCGTACCCGAGTTCATTTGGGCTTCGATTTCTGTTGCGCGCGTCTGAATATCTTTTAACTTCTGTTCAACTATCATTTTATTATACCGTTTTTAACAATTTTATGGTGTCCGCAAGCGACATTTTTTCTTGGTCGCCCGTGGCCATATTTTTGACCATTATTTGTTGAGAACTTACTTCATCTTCGCCAATTATCAAACTGTATTTAGTTTTTATTTTGTCGGCGTATTCAATTTGGTTTTTGAACTTCTTATCCGCATCTAAATACACTGTTGTGGCGATATTTTTATCGCGCAAAGCATTCACAACATTCATCGCAAACGGAACCGCCGAATTACCCATCGGCAACACCGCCGCAACGATTGACGCATCGAATTTTTCTAAATCTATTTTGCCAGATTCAACTAAGGAAACAAAGATTCGCGAAAAACCAATCGCCGCCCCAACCCCGATTATCTTGGTCTTGCTGAACTTTTCAGACAAATTAGCATAACGACCACCGCCGGCCGCCGTTCCAAGTTCTGGGAATGATGACAATTTAAATTCAAATACCAACCCGGTGTAATATGCCAAACCACGTGTAATCGACAGGTCAATTTCAGCATTTTTAACACCGAAATCTTGTAAAACTTTCATAAAATCATTCAGTTCTGTAATGGCGGCATCTAAGTTATCAGACTTGTTCACAAAATTCTTGTAACCAGTTACAAATACTGATTTTATTTCATTTTCCAGTTTTTCGTTTTTAAGCACATCTGACAACCCTTCGGCGAAGTCAGCGTCACCCATTTTGTCGCGTTTGTCGATAAGGATAAAGACGTTCTTTTTTTGGTCCGCATTTAATCCCAAATAATCAAATAACGCGTCCCAAAAGGGTCGCGAACCGATACGAACATAGTTATCACCGATGAATTCAGAAACCGAATTTAACGTACGCTGAATTACCGATATGATTTCAGCATCATAATTCGTGGACAATGTGTTGATACCCATAATGTCCATATCCATCTGGTAAAATTCACGATAGCGACCACGCTGTGCACGTTCGCCGCGATAGCGTTTAGAAAACTGACTTGCACGAAATGGGAACGTTAAATCATTCAGATGACCCGCAACATATCGCGACAGACCAACCGTTCCGTCATAGCGCAAACCCATTTTTGTATCGCCCTTTTGGAACAAGAACATTTGGGTTTCGATTTCGTCCCAGTTATCTTTATCTGTTAAAACTTCGGCACGTTCAATAGCCGGCAAATCCAAATTAGAAAATCCGGCAACACGCAGAATTCCCAGCATTCGCGCCGCGCATTCATCGACAAAGCGTTGCGCAACTGGCGATAATTCTATAAATCCCGACAAAGGTTTTGTTGGTTTTAATTCCATTTTATTTATTCCTATGTTTAATATTTACGGAAAACCATATGCAATTTGCATATATTATATCACAAAATTTAAGTAAACGCTAGAAGCACACACCCGCACGGGCGTGATGAAAAAATAATGAAAAAGAAACCATATTTTTGTTCATAGCGACTTAAATATAGCCCAAAAATTTACGATTTCAAGCACTAAAAATATTTGTGTAATTCCGCACCATGCTGATTCAGCCACCGTTTAGCGCGCTCAACACCAAAGCCATACAATTCAGAAACGGTCGCCCAAAACGCCGGCGAATGATCCATGTGGCGCCGGTGCGCCAATTCGTGCATAACGACATAACGCATTACATCAATAGGCGCAAAGGCCAATCGCCACGACAGTGACATCGTACCGGTGGTTGAACAACTGCCCCAGCGACTTGTTGTATCATGTGCGGCGACACGCGCGGGCCACAATTCACGTGGCGCGGTCCGTATCATTTCACGCGCGGTTTTTATGAATTCCGATTTAACAAAATTACGCACGCGCGATTCAAACATTTCCGCCCCGCCCCCGACAACCAGTGTTGCGTGCGCATCATCATGAATAATAAATTGATTCGTGCGCCGCGTTGCATCGTGCTGTAATTCAACCACACGCCCCAAGATTTCGATTGTGCCACCGGGCGCAACGGTCTGTTTTTGTGGTGCGCGCGCAAAAATATTTTCAATCCAACGTCGCTTTGATTCAATGAACTTTAATACCGAAGCATTTGATGAAATCCACGGTTTTGTGACACTTATTTCGTGATTTGGCGCTGTTTTCGGGCGCAGTGTGATGTTTTGCGCGCCGCGCCGCGTAGTAATGACGATTGGAATATGCTCGCCCGATGAAGATATAAAAACATTTTCCGACATATTATTTTTTTATCTGGCTGATTATATCGCGCGCAATATGTTCCGCATCAAAGCCAAATGCCGAATACACGTCCGCGCCCGCCCCCGACAAACCGAATCGATTTACACCGACAACCGCATCGGCAAATTCGAACCATGGCGAAGTCGCCGCCGCTTCAATTGCGACAACATAGCCACGCAGAATCTTTTGTTTGTATGTCGCACTTTGGGCGCGGAAATATTCCACAGACGGCATACTGACCACTTGGACATTATCGCCGATTATTTTTGCGACATCGACCGCCAATGGCACTTCCGAACCCGTTGCAATAATTGTCACGCGCACGTGCGAAGATTTCGCGGGTTTTATTACATACGCACCACGCGCCAACTCTGCGCCCGCTGGGGACGGAATATTTTTGATTTTCTGGCGCGACAGGACGATACAAGACGGCCGCGATTTTTCACGCAACGCACGATGCCACGCGGTTGCAACCTCTGCCATATTACAAGGACGAAACACGTTCATATTTGGAATCAAGCGCAACGATGGCAATTGTTCAACTGGTTGATGCGTTGGGCCATCTTCGCCGACCGCAATACTGTCGTGTGTTAAAACATAAATCACCGGCAATCCCGACAGCGCCGCAACACGCATCGCGGGCCGCATATAGTCAGAAAACACCAAGAAAGTCGAACCAAACACGCGCAAACCCACCGCCGCCATACCGTTCATTATTGCCGCCATTGCGTGTTCACGCACACCATATTCGATAAAGTTGCCGATAAATGCGCCCGGCGTAATTGCCACAGAATTTTTGGTCCAAGTATTCGTACTGGGGCCCAAATCGGCACTGCCCCCGATAATATTGACACCCGCACCCAAAAGTTTGTCGATGTACAACCCCGACATTTCGCGCGTTGACATATCGGTAATGGGGCATTCTATTTTCACCCCCGACATATCGATTGTTTTTTGTGGAAAACGTGGTGCCGATGGACGCGCCGCCACATCCGCCCATAAATTCCGCCCCGTCAAAGAATCCAATTTTTTGATTAAACGTTCCAATTCTTCGGAATCCAGCGCCAACCCATGCGCACGCGACATTCCAGCAAGTGAAGAATATTTTCCAATAACCGTTTTACACTGAATAAAAGTCGGCATCGATGAGGCGCGCGAATCGGCAATTGCGCGACTTATTTTTTCGCCGTCCGAACCGTCCACCGAAACAACGTTCCAGCCCGCCGCCCGCATACGCGCCGGCACGTCCAAGTCAGTTATCGCAACACCGTCAATCGTTATGCCATTATCATCCCAGAGCAAGACCAGATTGTTTAATTTATATTGTCCAGCAAACGCAATCGATTCGTTTGCGACACCTTCGCTTAAATCGCCATCACCGCAAAGACAGTATACACGCGCATCTGACTTTTGAATTTTGCCCGCCAACGCAAGTCCAACCGCGTTTCCAACGCCCGTTCCCAACGGCCCCGTAGTTGCATCAACACCGTCAATTCCGTATTCCGGATGTCCCGGCAACCCGCCAATTTTCCGGAAAGATGAAAGATTGCCGATATTATACCCCGCCAACTTTAACGTGGCATATAACATTGCCGAACCATGCCCCGCCGACAAAACGAAATGATCGGTTCCACGCCGCACAAAATTCGCAAAAACAGCGGTGATAATATCCGCCGCACCAAGTGCAATTCCAACGTGCCCCGATTTAGCCGACAATATCGCACGCAGTGCGTCCGCGCGCACTGTATTTGCCATATATTGTAAAGAGTTGGCATCATAAGTCATTTTATGGTATTATATCATAAAATAGAGGCACATAAAATGTTAAAAATTTGGACAGATGGTTCTTGTTTGGGAAATCCCGGCCCGGGCGGTTGGGCATTTGTTGCGACGGACGGCGAAAATGTTGCGGAACGTTGCGGTGGTGAAAAGAATACAACAAACAATCGTATGGAATTAATGGCGGTGATACGCGCGCTGACCGCGGCGCACCGACATAACGCGGTTGAAATTCATACCGACAGCCAGTATGTAAAAAATGGCATGCAGACATGGATGAAAAATTGGAAGAAAAACAATTGGCGCACCGCGGATAAAAAACCTGTAAAAAATCAAGACCTGTGGCAACAGTTGGACGAATTAGCAAGTAAAGTTGAAATTCATTGGGTTTGGGTGCGCGGCCATAATGGTGAAGAATACAACGAACGTTGCGATGAACTGGCCCGCGGTCACGCCGAAACGTTGAAATAGTCCCGATATTTATATCTGAGCAAAATCCCCTTTGCTGTCGCAAAGGGGATTTGAACTCTGCACTCTGGATTGTGTATTAATAATCATAATATGTGAATAAATCACTGTAGCCAGCATAAGTCAAATCACGGTATATTATTTGGGCGATACCCATCGGCACGTATAAGTAATTCCACGTTCCATTACTCCCGACAACCCACTGATAATCCAACAAAGCCGATACACCATTATCTGGATAATCCTCAATACCCGACCATGGGAAATACCCCTGGGCACACATACCGTAGAAAGTCGGAACCAGATTTTGGACACCACCAAGATTATTTGCGACTTGGCCCCAACCGTTCGTATCAAGCCCAATTGTCACATAGTCATCACCAGAATATGTGGCGCTTTGTGTATAGGTTCCCTTGCTGTCGGTAAGCACCATAGATGCTTTACATTGGGTTATTGATGTCGCACCACTTGAGTCAGTAGTTCCGTTATAAGTAGAAGCCATTTCGTCAACAGTCCATGGACATGAATTGCCATAATGACGTGGACATGGGGGACAGAAATACCATGGTTCACCAGAATAACGGTTTGTGCTTTTGTAATAGCCAGCTTGACAGCTAATGTCGTCATGTGCGCTGTTCACAGATGCGTTATATGGCACGTCCAAACACTTATCCATCCCTGTGTTTGGTGCATACGTAGCACCAGTACAAGCGGTGCACGACGTTTTTGGTCCAGACCAATCGGAATACGTTCCCTTTGCGCACGTACCATTGCACGATGTCGCGCCCGCCGTAGTACCGTATTTGCCACCGTAGCAATTAGCACAAGCTGTTACATTTCCACCCGCCGAATAAGTTCCCGCGGAACACTGAACACATGTACCATTTGATGTGTTTTTACGATATCCCCCTTGGGCGGTAAATGTGTAACCTTTGACCAACCATTCCGCTGTTTCTACAGAATAAATATCAAAAAATGTGCCCACCACCGTATCATATCGCGTGCTGTTATAAAGAATAGTACTTGGTGCATAACTGCCACTTGTGTTTAAATCATAATGATATACAACTTGGTTATCTGTACAACCCGTTTTACCCGTTATTGTCACATTTACTTCGCATCCCCTGAACGACGTACCATCCATTGCATATCCCGCCTTGTTATAATTATAACCGGTCACCTTGCCAGAGCTGTTCGTTTTCGGGCTGTAACAATTTACTGTAAAATTACCACTGTTACAGTTAATTCCCGATGGTGAATAGGACTCTGAACAGGGGACATTGCTGCTATACAAAACTGACTGACAATCCCAATATGAAAAAACATTTGGCGTATTAAGATAGTCACGATTCATTATTGCCGCACGAAAGTTACGATTGCCATAGTTCGTCCACCCAGTTGCAAGACACTTGAACTCTTTGGTGCCATTTGACTTTTCCTCAATAAATGCACTTAAGTCGTTACGGGTGTAATGCAAATTTGTTCCATCATCGGCACAAAACTTGGTTGTACCATCCGGACCCAAATATGTATTTGCGGTTAAACAGCATGCATATTGCGGAGTATCATACTTCACTTTTCCAGAACCACCCGAGGTGTCAGCGTACCCAGCAAATGGTTTCATTACGCGCGTATATCCCGATGGACATGTATATGTACCACCGGAAACTGTTGCGCCATTGTCGTACTCTGTACCCTGCTTGTTGGAATAATAACCACTCCATTGGGTTAAACAGCGATATGTACCACCAGCATCCGTATATGCTTGCGCGGATGGGCAACAATATTCTGCCTCTAAACTGCCACTGCTGCTGTACAAATAAATACGACTGAACGTCTTGACATAACCGCTTTTACATGTGACATAATTATTCTTACATGTATATGCGGCACTGCTGGGGCCGACTTCGTCACATGATCGGCAATAATGACCACTAGAAGTCACATACTGTGAACTGGTGCACGACACAGCAAATGCATTACCAACCACAAATATCGCAAAGAAACACGAAAAAACAAGCGTCACAAAACGGCTTTTATTCCGATTCATTTTATTCCCCTTTCCCCCAGATTTCCGCCATTTGTACAATACAAACAACGGCCAAAACTTATTATTTCCTTTGCTTTATTCTAGTAAAACACACACAACATTGTCAATCATAAAAACACTTGTTTTATTTTACACTTTGTGCACTTTATATTACTTGCTTGACAAAATGGGGATATGTGTTACAATTTAAGTGTGTAAGACAAAGACACGGACTTTTAACCACAAACCCGGGGGGCGAGCCATGGATGATGTCAAAAAAGTAAACTTATTCCCAACCATTGCTGGCAACTACGACAAACACTATAAATTGGTTGAGCAATGTTTTGACTATATTGACAGGATGAATACGCAAATCCAGCGTATCCAGGCCGATGACAATATATCAATCATTGAAAAACAACGCAAAATCACACGTTGCCAGGATAATATAAATGGGTACAAAAACGAAATAGAAGAAACCAAACGGTTTCTGGAAACATGCAACGCGTGGACCCACGCAATGCAGGCAAGATTTGATAAGGTAAAATAAAAAAAGCGGCATATTCGCCGCTTTTATTATTTATGAAAACCCGTTGCCACAATGAACATTTCCACGCTGTCTTTGCGCGATGCGGGGGGTTTTACCTGCTGAACCGAATCAAAGTTATTTTTCATTTGCCGTATCAAATCGCCCGTTGAACCGCCGGTGAACGATTTGGCAACAAACACCCCACCCGGCCGTAACGCGTGCAACGCAAAGTCCAGCGCATATTCCAACAATACCATTTGACGTAAATGATCGGTCTTTTTATGACCAACAGTATTTGGCGCCATATCCGACATAACAACGTCCGCCGTACCATTACCGATTTCATCAGACGATAAACCCAACTCTGATTCCAACCATTGTAATGCTTCATCTGTGGTAAAATCGCCCTGGTAAAACGTGACGTTTGGAATTGGTTTTATTTCCAGCAAGTCCATCGCAAAGACTTTTGTTTTCGGATATTCACGCGCGACATACTGGGACCACGAACCCGGCGCAGCACCCAAATCGACAACAACCTGGCCATTTTTCAAGAAATGAAATTTTTCGTTCATTTCAATCAGTTTATATGCCGCCCGCGCCCGATAACCGTCACGGTGCGCGCGCGCAACATATGGATCAGATGCCTGGCGTTGAAGCCACGCAACCGAAGATTTATGCTGTGCAATTTTCTTATTTAGTATTTTCATTGCCGTGTAATGTGTAATAAGCACTAATCCGTTCTTTTTGACGCAGATAAAATTTCATTGCGTGCATGTATGCAATGGATTTGTTGTCATTTACAGGAAACGAGAACCCTTTAACTCTTCCGTTCTTATATGTTACAAGTATCTGATACGCCTCAACTTGTTCACCGTTATCATTGTCTTCAACCTTAAATCTACTTGGAAAAGTTACGCTCACTGGTGTTGGTGTAAAAGTGTTTTTTATAACTGCTGTGAAAAGATTTGCCATTTTATTTATACCTTTATATTGTATGAGATTCTCTTATTTACTATTTTCATTGCGATGCAATCTGTTATATGCCCGAACTTTCGCACGCTGGCGACGATAAAAGGCCATCGCACGTTTATATGCACGATCTTTTGACACCAATTTCCAATGGTCGTTATCCACCGGAAAAGTGAACTCTTTGTGTTTGTCGTTTTTATATGTGACTTCGACCATATATGCCTCAACCCGCTTGCCGACATCACGATAAAACACCGTGAACGCACGTGGCAAACACACGTCTATGGGCGGATTATTGAAAATATTGTCTATAAACTCTTTGATAACTGCCATCTGAATATACCTTTACGCATCTGTTCCCATTTTATTTCATTCCCCCCGGCATTGTGCCTGCTGCCTGCATACGTTGCATTACGGCCTCCATTCCGCCCATACGTTGAATCATCGCCATTTGCTGTTTCATTTTAGTGTATTGCTTAATAATATGTTCAACTTCGCGTACTGTACAACCCGCCGTTTCCGCAATACGTGCCTTGGCATTGGCAAAAATCTTTTCTGGGTCGGCACGTTCGGCGACGGTCATGGCCTCCAATATTTTAATTTGGGCATCAACACTGCCGTCTTTGATTTTTTCCTTCATAGCGTTCACCGCACCCGACATACCCGGCACCATTTTCAACAGACCACTAAAATTGCTCATCTTTTTAATCTGTTTCAATTGCGCCAACATATCATTCAAGTCAAATTCACCCGACATCATGCGCTGGGCAGTTTCTTTCATGCCCGATGGCATTTTTGGTTCTTGTGCCCCACTTTCAACCGAAGTCGTGTTTTCATCGACTGGCGCTTTTACTGTTTTCTTTTTTCCGAAACCAAACATTTATTACTCCTTTTATTTCTTATAATCTTATTTTACAGAACGCGGTTTGTCCAGATACTTCTTTAAATATTGTCCAGTAAGTGAATCTGAAACCGCGGCAACCTGTTCCGGTGTACCCGTCGCCACCACACGTCCGCCATTGATACCACCACCCGGTCCCAAATCAATTACCCAATCGGCCGTTTTAATAACTTCCAAGTTGTGTTCAATGACAATTACAGTATTGCCCGCGTCCACTAATTCGTGTAATACCGACAATAACAATTTAATATCTTCGAAATGAAGACCCGTTGTCGGTTCGTCCAAAATGTAAATTGTCTGACCGGTGCTGTGCGCCGACAATTCGCGTGACAGTTTTATACGTTGTGCTTCGCCACCCGACAAATCAAGTGAACTTTGGCCCAGTTTGATATAGTCCATACCGACCCGGCGTAGCAGTTCCAATTTACGTTTAATCTTTGGCACGTTGATGAAATAGCGGTATGCCTCTTCCACCGTCATATTTAAAACATCGGCAATCGATTTGCCCTTGTACTTTACCGCCAAAGTTTCTTCGTTATAGCGCGTTCCGTGGCATTTATCGCATTCAACATACACGTCCGCCAAAAAGTTCATTTCAATCTTTATCTGGCCATCACCCTGGCACGCTTCGCAACGTCCACCCTTTACATTAAACGAGAAACGACCCGGTGTATAGCCACGTGCTTTGGCCTCTGGCAATTCTGCAAAAAAATCGCGGATATCGGAAAACACACCCGTATATGTTGCCGGGTTACTGCGTGGGGTACGCCCGATTGGCGATTGGTCAATATCGACCACTTTATCCACATTTTCCATACCACGCACAGTGTCGTGTGCGCCCGTTTCAATCTTGGAATTATACAGCGCGCGCATCAATGCAGGATATAACGTATCCAACAACAATGTTGATTTGCCCGATCCCGAAACACCCGTCAGCGCGATAAATTTACCCAACGGAAACTCGACATCTATGTTTTTAAGGTTGTTCGCCCGCGCCCCAGTAATCGTGATTGAATTGCCGTTGCCCGCGCGCCGTTTTTTCGGAACATCTATCTTGCGCTTGCCCGCAAGGTATTGCCCGGTCAAAGAATCTTTACATTTAATAACCGCGTCTGGCGTGCCCGCGACAACAACGTTTCCACCATTTATACCCGCGCCACGTCCAATATCGACCAAATAGTCCGCTGCACGCATCGCATCTTCGTCATGTTCAACAACGATGACTGTGTTATCCTTGTCCCGCAGCATTTTTAACGTTTCCAGCAATTTGTCATTATCACTTTGGTGCAAACCAATTGACGGTTCGTCCAACACGTACAGAACACCCGACAAACCACTGCCGATTTGCGAAGCAAGGCGAATTCGTTGTGATTCACCGCCCGACAACGTCCCCGCCATACGCGACAATGTTAAATAGCCCAAACCAACGTTTTGTAAGAAATGTAAGCGGCTTGTAATTTCACGCAATATCACACGCGCAATATCGTTTTCTTTTTGGGTTAAATGATTCGGCAAATCGGTGAACCACTTTAAAGAATCATCAACCGCCATATCACAGACATCAATAATGTCTGCACCGTTTATTTTTATACACAACGCCTGGATATTAAGACGTTTACCATGGCACATGGGGCATGGTTTTTCAGACTGATATTTCGCGATTTCTGCGCGCATCATATCTGATTCAGATTCACGCCAACGGCGTTCAAGGTTTGGTATTACACCTTCGTATGGTTTTTCATATACAAAACCGTTCCAGTTTATTTTTATCGGCTCGTCACCACTGCCATACAAAATAATATTTTTCTGTTCAGCGGTCAGTGTGTGCCACGGTTTTGATAATGGAATCTTGAATTTTTTATGTATTGCGTCCAATAAATGATCATACTGGGTCAACATTCCGCCACGCGACCAAGGCGCAATCGCGCCACCCAATATGGACTTTGACGGGTCGGGAACAACCAAGTCGGGCGAAAAGTCCAGTTGTACACCCAAACCATCACACGCCTGGCACGCGCCCATTGGCGCATTAAAAGAAAACAAACGAGGTTCGATTTTCGGAACGGTAAAACCACTGACGGGGCAAGCATAGTTTTGCGAATATAACGTATCTTCATTGGTATCCAAACGGCGAACCAATACCGACCCCGGAACCAATCGCAACGAACCCTCAAATGATGCATACAGGCGCGAACGGAATTCTTCGACATCTGATTCAGACGCATCTGCCGCCGGCATAGCCAAACGGTCAACAATCACAAATATATTGTGCTTTTTGTTTTTATCCAACGGGGGCACCGAAGCCAAATCAAACAATTCCCCATCAACAATCGCACGAACATAGCCCTGCTTTATCAAAAACGCTATTTCTTTTCTGTATTCGCCCTTGCGGTCGCGAACCAACGGTGCCATAACATAAATCTTTGTTGTTGCCGGAATTTTCATCGTCCAATCAACCATTTCCGCAATTGTCTGGGATTTAATCGGCAACCCAGTCACCGGCGAATATGGCACACCGACACGCGCCCACAGCAAACGTAAGTAATCATAAATTTCGGTTACGGTACCAACTGTTGAACGCGGATTTTTTGACGTGGTCTTTTGTTCAATTGAAATTGCAGGTGACAAACCTTCGATAGTATCAACATCGGGCTTTTTCTGCATATCCAAGAATTGACGGGCGTATGATGATAAACTTTCAACATAGCGGCGTTGGCCTTCGGCATAAATGGTATTAAATGCCAGTGACGATTTACCCGACCCAGACACGCCAGTAAAGACCACCAATTTATTTTTTGGTATGTCTAAATCGATATTTTTAAGATTATTTTCGCGTGCACCGCGAATTTTTATAACGCCACTCATAGTACGTAATATAAATCAGATGTTTGAAATTTCAACCGCCATGGTGGCGGTTGTTTTATTGTTTGTTATTAGCCGCAACTGGTTTCATAAGGTTTTCCGCAGTTATTGCGATTTTGGAATTGCGGCTTGCCTTTATTGCTGGTGCCAATTTTCCATCTACCCAGAAATCAAAGCACGACACATCACCAAAAGTGCCACGATAACCATTGCCCACTGGCATATAGAATATGTCACCCGGTGCCATTATCTTGGTAAAGACAATTTTACCACGCGCATCTTCGATTTGAATCCATTTGCCAACCTCGCCCGCGTTTTTATTTGCCTGTAATATGATTGTCGATTTGCCACGATTTTCAATTCCGAAACGTTCACGAACTGGCTGGGTATATGCTGGCTCTGATGGTTCGCTGGACACAACAATTTCCGCGTCATCAATCGACAAATCATCTGTTTTGCTGCTTGAACCACTGAACAGAACGACCAACAAAATTATAAGCAACAACACACCGCCCGCAATCCCAGACGCCCATTTCCAGTGTTTAACAATATATGCCCAGGCGTTTTTACACATCGGCACAAATTTCTTGAAATCGAATTTCGGCGCATCGCTTTCTGGCTTTTTAACCGCCAACACTGGCTCTTCGCCCTCAACTGGAACCAAACCCAATTCATGCTTTATTTTTGTAATAACTTCATCTGGGTCCAAGCCCAACTCAATCGCATAATTACGCGCGAACCCCAAGATATACACAACCTCTGGCAGTGCAGTATAATTGCCATCTTCCAGCGCTTGCAAGAAATCTTCACGAATACATAACTGTTTGGCAATAGTCTGTAATTCACGTTTACGGCGACCCGTTGTACGCGCATTGCGCAGCATTTCGCCCGCAGTCATTTCTGTACTTGGTTTGACTTCGATATTTGTATCTGTAATAACTTCGTCCATGTTGAACCCCCGATTTTCCTATTATCATAGAATCTACATATTCAATTCGCAACCCCAAAATTCACAAATTTCACGTTTCAGGTCATTTACGTCTGTAATGGAATTTACCCGCACGCGAAACTCAGACGAATTGGGCAAACCACTGCTGTACCACGCAGCATGTTTGCGAAACATCATAACCGCCGATCGTGCCCCGTAATATTCGATGGTATATTCCAGGTGTTTCAGCACAACCAGCCCGATATTATCCGGCACCGCCCCACCCGCAATCTCAGACAACGCCCATGGTCGCCCCAACAGTCCGCGTCCAATCATCACACCGGCATAACCCAAACTTTCCGCATGGGCCACATCAGAAGTGTTGCGAATATCGCCATTCGCGATTATTGGAATTGGCGCATCGTGTACATCGGGCAACACCGCGTTTCCCAAATAAAGTTGCGCACGGGTTCGTCCGTGCAGTGCGGCAAACTGTACCCCGCACCCCGCAGCCACATTGATTAGATTTAGCCAATCGATATGTTTATCGTCCCACCCCAAACGCGTCTTTATGGATACTGGAATTTGAACGGCACGAACAACCGCCGACATTATTTCGCCCGCCAATTTATGATTCCGCATAAGGTATGCACCGGCATTCGCACGGGTCGCAACCTTTGGCACTGGACAGCCCATATTAATATCAATCCATTTTGCCCCAGCATCTTGTAAAATCTTTGCGGCTTCGGCCATCAATGTTGCGTCTGCACCGAAAATTTGTGCACCAATCTGCCCTTCGTCATCATACCGGTCAAAATTTCGTAGACAATTTTTATGTGCCGCGACCAGCGAATGACACGATATCATTTCTGTAACCAACGGATTTTCCGGCGAAAATTCGCGAATAATACGGCGAAACGGCCGATCCGTCACGCCCGCAAGTGGTGCAGCAAAAATTTGATTATTACTAAACATTTGTGATATAATACACGCAAGATGGAAAAAATCAAAAATTTCTTTGGATTTATTGGTCGTGCCTGGACGGGTGGTTGGCATGGCAAAATTGGTATTGCCTGTGCGATATTCGCACTGTTTATGTTTATCCGTATGTTCTTGGGCGATATGAATGTTCAGCGATTTGTGATGAACGCGTGGAACCTGAATCACGAACGTGCCGAATTGGCGGAACGCGAACAGGAACTGGACATATTACAGCACCATATTGATTTATTAAGGAACGGTTCGCCCGATTATATCGAAGAATTGGGCCTTCAGTACCTGAACATTGGCGACCCAAAGTTCAGAATCTTGAAAATATAAAAACCGACAAAATGTCGGTTTTTATTTTAGTTTAAAAACATTATTGTCGCGTTCAAGTATGTCGCAAAGCACATCCATATAATGTATGGCCATACCAGATAATATGCCGCGGTGCTGAACCGGCGAAATGTGCGCGCCATATAAATCGACACGACTATAAGGAATATCAGCACCAACAACGCCATCGCCGACATATGCAACCCAAAGAACACAAAAGACCACAGCGCGTTCAATATCATTTGACCAAAGAACAACCAATATGCGTTCGATTTGCTAACCCGCTTGTTATCCTTGTCGACAATCACAAGGTACAGCGCAATACCCAACAAGATGTACAAAATTGTCCACGCAACACTGAACACCCACCCCGCTGGCGTCAGCATCGATTTAGACAATTCGTTATACCATATATTCGAAGCACCGTGCGGCGTAAAAAACACACCGATTGCACCCGGAATAAACGAAATGATTTCCGCGAAAATAAAAGTCCAAAATTTGCTCATAATTCCCCCCTTTTTAATTATGACAATGGCATTTTAACACATACAAAACGATTGTTGTATAGGAACGGAAACACAAGGCGCGACACAAAATTTACGCGATATGCTTGAATTTAACGTTTTTTTGTTGTAAAATACGCGCAACGCGCCCATGGCTCAACTGGATAGAGCAACAGATTTCTAATCTGTGGGTTGCAGGTTCGAGTCCTGCTGGGCGCGCCATCAACATAAAACCGTACGAAACATTTGCATTTATAAAAAAGCATGTTATAATAGCGGTCATTCGGGGTGTAGCTCAGCCTGGTAGAGTACTTGGTTTGGGACCAAGGTGTCGGAGGTTCGAACCCTCTCACCCCGACCAGAAAATTAAAATCGACTTAATGCCGATTTTTTATTTTGCCAATGTCAGCACTCAAAAACATTGGCAAATTTATCAACAAAACACATCTGATACTGATTGTTCTCTATAACGTTTGTTGACAAATATAAAAAATTGTATATATTATATACAAGAAACCAAGGGGCGTTTATCGTCTTAAAAAAACGACTATGAATACAAAATATACATTATTATTGTCAATACCACTGTTATTGGCCGGATGCAGAAATGGGCACGAACGTGAAAGTGTTGTCCAACGCATATCTGGCAAAATGATTATTGCAAAAGACGTGAATACCGGCACAGACAAGATTTTTGATTTTAGCACCGCACGCCCAACCGTTTATCACGAACATAAACACAATAAAAGAACAATTGATGTTTCTGATTTGCAGTATATCCAACCAAACGACACCGTTTCCATTTCACGTTGTTTATTGTTCAAGTATAAACACAACATTGAATTTACAATAAGCCAGATGGGTTCTAAATTATGGTGCAATTCCGACAGTTTAATAGCACGACGTCAACGAAAACAACTTCAAGACAGAATGAACCAGCACTCAAGATAAACAAACTCAAAACAGAATCGGCATTATGCCGATTTTTTATTTCCTATCCTTTCCAACATAATTATTGACAAACAAAGATTGTTGTATAAAATCTTTTTCAACCACTTAACAAAAGGATTTGACATGGCACAAAAGAAAAATACGAACGCAATGTACACATTGTTGATGACAATTCCATTATTATTCATCGGTTGTGAAAACAAACACGAACGCGACAGTGTTGTTCAATACGTATCTGGGAACACAATTATGGCCAAAGATGTAAATACTGGTGAAGATAAACTTTTTGAGATTGGTTATGACATGGTGTTTTCTCGATATACCGACAATGGCAAAAAAAGAAATATTGACAAATCTGATTTGCAATATATTCAACCAAACGACACTTTAACTCTGTTGGGTTACACAGTTAAACAATATAAAAACACAAGCGTTTTTACTGTGAACAACGGCTTATTGTTTGCAAACAAAGATAGTTTGCGAGCAAGACATCAGCGTCAATTATTACAAGAAAAAGTCCAGAACTTATCAAGATAATAACCTTGTAATGCAATAAAAACCGATATGTAAAAAGCATATCGGTTTTTTATTTTCCGCTTGTATGATTCTGGGCAAAAGTTTTAATATATGGGTATGCGAAAGGGAATCATTATCTTTATTGCCGGACTTATTATGGTCGCGGACGCGAACGCCGCATCTGTGCGTGGTGTGTCGGCTGCAACGCGTGGTGGTATTGCAACCGCCCAAAATCAAAACGTTAACCCCGCGGCCAGTTATACGTACAACTATATGTACCCGTATATGAATAATGCAATGCGGACAACGCTGAAACCAAATGACGCAACATCTCAAAGCACAAGTCCCATAAACGCAGTCGTTCGTACGGAACAACTTGCCACACCACGTCGCGTTGTTCCACGTAAAAACGTCACTGTTGCGAGCCCGACAAATGCCACTACTGATGTTGTGCGTTCTGCAGCGAACACAACCGCAACAAATACGCGCCGTGTTGTTCCACGCCGTAACACAATTTCAACATCACAAAACGCAAACTTGGCACGTGCCACATCGCGCGTTGAAAACAGTGTCTTTGCCACTGTTGATAAAAACGCAACAAAAATGGTGTCTTCATCACGTTGCTTGGCGGATTATGCCGAATGTATGAACCGTTATTGCGAACAAGAAAACACCGCATATAATCGGTGTTATTGTAGTGCGAAACTGGCACAGATTGACGCGGAATACGAACCAAAAATTGACGAGTTGGCCAAACAACTTATCGCATTACAATACGGCAATAATTCCGTAAACAATGCCGAATTAAACGCATATTGGACAAGTATTTTCGGACAATATTCCGGCGGTAATTCTTGGGCAAATTTGGACGATGCACTGAATATCGATTGGGCTTCGATGGAAAGTCGCGTTCGCGGTCAAAACGCATTTGTGACTGGCCACGAATATTGTGTACAACATATTTCGGGCTGTTTTTATATGGCATCAAACCTGCGTGATGCGTACCGTTCAACAATTGCCAAAGATTGCGCTGCGTATGAGGCGGGATTAAACAAACTTAAAACTGTTGCGGAAAGTGTAATAGAGGCATACAAAGAATGATTTCTGAATTTATGGGCGTTGAATATGGACATGGTGCATGCGCCATACCACGCGATGACGGACCATCATTAGCCCCCCGCGCAGTACGCGATATGTTTCCAAATGTGCATTGGACAATGGTGACCCCCGAATATGTTGATATTGAAACGTGTATGACGGACCGATTCGCCGAAAACACCCCGGTCCAGCGCGCGATTTACGACAACACCCCGACCAGCAAACACATTATGATTGGCGGTGATCATTCGGTGAACTTTGGGCATTTTGCGGCATTGGCGGACCGTATGAGTGACACCGATTTATGCTTGGTCTATATTGATGCACACTTTGATATTCATACACCCGAAACTTCACGGGCCCAGGCAACCGGTTCACCACACGGCTGTAATGTTCACGCATTGTTGGGTGATGGCGATGCTCGTTGGATGGCAATACCACAGCACGCACCATTGTTGCGCCCCGAAAATCTGTTTTTTATTGGTGTACGTTCATTTGAACCGGCCGAACAAGAATACGTGAACGACCAAAATATTTTCGTACGTTACGCAAACGAATTACAGACCACCGATGCGGTGCGCAAAACAATCGAAACCGTACGCGAAAAATTGGCAGACCGCCCGTTTGTCGTATCATTTGACTTTGACAGCATTGACCCGAAATATTTTCCAGACGTACTGGTCCCCGAACAAAATGGATTAAGTCCCGAAACCGTACGCACGTTGGTTACGGCGTTTCGCGATGCATATAATTTTGAATTTGTAGAATACGCACCCCACGGTGACGCGGAATCGGCGGCACTTGCCCATGATTTAATCAAAATCGTGATGGAATAAACGCGCCATTGTCCATATTTTCACACATCAAATTATGCCGATAAATATTGCGTGCCAAATCATCACTGATGACGCGCCAATCTGACTCGCGCCCATATATTTTATCACACACAACAGGCGCACAAACGCTATTCGGCAATTGTGTATTTTTTGTACAGGACGCGCCGAATATCACCAACCCCAGTATGTAAAGCCTCTTCATTTGTTTGTTCCATAATTTTTGTATTCATAATAATTTTTTCATAATTCGCGTTGTCAATCTGCGCGCGACATTTTACGCCACCCACATGCACCCCAACCCGATACACAAAAAAAATCGCGACACCAGCCAGCATCGCGAAATAAACGTATTTCATTTTCGACTTTATTTTTTATTCTATCCAAACCTGAACACTGTTATCACCGGCTACAACATCTTGTTTTCCGTATGATAACGAGTACAACTTGCCGTTTTGTTTTTTACCCTTAGCCTTTGCGACATTGTCAATTGAAACGACATCAATGGGTTTATCGCCCGACATTAAAACAATGTCATTAGACACAACGGGTTCAACCGGCGACTTGCCATGTTCACAAGAAACATAGGTGCCGATAACGACAAACGCCATAACAAAAAGCATTGATATTTTACGAAACATTTTATCGCCCTTTCATGAATATTATATCACAAAAAGGGCGACAAACAAATTTTTATACGAAAAAATTTTATTGATTCATCGAACCAAAGAAATCATCGTTGGTTTTCGTCAAACGCAACTTATCCAACAAGAACTCCATTGCTTCCAACGTGCCCATTGGATTGATGATGCGGCGCAAGACGTACATTTTCGACAATGTTTCCTTGCTGACCAACAAATCTTCTTTACGTGTACCAGACTTTGTAATATCAATCGCCGGATAAACGCGTTTGTCGGACAATTTACGGTCCAAAATAATTTCGCTGTTACCGGTACCCTTGAATTCTTCGAAAACAACTTCGTCCATCTTGGAACCAGTATCGATAAGTGCGGTTGCGATAATGGTAAGCGACCCGCCCCCTTCGATATTACGTGCGGCACCAAAGAAACGTTTTGGACGTTGCAACGCGTACGCATCAACACCACCGGTCAAAACCTTGCCCGATGACGGCACACACGTATTATACGCACGACCCAAACGCGTGATAGAATCCAACAAGATCACAACGTCTTGGCCCGCTTCGACCAAACGTTTTGCTTTTTCGATAACCATTTCGGCAACTTGAATATGACGCGTAGCGGGTTCATCAAATGTGGACGATATAACCTCACCTTTTACACTGCGTTGCATATCGGTAACTTCTTCGGGACGTTCGTCAATAAGCAACACAATAAGTTTGACGTCTGGATAATTTGTTGCGATTGAATGCGCGATATTTTGCAGCATAACCGTTTTACCGGTACGCGGTGGTGCAACAATCAGTGAACGCTGACCCTTACCCGTCGGGGAAATTAAATCGATAACACGCGCAGACAGGTTACGTCCCTTATCCTTGTCATCTGCAACTTCCATTTTCAACATTTCGTCTGGATACAATGGTGTCATATCATCAAACGAAACGCGGTGACGCAGTTTTTCCGGATCGCCACCATTCACGCGTTCGATTGTTTCCAACGCGAAATAGCGTTCTGATTCATTTTGTGGCGCCTGAATTTGACCCTCAACATAATCACCGGTCTTTAACCCATATTTTTTAATAAGGTTCGGCGACACATACAAATCGTCCGGCCCCGCCAGGTAATTTGATTCCGGTGCGCGCAAGAAACCAAAGCCGTCCGGCATACGTTCCAACACACCATCACCAATAAGTGTGATTTTTTTATCCGCGGCATAAACGCGCATAACCGCAAAGCGCAGTTGTTGCACATTTAACTGTGACGGATTTTCAATACCCATATCTTCTGCCATTTTCAGCAGTTGCTGTGGCGATTTCGCCTTTAATTCATTTATATGCATAATGTTTCCTTTTGGAAGAACGGTTTTACGTGCGAATGCACCCCGTGTTTTTTAAGATACACCTATTATAATATAAATTGACAAAAAAGTCAAGTCCCACGAAAATTTTGTCCGCTTTTTTTCTTGATTTTATTTATTTTTTTTGCTCGAATTTAACATATAGACAACAACTTAAACCGAAAGGAACGAAGATGGCAGGAAGTATAAATAAAGTGATATTGGTTGGTAATGTGGGTCAAGATCCCCAGGTGCGCTCTATGCAAAGCGGACAAAAGGTTGTCAGTTTTTCTCTGGCGACATCGGACCGTTGGCGTGATCGCGCGACTGGCGAACAGAAAGAACAAACTGAATGGCATCGTGTCGTTATATTTAACCCAAGTTTAGTTGATGTTGCGGAACGTATGTTACAAAAAGGAACCAAGTTGTATCTTGAGGGTGCCCTGCGCACACGCAAATGGCAAAACCAACAAGGTGTTGATACGTTCACAACCGAAGTTGTATTGAATCCATACGCGGGCCAAATGATTATCTTGGCGGGTGCAAAGTCTGCGGACAGTGTTGGCGGTGAATACGGTGCATCAACACCGGCGGCACAACCGACCGAAGAAGTCACCCCCGCACAAATAGACGATGACATTCCATTTTAATGGAACGTCATCGTAGATGAAACCGCAGGTTACGCAAGCCCAAAGGGCGCGCGACATTCCATTTTAATGGAACGTCATCGTAGATGAAACCGCAGGTTACGCAAGCCCAACGGGCGCGCGACATTCCATTTTAATGGAATAACACTACAAGGATTTAACCGCCCAATTGGGCGGTTTTTTGTCGCCACACACTTTGCCCCAACTTCTCCTATTTTTACTTGACAAATGTGCTTTTTGGGCTATATTTATGTCAAGAAATATAAACCAAGGGGTTTTTCTATGCTTGCAAAACGTAAAGTCAAGGTTGCAGCAAAGCGCGTAAACGCAAACAAACGCGCCGTTCGCAACACATCAAAACGCCGCACATTCTGGGCGCGCGTATGGAACATTATTTGTTGGCCATTCCGCAAAATCGCACAATTTTTGTGCTGGTTGTGGCGCAAAATCGTCCAATTCGTTCGCTGGGTATGGAAAAAGATTTGCCAATTTTGCCGTTGGTTATGGAAAGCAATTTGCGGTATCAACCTTGTCGGGTTATTGAACTTGGCATTGTTGGTCGCAATTATCGTGTTGTTTTCAATGCTGATTATCGATGTTATGAACTGTCGCAAAAAACCAGTTGTCATTGTCGCAGACCCAATAACAACAACTGCAACGATTAAATCTGACAATGTCGTTCCTGTTGTTGCCGAACCAACAACCAAGCCGGTCAAAGTGAACGCGGGATATATCCGTCCACGCACAGATGTTTTGCCAATCGCACGCGACACCCAAACAAACAAAATGGCTGCGGAACCGATTCGCGTGACGAAACAAGAACCAAACCCAGTCACCGAAAAGCAAATCGCAAAATGTGGCGAAAAAATACAGGGCGATATTATTATCGAAAATCGTGGTGATGCGAAATTGTTGAACAACGGCACCGAAATCAATGGCAACTTGTACCTGCAAAATATGAACAAGTATGTTTTGCCATGCGATATTAAAATCACCGGGAATATGTTTATTCGTGATGTGAATATGTTGCAATTCTGTGGCGACTTTGAAATCACAGGCAACATTTACGTTTCCCCACGCTCATCGTTCGGTCCAATCCCCAATACCGCACGTTTGGGTGGCCAAGTAATTTTATAAGGTTTTTTGTTTTTAAGTGTTCCTTATAAAATGAAGAAAAACGACCAAGTTTTTGGTCGTTTTTTTATTTATGTATTTTTGTATATTTTTATGATATAATTATTCTATCCAAACGAAAGGGAGAATGAAATGAGCACTTTTGAAAAAATACTGAAAGTATTGGCGAAAAACTTGGGAATAACAATCGTCTTGATTTTGTCGATTTGTTTGTTCGCATGGTTTTCGGGTGGTTTGGTTTCCGGTTTGATTACTGCGGCATCTGCACTGTTGGCGTTTACGTCGGCGGAAATGCTGTACAAGGAATTCAAGAAACCATCATCAAAATCTAAAAAGAAATAAAAATACCGCCCGTTTGGGCGGTGTTTTTTTATTTTGTTTCTGTCTTTACCGGTTCGGCGGGCGTTTCTGTTGATGGTGCCTCACTCATTGGGGCATCCGCTACTTCTTGGGTCACAATTTCATTACGCAAATCACTTTGCTGGGCCGCGTTATTCATATTTGATGCAACCAATGCCAATGCCGCGCATAAAATAAAGAATATCACCGCCAACCACGCCGTCAAACGAGTCAAGAAATTACCCGCCGCAGCGCCAGTCAGCATTCCGCCCAACATAGACGATGCCGAAGAACCCGAAATACCACTGCCCTCGGACTTTTGTAACAAAATCAGTCCCGTCATAAATACGGAAACGATAATCAACAAAACTAATAATATTGAAAACATATTTTTTTCCTTATTTTCTTGTGTTTTTGATTCTAGACGTGCGCAACCTAAATTGCAAGTATTTTCAACAAGGCGTCTGCGGCATCAATGCTGGCCGATTTTTTCGATGTACCCGACCCCGTTGCCGTTTGACCCAGCGCACTGACCCGAACATGAAATGTCGGATTGTGCGATGCGCCCGTTGTTTCAAGGTATTCATACACCGGCAAATCACCGTTCGCTTTGCGCTGGACTAATTCTTGCAGTGCAGTTTTCGGGTCTTTTGGTGCGGTTGCGTCCGCCAACACTAAATCATGCCATATTTCCGAAATAACATCACGCGCGGCATCGAACCCACCGTCCAGAAAGATTGCACCAAACACCGCCTCAGTCGCGTTGGCAAGTATGTGGTCAATACGTCCCGCCGTCATGTGTCCATGGTGAACTTTTTCCGCCAAATTCATATCTTTGGCAACACGCGCCAATGTTTCCGTGGAAACCAACATCGCGTGACGGCGCGCAAGTTCGCCTTCGGCTTCATTTGGAAACATTTTGTACAACATTTCCGCAACCGTTAAGCCTAAAACCCTGTCACCCACAAATTCCAAACGTTCATTGTTGTGTGTCGCGTTCGCCCCACTCTGCGTCAACGCGGTTTCCAACAATGATTCATCATTAAACTTATATTTCAATTCTATCATTTTAATCTATCCCCATACCAAATCGACCCCAGCGCATTTTATTACCCCATGACCAAAACGCAATCATCGGCGCATAGTAATTATGCGAATACCATATAAACCACGCATGCCCCAAAACATTATCGCGTGGAACAAAACCAACATGTGCACGAGAATCGGCACTGTTGTCACGATTGTCACCCATGAAAAAGAAATGATTTTCTGGGACGGTTACCAATGGTGTGTCGTCCAATGGCGCATTATCAGATGCCTCTATAATACTGTGAACAACACCGTTCGGTAATGTTTCATCATATTCGGTCATTTTGAACACACCGCAAGCACCCGCATATTCGTGACAAAGACGGTCCGCCTTGTATTCAACCGTATAATTAAATGGTGCTGGTTCATTGTCTATCCAAATCTTATTGCCCTTAATCGACATATTTTCCTTATAATAACCAACACTGCGCAATGATTTAGGCAACATCGCAACAACATACGGACGTGGGTTTTCCCGCTTTACCATTTCACCGTTTATGTACAACCGCCCCTTAACCATCTGAATCGTATCGCCCGGCACACCAATCAAACGTTTGATATAATCTTGGCCTTCGTTGGTCGGATTACGAAAGACAACGACATCGCCAACAGTTGGTTCAGTCGCCATGAAACGCCCGTTCCACATTTTCCACGAACCAAACGGGAATGAATAGCGCGAATATCCATATGACCACTTGGTCACAAATATATGGTCGCCAACGTGTAATGTTGGAATCATCGAACCCGATGGAATATTAAACGGTTCCAGCAACAAACTGCGAAACACAATCGCAATTAAAACCCCATAAAAAATCGTGTTAAACCATTCGCGTGTTGCGTTTCTGTTTTTTGCTGGCATATCTTTATTCCTTTTCTTATCGCGGGTATTTTATAACTTGAATTGAATATACGCAAGTTTTAATATGCGATTATGATTTCATTAAATTCAATTATTTTCAATGGTATGGACGCAACCCGCATTGATGTCCAGGTTCAATTGGCAACGGGCCTGTCGAAACCCGAATTTAATATCATTGGTTTGGCGGATCGTGCGGTCAAAGAATCTGCGGAACGTATCCGCAATGTTATTTCGGCATTGAACCTGCACTTGCCACCAAAACGGTTAACGGTGAATTTGTCGCCCGCCGATGTTGAAAAGAACGGCTCGCATTTTGACTTGCCTATTCTGTGCGGAATCTTGTGCGCGATTGGTGTGTTGCCAATGGAAAAATTATCACACTATGTGATATTGGGCGAAATTGGTTTGGACGGCGCAATTGTTCGTACCGATGGCGTTTTATCAGCGGCGGTTTGGGCAAATAAAAACGGACTGGGAATAATATGTCCCGCCCCCCAGGGTGCCGAGGCCGCACTTTCCGGTCACACCGACATTTTGGCACCGGCACACGTGTTAGAATTGATAAATCATTTCAGCGGTTCGGCAACGATACCCACACCAAACGTTGCTGACATACAAAAAACCGAACAAAAACCAATCGGCGACTTTGCCGAGGTTTACGGTCAAGATGCCGCAAAACGCGCGATGGAAATTGCCGCAGCGGGTGGCCACGCGGTTTTAATGGTTGGGCCGCCGGGGTCTGGAAAAACGATGTTGGCATCACGTCTGCCCGGCATTTTGCCCGAAATGACTGCGGACGAGATTTTGGAAACATCGGTCATATATTCAATCGCGGGACAATTGGGTGATAAATCACTTATCACAAACCGTCCGTTCCGCAGTGTTCATCATACCGCCAGTCCCGTATCACTTGCCGGCGGTGGCAGCAACGCAAAACCCGGCGAAATATCGTTGGCGCATAACGGCGTTTTATTCTTGGACGAATTGCCCGAATTTGACCGCGCAACATTAGAAATATTACGTCAACCGATGGAGTCTGGCAAAATCACAATTTCACGCGCAAAACATAACGCAACATATCCCGCACACTTTCAATTGATTGCGGCAATGAACCCATGTCCATGCGGACATTTGGGCAACGCAGCATTGTCTTGTTCGCGCGCACCACGTTGTGCCGAAGCATACCAAAACAAAATATCGGGACCATTACTTGACCGTATCGATTTACACGTTGACGTTGATGCCGTCAATCCATGGAAAATGAAATCTACACCCGACACGCAAAACGAAACCAGCGCGCAAATTCGCGCACGTGTTGTCGCCGCGCGCAATCGTCAAATCGCAAGACAAGGCAAAGTGAACGCGATGCTGGACGGCACAGAATTAAACGCGGTTACAAACCTTTCCGATGAACTGACCGATTTTCTGAATTCAGCGGCGGAAAAAATGTCTATGTCGGCGCGTGGATATAATCGCATAAAACGAATCGCACGCACAATTGCCGATTTGCGCGGTGCTGAAAATATTGAAATGTCTGATTTGGCCGAGGCATTATCATATCGCCCCATTGGTCGCGGTAAATATGGTGTAAAATAAAAACCGCTGAACGCGGTTTTTTAAAACTCCCACCGGAATCCAAACAGGAAAGTTGAATACACAACGTTTTCCGCACTGAACCAGTCACGCGATTGGGTTCCGTCCGCGTTGCTTAACGCCCATTTTATTCTTGGCAAATATATGAAACGGAATCCAGAATCCAAGAAGAACGATTCAGATACGCCATACGACAAACCAAACGTTATAACACCCGCCAAATTCGATGATGATTTCTTGGCACTGTAAAACTGGACAATACCATAATCGTCAGCCTCACCAAACTTCTGTAAATCCCAATAGCCCGACAAATCACCATACGAGTCAGACAAATTCAACACCGTTTCAGAATCAGCATAACCCAAACCAAACCCGAAATATGGTATAAATTGACGCAACGGTTTTTCCCAACCATCATAAAAATCACGAATCGCCATCGTGGTAAATACATTTGTCGTCATTTTTGATTGAACACTGCCCGAATCAAGATGCACACTATCCGTGGAACCACCATTCAATTGCATTTTTCCACTGAACAACGGCGATGCATCATACGAACTTTCCGCGATATAATCCCAATCAACCTGGAATCGCCATTGTGGTGTCCATGGCAACACCCAACCAATTGCTGCACCACCGATAAAGGAAAATTCACCCAAATTCTTGTGCATTGGTAATGTGCCGATGTTACCAGTTCCCAAAAATTCATATCCGCCACAACCGTCACCCGCGCACGGGAATATCGCGCCATTGTCATAATAATAATCAGCGCCCAATGTTCCAACATCATTTCTTAATTTTGCGGCACCATATGCGATACCACCACGTATTGCAATAATGAAACGGCGCCCGTCATCTTGGTACCAGCCTGTTGTAACGCGGTCATCACCATATTCCCAATTTGCGCGCGCAACATTTGACAATGATACGCAAAACAACATCGGTAAAATGATTAGAAATCTTCTCATCATGCCCACCATTATATCACAAAATTGCCCCCGATAAAAATGAATTTTATTCTTGGCCCAAGAATCCGCCCGATTGCATTTTCCACAACCGCGCATATTCACCGTGACGGCGTAACAGTTGTGTGTGCGACCCCTGCTCTATAACACGTCCAGCATCAATCACAACAATACGGTCCATATTACGCAACGTTGATAAACGGTGTGCAATTGCAATCGTTGTGCGCCCACGTGCCAATTTTTCAAACGATGTCTGTATAGCGACCTCGGTTTCAGAATCTAATGCAGATGTCGCTTCGTCTAAAATCAAAATCGGCGCATTTTTAAGGAAAGCACGCGCAATCGCGACACGCTGACGTTGACCGCCCGACAATTTAATACCACGATCGCCCACCATTGAATCGTATTTCTTTTCCGCGGCATTTATAAATCCGTCCGCCGCCGCATTACGTGCCGCAGTACGAATTTCCGCATCTGTTGCGTCTGGCTTTCCATACGCAATATTGTCACGTAATGTACGATTAAACATTATCGGATCTTGTGGAATAAACGATATTGCATCACGCAAAGAATTTTGTGTAACTTCGCGTATATTTTGCCCATCGATTAAGATTTCACCACGCGTTGGGTCGTAAAACCGCATAAGTAAATTCACCAATGTTGTTTTTCCCGCGCCCGATGTTCCAACCAAACCGACGCGTTCACCCGCGCGTATCGTTAAATTCAGGCCACGCAAAACGTATCTGTTTTTATATTTGAAAAATACATTTCTGAATTCGATTTTGCCATTTGAAATGACCAGTGGTTCGGCATCTGGGGCATCTTTAACCTCTATCGGTTGATTTAATTCCGAATAAGAGTGTAATGCGGAACCAATTGTATCGACCAATCGCGGTATTGTTCGGGCGATATATCCAATATTGCCCTGAACAATTTGATAGACCGACAATGTGAACACAATTTCGCTAACCTTGATATGCCCACGCATATAAAGCGACAACATTAAAACCAAAACACCACCAAACAAGATATCCCATAAAAACATTGGGATAATCCACATTACACGCTGTAAAAACGATGATTTGATTTGGTCTTTGACGTTTTTAATTCGTAATGGGTCCAAATATTCTTCTTCGCGACGTGCGCCATTGAATAATTTAACAATAGAAAACCCAGATATAGAATCGACAATATGTCCCGACAAATGTGATGAAGATTCCGAAGCCGCCTTGGACGCTTTTGTTACCGGTTTCATCATTATAACCGAATACACAACACGGAATATAAACGACCCCAACAACAACAGCGCAACCCATTTATTTATGCGTAATACCAACCCCATATTCAACAGAATCACGCCCAGTGTTGATGTAATTGCCGTAAATTCGAACAGTGTTTCAAAACCACTTGTAATATAATTTATCTGGCTGTTCATTTTGCCCGGTATGCGATTGTTATAAAACGAAATCGATTGGGAATGAATATAGTTCGTCAATGTTTCGCTGATGCTTTTGCGCGCGAACGGACGCCAGCGTGCCGCCATTTGTTCATGAACCGCCGTCATAACATCAAACACTAAAAACACCCAAATGATAATACCAATTGTCCATAACGCGTACTTGAAAAAGCCCGGCCCGGCAATACCGTCTTCAAACAAGGCAACTATTTTCTGTTGCGAAATTGGCCACCACGTAGAACTGGCAATATCACACACTATGAACAAAATTGCCCACGCAAGTAAAAACCACAACATTGGTCGCGCTGCATACTGAAAATAAAACCGCCACAAAGATTTTGGCAATGCTTTTTCCATAATCATTTCCCTATTTTCTGCCCACAACAATATCGTGGAATATTTCCGCCGGTATTGTTCCGCCTGTTATTTTATCTGACATCGGTGTAAAGTCGTCATTGCCCAACCACACACCAATCACAAGATTCTTTGTTGCCCCAACAAACCACGCATCGCGATTATCGTTGCTGGTTCCGGTTTTGCCGCCCAAAACACCAGCGGCCGCCGCCCGATGTCCGGTACCGCCCGGTGCAACAACGTCCGCCAACAATTCCGACATGTGATTCACTGTATCGGCCGACAAAACAGTTATCGGGTCTGATGGGTTGCGTTCATACAAAATATTTCCAGATGCGTCTGTGATTTTTGTAATTGAATATGGCCGCACAGATTCCCCATTATTCCAAATCACCGCATAAATATTGGTCAAATCCATCAGCGACATTTCAGACGCACCCAACACGGTTGAATATTCGCGCCGTAATTTCGTTCCGACCCCCAAACGTCCCGCCATATCCAGTACGGAATCAATGCCATATATTTCGGTCAACTTTAACGGCACCGAATTAACACTTTTCGCAAATGCCGTCGCCAAAGTAATATCGCCATAGTATTTCGCGTTATAGTTTTTCGGGTTATAGTCTCCAATCGCAAACGGTGAATCATTGACATATGAATCTGGCATTAAACCATTTTCCAACGCCACCAAATACACAACCGGTTTAAATGCCGAACCGGGCTGACGTGCCGCCGTCACACGATTAAATTGAGTGGACTGGTAATCGGAACCACCCGACATTGCACGTATCGCGCCATCATGCGACATTGCGACTACGGCCCCCTGGTACCCACCAACTTTATTGGACAACACCGCGGCAATACGTTCCTGTAATCCAGCGTCAACCGTTGTGTACACATATAAATCAGTATTCATTGTACCGATACGCGACTGAACCTCGTCCAACACAAAGTCTGTCCAATAGCGATGCAGGTTTGTATCGGGTGTTGGTTTTGCTGGTGCCAACTCACGCACCGCCGCGCGCCCTTGGTCAATTGTTATGTACCCCTGGCGCACCATTTCGGTAAGGACCGTTTTTGCACGCGCAATATTTTTTTCCGGGTTCTTTAACGGGCTGTATGTTGTTGGCGCTTTTAACATTGCGGCGATTTGCGCACTTTCCGCCAACGAAAGTTTGTTTGCGGATTTCTGGAACATCATATGCGCCGCCGCATCAATACCACGCAGTCCCCCGACCAATGACACACGATTCATATACAAGTCAAGAATCTGGTTTTTATCAAAACGGTTTTCCAACCAATATGACAAAATAACCTCTTGAACTTTGCGCGAAATCTTTTTATCACGTGACAAGAATATATTTTTTGCGGTCTGTTGCGTAATGGTTGAACCACCCGCCGCGAAATGCCCACGAAACAAATTCACAAATACCGCACGCAAAATGCCACGATTATCAATCGGGCCATGTTCAAAGAAACGTTTATCTTCGATTGAAACAATCGCCTGCCATACGTGTGGGGGCAACGATTTAACCGATACTGGCGACCCCATAATGCGACCAGACGACCGAATTTCATTACCATTTTTATCCATAAACATTATCGCCGGTGCACGCGTTTCGTGTAATATGGAATCCAGCGATGGCATGCGCAGATATATTACCGTAACATAACCCGCTAAAAACAGTGCACAAACCAACAGCGTATTAAATAAATACACGAACAGACGGCGTTTAAAAGATGGACGCGTTTTGTTTTTATTAAACTTTTCGTCAGTATTACGTGGCAAAACAATTCTCTCTTTTGTACCAATTATAGCATAAAATTCTTGTTTTGCACGTTGTTTATAAGTATAATGAGCTCAACAGAAACGGGGGAAAGATATGAAAAAATTTTCACTATTATTATTGGCGGCATTGATTGCATCGCCCGCAATTGCCGAAGATTACGATGATTATGATACATACGATGACGAACCGTATGTCGAAGAAGTCGCAACAACGTCATCATCAACAAAATCAGATGCGCGCGATACGTATGCTGGTCTTCGTCTTCACCGCAACAGCAATATCTCGTTTTACTATGAACGCAATGACGATTCACACACGACCATTCGCAACGATAATTTTGGTGGGGGACTGGTCATTGGCAATCGTTTAACAAACAACGTCAAACTAGAATTTGAAACGTTGTATACTGGCTCTAACCTGAACAGAAAAAACTCTGATTATAAATATGACATTTGGTCGAATATGTTAAATGTGTTGCTGTATAAAACATACGGTGGCGCGGTTGAACCATACGTTGGCATGGGAATTGGGGTTGGTGGTATTTGGGCCGATATCGAAGACGCAAAATATATTCCCGCACTCAAATCACACGGCACAACCTTTGATATGTCGTTTGATTTGATGACTGGTATAAACTTTTCATTAAACAAATATGTCGATTTGAATATGGGCCTGCGTTACGTCAATTATGGCAAGGTTAAAACCAAAACCGCTACAACCCATGTTGATGCAACCGAAATTTATATCGGTGCCGCATACAAGTTTGGAATATTTGATTAATAATATGGTAATAAATAAAAAACACCGCAAACGCGGTGTTTTTTTATTGTTATTGAACGCTAAGACTCATCTTCGTCTGGTTCTTCATCTTCTTCTTCATCTTCTTCGGTCGCGTTCAAATCAATTTCTTTTGGCACGCCCAAAATATCTTCGATTTTTTCCGATGCAGCATCTAAATCCATTTTATGTAAAACAGCGAATTCTTGGGCCATACGTTCCAAAGCACGCAAATACAACTGACGCGCCGAAAATGTCATCGTGTCGGACGCACTGCGGCGTTGTAAATCACGCACAACCTCAGCCAACTTCATTGGGTCGCCAGAGTTTATGTTTTCTTCGTATTGCTGTGCACGGCGCGCCCAAATCATACGTTTGGCACCAGCCTTGCCCTTGGCCGAAGCAATCGCTTCGTCCATTTTCTTGGCCGATGTCAACGGACGCAGACCAGAAATCTCGGCCCGATCCACCGGAACACGCAATGTCATATGGTTACGGTCAAAGTCGATAACCAGCATTTTTATCTTTTGTCCGCCGATTGTTTGTTCTTCGATACGAAGCAACTTTCCAACACCCTGGGTTGGATAAACGACATACTGACCAGTCTTAAAATCTAATTTTTTACTTGGCATAAGGTACACCCTTTTACACGTTGCCATTCTCTCTGTACCAGACATTATAGCACAAAAATCAAGAAAAACAAATCTTTGACTCAAAAAAATTGGAAACTGTTTTTTATGCCTTAGCGGCGGCGGACAGCACCCGTACGGCGAATGCTTGATGCGCGGCCCGCGTCTGGCGTTGAAACCGCCGAGCCACAAACCCATTCGTCATTGATTAAGAATGCTGTTTGTCCCTCTGGACAATCGGGTTTTTCAAGGCGCCACGCAAAGCACCCCCCTTTTTTATACGATTGATATGTCAAAGAATCGGAACCGTTGCGCGTATACACCCCCAGATCAGAATTCCAAACACCCACCTTTTCGCCATTGCACCATTTGCGTTCACCAAAGCACATTATATCTTCCATTTGAACGGGCGCGTTCGTTGCGCGATAGCCATTGGTCGCCGAATTACCATTTCCCATTGGCTTTCCTGTTTCTAAATCATAGCACCACAATTTTACGCATTCTTTGGCTGGGATACCATCAATCTTTTTCCCCTTGTCCACCAAGACATAACCATCACCACACGAAAAAGAACCGGCATTTGCCGCGGGCATACAACACACTGCCGCCATACAAACCAACAAAGAATAAATTATTTTGCGCATATAATTCTCTCTTGTCTTTATATTTTACACAATTTTTATACTTTTTCCAAATGTTTTTATTACTGGCCCAACCCCGCCGGTGAAAAACGCCCGATATTGTTAAACAATTCTTCCATAGCGTTCAGTTCAATTGCCGCTGGAATCTCGGTTTCGCCGTCCGCCATTTCAATATCCGGCACATCGTCATCGTGTAAAATCTGAATCTTTTTAACAGTGTTGCCGTTCACATACGCCAACAAAATAGTTTTATCGGTAAACGTGTGGCGCAACGGTCCGCGATAGTTTTCGTCTGTGCCGTAATATATCCAAACTTGGTCACCATAGATAGTTTTTGCCTGGGGCGCGCCAACCCGTTCCACCAGTTGCGCAGTCGTTTTTATACCCGCAACATCGTCATCGATTGTTGATGGGAACACATACCCACGATGTTTTGTCTGGAATGTACACGCCGCCATAATCATACAACACAAAATCACAATTATTTTTTTCATCTGTCTATTTCCTTGGGCTTTACCTGTATTTTGTTGGTTGTTTTCATTTTTTGCAAGGTTTCTTTTTGATATTCTGTTGTATATAACAATTTGTCCGCATCTAAATCCAATTTTTTAGCAAAATCAACAACCAGCCATTGTTTATTATTATCATTTTCGGCATATATTTTCAGATACATTTTCATTGCGCCAATCTTATCAACACCGAACTTTTCCTGTATTTTTTCCACGATTGTCCGAACAAACACATACGATGAAATATAAGATTTTTGGAACGAGCACGACCGATTTTCAACCACATCGCGAAAACTTACCGTTGTCAGCAATTCGTTTGCCGAATAAACATCTGTATTCGCCACCACCGTCACATGTTCGGGACATTTTGATTCATAGTCCATAACATACCACGGAACAACTTCGGCAAAACCTTCTTGAAACATAACATGTTTATATGGGTTCAGTTCGCCTTGAATTAAATGCGCATATTCGTGAATATGATTCACATGCGTCGTCAACGTTGGACGTTCAGATATGATGAAAGTATTTTGGGTTGCCCCATATGCAGAAATAAAACCATCTTGCTCAAAAGATACCACTGGGCGACCACCACGCTTGCGCTGATACGGATAATTCAACAATTCAATCAATCGATTGTCTGGAACAAGATATGTATAGAAAATCGGTTTTTTTCCAATGACATCTTGTATATTTAACTGTAATAGTTCGTTTATACAACCGACGTGTTCTGCAATGGCAAGGTTATACATCCCCGAATCATAATTTTTCGCGATTTCATGCGACATACGAATACGAAAATTGTCGTTCACTATTCGTGTTTCCGCATTTTTTTCAAGATAATCACGCAATGCGTCGTAATTCATCTTTTACCCTTCCCCATTATCTTTATTTTTCTGCACCATAAAGTTCGCAATATGCTGTTTCAATTCGTCTTTGTACAGGTTGTTTGCCTTGGCCGATTCAACCAGTTTATCAAAGTTCGGATTTACCGCACGTGCCGCCCCAAATCGCGATTCGGTTTTCAAGAAATCTTCCAACGGCATAAGGTTTTCAATCGATGAATCCATAGACAACGGCGAATGACCATCAACAGCCAAACGCGGATCAAAACGATACAACGGCCACGCGCCTGTATTTACCAACATTTGCTGATGTTCCGCACCGTTCGACAGTGCGAACCCATGCGCGATACATGGTGCATACGCCAATATGATTGACGGACCATTGAAAGATTCGGCTTCGCGAAACGCACGCACCGCTTGCGCCTGGTTCACGCCCAACGCAATTTGTGCGACATAAGCGCCCGACATCATCGCAATCATACCCAAATCTTTTTTCGCGTGTTCTTTACCACCAATGGCAAATTTCATTGAAGCACCAAACGGCGTTGACTTTGATTGTTGGCCCCCAGTATTAGAATACCCTTCGGTATCCAATACCAAGATATTCACGTTTTCGCCACTGTGCAACACGTGGTCCAAACCGCCATAACCAATATCATATGCCCAACCGTCACCACCAATTATCCAGACCGACTTATCAACAATCGCGTCCAGCAAACCTTCCGCCGCGCGCGCACGTGGATTTTTCAGTTTTGATAATTTTTTCTGTAGCGCGACCATTGTTTCACGCTGTTTTACGATGTCGGTTTCTGCAAGTAATTCTTCGACATTTGGAACCTTTAATTCAAAAAGCAAACCCTTTAACGCATCGCGTTTTTGATTTATCGCCAAACGCATACCCAAACCATATTCCGCGTTGTCTTCGAACAATGAATTAGACCACGCCGGCCCGCGACCATTGGCATCGGTTGTCCATGGTGTTGTTGGTAAATTGCCACCGTAAATCGATGAACACCCAGTTGCGTTTGCAACAACCATACGATCACCAAACAGATGTGATAACAATTTCACATATGGTGTTTCACCACAGCCCGCACATGCACCTGGGAATTCAAAGTAATGTGGCAACAATTCAATGTGCTTTGGGATATTCAAGTTTAATTTTTCACGTGGTACGTCTGGCAATTTTACCGCCGCATCAAAAGCCACCTGATTTTCGCGCACATCGTTTGCCGACTTTAATGCCAGCGCATGTACCGGACAATTTTTCACACATACATTACAACCCGTACAATCCGCCGGCGATATGTTCAATGTGTAATACATATTCGCGCCCAACTCGGACGTTTTCATCGGCACAACAATAATTCCCGCAGCACGTGCATCGGCAACTTCGGATTCCGACAACGCCTTTATCCGAATCGCCGCATGTGGACAAAGCATCGAACACTTGCCACACTGGATACACTTTTCCAAATCAACCGTTGCGACATTTGGTGCCACACCGCGTTTTTCATATTTCGCAGTTCCAACCGGATATTGCCCCGCCCCAAATTCGCCATCAATGCGAAAACGCGAAACCGGAATATCATCACCACGACCCGCCGCCATTTCGCCCAACGTTCCGGCGATTTCTGTGGGTGCGTCCGCGGTCATTGCGGGTGTATAATCGGGCGCAAAATTCGACACCGAAGACGGCAAATCATATTTCACCAAATACTTTGTTGCGTTATCAACCGCCGCCCAGTTTGCCGCCACAACATCGGCACCTTTTTTCTTGTACGTTTTTTCAATTGCCGCCTTGGCCGACTTTGCCGCAATTTTCGGGCTGATAACATTTGTAAGATTAAAGAAGTTCAACATAATGAACGTGTTGATACGATTACCCAACCCCAATTCCGATGCACCACGATTTGCGTCCAAGAAATACACATTGGCGCGCAGACGTATAAGTTGTTCCTGAGTTTCGCGTGGCAGATTTGCAAAAGCAACATCGGCCGGCATTGATGTATTTATCATCACCGTTCCACCCGCACGCAACCGCGTTGCAAAATCAAACCGCTGGGCAATCATAAAGTTTGATATACTGATAAAATCGGCAACTTCAACCAGGTATTGACTGCGAATTGGCGCATCGGAAAAGCGCACGTGCGATTGGGTAATTCCACCCGATTTTTTGGAATCATAAACCGCGTACGATTGTGGATACAGATCCGAATTTTCCCCAACAATTTTCACAATATTTTTGACCGCGCCAACCGTTCCGTCCGAGCCAATGCCGTACAATATTGCCGTCTGGAAATTATCATTTTGTACCGCGAATGCTGGGTCTGTTTTAAGCGATAACTTTGTTAAATCATCATCAATTCCGACCGTAAAGTTATGATGCAATGTGCCACGCATCATGTTTTCATACACCGCTTTGACATCACGTGGTGTGAATTCTTTGGAACCCAAACCATAGCGTCCGCCAAACACATTTACCTTGTCGCCCACAACCGTTTTGATTGTCGTGTACAGCGGTTCACCCAATGTGCCCGGCTCTTTTGTACGATCCAAAACCGCGATATTTTCCACCGTTTTTGGTAACGATTTCAAAAATGCTTTTACTGGAAATGGTTGAAATAAATGTACGCGCACCAAACCCAGCCCACGTGGCAACACGTCCAACGTTTCCGCGATTGTTTCACACGATGAACCCATTGAAACAATTACGTGTTTTGCGTGCTTGTCACCAACATATTCCACCACGCCATATTTACGCCCCGTAAGACTTGCAAATTCGTCCATACATTTCTGGACAATTTCGGGTGTTTTATCGTACAGGCCATTTGCCGCCTCACGCGATTGGAAAAACACATCGGGATTTTGCGCCGTTCCACGAATTTTTGGGTTATCAGGCGACATACCACGCGCACGATTCGCCAACACTAAATCATCAGGCAACATTTTGCGCAAAACATCATCGTCAATGCGCGTTAAACGTGATTCTTCGTGACTTGTACGGAAACCATCAAAGAAATGAACAAACGGCACCCGCGAACGCAACGTTGCCGCATGCACAATCGCCGCCAAATCATGCGCAGCCTGGACATTATGCGATGACAATAAAGCAAAGCCCGTTCCACGCACCGACATAACATCAGAATGGTCACCAAAAATCGACAGTGCGTGTGTCGCAATCGCGCGCGCCGCAACGTGCATAACAAACGGTGTTTGTTCGCCCGCGATTTTATACATATTCGGAATCATCAACAGCAAGCCCTGGGACGCGGTAAACGTGGTTGCCATTGCACCCATTTGCAACGCGCCGTGTAAAGCACCGGCGGCACCGCCCTCAGACTGCATTTCAATCGTTTGTGGAATTGCACCCCAAATATTCTTTTTATGCTGAAAAGCCCACTCGTCCGCCAATTCGCCCATTGTGGAACTTGGGGTGATTGGATAAATCGCCGCAAAGTCCGAACAACGATACGCAACATCGGCCGCCGCCCAATTTCCATCAACAATAAGATTTGCCATAATTTCCGTTCCCTTTTATAACAGCAAAATCATAGTAAAAAGCACCAGATAACGCAAGACATATTCTTTGCCAAAAAACCACAAAAAATGGCGACATATCGTTTGCCCCACACCCCGAAAAATGATATAATAAATACAATAAATAAAGTGGGAGATTATGTAATGGCAGAAGATTTCCAATTCAGCGAAGAAGACTTACTATTGTTAAGTGAATCCGATAAACAACTTGCCAAGATAAAATTTTCAAGGCAGGAACTTACTGCTATTGCCTACCTTGCGTATAAATCTGGTCTGGGTATGGATTTTCTGGACAAACCAGAAAAAGAACGAATATCAACTTATATGGAATTCGCCAAGAAATTCGTGGCATTATCCCCCGAAGAAAAACGGAAACTTATTATTGAATCCGGCAAACCACACAGTATGCCAAAAAAGGAAAAAACAAAAAAGATTATGCTGGCAGGTAATAAGATGCCAAGAATTGTTGCCATTGTAACAAAACCGTTGTCAGACGAACGCAAAAACGAATTTATACAAAGCCTGTTCTTTAACGAAAAAGAATACAACGGTGTTATCGGCGTTTTAAATGCTAAAAAGACCGTACTTGAATACAAAGACATCAACGAATGTGGACACGAGGTGATGTTATGGCCAGAGCTGAATTGTATATTTGCCATCAAAACCGACAGCGAAAAGCCAGAAACAATTGTTGCACCGGATCAATCTGAAAAAGGCAACTTTGACTTTCGTTCTACTATTGTTATTGGCGATTTTGATTGCAAAGGATATAAACAGCAACCCAAAAATCCAGAAGACATTAAAGCAACTCTGAAAGTCTTGCCATTGGCGGTATATGGAAAATTTATTTGTTCCAATTGGAATCACGATTTATTTTATGAAATTGAACAATTTCCATACGCAAAATCTATCGATTGTTCATATTCCATTGGCGACCTTTACGACCTTTACGACATGATACAAAGGTTGCCCACAATTAACGGCAAAATACTGACTACGCAAATTGTTATCCAAAACGATTTGATAAGTCTTAATTATCTGAAAAAGGTACTGAAAAAAGGCCCCCAAGAAGAGGAATGTGCCGCATTGAATGATATTGTTCAGTTTCTTAAAGACCATCCAGATATCCAAATCATTGGTACAGGCGACAAAAATTTAATGCTCGCAATAGATGCTGCCAAAGGGGCCATTGCGGAACAAAACGAAAAAAAGCAAGAAAACGAACCAACACAAGATGTCGGACCGACGACCACAACGGCGCAATGGGCCCCATCTTTCATAAATCTGGATAAGATTATGTCTGATTTACGTGTTGAACAACCTGATGTTGATTTTTCCGTTTTGAGCGATGATGACATACAAAACGTTGCCCATGGTATGAAGCCAAAGTTTGTAAAAACTGACAATAATGGACACGTCATTGAAATACGTTCTGATGCTACTGCTGGATTTCATACCCAGATAATAAATGCCGCAAAAACCAAAATAAAAGAACCCAACACGGCAAATTCAGAACAAAAAGATATAATCCCGGGGAAAACCACCCATTCAAACACACAACACAAACCAAAGAAGCGAATTCTTTGGATAACCCAATCGGTTCTTGATACATTACAAGAATACCATGGTCAACCATTCAAAGACCGCATAAAATGGTTGCAGTCTTTATCAAACCCAATCAGAAAATTTAAGATACAAAACGTTGAAGGTATAAAAAATGGCAAGGCATATGAATTAACCCCAGAAAAAATATTCAAGGGGGGCATGCGTCTTTATGTGGCTTCTGTTGAACCCGAACAAATGCTTGCTTTTTGTCTTGGCAGTAAAAAAACTCAAAACTCAACAGACATGGACAATGTCAAGGCTTCTGCATCTTTGTTCACAACGATAAATGATGAATTAAAAAAGATTGACAGTACGGTACCACAAACGATTATCCATGGTGAAACTTTGTATAACTTCAATACCGCCGAAACACGCAAATTATTGGGTATTGATGCTTCGGACAAAGAAAAATCTGCAACAAATAGTATAACACGCGATATGGCCAAACAGGCAGAATCTGTTGGTCAGCAAACCCCACCATTTCAACAGGCCTTTATCCCAGACACAAGCAAGAAATCCGAATGGCAATCATTGGAAAAAGCGGCGGAACTTTATTGTGAAAAACACCCCGATGCGAACGAGCAAGAAATTATCGACAAACTGTATGATGCCTGCAAAAATCTTGAAGATAAAAAACATCGCCCCAGCGATATGTTCCGTAAAATAGATGATACCTATTTCATATACGAAGACAACCGCGATGAATTTATTGAAATGGTGTTATCTGGCACGACAAATGAAGATGTGCCGGTGGCAAATGACCAAGAAATACCACCAGAAAAAAGAACCAAAATGAAAAGTCTTGTAGAATGGGCCGAACAATTCTCATACGATGGACTGCCATATATGGGACCAAATGAATCTGATGGCAGTGACAGTGTAAGAAAACGTGGAATCAGAAGCGAGTTAATGGATTTGATTATAAATACGTTGTTATACACAAAACATGGTAAAGACGGTCGTACAGTTGCCGAAATCGTTGGACACGAACGCTATTATATCGAAAAAAATGCAATTGAATATCACACAATTGCGGACGTGCGTACTTTCAAGGCTTTTGTACGTGCATGGATAGAAAAATTGGTCCCTGTAGATTTTGTGGTAAGGACAAAAGACATTCGTCCGCAAGTTTTGGTCAGAATATGTAATCAACTTGTACGCGAAAATAAACTTGCCGAAAACAACAAATATTTCTATCGCACCGACCCAAGATTCATGTTTGTAAGTAAATATTATTTTGTGAAAGCGAATTTAGATGAATTTATACAAACGTATTTCCCTGGTAAAACAAATACACAAGAAAAGCAACCAATGAACAAAAATAAAAACACCGATCAAACTAAACAACCACGCACGGAACACAAAACAGTTAAATCGGCACGATTTATTGTATCGCAATTACGTGATAAATACGACTGTAATATACACGAAGATTTATTTGTATTACTTGTCAACAAATACAATGCTAATTTCCAAGACTATCTGGAATATCGTGACGGTGATTTGTACGAAATCAAACAGCAACTTGAAGAATTAGCGAATTACATCAAAAATAATATACCGCACCTGATTGGCAAATGGAAAACCAGTGAACAGGCCGCCAAGTTATATTACAACGACAAATACAAAACACCACGTGGCATTAACGTCTATGATTTGACAAATGTATTAGCAAACACTTGTCGTACGATGGGTGTAAATGATGAAACCAAGACTTATTTTGCAAAATATGGTGATACATATTTCTGGAACATCACAAACCTGCCAACATTTATCAAGATGTACCTGCCAGACTTTGTACGCACTCCAAAAGAATTTACATCGGGTGACAATCAAGCAACTTCTGAAGCGCCACAACAAACGACTGAAACCGAGTGGTTGACGATTGAACAACTTGCCGAACAGTTGCAAACAACCCCAGATGTCATACGACAAGTAAACCGTCAATATAAGGTAAGTCATAATCACCCAGATTGGACAAGTGGCAGACGTGATTGGCGCTTTAACCCAGAAAAAGTGGGCGACTATCGAAACGAATATGGCGATATCATACGTGAATTAACACAATTGCAACCTGGGAATGATGTTGATGTCCAGCAAGAACCAATTGTTATTATTCCACCAAAACAGACGCCTGTATCGGAACCAGAGCCAGAACAAAAACAACCCGCCCCACAATTTAATGGTATGTTGGGGGTCAAGGCATTTATGGCAAAACTTGATGCGATTATGGAACTGATTAACAAAAATCTGCAAGAGAAAGAGGAAACAGAACGCGAAATACAATCTTTGAACGCAGAAATCCAGGAAATAAATCAGCAAGCCATTAACAAAATAAATACCAACGATATAGATTCTGCGACACAGTTGTTGACCAAGACAAAACAAAAACAACAAGCATTGGAAGATGCGACCAAGAAAGCCGAACAACTGGATATAGAAAGGAAAAAATTGCGTGCACGCTTTGACGAAGCATCACAGAAACTTCGGCAATATAACGAAGCCCAGAATAAACAAAAGGCCGCTGAACAAGCCGTACAAATTGCCAATGAAGAAGCCCGCAAGGCAAACGATGATTTGCAGCAATTCTTGGAAAGCGGGTTTAATTTAGACTAAAAACAAACGGGGCAAACGCCCCGTTTTTTATTTCTTTATACCCAAAACACTTACCCACCCCATTATCAACACCGTGTTTTTTCAACCAAACAGCTTGACAAAATACGTATTTGTGTTATATATTCATACAACCAAGCAAAAGGAAACATGATGGACATAATTAAACCTGCTGAAATGTTAAACAAATCAAAAAGCGGAAACTTTGTTTTTGCGCCAAATGGTAATATTTGTCATGTACAAATTTTTGATAAAATTGAAATGGAACAGTGTGCAGAAATGATTGGAAATTTGGCACAAATCATCGGTCAATTGCCCCAACAAGAAGTTTTGTTACAGGCATCAGCCAGCATTAAATCTCCATACGAAATACCAGAAAATCGTTTTGTATTTGATGTTTCCATAAATTCCAGTGGTGGCGACAGAAACACATGCTATTCTATCGGTTCAATGTTTTCATTGGCCAAGGCCAAGGGCGCAATCGTTCGCACAAACACTATTGGCAGAGCAGACAGTGCCGCCAGTATGCTTGCAATCCAGGGAACCCCGGGCTATCGCATGATGACGCACAACGCGGCAATCTTTATTCATTATGGTCGCAGCACACGTACTACAACACACCTTGACGAACGTGAAGAGCTGGACCGCATAGACGATATCAAACACGAACAAGTTGCCGAATTATACAAAACATGTACAAGATTGCCCGAAAAAGATATAAAAGAATATCTGAATATAGAATGGAAAGGTAAATTGTTTGCCCAAGAATGTTTGGACAAGGGGCTTACCGATTGGATTCTGACGCGTGATGGACACTTTATCAGCAAAAAATACGGTCGCAATCGTTAAAAAAAACTGGGCAACGCCCAGTTTTTTATTTCTTTTTAGTATCTGACTTTTTGTCTGATTTTGCCGCCGGTTTTGTATCGGACTTTTTTTCATCCTTTTTGGTATCGGCTTTCTTATCATCTTTCTTGTCCGACTTGGCTTCTTCTTTTTTATCTTTATCGTCACTTGCAACCGCCGGTTCATCTTCGGGTGTTGCCGGCACAAATTTCAGACCGTCCTTGACCCGCGCCAAAGCAATTACCATATCCATACCGCGTTGCAATTGATAATCGCGCGCATCTTTTTCTTCGTCCGTTAAATCTTTATCATCGTCATCATCGGAATTGTCTTTATCCGATTTCTTGGCATTTTTCTCTTTCTTTTTTGCCGCGTCATTTTTCAACGAGTTCTTGAAAGACGCTTCGGAATAAACACTTTCTTTCTTTTCGATAACTTCCAGTTTGCTTTGCAACACTTCGACATCGGGGGTAATGCCTTCATTTTGAATCGAACGACCCGATGGTGTGTAATAGCGCGCAATCGTAATGTGAATTGCGGTTCCGTCACCCAATGGTTTTTGCTGTTGTACACTGCCCTTGCCGAAACTTTGCGATCCCATAACAATACCGCGGTGATTGTCTTGAATTGCGCCCGCAAGAATTTCCGATGCCGATGCCGAACCGTGATTAATCAGCACAACAATCGGTTTGCCGTTCACCATATCGCCCGGCTTAGCGAATGCGCGTTCAATATCAGCCTTGTCCTTGCCACGTGTTGAAACAATTTCACCACTGTCCAAGAAAGCATCTGCCACATCAATTGCCGCCGTCAAATATCCACCTGGATTGTTACGCACGTCAATTATGTATCCCACAACATCTTTCTTTTCCAGTTCTTTCAGTGCATCTTTTAATTCCTTGGTCGTTGTGGCACCAAAGTCCGAAATACGTACATAGCCAATACTTGGAGCGTCATCATCGGCATCTGCCAACTTTTTATCGCTGAATTTTACCGATTTAACCTTGATAATATCGCGTTTTAACGTAATGTCGCGCGGTTCCGCACCATCGGAAACGACTGTTAATTTAACCTTGGTCCCGGGACGACCCTTCATTTTCTTGACCGCCTGGTTCAGCGTCAAATCAAAGACTTGTTCGCCGTCAATATGGGTAATATAGTCACCCGCTTTAATTCCAGCCTTGGCCGCGGGGGTATCATCAATTGGCGAAATAACACGTACGGCACCACGATCCGATGTAATCTGGATACCCAACCCACCAAATTCACCGTGCGATTTGTCATTAAATTCCTTGAAATCATCGGCCGACAGATATGACGAATGTGGGTCCAATTCCGCCAACATACCGTTCATTGCGGCTTCCAGCATTTTCTTTTCGTCAACCTCTTCCACAAAGTTTTCACGTGCGGTTTCGAACACCAGCGCAAACTTTTTCAATTCTTCATAGATTTGCGCATCTGTTAAATGAACAATTGGTTCTTCCTTTTTATTTTTAGGCGCAGCGATTGAAGCAACCGGAACAATCAAGGCCAACAATAAACATAAATTCTTGAACATAGGCTTTTCCCTTGGTAAATTCAACATATAATGATACACCATAAAACCCACAATTGCAAATTTACACGCAATAAAAAATATTGACAAATTATATTTATTGTCTATAATATACAGATAGAGGCAAAAAAATGTCTGATACAATAAATAATTTGAAATATCATGGATATGAAACATACGCTGTACACTACGGCGATGATTTTGTATTGAAACGCCCGTTACCAAACAAATCAGACACCGAACGCCAAAAGTGGCTTGAAAAACAGCACAAAACACAAAAAACTATTTATGATATTCGCGCAATTGGCAACCCGGTCTATAACATTCCAAACATGATATTTGTTAACGATGACGAATTCCAAGTTTTGGAAGAACGCGCCCCTGGCGAACCTTTAACACGCGAACTTTACGCCAAATTAACAAAACGTCAGCAATATGAAATCGGCAACAGCATTGGTAATTTCTTGGTCGATATGAACGAATTAAAACCTGTGGGCGAGCCGGTAAAATACAACATATCAAGCGAATTAAAGATAAAACGACTGGACAAATTTATTGAAAACAAGATGTCCAATTGGTTCACCAAAAAAGAAATCAACTATATTTCACACGTTCGTGAAAAGGTATGCTCGTTTGAATATACGACAATCGACGCAATGTCGCATGGCGATTTAAACTCTGGTAATGTATTTTACGATGTGGACCAAAGTTTGTTATCGTTTATCGATTTTGCTGACTCTGATTATAATGTCATTGACCACGATATTTTCTCGCCTTTGAACATCGAATTGGACATTTCCAAACCGGTATATGAAACATACGCAAAATTACACAATAAATCATTGTATGCGATTCCGGGTGTTAAAAACGAAATCTTGAAAGAAGTAAAAATGTACAGAATGCTTGCAATTGCGCTGAGACGTTTTATCAAGGCGTCTGATGATTTACGTACAAACCCCAGCAACGAAAAAAGCATCCAAAATAATATGATGAAAATTGCGTTTATGCGTGCGCAACTTGCTGCTATGTTCAACACACAACGCTTATTCGCAAAATAAATTTAATTATCATCGCGGAAAAGTCGTGCCGGATCGACCGATGCATTACCGCGCCGAACTTCCAAATACATTTCTTGTTTTTCCGCGCTCATACGACCAACGGGTTCGCCCGCCAAAACTTCCTGTTCGGGCAAAACATCAACCGACCCTAAATTAGTCATAACGGTATTATATCCGTTTTTATGCGACATAATCACGACTTTACCAAAGCCGCGGAAACTGTCCGCGAATTTCACAACACCGTCCGCCGGCGCCATCACCAACGCGTCACCACGTGTGTGGATACGCCACCCCTCAGACCGCAAACCCAACGCCGTCTTTTCACCATAGCGCACAACCACGCGCCCCGACACCGGCAAATTCAACTTGCGCCGTGAAAAACGTGCATCTGTGGACATCTCGGACGAACCAACCCCCGCCGACAACTCGGAAATACTTTTCGCCCGCGCCGACAATTCGCGTAACTTTTTTTGCAGACCCGCCTGCTCGCTTTTCAACTTTTCATTTTGTGCCGAACGCGTACGCAACAACTTGTCCAATTCATTACGCTGGGACGTGTACTTTTTTGCGGTACGGTCCAACTTTTCTTTTTCGGTCGCACGCGCCTTGCGCACCGATTCTAATTCTTCGATTTGTTCATTTGCGCGGTCAATTTCTTCGGAAAAACGGTCAGCCGCGCCGGTCAACACCGCCGAAGTCAAAACATATTCGTGCATATTTTCAGAATCAAAACTGGGGTGCATCGCGACAAACAAAATAGACGCCGCAGAATCAGAAATTCGCCCGCGATTTTTTTCAATTTCGCGAGTAATCGCATCAATCCGCATATCCAGTTCCGCAATTTTTTTCGCAATTTCCGCACGTTGTGATTCAAGTGTGCTGACCTGGTCTGCGGCCTTCACCAACTGCTTTTTTGTTTTGGCAATATCGCGTTCGCTGGACGCCACCTTGACCGACAATTCTTGATTTTGTTTTTCAGTTTGCGCAATCTGGTTTTGGATTTTTGCCAAATCATCACCATGCGCCATTGGCGCAAACGCAAACAAAACAACAATCAGTGCGACAAGCCGTTTCATTATTTACAAATCACGCGCAAGAAAACCTTTTTACCCTTTTGCACCATAATTTCGTCCGATGGCGAAATCATCGCCTTGGGGTCGGTAATTTTATTTCCATCAATTTGGATTCCGCCCTGTTCTACATTACGGCGCGCTTCGGATTTAGATTCAAACAAACCTGCCAAGCATAAGAAGTCCAAAATCCCCATCGGCGCGTTCATTTTGATTTCTGTTGTCGGCATAGTACTTTTATCGCCACCACCACCGAACAGTGCCACCGCCGCGTTTTCCGCCGCGACTGCCGCGTCCCGACCATGCGCGATTTCAGTTGCCGCAAACGCCAACTTTTTCTTTACTTCATTCAAATCTGAACCTTGCAACTTTGACATCTGGGCGATTTCTTTTAATGGAATTTCGGTAAATATCTTCAAGAATTTTTCCACCAAATCATCGGGTGTATTGCGGAAATATTGGTAATAGTCATATGCCGACACCTTGTCTTCATTTACCCAAACCGCGTTGCCCGCCGATTTTCCGATTTTGTTGCCATTTGAATCGGTAATAAGCGATGTTGATAAAACAAACGCTTCCTTGCCCAACTTTTTACGGATAAGTTCGATTCCCATAACGGCGTTGCCCCACTGGTCCGCGCCACACAACTGTAAAACGCAACCGTATTTTTTATACAGTGTTAAAAAGTCAACAGCCTGGAAAGTCATATAGTTAAATTCCAAAAACGTCATACCATTATCCAAACGACGTTTAACACTTTCCATCGACAACATATGTGGCACCGTAAAGTCAGTTCCATATTGCGCCAAGAAATCAAGGTGGCTGTAATTTTTCATCCAATCATAGTTATCAACAATAATCGCATCGGACGCACCGTCACCGAACTTCAAGAATTTAGAATACGATTTTTTAAGGCCCGCAATATTTTTCGCCAACGTTTCATCGGTCATCATTGGACGACCCGTATCACGACCCGATGGATCACCAATACGACCCGTTGCGCCACCAACCAACATAATCGGCTTGTGCCCATATTTTTGCAACCAGCGCATCATCATCACCGGCACCAAATGGCCAACGTGTAATGAATCGGCGGTTGGGTCCGAACCCAAATACGCGCAGATTTTGCCACTGTTCAACGCATCATTCAAACCGTCAATGTTTGACGTTTGATTAATAAATCCACGTGCTTCTAATTCTTGTAATAATTCGTTTTTCATTTTTATCTCCCGCGTTCTGCAACCACTGCACTTTTTATCAGTTTTGATGGGCTGATAATACCCCATTCCTTGTTTGTCGTTTTACGTACCATTGCCTTGTACCGCATACGGTCATTCCATTTCATAAGGCCCGGCATCGCGCAATCTATCATACCATGATAAACATATCCCACCGGAACAATACCATGTATATTATCATACATTATTCCAAACGTATCGCCAACCTTTAATTTCGATGAAAAAGCACCCGTCGACAATCGAAAATCCCCCGCATTTTTAAGTGTCACCGTTACCTGCATCTCATCAAACACGACGTTGGTAATCTTGTATCTTTTCATTTTTCTTCCTTTCCCGCGAAATCATAGCATCGTTTTGATTTTTGGGCAAGTTTATTATTAAAAAATCCGGCGATAAAGCCGGACTTTTTTATTTGGTTACAAATTGTTATTACTGTAACATTTTTGCGACTTCGTCCGCCAAGTTGTCTGAACGTTTTTCAATACCTTCACCCAACACAAAATAAGCGAACCCAGCCAATTTACCACCGGCTTCGTCGATAACCTGTTTAACAGTCTTGCTTGGATCCATAACGAATGGTTGTTCTTCTAATACAGATTCCGCATACCATTTGTTGATACGACCCGCGACCATCTTTTCGACAACGGCTTCTGGCTTACCCGCTGTTGCGCCCGATTCAATAAACACTTTCTTTTCGCGTTCAACGGCCGCCGGATTAACATCAGCGATTGTCATAAATTCAGGTTTGTTTGCCGCAATGTGCATAGCAATTTTTGGACCGATTTCATCAATGTGTTCGTTGCCACCATTGATTGCAACTGCAACACCGATTTGACCCATACCCGGAACCAAAGCGTTGTGAATATATGAATAGATGTGTTCACCGTTGACCTTTGCGATACGGCGCAAGTTCATATTTTCACCAATTGTTGCGATTGTCGCGGCAATGTCATCTTTCACCGCGTTCAAGGTTGCGTCAAAATCACCCGCCAATTCCAAAGCCTTGCTTGCGACATCGGCAACCAACTTTTGGAACTTGTCGTTTTTCGCAACAAAGTCTGTTTCAGCATTGACTTCAACCACACAGCCCATATCGTTGCATTTCACAACGGTGACCAAGCCCGATGCAGCAACGCGGCTTGCTTTGGACGCGGCTTTGACAATACCCTTTTGACGCAACCAGTCGGCTGCGGCTTCGATATCGCCATTTGTTTCAACCAATGCTTTTTTACAATCCATCATACCTGCGGATGTTTTTTCACGCAGTTCTTGAATTAATTTTGCTGTAACTTCTGCCATTTTTATCTCCCATTGTTTCTTATTTTTAATTCCAGTTCTTTGACGGCCTGATTATGTGCATTAAACACTTTATTGTTTATGATGTTCACATATGGTCCAACTTCTCTTCTGTATGTATCTAACGCCAGAACTTTTGTTGGTTTCGGGTCACAATCATAAAACAACACTATTTCATTAAATTCCGATGCCAAAGCATCTGCAAATGCTACATTATGTTCATGACCTTCGTTATCAACCAGTGTTGTGATGCTTTTCACATAAGCCCTGGTATTGAATGCCATTGGATTATGTTTTCTAACATCATAACACTTGCCCATAACCAAACCTTTTTTCAACAGATGCCTTATTTGTCGGCCTTGTCTGCCAATTTGCTGCGACGTGTTTCACGTGCAACCATATTCTTTGTTTTTTGTTTGGCTTCGGCATCTTTTGCGTCTGCTTCGATTTCATCGGCATCCGCCATATCAGATTCGACCTTTTTACCGGCTGCACCGCCCAAACGTTTTTCAATACCAGACAAAATCGCGTCTACGAACAAATCACAGTACAATTGGCATGCGCGTGCTGCGTCATCATTGCCCGGAACCGGGTAATCAACCATTTCTGGATTTGCGTTTGTATCACAAATTGCGATTGTTGGAATGTCCAAAACGCGTGCTTCACGAACCGCGTTCAATTCACGTGGGACGTCAATAACGATCATCGCCTGTGGTGTGCCGTGCATTTCCAAAATACCGCCGAACACTTCACGTAATTTAGCGACTTCTTTGGTCATAACGCCGACTTCTTTCTTGGTCAAGCCCAATTTTTCAGCGTTTTCAATGTCAGATTCCATCTTTTTCAGACGGCGAATGCTCTGTGAAACGGTTGTCCAGTTGGTCAACATACCACCCAACCAACGATTGTTCACATAAAATTGACCGCAACGTTCAGCCGCATCTTTGACGATGTCTTTGGCCTGGTGTTTGGTTGCGACGAACAAAACTTTGCCACCGGCGGCGGTGATTGCTTCCAATGCAACCAATGCGCGATGTAATAACGGCGCAGTTTTATTCAAATTGATGATATGAATTTTATCTTTGACCCCATAAACATACGGTGTCATCAACGGGTTCCAGCGACGTGTGTGGTGTCCAAAATGAACGCCAGATTCCATCAACTGTTTCATAGTAAATGTTGGCAATGCCATGCTATAATCCTTTGTTTTCTGTTGTTATCCTCGCCATCTGGGACATAAAAAACCGGTATTCCGGACAGAAACATTCCAAATGGTTGTGTTCTTCGCTTTGGTAAGCGTGCCGCCATATTAAGACAAAAAAACAAGAAAATCAAGTAATTTGTGATTTATGACTTCTGATTTATGTGCCGTCTCCCTTTGCACAATTAGCATCGGTACCAACCTCACAGTCTTTGATGTCACTACTATTGACGACACAGCTTCCAGACATCAACGCATTTTTGAAACCAGCAATTTTTGTATCACACTCTGCGTTTTCTTTGGAGGGGTCGCAACAAAACCACGGATTTTCCATACCCGCATGTGCCACTACGTCTGCAGCAGTGGTTTTGGTAATAAGATTTTTTTTCTCTTCGTCAGTACAAGAATTATTACTACAAGGATAAATGCTCTTTACCGCGTTGACAACTGCATCTATACAAGCGGCCCTTTTACCAGTAGGAACGGTGTCAACATAAACACACTTTGTACCAGACTTTAATGTACATGTGCCAGACCGCGCATAAGGGGATGTATTTGGTATTTGGCACTGCTTGTTCACATTACTATCTCTAGAAATCAGAAATACCCCCATTGTATCTCTAAACAGTGGGGTCGCCTGTATTCCATCACCAGTAGAACCAGAACTTGTGCCTTCTGGAATATAACAAGCGGTGGCATCCCCGTTGATTATGTCATCAGTCGTGTTTGTGGGTTCGTCTGTATGACCACGAATACAAATTCCCAGAGAGCCCAACACGGTAAATTGTGGACATCTTTTACAATTATTAACACTAAAACTGCTTTCTTCTCTGACTGAACTGCCATAATACCCATTGGTGCAGATATTACATTGTTGCTCACCAACAGTTTTTACCGAATGATTGCTATCTTTAAGTTTCCCAGTAAATGTCGGACAGGCATTGCAACTGAATCTGTTGTCATAATAAGAAGCGCCAACACTTGGGTCTCCGCCATTATCTACAAGATAATAGTTTGCTTTACAGTTTACCTTTCCTGTACTGCACTTGTTGTCATTATTAACCGTATTGCTTGGGCATTTATAACAATTAGTTTCGGACGCGCTGCCAGACGGCACAAAATACCCCGATTTACAGCTATTACATTGATCGCTTCCCTGTGTAATATCGGGATAACTGGAGACTTCCTTGGAATCCCAAAAATTGTTCCACCATTGTGATGGGTAACTCTGATCTGTTGCAGACGACGCCCCATTATTACACTGACTACAATATGCCTCAGAAGTTTGCGGAGTGCCCCCACTCGTATTGCAATAGCTGGATCCATCTGTATATGTTTTTTGCCAATCTGCATAATAACCCTTTTTGCAAAGCAAATACCCCTTGTCTTTACCGTAAATACCAGAAAATGCATCAGCACTAATGTTGTCTTGGCCGGCATAATTCAAACCACCACACGCAACAACGTTTGACGTATTCGTTGTCGGACACTTTAAACAGACCTTTCTACTAAGAGGATACTGATCACTATAACACCTTGTTGGATTAGGCACAAGGAACCACCCTTCGGCACAATTTTCGCAATATGCATTCCAAGGGTCTGCCTCATTTGCCCAATACCCACTATTTCCCACTGTGGTTCCTTCTGGCTCACCATATTGATCATAATCATTTGTTGTTAATCCCGTTGGACAATCTACGCACCAAACTTTACCGTAATCAGCGTTAGATTTGTCTACGAATATGTTTACCCTGGGATAATACCCATGTTTACAAACAATTTTGTCATATGTTTGTCCCCCTTCAACCATGTAAGCATTGGAATTACTAGAAATCGTTGAAAATAATGCACATTCGCCAACCAAGGCCCCATCATTATCCGTTCTTGCTGTTACATATGCATTGCTTGAACAATGCCAATAACATTGCTCTATGCCCGTACTTTTGTCAGAGGTATTTGTATCTGCTGGCTTATTGTATGCTGAACCACATGGTTTGCACTTCACAGTGCCGTCGGATTGTTTCTCACGGTAATAGTTTGCGCCACACAAAATCGTACCATTTGTATTGCATGCTTGAAGACTTGATCCGCCAGAACTTACAGAAGAGCATGGGGCACATCGCGATTCAGCAGTATTATAGGGATTGTCCTGGCCCGCAGCAGTAGTATAATACCCCTTTTGATAGTAATTTGTTGCACATAAGTCACATTGGTCTGCCCCACTACTAATATTCGTAATTTGTACCACCCCGTTACTTACGGGCACAGGTTCACCAGCAGAAAAATCAACCAAACCAATGCCAGAGTCTGCTTGTTTATTCAAACCGGTTGGACATTGGGTACATTTTAATCCCTTAATTGTGCCATTATTTGTATCTACGTCATAGGCACGATAATACCCCGCCTTGCATATTATACCTGGACGACCATAGTTAAAATCGCCAACTGTGTACTCAGGACAACCATTTGAAATTGTATTTGCCGGACAATTAATACAAGAGGTTGCGCCACTTTTCGCATTGTATTTACCTGAAGCACATTTTGTACAAGCGCCACCGCTATTATAAAACCCGGGATTACATGTAACAGACACAGATGGGCAAGTATCAGGGAACGCGCTTATTGGGGAAATGGCGCACAAAACAGCAACCGCGCAAGCAAACAGCCGCGACCAACGCCACGTTTTTACACGCGTCAAACCGCAAAAATCTGCCATTTTTGCTTTTTCTCCCCTTTCTTCTTTCCACTTTCTTATGCCCAGTATAGAAAATTCCACCCCGACTGTACAAGCGAAAAAAACACCAAAAAATATGAAAAATGGGAAAATATGTGATATAATTTACTTGATAGTGGCATTGGGAGAGAGAGGAACAATATCACACAATTACTTGACAAATCGATTTTTAGCACTATATTTATAGTGTGTAAGAGGTGAGTATTGAAACTTCTGAATAAAATCTTTACTGGAATTATGTGTGGCGCGTTGATATCAACCAACGTGATGGCGGCCGATGATTGCTCAAATATAAAGTACAAACAGGCACATCCGGAACGTTGCAAATACCTGGACACCGCGTCAAACACCGGCACATATTTGGCGGTTGGTGGCGCGGCATTGGCGGCCGGTGCAACCGTGTTCGCATTGGCGGGTGGCAACGGCGGTTCGGGTTCGTCTGGTTCTTCGTCCCGTTCTGCAACAACATCATATTATTCCCGTTCGGTCACCCCAACAACAATCAAACGTACAGCCGTTGGTGCCGATGTTGACGTTACAGAATTGACATCTGCCATAAATTCCGGCAATTACAGCACCCATAACGCCCAACAATATGACGATATCCAGTTGGCTTATGCGGTTGCACGTCATTATACCGGTGCCGGCACAACAATCGCCGTTTTTGATACTGACCTTAATTCCTATCGTTCACATGGTGCCGCGGTTGCCGCAGTCGCCGGTGACGTTGCCCGTGGCGCAACAATCGAACACCAAATGATTGCATATGACACCGATAACTTTATGTCTTATGCCAAAATTGGCGACATTATTCGCAACACCACCAATGCAAACGTTTATAATAATTCCTGGAACGCTTCGATTGGTGCCGACACTATCCGCACACGCGCCCAGTTGGCAAATTTAACCGATCAAAACTTCGTTGACGGCATTTCGTATGCCGCAACACAAAAAGATGCAATCTTTGTCTGGGCGGCGGGTAATGACGGCAACGCACAAAGCGGTATGTTGTCAGCGATGCCCAACGTTATGTCCGAACTTGATGGTCATTTTGTCAATGTTGTCGCATGGGACAGCAAAACAAGCCAATTGGCCGATTACAGTAATGCCTGTGGCGTCACCAAAGATTACTGTATCACCGCACCGGGCACAATATACACATCTGAAACTGGCCGTGAAACCGCGCACGTTGGTACATCGTTCGCCGCGCCAGTTGTTTCGTCCGCAATCGCGATTATTCGTCAGGCGTGGGACTATCTGGATTCGTCCACAATTACACAAATCTTGTTCGACACCGCCGCCGATTTGGGTGATGCCGGTGTTGATGAAATATATGGTCACGGTATGTTAGATTTGGAAGCAGCCACACGTCCGGTTGGCGCAACAACGATCCAGTTGTCCGAAAACACCACACAACCATTACAGGTTGCGCGCGTATCCAGCCAAATCGCCCAAGGTATCAAATCAGCCAATCCAACAATGGCATTCTTTGACGCATATGGCCGCGACTTCCAGACCAATTTAAGCGACAATATTTCCGCACAAAATCGTGGTTTGGGCTTTGAACGTATGCGTGGTAACGACGCCCGCGCGAAAGTCGAATTTGGCGATATGGAATTTGGTTTCTATCGTAATGATATGTTGTCTGGCACTGGCTTTATGGCGACAGACGGCGAAACAACGACAACATATATCGCGACAAACAAATCATACAGTTTCGGTGATATTGAATTGTTTGGTCGTACCCAGTTGGGTGTTGCACGTCCACGTGTTTCCAGTGAATCTATTATTTCCGAATTTTCAGATGTTTATACCGCGTCTGCATACGTTGGTGTTCGTGGTACCGATTGGTCATTTTCAGTTGGTATGCCAGACACAATCGTGAACGGTAATATGAAATTGCACCTTGCAACCGGCCGCAACAGTGCGGGCGCAATCACATACAACGACGTCAACGTTGATATGGCGGGCAAGCCAGCCGTTGAATATACTGCGAATTGGCGCAACTTGACCGCGGGTTATGTTGATAACCCATATGGCACCGATGAATTTTATATCTTTGCGAAAACAAAATTCGCATTCTAAAGCACCCTATTTCTTATAAATAAAACTTGTGTTTTTTAGTTTTGTTTACTAATATCCCACCAAGGAACGTTGGGGGATTTTTTTGTGAAAGGAAGAAAACAAAAAACATCATCACGTAAGTGGTTGCGTGTACTTGGTATTATTGCCGGCGCAGTTATTGTAATCTGTGCGTGTTTGGCATTTTTTATCGGCACACCCAACAAGACACGCGTTTCACTTACCGTACCTGCGCCCGCCCCAACCGCCTTTTTGGATTCTAATACGGTCAATTTTGTTACCGCGACTGGACTGCCCGACCCCAACAACAACCGCACAATTTCCACGGTTCAACCGATGGTTATTTCATATAACTGGACCGCGGGCGAATATGCCCCAACGTTCAAACAAGATTTAACCAGTGCGGACATCGCGCGCGACATTAAAATCACCCCATATACGCGTGGCACATGGACAATGCACGGTCCAAACACGATTGTTTTTTCACCAGAAACCGATTGGTTACCCAACACAAAATATTCTGTCAAAATCGGCAAATCTTTATTTAACGCCGATGTTCGTCCCGATACACGTGGCACGTCTTTTGTGACACCAAAAATTGCCACCACAATTGACAGTTTCAATATCTATCCCGACCCATCACGTGAACGTCATGTCGTTGGGGTTGCAGTTGTATCTTTTAATTATCCAATTGAAACGGCAAGTTTTTCTGACCGCGTTTCTGTAAAGCGCGGAATGCATCGTGTGAACTTTGATGTGCGTTTTGACCGTTTTAATCGAACCGCAATAATCACAACCGATCCGATTGCCGTTGATGACGATACACATACATTGCGATTGAAAATAAACCGTGTTGATTCTGCGACCACAAATACCGCCACCAAAAAAGTCAGCGCGACCACCACCATTGAATCTGTCGATAATTTCTTTAAGATTTCGGGGCTAAAATCAATCGCCGCAGACGATGTACGTGGGAACTCGCAACAACTTGTGTTGGTTGATATGACAACCGCCGCCGACAGCAAAACAAATTGGTCAAACGTGGTTGGTGTGTACTTGCTACCTAAATATGCAAGTAAAGACGAAGACACCCCGCACCAATGGGCAAATGACGAAATAAGCGATAAAGTGTTGGCTAATTCTAAAAGATTGAATATAAAGCATACCGATTTTGCAAATCCGATTGGTGTATATCAATATGCGTTTTCATACGATGTTTCTGACGATTCCGAACGGTACATATATGTACGTGTACACAGTGGCATAAAATCAAATGCCGGCTTTGTTCTGAAAAACGGTGTTGATAAAGTGTTGCCGGTCGCATATCCCGAAAAGACGGTTAAAATCGCCGGCACTGGCGCGTTGTTGTCATTGGCGGGCGACCAGAAATTGACGATTATGGCGCGTGGTGGTGCGGACACGGCATATGTCAACCTGTACAAAATCAAAGCGAACGAAATAAACCACCTTATATCCCAAACATATAATGTTTTTGCGCCAGATATTGATTTTAAGTCGTGGTCATTTGGCGTGTATGATATGGCATCGGTGTTCCAAAAGCGCATTTCTTTTGCAAACGCGTCTATGAACAAAACAAATTATGCATCGGTTGATTTGGGTGACTATTTGGACCGCACCGCAAATGACCAAACTGGAATTTTTGTTATTCAAACCGGCGCAACGGAATCGTCCGCCGAATACAGTGACCGCCGTTTAATATTGCTGACGAACCTGGGCATTATTCGCAAGGTTGCGCTGGACGGCACATCGTCTGTATTTGTATCAGAATTGGACAGTGGCGACCCCGCAGCAGATGTCGAAGTTTTTGTATTGGGGCGCAATGGAAACGCGATTTGGGCCGGCCGCACCGATGATGATGGGTTTGCCGCGATGCCGAATTTCGCATACAACGAATATCGCAACGAACGCCAGCCGGTTGCCATCGTTGTTCGTGACGAAGATGATGTTTCGTTTATCCCATACAATTCATACGACACCCATGTCGAATATTCTAAATTCGATATTGATGGTGCATACGCCACCAGCACCAGTCCAATGAACGCATTTGTATTTTCAGATCGTGGCATTTATCGCCCGGGCGAAACCGCAACAATCGCCGGTATTGTAAAAAACAAGACATTCACAAAATTGGCCAGTATGCCGATTAAAATGGAAATCACAGATGCACGTGGTCGCACCGTACGCGAAGAAACGATAAATCTGACGGGTGACGGTATGTTTGATGTGACATATCAAATATCAAACAATGCCCCAATCGGTGAATATAATGTAAATGTGTTTATGTTAAGCAGTAAAAATCGCACCACAGACCAAATTGGAACTGCGACTTTCCGCGTTCAAGAATTCACCCCAGACAACCTTAAAATCACCGCCGACATTACTGGTGCAAGTGATACCGGTTGGATTTCAACCGAAAATATGACGGCAAAAGTGACATTGGCAAATCTGTTTGGTACACCCGCGTCTGACAAACGCATTGGTGCGCACGCAACGCTACGTCCGATTGAATTTACTTTCCCAGAATATAAAGATTATGTCTTTACACCGAACTTTATATCTGGTTCTGGCTTATCCGATAACGCGGCAAATCGCGCACAAACATTTTCCGTTGATTTACCAGACGTAAAAACCGACGAAAACGGCAATGCAATATTGGGCATCAACTTTAATCGCACTATCCCCAGTGGCACATATTTGATGACGTTAAATATTACGGGTTTTGAGGGAACGTCCGGCACTGGTGTTCAAACGGCGATAACCGCGCGCGCTTCGGACGCGGAATATATTGTCGGATATCATGCTGATTCTAATTTGAATTACGTTTCACGCGATGATGTGCGCAAAATACGTTTTATCGCACTGGACAGCATGGGCAAACCAACATCGGCAAACAACCTGAACATACGAACAATTCGCCGTGAAAACCTTACAAGTTTAATCAAAGATTATAACGACTTTTATAAATACCAAACTATTACGCGCGATAACGTTGTTTCGTCAACCGTGTTCAGCATATCGGAATCTGGTTCGGACATTCGGTTAAACACAACACATGGCGGAACATACTTCGTCCAGATCGTTGACAACAACGATAAAATCTTGGCAAACATCGAATACTTTGTCGCAGACGCGTCAAACACCGATCTCACAACAAACACAAACGGCGAAATGCAAATCAAATTGAACGCGGCTGATTATTCTGCTGGCGAAGAAATCGCCGTCAGTATCACAACCCCATATATCGGCACGGGCCTTATTACAATCGAACGCGACAAGGTTTATGCGTATAAATGGTTCCGCACGAACTCAACCACATCGGTCCAAAAAATCACCCTGCCCGCTGGATTTGAAGGTTCGGGTTACGTCAACGTTTCTTTTGTGCGCGATATAAACAGCCGCGATGTCTTCACAACACCGTACACTTATGCGGTTGCACCCTTCCGTGCAAGCACCAGCGCACGCAAAATAAATATCGAATTATCAGTTCCCGAAACAATTACCGACAACAAATTACCAATTACATATAATGTTTCACAAAATTCGAAACTTATGATTTTTGCGGTAAATACTGGAATATTACAGGTCGCAAAGTATAAATTGCCAAACCCGTTGGCGCACTTTTTCCAGAAATCCGCGCTCCAGGTTGAAACGTACCAAATTTTGTCGTTGCTGTTACCAGAATACAAGATTTTAAGCGAATTCGCAAAAACTGGTGGTGGCGATTTTGCGGAAATGGAGTCTGGCATCGGCATCGCACTGACCAATCCATTTGCCCACCGTACAAACAAACCAATCGCGTTTTATTCGGGCATAATCAGCGCACGCGCCGGAACATCAGACACAATTATATTCGACATACCCGAATACTTTAACGGTGCAATTCGCGTCTTTGCTGTCGCGGCAAGTGATACCGCCGTTGGTTCCACAGACACCGAAACGCGTGTACAAAGTCCGATTATCGTTTCGACAACTGCACCACTGGTCGTTGCGCCTGGCGACACATTTGATGTTGGAACAACCATAACAAACATGACAAATGGCACAACTGCAACCGCGGTGGCCGACATAAGTGCCGAAGTATCACCAAACTTGGCCATTACAACGGACACAACCCAGTCATTATCAATTCCATACGGCGCCGAAAAGACGTGGTCTTTTGCCGTTCGAACATCAAATGATTTGGGCAATGCTGAAATCAAAACATCAACCGAAATTCGCGATGGTTCGGATACGGTGCTGTCAACCCGCGCCACATCGTCCAGTTTGTCTGTACGTCCAATTACAACATACCAAACCATTATAAAGACAGGTGTGGTAAAATCGTCAACAATAACCATACGCAATTTCACAACCGACATGTACCCCGAATTTGCCGATACAAAATTGTACCTATCCTCGAACAATGCGATTATTGCGCGCCCACTGTTCCAATACCTGAACAAATATGAATATCCATGTACCGAACAATTGGTATCAACCACCATGCCATATGCGATAATACCAACAAACGATGTTTTGGGTACAACATACGCGGAATCAAAAACAAAAGTTGGCAATACAATCGCAACCCTGAAAAACCGTCAGAACGATGATGGTTCGTTTGATTTGTGGGCGGGTAGCGATATGGCGCGCGGCAACGAATACAATGCCAATGCGGCATATTTGACCGCATACGTCACGATGTTTTTGGGTATTGCGAAAAAGTCTGGATTTGATGTACCCAAAAATATGATTTCACGCGCACTTGATTTCCTGCGCACATATGCGGGCACGCACATTACAAGTGATACTGATGCGGCCACACACGCATTTGTGATATATGTATTGACCGAAAACGGTTATATCACCACCGGATACATTGATGCATTCGAAGAATATGCCAACGAAAACATCAAAAACTGGAAATATGATTTAATGGGCGCATATATCGCCACCGCATATAAATTGCTGAAGCAAGATACCAAGGCAAATTCGCTTATCACGAAATATCGTTCATCAACCCGCTCTAAAATTGATGCGACAAATATGTTCCGCAGCAATGTCGCCGATGATGCAATGTACGCATATTTAATCAACAACTATTTCCGCGCAATATCAACCGATGGTTTGGGCGATACGATTACCGAGTATATCAATGGTGGCAACTATTCTTCATATACCGCCGCTGTGATTATTATGGGCGCGGCCGGCAATATATCTGCGACTCAAATTGCTGCTGATGATGTAACCGTAACCGCCGATGGCGCAACGATTGATTTGCACAATGACAACGGAAATATTGTTGCGACCGTACCACAAACCGCGCGTCAAATGACCGTCAAATGCAGAAAATGCGACCGCAAAACCCCGTTATATTTCACAACCATATCGGGCGGATTCCCGACCAACGCAAAGTCTGATTCAAACGGCATTGAAATATCACGTGAATATTTTGATGCGGACGGCAACCGCATAACATCGGCCAAGGTTGGTGATACAATTACCGTAAAAATATTTGTGCGTTCGCGCCGTGGCGACGTTATTCCAAACGTTGTGATTACTGATTTAGTACCGGGCGGCTTTATCGCGGGCGACCCAACGGGCGACATAACATTTGCCGAACCACACGAAGACCGGGTACTGATATTCACCGACATCACACGTGATGGGCAAACAATAACATACAATGCTAATGTCGGTGTTGCAGGCTCGTTCCAAATTCCGCCGATTTACGCGGCATCGTTATACAACCCACAAATAAATGCAACCGGTGAAGTCGGCAAAACATTTACAGTAAAAAATGCGTTTAGTGAATAATCTTAAATCTAAAACGATTCGATTTTACCACAATCACCCGCGTGGCTGTAATATTATCGGCATATTGTTATTGGTATATTTCATTGTGCGATTGTTTTTTACGCCACCACTTTTAAGCGACACGCATTTTTCCCGCGTTTTTTATGACAGAAATGGGAAACTGTTACGCATAACGCTGTCCGCCGATGACAAATACAGAATTTATGCCCCGCTAAATGAAATCAGCGAATCTGTCCAACGTGCAACTGTTTTATACGAAGATAAATATTTCAGATATCACCCCGGCATAAACCCAATCGCACTGGTACGCGCAACACGCAATTATTTTTCGGGCGCACCCCACCCCGCCGGCGCATCAACAATAACGATGCAGGTTGCGCGCATAAAATACAACATGGACACGACACGACCGACGGGCAAAATCGCCCAGGTTTTTGCGGCACTTTACATTGACGCTTTTTATTCCAAAGACGAAATCTTAGAAGCATACCTGAACCTTGCGCCATATGGCGGAAATATCGAAGGCGTCCCCGCCGCATCACAAATCTATTTTCATAAACGCGCCAAAGATTTAACAACCATTGAATCAATTACACTGTCCACAATTCCACAAAACCCGACAAAGCGCGGATTAAATACCGCAACCGGCATTGAACAAATGCAACAAATGCGCGCCGATTTGGTCCGCCGTTGGACACACGAATACCCCGACTCTGAATCGTCACTAACTACGTTTGCCCATATGCCATTGTCCGCATTTGGCGTGCACGATTTGCCGTTTTTGGCACCGCACTTTATCGACCGGCAATTATCAAATAAAAACGGAAAACATACCACTACAACCACAATTGATATTGATTTACAAACAAAACTTGAGGCGCGCTTAAAAACAGAAATTGCCAAACGTAAAAATATCGGGATACAAAACGCGGCGGCAATTTTGGTAAACTATAAAACAATGCAAGAAATCGCCCACATCGGCTCAGTCGATTATTTTGATGAATCTATATTTGGCGAAAATGATGGGGTTACCGCGCGGCGCAGTCCGGGTTCAACACTGAAACCACTGATATATGCGGCCGCGGTTGATATGGGGCTGATTCATTCAATGACATTGTTAAAAGACGCAAAAATAAACTTTGGTGTATATGCCCCCGAAAATTCAGACAACGAATTCTTTGGCCCGGTACTTGCGCGTGATGCATTAACACATTCGCGTAATATCCCGGCAATCAATCTGGTACGTAAAATTGGCACACGAAATTTTTATAAAACGTTGACCGATTGTGGTGTAACGGGTCTGAAGTCGCCCGAACATTACGGCATCTCTGTTGCGCTTGGCGGGGCCGAGGTTTCAATGCGTGAACTGGCCGGCATATATGCGACAATGGCAAATCTGGGGCAATATAACGAAATACAAACAGATATAAGAGCAAAACCAACAACACCAACCAACGTTTTAAGCCCCGAAGCATTCTTTATCACACTGGATATGTTGGCACACCAAGGCACCCCAACGGTAAAAATTCCATTTACAAAAACCACCACACCCAAAATTACACATATGTGGAAGACCGGCACTTCATCATCGTATCGTGATGCGTGGACGGCGGGTATTTTTGGCGACTATGTTTTAATCGTATGGGTTGGAAATTTTGATGGCACACCCAACAATGCGTTCAGTGGCGCACGTGTCGCGGCCCCGATATACTTTGCATTGGCCGACACAATTACCGATTATTATGCACACACCGCAACCCCAGTGAAGAATAATAACTTTATGCGCGATGATTTGAACATTTCACAAATCGAAATGTGTGACGGGGTTGGCGGACTGGCCGGCAAAAATTGTCCAAAAACCACACTTGCCTATTTTATCCCGGGCAAATCACCGATTGAAACTTCATCGGTTTATCGCGAAATTCCAATTGATAATAAAACTGGACTGCGCGCATGTTCACGCGATCCAAAGACAACACACATGGCGGTATATGAATTTTGGGATTCTGAATATCTGGATATGTTCAAACGTGCCGGAATTCACCGCAACACCCCGCCCCCATTTGCACCGGGTTGTAACGCCACGACCGAAAACGAATCTGAAACACCGATAATAATAACATCGCCCGCCGATTCAACACGCATTGTTATAACTGATGCGAAAGATACAGCAACCGTTTCATTTAACGCGATTTCTGAAAATCAAAACGCAAAAATATTCTGGTTTATGGACGATGCGACAATTGGCACAACAAAATCGGGCGAAACATTTACCGTCACCGTTCCGATGGGCGCACACGTTGTTCGCGCGATTGATGAAAATGGTGTTGGAACAATAAATAAATTCAGTGTGATAAAATAAAAACCGCCAAATTGGCGGTTTTGTTTATTCTTCGGAATCGTAATTCATCAAATCGTATTTCACGATATAGTTGAACGATATACCAATCATAAGGTTGCTGCCATACTCTTTGATATCACGCGCCTTGGCACGGCGATATTGAACATACGGCCCCATTGTAAAATTGTTCCACAGGTTCGTATCCATACGCAATTCCGCACTGAAATCACGCTTTAAGTCAATTGGCACATCGCGTGAGTAAGACAGATATTCACGATAGTAACCATTTGTCGAAAACTTCACACCGTCACGAATTTCATATTCCAAACGCCAGCCACCTTCAACCGCGCTTTTATTTACAGGTTCATCGGTATATGTAAAGTCGTATTCGTAAAGCCCTGTTACATACAAACTTTTGATAATTGGGTGGTCAAACAACGACAAACCAGCATTCACACGCACAACGTTCATACGTTCCGCACCCGGATTTGCTTTGAACTCTGTTTGATATGCCGCACGCACCAACGGCCCGAATTTCAAATCTTCGCCAATGTGCCAACGCGCCCACGCCAAATCAGACGTTAACAAAATCTTGTCGGCATTTTCATTGACAACGCTTGGTGCATTAAGCGGGTGCAACGATGTTTTGCCATATTCCATAAACAAACTGTTATCCCAGTTCAAGTCGCCCGCCTTGTATTCCAGCGCGGTATCCCAAACACCCTTTATAAACTCTTGGTCATCGGCACGCAGTGCGGTAACCGGCGAATTTTGATAATCACCAGCATTATGTACATCGGTTTTGGACAAATCCAACCCAATACGGCGAATATTCAAGTATAATTCACTGTCCCCGTCCGCATATGCCAAACATGGCAACATAGCAACAAACAATGACAAGAAAACTTTTTTCATTTATCCGCCCTTTTCTTTTTATTTCCAAACGCGCAAAACATCGTCCGCCGCAGCCGTATGCCACCCCGCACGCCGCAACGCGATTGTCAATGATGCACGCGAAGCCGCCGGCAATTCCACCGTCACGGTCGTTCCAGAAATATATTTTGTTATTGCATCAACGCGTTCCGTACGCATAACACGATTAAAATCGGCCCATTCTGGTATCGCGTCTTTTAACACAATTTGTGCAACAAACATATCGGTTGACGTGCCATCGTTCAGCCAATTTTGGACATTGTTTTCATTCATCCACGCACGCGCAGCAACTTTATCAATTGTCATTGTGATTTTCGCAGAATATGCGGTATCGGAAATTTTTTCTTTATCAATATTTGTTTCGGAAATCAGTGGTACTAAATCGGCATTTTTTGCCTCTTTAATCGCGGGCAACAATTGGTCGGTCATCGCGTATGATTTCAATTTGTCGGTAATAATCTGACGGCGCGCATCATTTAATGCCATTGTTTTGGCGGTGGCCGAAGTATCACTGGTCATGCTGACATGTGCCGAACCAATTAAATCGGCGCCAAACGCAATGCCACCATAAAAACACAACGCAAAAACAACAAGTAATTTTTTCATATTGCACATGATAACCTTAAAAAAACTTTTCTGCAACACTTATCAGAATCTTGCGTCTAAACCGATGCGCAAACCCATAGATTTATATACGGAATCTACTTCTTTTGTGGACTTACACACCCAACCACCACAAGAATTATGTTTTGCTTCCAGTTGACCAATGACCCATAAATCATTGTCTGATTTATCATCTTTGGCCATCAACTGATTATATAAACCTTGATTCAAGTATGTTTCTGTATCTGCATTACCAACCGTGTAATAATCATACGTCACACCAACAGATAATGCGACAGCATTTGTCAGTGCTGTATGCCAACTGGATGCTAAACCAATATGGAAAGCGGAAAACATACCCGCGGTATCTTGTACACTTTTCGGGTGTGCCCAATCCCAACGATATGGTTGGTCACCCGTCGCGGTGTAACCCGGAAAACCCAATTCCACACGACCATTGACCGTGTTGTTTTGGTTTATGTCGTATAACATATCCAATGCGATATACGGTCCCGACCATTCAACATCGTACGAATGACTGGTGCCAAGTTGTTCATAGTAATATGAATCTGTGGCACTGATGTAATGTGGCATCGCAGAAATATTTATAACATCATTTGCCGGCACAATTGCGGCGGGTTGTGAGTCACTTGTGTTGGTATAGAACAACAACGCAACACCACACTGGGATTCACCATCACCAGTCAGACAACCACCATCAACCGTATCCATCAACATTCCATAATTATTTTTCGTTTCCAGCGATGTCTTCATATATCGATACCCAATCGATGGGGTCAATTTGATATTTCCAATCTTCATAAAGTCGGTTAAACCCAACCCGACATTAAAACCAAACATCGAACCGTCTTGACTTGTTCCGATTGATAAACCGTGACCCACAACCGTTGCCACATCGTATGTGTACGCACCATAGCCACCATTTGTAATATCATCATCAACCATGCTCGCTTCGCCCCACTGCATACCATATTTGATGCCGGCATCTGCCTGTATCTTAACGTTGCCCAAATCAAAGATATATCCGCCATTTAAATCCAGCACATTCCAAGACAAGTTGTCATAATGCAATATAGAGTTCGCAAGGTTTTTCATTTCAAACCGCCACATTGCGCTTTCGTGCGTAATACCCGCATTGGCATAAAAACCGCTTCTTGAAGATGTTTTTTGTTGTGTATTTGATGTCACCTGGCGTTGCGGTTCCATACTTCCAACCTGGTACCGCACATTCGGATTTTGTTGTGTATATCCGGGGTTTCGTATACTGGCCATAGAATTTGTCGTACCGCGAGATGTTGCGTATGTGCCCGCTTGGCCATAACGATATTGGCCCGGTTGTTGGTACCCCGCACCCGTATAGTATGTACCGGCGGCACTTGCCAATGTCGGCAAACCCAACACTGCCAAACAATTCATCATTATGCGTGATAGTTTTTTGGACACTTGTTCCCCCCCTGGACTCTATAATGTACATATTTTATCACAAAAATCTTGAAAATCAAAACACAACCTGCAACAATAAGGCGGTGCATAATCACATCGTGACATGCGACCATGGCGGAATTGGTATACGCGCAGCACTAAGGATGCTGTGGAGAAATCCTTGGGGGTTCAAGTCCCCCTGGTCGCACCAAAAATTTGATTTTTTCGGCATTTTATGCTTGCCCGCCGTTTTATAATTTTGCTAACATTTGATTACAGAGAATGAAAAAGTTAAGGCTGATTTTGGCTGCATGCTTTGTGTCGTTTGGGTTTTATGGCGCACATGCAGATGGCGGCGGTGACGTTGCACGTGCCGCTGTTCGTCGTGCGATACCCGACACAACGACCATTTCCACAAACACCGCGAACACCCCAAACTATCAAAGACAAACAACAACGTTTGGTCGTGTTGTTGATACGGGCGCACGAACAACTGCATTACGTACGGTGAACACACGCAACACACAAACCACGGTTGTTCCGCGTACACCGGCAAACAACCTTGTTTCGCGCAACGCAACAAACACGCGTACGACCACGTCCCGCGCCACCAGCACCCAACCAACACGCATTTCGTCACGCACTGTTTCACGTGCGGCAACCAACACCGTCACACGTGAAGAAGTTATGTCGCGCGACTATTCCAAATGTAAAACTGTGTTTTTCGAATGTATGGACGAATTCTGTGCGAACAAAGATGCTCAGTTAAAACGTTGCGCTTGTTCGTCACGAATCCACGAATTTGACTCTGTGAAAAAACAACTTGAGGCGGTCGATGACAAAATGTTGGACTTTAACCAACGCCTGTTGACCGTCAGCATGGAAAAAGAAGATGCGGCCGCACTGAATGTCGCGACCGAAGGCGAAACAGCATTCTTGGCGACCAAGGATACATCGGCATCAAAACGTACATTGGACGCAATTGCCAAAAAATTGAATACCAGTTTTGATTCCAGCAACTTTGATAATGCCAGTATGAACGCGCTTTCGTGGTCACTTGATATCGACAGTGCATTTGACACCGTTGATTCATTACGTGGCGCATCAACCACCACCAAGACCGGAACAGCATTATATTCGGCGGCACTGCCGGTTTGTCGTGAAATGGCGGCCGAGGTTTGCGCAGAATCTGACATTTCTATTGCCGAAGGTGGATACCAGGCATTGATTGAGCAAGATTGTAACACCGTTGCCAAAACCTATAAGTCACAAACGGATCACGCGCGTGCCCAGGTTCTGGAAAGCAGCGCACTGCTTGATATGTCGCGACTGAACATTTATCAACAGCGCAATTCTGATGATATTTTGACATGCAAGAAAAAGATGCTGGACATGTTGACCAATTCCACGGTTTGCGGTGATGGTCTGGGTAAATGTTTGGACGTGACTGGACGTTACATTGATCCATCAACTGGCCAGGCATTTCTATCACCTGACCTGGTATATCTTGATAAATTATTGACCCGCCCCACTGGCGATGGCACTTGGTCTGGGGCATCGGGGAATGCGTCATTTGTTTCGTTCTTGAATTCCAAGAAAAAGTTTTTGGAACCCGCAATGGAACAATGCCAAGACATCGCGGACAGTGTATGGACCGCCTTTGTCGAAGACGCATTATCACAAATCAAATTGGCCCAAGAAGCCAAGTTAGAAGAAGTCCGCCAAAGTTGTACTAAACTGACGTCCCAGTGTTTATCTGATGCGTCCGAATCAATCAAAAACTTTGATGCGCGCGCGCTGTCAACATTCGGTATTGTCGCCGATAAAACTGTCAACGCAATGTGTTCCGATGTTATAAACGCATGTACTGCGTTGATGGGTGAAACAGGTAATACCGATTGGAAAACCGGCGTATCCAGTATTGTAACCGACACGACATACGAAACGATGATGCAAACCTGTCGCCAGGTTGGGCGCGCATGTATTATCCAGGTTTGTACATCGACATCTGGCAACTTTGGCTTGTGCGAAAGTATATCTAATTCGGTCAACCGTAAATCTATCTTGAACAATACGGTTTGTTGGAACGAAGTCAAAGATTGTATCGCCAGCGTTGGTGAAAGCTCAATTAACGAGATTATTAAACAATTGGGCAAAGCCGATAACGACAAAAACTTTGATTTCTATTCCACGATGTATGAAAATACTAATATGGTGTATTCTATGTGTCGTACCGAATGCGGTAATGATTCATCATTATTTGATTGTCGTGTATGCCGTTTGGCTGAAAGTATTTGGGGTAACTGCGAACAGGCACCAACAACTTTCTTGGCTAATGAAGATTCTGAAAATCAAATTAAACAACCAATTGATACCGTTTCATCAACATTATTATATTGGTTTGCGGTCAATACTGGCACCGACAAGGAAAGAGACAGTTGTCGCACCTATGCATGTGGCGCTGGTAAACTTGCATGGTATGATGATGACGGCGCTCTTACCTGTATTGATAATTCTGATGCTTGTTTTGCAAATTATAACAGTTCCGACTTGAATATATGTCCGAATGATAAAATTTCTATTGCAGAAACGGGAAATGTCCCACGTTGTAATTGTTGCCCCCAAGGCGCAAAAGATTCTGGTGGTAATTGTTGCGCAAATGGCCAAAGAATTGCCGACATTGACTCAAATACATACTTCTGTGTATCCGACGCAAGCAACAGTCAAATTGTCACACGAATAACGCAAGGCACATCTGGTAACCCAAATTGGGTCCTGATATGCGATGGCGGACATATGGAAACATTAGATGACAAACCACACTGCACGGGTCATTTGGTGTTCGTATCACTTACTAACAGTAACAAGGTTGAAGCTTATTATTACACAAATTATGTATTTAGCAACATTATGACAGAACAAGGTCAATGCAAACTAGACAGCGGCACTTGGAAACAACAAGGGAGCAACCAACCATGTACTGTTACTCCACAAAACTGGACAATTGTATTTGATGCACTATAATAAGTATTGTGGGCGTGAAACAAAAGGACGCAAAATGAAGTTTCGCAGGGTACAATCTTATAAACTTAGACGGTTATTCCCAATGTTGGGAATTGCCGGTATCACCGCATTGGGTACGGTTGGTTGTGAAAAAGAAGATGATTTCAAGACGCAAATACGAACCGAAACCAAACACGATACCGTATATGTCAATAAACCCGACACGTTAAGACCCGATACGGTATATATTCCGGCGGACACACTGTTTGTTCCTGGGGATACCATTTATCTTCCGGGCGATACGATTTATCTTCCGGGCGACACAATTTTCACACCACGTGACACAATTTATCTTCCGGGAGATACGATATTCGCAAAGCCAGATACAATCTATTTAAAACCAGATACGGTTTATACACCGTCAAAACCAGATACTGTTTATACTCCGTCAAAACCAGATACTGTTTATACTCCGTCAAAACCAGACACAATCTATCTTAAACCTGATACGGTGTATATCGAAAAGCCCGCAATTCCTCACCACAACACGACATATATTTGGGGCGACAATAATTGGGATGCGGTATGGCCAGCAGACAAAGTTGCCGCATCCGCTGATTCAACATTGGTTGATAACGTATATTTGAAAAACGACGGCAAATCATTGGGTGGAATCCGTACACGCGACATCATGACCTACATGAACATGATTGTAGAATCTGTAACACCTGCAAATCGTTATAAAGTCAAAGGTTCCGGCACATTAAATGAAGTAGGAATGGCAAATCAACAAGATATTCAAGATAGCATCAAATTATCTAATTTTGGATTTTCTTTTGGGACCATACGCTATAACGAGAATTTTCAACGATAAGGTTTACACATGTGGACAAATATTAAAACAATATTTCTATCTCTTACTTGTGTGCTATTTATATCTTTAGGGGCTCTAGCATGCGAAACATCTGCCGACTGCGGCTCTGGAGAATACTGTAAACAAGGAATGGGCAGCAGTAAAATTTGTTCTGCCTGTACATCTCGTGCTAATGCCACAAATACTGGCCCTGGCTCTGGTTTCAATCAAGACAACTGTCCATGGGATTGTATAAATGGTTACAAGAAAAATTCGGATAACACAGCATGTGAACCTTGCGCCGCTGGTTATTTTTATTATGCAACCTCCCAAAGATGTGTAAAATGTCCCGCAAGTTCAACATCAGACGGAACAAATAATGGTTATGACTGTTATTGGAGACGTGGAACATCGGCAGAGCCCACAAAAATTACAGATCCACAAAATAATTACCAAGATCTGTACAATATCACTAGCGCCGCTAAAATCTATCTGTCTAAAATGTTGCACAAGGCAGCAGCAGATGCGGTTCAAACCCAATCAACCCAAGAATAATACCTTTATTATTGCATCTTAATCGTTTTGATTGCTGATTCTATTTTGGCAAAGTCTTCGTCATTAAATCGACCCAGCACCCAGTCCGCAGGGTCTATTTTTAACCCAAAATCACGTGGGTGACCGATACCAATGCGTATGCGGCGATATTCCGTACCCACCGCCGAATCGATTGATTTAATGCCGTTGTGACCCGCACTGCCCCCGCCAATCTTTTCCCGAATCGTGCCGACCGGAATATCCATATCATCGTGAATAACGACAATGTTTTCCGTTGGTATTTTATAGAACCGCGCCAGCGCACCAACCGCATTACCCGACAAATTCATAAAAGTCATTGGCTGGACAAACAGCACACGCGCATCACCAACAACCGCACGCGATGTCAACGCATCGTGTTCACGTTTCCAAGTCGCGTTTTCGCCCGCTAAGTGCGTCACCGCCATAAAGCCGACATTATGTCTTGTGCGTTCATATTCGCTGCCTGGGTTCCCCAAGCCAACGACCATTATGGGTTTATTTTCTTGCATAGTTATGTCTCTTTTTTTACTATATTATCACACAAAGGAGAAAAATATGAAATTAAAATCTGCATCAATTTTAACCATTGCAACTTTGATGGTTGGCATGGCAAATGCTAACGCGGGACTGGTATTTGATTTCTATACCGGTGCAACTGCGGGCTTTGGTCGTCAAGAATTGAAACTTGAACACGTTGATGAATACAAGGCTGCCGCCCAATCATACGGCATCGTGGCCGGTGTTGATATTCCGGTTATAAGATTGGAAGCCGAATATAACTATCTGGACGGGAAATATGCCGACACACAAATTGCGGCAATCAACGCGTACGTAAAAATGCCGGGCTTGGTTGTTTTGACACCATATATCGGTGGTGGTATTGGTATGGTATTGAACGTTGATATGGACAAAGACGAAATCGGCGCAACATTTGACTATGATAAATCTGGTAAACCAGTGTACCAAGGTATGTTGGGTGCGACACTGGATATCCCAGCATTGCCGTTCAAAATTGATGTCGAAGGTCGCGTATTGTACACATCTGCGCTTATCGACATTCCGGCACCAATTGACGACAGCATAAGTGCCCTGCATTATGACGCTCGCGTTAAATTGCGTTACATATTTTAATATGGGTTAAATCTGTATGCTGACACTGATTGATGGTAATTCTTTGTTATTTCGCGCGTACTATGGTGTGCACAGTCGCCTGACACGCACGGACGGAACCCCAACCGGTGCAGTATACGGATTTTTCAATATGGTTTTACCGGTGTTCGCCGCCGCAAAACCAAACGATTCGTTTGTATGCGTTTTTGACGCATCACGAATTTCTTTCCGCCAAGACATTTACCCCGAATACAAAATGAACCGCAGTGAAACACCGGCGGACCTGGTTGCCCAGGGTGTTATGATTCGTACCGGACTTGCCGATATGGGCATTCCTGTTTTATGTATTCCGGGGGTTGAGGCCGATGATGTTATCGCCACACTGGCCCAGATAAATACCAACGACAAAACCCGCATTATCACCAGTGATAAAGATTTAATGCAATTGGTGAATGACCGCGTGTTTTTATATGACGGTATGAAGGCACACGAAATTCACGAACCCGAAGTATTCGAAAAGTTTGGTGTCCGTCCCGACCAAGTTATCGATGTACAATCATTAATGGGCGATTCAACCGACAATGTTCCGGGCGTACGTGGCATTGGTCCAAAAAAAGCAACCGAACTTATCAACCGATTCGGTTCGCTTGATAATTTATATGCGCACATTGACGATGTTGAAAATGAACGCGTGCGAAATATGCTGCGTGACAATCGTGAAATGGCATACATATCACGCCAACTGGTGACATTGAAAACAGATGTTGATTTAAACGGACTTGTCCTTGCGCCAATGGTATTTAATACACCCATGGCATTGAAGTTTGTGCGCGAACAAATTGAAAGCGCATCATTGGCGGCAAAGATAGAAAAACTTTTTCCATTGTCGAAATTCAATCCAGACGCGGTCGCACCAACAATGGTGTTTCCGGGGTCCGCGTGTCCAACCGATATTGAACCGAACGCCCCCACCCCAGCCGCGCCCACCGCACAAAACAAAATCGCAAGTGAGTTTGTGATAATTCGCACTGCTTCGGAACTGGACGAATTTTTGTCAGGCGTAAAAGACGTTATCGCGTTTGACACCGAAACAACCGGACTGGACCAGATAACCGATAAAGTTGTCGGCATATCAATTGCCACCGATTCGACACGTGGCGCATATATTCCGATTCGGCATATCACGTCTGCGGGCGATTTATTCGCGACAAATACGATTGCGCCAAATCAATTGGATATCAAAACGGTACGCGAACATTTATGGCCGATTTTCACAAACCCCAATATTACAAAGGTTGGACATAATCTGAAATACGATTTACATATTTTGGAAAACGAGAGTTGGGATACATCGGCGATTCGTCCGATTGATGATACAATGTTATTGTCGTACGCATTACACGGTTCGTTACACGGACATGGACTTGATGAATTGGCGACAAAATACCTTGGGCATAACAATATTTCTTTTGCTTCACTTTTCCCGGCAACCATGCGTGATGCAGACCGACATTTTGATATGCTGGACATAAATGTTGCCGCACCGTATGCCGCCGAAGACGCTTCGGTTTGTATGGCACTGTATAAACTTATGCGCCCCGAATTAAACGCAAATGAAAAACTGCGCAAATTATATGAAACGTGTGATTTGCCATTGATGCCGATTTTAATGCGTATGGAATGTAATGGTGTGTTGGTAAATCGCGCGGGCCTCCAGAGTTTATCGGGCGCATTTCACGACCAGTTACAAAAATTAGAAAATGAAATCTGGGAATTGGCCGGTCACGAATTTAATATCGCAAGTCCAAAACAATTAGGTGCTGTATTATTTGATGAATTAAAACTGCCTGAAAATCGCAAACGTTCCACCGATGCCGAAACACTGAACGATATGGTTGACGCGCACCCGATTATCGAAAAGATTTTATCTTGGCGTTCAATCGCAAAACTTGCCGGCACATATGCGGACGCGTTGCCAAAACAAATCGCCGCCGATGGCCGTATTCACACAACATATTTACAGACCAGCACGAACACGGGCCGCCTGTCCAGTCGCGATCCAAACTTACAAAACATTCCGATTAAAACCGAACTGGGTGAAGAGATACGAAAATGTTTTGTTGCGCCCGCGGGCCGCGTATTGATATCGGTGGACTATTCGCAAATTCAATTGCGATTGTTGGCAGACGTTGCGAACGTTGCGACATTCCGTGAAACATTTAACAACGGCGATGATATTCACGAACAGACCGCGCGCAAGATTTTCGGAATTGCCGCGGGTGCGCCGGTACCAAAAGAAATGCGCCGCGCCGCCAAAACGGTCAATTTCTCGATTATCTATGGCATATCGTCTTTCGGTTTATCGGGTCAACTTGGTATATCACGCAACGCCGCAAACGATATTATCAATTCATATATGGCGGGCATACCGGAAATAAGAAAATATATCGATGACGTCCACGACTTTGTTTCAAAACACGCTTGTGTTTATACCCCGTGGGGTCGCCGTATTGAATTACCAGACGTCAAAAACCCGCGTATGCGTGCGTACGCAATGCGTGCCGCCGTCAACGCACCAATTCAGGGTTTTGAGGCCGATATCGTCCGCCGTGCAATGGTCGATGTGTATAACAATATTGTCGTACCGAACAATGACGTTATATCAATGATTATGCAGGTTCACGATGAAATTATTTTCGAATGCGCCGAAGAACGTGCTGATGAATTTGCGAAAAAGATTAAATACGCAATGGAAAACGTTACAAAAATATCTGTACCATTGGTTGCCGAATATGTTATCGGAACCAAATGGGGAAAATAAAAAACGCCCGATTGGACGTTTTTTTATTAGAATCTGTATGAACCCGACAGGCGCAAGTTATGAATCTGTAAGAACTCGTTATATTGATAGCGATAATCAAATCCAACCTGGTACCCACCCGCAGACAACATCTCTAAACCGCAACCGATATTTGTCCACAATGGATCGTGGTCGATTTCATATTCGGTATACGATCTTGCCGATGCGAATTTGTATTTTGTAACATCTGGCATTCCCAACACGTCATATTCAACACCAATTGATGCATACGGACGAATTTGGAACCATGGCGATGTATAAATACGTTTCTGGGCAATCAATGAATAACCCGGTGTGAATATCGCATAACCGTCAGATGTCAAATGCATATATTCTTCATCATCTGCATCTTCACGTACCGAGAATCCAAAGTTATATCCGACACGCGCATACAAATTACCAACAACGTATTGATTCAACCAATCGTGCATCAAGCCCCATTCCGAAATCAAACTGAACGCGGTACCAAATCCATCAATATCGGAAACATAGTTTTCTTGGCGTGAAACATCAAACAAATGCATGTCGATAAAGGCATTTCCATAAACACGAGCCTTGGTCCCCAATGTGTGCATTAAATAGCCACCAATTCCGATATTTGTATCGGCAACTTCTGTGCTGTTATGTCCTGCAATAGAAACACCCGGCATATAGCCCAAATCCATATCATCAGAATTTTTCGACACCATGTGCGAAACGTGTGCCGCCAATCCTAATACAGATTTTGATGAAGACTTCCAATCAAAGCCCGCAGTGACATTAAAGCGATTACCCAATAATGTTTTATTATCAGATACGTCATGACGGAACATTCCGAAATCAACATCGAACCATGCTTTTTTCAGGTTACGATTACGATTCCAAATAAATTCATCAAACATGTGGTCTTCGAATCCACGGAAAGTTGTATGTTCATTTAACGCAACATCACCAGCAAACTGTTCAATTTCACGTGGCTGTAACAAGCGCGCCATTCTTGCCAACGATGTACCATTATGGTCAATAACATACTGTTCCATACGGTCATACAATTCGTTCGCCAAATCCGACAAATTCGTATCAGCAAAGGCAATTGGTATTGCTTCAATTGGTGAATCAGTTGCAAAACCGCTATCCAACAATTGACCAGCAATCATTTCATCAATCGCATTTGCGGACATGACTTCGCCATCGGTACTGTCGGTCACACGATCAACAATCGATTCGGTATCAAACACTTTCACCGGCCCACCAAAGCGTGGATCAAACACGATATACAAACTGTCGTTCACACCATCATTATCATAATCACGCACCGACAGATAAATTGGCAAATCGTCTTCGGTTGCGCTGTTCGCTGGGTTCACAACACCAACCGTAGAGAATGAGTCAAAGTAATTGAAACATTTTGAACCATCGGCATTACAGAAATTAACCTTCAAATTACGAATCTTGGTTGCCAAATCACTTAAACCACCATCGGCATACAACAACCAAATCGCAGAACCCTGGTCAACAACACTGTACAAATTGATTCCCATTTGTGGTGCAACCAATGGTTCACTGTTCAAATCGTCACCCAGATTGTTTATTGATATATCGCTTGCGAAACGACCACCAACATAAATCAACGCATTGTGCGGGTCATTGTCACGGTTTGTAATTTGACCCAACGTATCATCATCAGCCAACGAAACATCTGCCCAATAGTTCAATGTCGGATATGGCAAAATCGCCGCATGTAACATACTGTTATCATCATACAGATAATTGCCACCAATCGTCATACGTTTCAGACCACGTATTTTTACATTGCCCGAAACATTACCAGTCACAGCAATTGTTGACCAAGTCGTTGTTGGATCTGCATTGATAGTTAAATCTGTTGCGATAATGTTGCCACCAACCGAAACATCACTGCTGTTCACAATCAAAGCAGACGAAGTTTGATTGATATCACTTGTCACCGCAAGATTCGATGTAGTAATCGTATAATTGTTTGTATCGATATTTACATCACCCGATGCCAACGCACCCGCATAATTCTGATACAAATTACCAGCGATTGTCGTTGTTCCGGTCAAGTTCATACCCGTACCAGTCAAGACAGCTGTTGCACCCGTGTTATTTGCGAACGATGTGGCACCCAATACACCTGTGCCGATATCAACAGACAATGTCTTGTTGTTGATAATGTCATTGGCTGTTACCCCTGATGCTACCAACGACAACACACCATTATTTGTAATATCGCCCGATGTAGTAATCGCATTGTTTGTACTGATAATATTTGCCGTTGCGTTATTTGCAACTGTAATACCTGTACCCATATCAGCCAAACCAGCAATAGTATATGTTGTTGCACCGGTACTTGCGGTAAATCCACCCGATGTAATTGTCAAACTTGTCGCATCAAATGTTGATGTGTTCACCAACTGTAAAGCACTGGCCACCGCCCCACCCTGAATCATATTACCGGTAATGTTGGCCGCACCAGTAATATTGATATCATCACTTGTGATTGTTGTTTCACCCGCAGTTAAATTCAGCGACGCCAAATTCACAACCGCGCCAGTCACCGCCGCTGTACCGCCCGATACAGAAAACGCACCAGTCGTGACATTACCATTTGCCGAATTTATTGTAACGGTACCCGCCGTTGAACCAAACGTACCAAAGTCAATATTTTTGTCGGCATTTGCGGTAAAGTTACCACTGTTTGTTATCGTATTATTTGCAAACGATGTAATTAAACCATCGACAACACTTGCGTCTAATGATACCGTACCCGCATTATTTGTGACATCTGCAACCTTTATTGTCTTGGCCACAACATCAAAACCACCGCTTGTTGTGACCGCACCATTAAACGTTGCCGCATTTACCGCATCAACATCTAATACACCCGCCAACCCAACGTTACCTGCAATCGACACATCGTGCGCGGAATCTAAACTTAATGTTTTACCACTGGCCACCGACATTCCATTGTTTATTGTGATATCGGTACCCGCCGCCGTTGCATCTGTTTTTAATGTAAACGCATCTACAGAAGTTGTATCAACAAACAAACCACTGGTTGCAGTCGCCGTTGAATCAAACCAAACACCATTTGAAATATTTATCGCACCATTGTTCGCAACAATGCTTCCACTATCTTTATGCGCTGCAATTATACCCGTACCCGATTGCGTAACAGATGCCGCCGTTGATGTCCCAGAATAAATATCAACACGACCACCATTCGTAGCACTTAAAGCATTCGTAATATTCAGTGTTGATGTCGTGCCCGCAGTTCCAAAAACAACACGACCTTTGTTCTGGGCGCTGACCCCATTGGCACCCAACACTTTTATTGTTGTACCATCAAATGTTGCAGAACGGATACTGTCGTTTGCCGTTGCGACAATGTTTCCACCAACCGTTACATCACCACCAGTTGACGAGAATGATATATTACTGCCGGTTGCGGTTAAATAAACATCACCCGCGCCCGTTGCACCAGCCGGCGCCAAGTTCACATTACCGGCAACACTGATATTGCCCGCCGATGTTAAACCATATACAGAATTACCAAGATTTAACACACCACCGTTTACCGCAACAGAATCCGCAGAAACACCACCGGCCCATGCATTCAGGTTCATTACACCGCCATCAACAGTGATTGCACCCGATGAAAGCGCAACACCCGCGCTGTCCGAACCAGTGATATTAAATGTACCACTTGTATTTGTAACACCATGCAATGTTACGTCCCTTGCAGTAATAGATGTTGTACCAACCGCATTTGTAATTGCATTATTGATAGTCACCGAACCGTTGCTGGTCGGCGCACTGATAATCAAACTGGAATTTGCACCATTGTTAGAAACACCCGCCAAAGTTATATCTTTGCCATACAACTTCATCGTTCCAGCATTAGAAACATTACCACCAATATTTAATGCCTGGGTGTTATTTTCAGTACCAATGTTTGTTGTCGTACCCGCCAATGCGGTGACACCACCAGAAATCTTGATAACATCACTGTTGGTATTGCCACCCGTACCAATGGTAAGTGTACCACCATTGTTATAAACCGTTGTCACACCAACACCACGACCACTTAACGTCATTTGCGCGTTATTGTGTGCATTAGTATCCTCTGGATCACCATTAGAAATCGCGATTGTTGGCGTTGTCACATTACCCAACACACCATTGTTCACCGTTATATTTACAACCGCATTATCATTTGCGATTATTGTATCTGTACCCAACGACAATGTTCCGGTATTCAGAGTCAAACTGTCTGTTTGTGTCGTGCCGTTATTTACCATACCCGACAAATTCATACCATTTGCAAACGTGGTCGCACCCGTAACATTAAATACCGCAACCCCAGTATTCACAAACGAAGAATTATTTGCGTCACCACCATTTACCGTTAACAATGTTGCTGCTATATCCAACGTGCCATTTGTTGCATCGTTTTTCAGTGTACCCGCAATTGTCATTGCGCCCGCATCAATTTCCAACTTGGTACCAGAATTTTCGATACTGCCCGAGCCAGTAAACACACCGCCCGATGTAATTGTCATTGTGCCAACAGCATTCTGTATATCACCCGTTGCAATTGTTGCACCACCAATAGTTGTGTTACCCGATGTTCCCTGGGTTTTAAATCCACCGATATTCAAAGCACCGGTCGCAACAACGTGCGAAGCTCCATTTGACGAAACAATATTTCCACTTGTAATACTTGTTGCATCAATCGACAACACGTCCGCAGATGTTATTGCACCCGAAGAAAAATTTGTTGCATTTGCGACCGTAAACGAACCATTTGCGGCAACATCACCACCAATCGTCATCGCCACAGGCACACTGCCATTTAAACTTAAACCGCGCGTTGCATCAATACTGACATCACCGTCAATAGACATCGCGCCACCACTGGTAAGGCCGAACACACCCGCCGCCGAGCCCGCCGTATTCAAAACATATAAATCGCCACCCGCACTGACCGGTGGGGTAACACTTGCCACATTAAGAACACTAAGGAACCCATCAATATCGACAGTATTTGTGACATTTACACCCGTTCCCGCAGTAATCACAGCATACTTATTTGTCGTCAGATTTATAGTATCTGTACTGGCTGGAATATCAACAATATCGGCACCAAACGCATACAATGGCGCCAAACTACACAAAAACGGCAGTATCTTTTTTACCATATTTTTTTGTTTTTTTATTATCGTATTTGTGTTTATATTATACCATAAATTGACCCCTTAAACAAACCTTTTGTATTACAATGGAGAAAAAAATATGTACGAAATAGAAAAAATCTTTGCACGTCAGATAATGGACAGTCGTGGCAACCCAACAATCGAATGCGATGTGACGTTAAACGGTGGCGCATTTGGTCGCGCGGCGGTACCATCGGGTGCATCAACTGGACAATTCGAAGCACTGGAATTACGCGATGGCGGAACCGAATATATGGGTCGTGGTGTTTTAACCGCCGTCAAAAATGTGAACGAAATTATTGCCCCAAAAATCGTTGGTATGAACGCAACACATCAATCAGAAATCGATGAAAAAATGTTGCAAATTGATGGTACACAAAACAAAGAAAAATTGGGTGCCAACGCAATATTGTCTGTGTCATTGGCAATCGCGCACGCGGCCGCAAACGCAATGAAATTACCATTGTACAAATATATCGCAAAAATATACGGCAACGATAACCCATGCGTTCTGCCCCGCCCCATGATGAACATAATTAACGGTGGCGCACACGCCGACAACGGACTGGACGCCCAGGAATTTATGATTATTCCAAACGGTGCAAAATCAGAATTCCAAGCGGTCCGTATGGGATCCGAGATTTTCCATAATTTAAAAACAATATTGAAACGCGGTGGCAATTCAACCAATGTCGGTGACGAAGGTGGCTTTGCGCCAAACTTTCATTCTTGTCGCGAAGCACTGGATACAATCATTTCCGCAATAAACGCCGCGGATTATAAACCGGGTGTGGACGTTTCCATCGGTTTGGACGTTGCGTCATCTGAATTTTTTGATAACGGTGTTTATTCGTTCGAAGGTCAAAAATTATCATCAGACGAAATGATTGCATACTATGAAAAATTGATATCTGAATACCCAATCATTTCTATCGAAGACGCACTGGCCGAAGAAGATTGGGCTGGTTGGGAAAAATTGACCGCAAAAATCGGCGACAAGTGCCAATTGGTTGGCGATGATTTATTCGTGACAAATCCGGCACGATTGGAACGCGGAATTAAATTACACGTCGCAAATGCTATTTTGATAAAGGTAAATCAAATCGGCACACTGACCGAAACTCTGCGTGCAATTAAAATGGCCCAAGATGCGAAATACGGTGTAATCGTTTCACACCGCAGTGGCGAAACCGAAGATACCACAATCGCAGACTTGGCGGTCGCAACAAATGCGGGACAAATAAAAACAGGTTCTATGTCACGCACCGACCGTATGGCAAAATATAACCAGTTAATAAGAATTGAAGAAGAACTGGACAAATCCGCAAAATATGGTATATAAGGACATAAATAAAAGGGAAACGGGGGCAAAACCCCCGTTTATTTTTAGAAAATGGTTATTGTAAAGTATATTATTGCGATTTTACTGCTGGCTTTGGTTATCATTATGCCATCATACCTTGCCGGCAAAACAGAACAAGACAAAACAAACACAACCCGTATTCGTTGTGCCAGTTGGTTGTTGGGCTGGACGGTAATTGCGTGGCTTTGGTCATTATTTCGTTCAACTGTAAAATAAAAAAATGATGGGAACGCGCAACGCATCCCCATCATAAAATAGTGTTTCAAATGTTTCGATAAATTACTTCTCGTTCTCGTCAGAGAAAACGATACCGTATGGTTCAAATGCCTTCTGCAAATTCACCGCTTGGGTCGCCTTCTTGAAACCGACACCTCGGGAACCCGCCTTGAATGATTTTGCCTTATCAGTCATGTTTTTACCTCTATTCAAAACATCTCTCTGACAACCCCCAGTATATACTCACAAAACCAATTGTCAAGTACTATTTCCAGATTTTGTCAAGTTTATTTTATACCACCCAACCTATTCCCCAACTTCGATCGCGACCGGTGTGCCGGCTGGTTCGTTTTGGGTATAGTATGTTTCTTTGACAACGCGCACACGGCGGTTTTCCGCGTTCGGCGTGTTATCTGGGGTTGGTACCGCCAAATCTTCTTCGCCCGATGATACCGCGACAATCTGGCTTGCCGGGATACCATATTCAATCAGCATCTTTTGGACCGCTTCGGCACGACGACCGCCCAAAGCATAGTTATAACTCTTGGTTCCAGATGTATCTGTATGTCCAACAACCGAAACCTTGATATTCTTGTTTTCCTGGGTCGCAGTGGCCAACTTTTCAATCAAATCGCGATATTCTGGTTTGATTGTTGCCTTGTTGAAATCAAAGCGAACTTCGAACACTTCTTCCATAACGTGCTGTTTTGGTTCCAGCGGAATCTGTTGAACCTTTATCATTGTCTTTTCACCGGCCGCTGCCTGTAATTTATCCAAGCGTGCGTTTATAGCCGCCAATTCTTCACGCATTGCCATCATCATATTGATGAATTCTTCACGAGTGACCAATTCTTCGGAAATCATTGGGACTTCTTCGACAACTGGTTCTTCTTCGACAAATTCGCAATCACACGGCACAGATTCTTCGGCCAGTGGGCATGGCTGTACTTCTGCATCACACTGCTTTGCCGCGGCACATGGGCAATTACCCGACACCGCATTAACAACACCCAAACGGCGCGCGTCCAGTGAATTACCACTGTTGCTGACGCTCTTGCTGCCGCCATAGATATTTTGGTTAAACACCATTGGCTGAACAGGAACTGGATTTATCAAATGTTCTGGAACATTCACATTGTTCACAATAATAACCCCTTCACGTGCCGGCGCCCCCGCCCCACGCATAGCGGTCATTGAACGTGTTTCTGGATAATATGTTGTTGATGATTCTTGGACAATCGTTTCTGTTTCACCAACTTTGACATCTGCAACAACTTTTGGCGATGCCGGTTTTTTATTTATAACCTTGCCACCCTTACAATCACGCAATGCGGCCAAAGATTTTTCAAATCTTTCCTTGCACTGAGCGGCGGTTGCATATTGGCCCGTAGAAGTTGCCGACAACCAGCAATCATATTTGGCTTGAACTTCGGCCGATAATTCTGGCTGATTATAACTTGCATCATTTTGCAATTGTTCCATCAAATCGCTGTACGCAGTGTACAATTCAAAGGACGTATCTTCGTCATCAACCGGCCAATTTTCCATTGTTTCTGGGAATGGAACTTCACCCGAAAAAGCAGCGACCGCTTTTTGTGCAAACAATTCGCCCATTTCCGGATAGCCACTTGTGCGCGCATTGTATATTGCGTACGAACGATAATTCATTGCCAACTGATTCAAGAAAGAATCTTGATGTGGTGCAGAATACACGTCTAACCTCTCAACATAATCGACCGTTGGCGTAACAACATTGCCACGCACATTGTCGTCCGAATTACCGGCGCAACCCGCCAGTCCCAACGCACAAACCGCCATTAATAAATATGTTGAAGTACAAGATGTTACTTTCATTAACGTCCCCTTTCCCTTGTATTCCATATTATACGATTTTTCGTAAAACGAGTCCAGCAGAAAAAACAACACATTAAATATTATTTATTCAAAAACTGTGTTGCGACCGACCCCAGTGACGACAGACCACTTGATACGTTCGTGCCACCCTTAGTAATACCGCCAACAGTATCCATAATCGCAGAGGTATTTGTTTTTTGACCGACCCCACCAATCGTTGTAGTCAAAAATTCACCCCACATTTCGCGCTTCTTTTGGCTAAGTTTTTTATCGGTACATTCATCGACCTTGGCAATCAGTTTTGCCGCCATTGTTGCCTCTGCCTTGGTATAATCAGCATAACCAAAATCAACTAAATCGAATATTTCATATATGTCCGAAGCCGTCTTTTTATTTTTACAGTTTTTAGAACCGTCATCACAGTATTCGGTTTTGCCGACCTTTGGAAAACCATACCAAACCATTCCTTCATTACCATACCCGACAAAATAATCGTAACAAACATCGTCCAGACCAGTCGCCGCATTATACTCTATATCAAACGCATATCCCGAACCACCCGCACAAGGTTTACGTTTAAGTTTTTTCTGAACATCCTTGGCAGACATTGCACCGGTCTTGGCCCACTCTTTCACAATATTATTAACAAATGTTATTTCCGCACTTGACGGTACACATTCAATCATCATGTCATTTTGTTTTGACGTCAGTTGTTGAACATTGGAAACAAGTGATAAAACCGTAGGAACCAAACTGCCCGCGCTATTGGTTGTTGATGCCGCCTGGGTTGCAACTGGGGCCGCTTTTTTGACAGTAACCGCACCCATGGCCACAGTCGCGGTCATGCACGAAACCAACCCAGCAATAGCAAATAAGGCTTTTTTCATCTCTCTTGCGTAATATTATATCACAAAACAGACGTCAAACAAATATAAAAATTGCTTTTTGTTGCCGGTCGCGTTAAAGTATGTAATATGACAACGGATCGCCGTACATTTATTATATTTACAAAACATCGCCGCCTGCAACGTCTGTGGCAGTTCTTTTTCACGGGCTGGGGCTTGATAATGGTGGCCGCATTGGTTGCGGGCGCATTGTTCACGCACCAATTGTTATGGACCCCGATATCCGCAATAAATATGCAGGATATCGCGACAAATCAATTCAAGATGACGAACGCGGCATTTACCGGCATCGACCGTGACGGCAACCCGTTTCAGATTCACGCAAACACCGCCCGCAAAGAATATGATAACCCAAATATTGTTTTCTTGGACGTGGTATCTGGAACAATTACACGCCCAGTTGACGGCAAAAACGAAACAACAAAACTTTCTGCGCGTTCGGGCCGTTATGACATACAAAAGCGTTCTATTACGCTGACGGGAAACGTACATGTTGATTCAACAACAAACGACAAAATATTAACAGATGAATTGGTGATAAAACTATGAAGCAATCTGAATTACGTGTTGAACATTTATCAAAGTCGTATGGCAAACGCATGGTTCTGCGTGACATATCAATGTACGCACGCCAGGGCGAATCGGTCGGCTTGCTTGGGCCAAACGGTGCGGGAAAAACAACCGCGTTCTATTGTATAACGGGCCAGTTAAATGCCACCGGCGGACAAATATTTTTGAATTCCCAGGATATTACCCATCTGCCGTTCTATCAGCGTGCCCGTTTGCACATTGGTTATTTACCCCAGGAAAACAGTGTTTTCCGTGGCATGACGGTTGAACAAAACATTATGTCGATTTTGGAAGTTGTTGAACCGGACAAGAAAAAACGCAAACAAAAGTTAGATGCGTTATTGGAAGAATTTGCTATATCATCACTGCGGAACAGTCCGGCAACGGCATTGTCGGGTGGTGAACGGCGCCGTGTGGAAATTGCGCGCGCGTTGGCAAACGACCCAAAGTTTATTTTGTTGGACGAACCATTTGCCGGAATTGACCCAATTGCTGTTAATGAAATTCGTTCGCTGGTGTCGCAATTAAAAAATCGCGGTTTGGGCGTGATTATCACCGACCACAATGTTCGCGAAACGTTGGGGATTACCGACCGCAGTTACGTCTTGCACGATGGAAAAATATTAAAGCAAGGCACCACCAAAGAAATCATCAACGACGAAATGGTTAAAAAGGTCTATCTGGGCGAAGACTTTGTAATGTAAAACCACAAAGTATCCTAAATTCATATACAAAAACACCCTGTGCTTCCAACTGGGCCGATGGGTTTTATTGGGCATATTCAATACTAAAACTCAAGCACCCAATTGGCACACCAAACTCTTCCACAACATCACGAACAAACATTTGGGCATCATACAGCGTTGTGAATTCAAGGTCACTAGGATCATCAGATGCACCAAGACTAGTGGCATTATAGTATAACGGCCAATGTCCTTCATCGTAAAAACGAAGCCCACATTCATCTTCTCCACCTTCACGACATACCTCATCCATCTTTTCTTCTAATCCCCTAACAAAAAGTGCCTTACAGCCAGAATATCCATTATAGTCATAGACATATTCACAAGAACAGTTATCTCCCGAATAAAAAGGTAATTCGACATTGTACGTTGCGCCAGTATCGTCAAATGTACATCGTTGATTTGTGTACGTTCCGCCAATTCTTGTGATATTGTCTGCGGGAAACTTGCAAGATTGATTGTTATTGTCATCTACCTGGGTACCACCGTCCAAGGCACCAACAAACAACCTTTCTGGATATGCAATAAATTCCCCCTCTGTATCTGAAGTCAAGTCTTCTATCAACCATGTATGTCCACCATAATATGGACATTGTTTACAACTTCTGACATTACCACCCTTAGAATAAGTCTTGTCATCACATTGTGCACACGTATCCAGTCCGCTCATGTAATATCCCGGTTGCGCAGAAAATATGCGCTCTTTCAGCACCCAATCCGCTGTTTCTGCATAGGAAGAATCAAAAAATGTGCCCATCACCGTATCATATCCCGTACTGGTATAATTAATAGAACTTGGTGCATAACTGCCACTTGTGCTTAAATCATAACGATATATAACTTTGTTATCTTTACAACCCGTTTTACCCGATACCGCCACATCTACTTCGCATCCCCGGTACGAGGTACCATCCATTGGATATCCCGATTTGTTATTGTTATAACCTGTCACCTTGCCAGAACTTTCGTCCGTTATCGGATTGTAACAACTTACTGTAAAACCGTCACTACCGCCACAGCTAATTTCCGGTGGCGAGTAGGAACTTGAACAGGGTTGATTGCTGTAATACAAAACTGACTGACAAGCCCAATACGACCGAGCGTTTGGCGTGTCAATGTGGTCACGATTCATTATTGCCGCACGAAAGTTACGATTGCCATAGTTCGTCCACCCAGTTGCAAGACACTTGAACTCTTTGGTGCCATCTGATTTTTCTTCAATAAATGCTATTCTTTCGTCACGAGACGAATACAAATTTGTTTTATCATCGGCACAGAACTTGGTTGTACCGTCCGGGCCCAAATATGTATGTTCGTTTAAACAGCATGCATATTGCGGAATATTATTATAATACTTCGCTTTTCCAGAACCACCCCCACTATCACCCCACCCGACAAATGGTTTCATTACGCGCGTATACCCCGACGGACATGTATACTCATGATTAACAACCGTTGCGCCATTGTCGTACTCTGTACCCTGCTTGTAGTCGCCACCATAATTAGACCATTGGGATAAACAGCGGCTGTACCCAGCAATATCCTGATATACGTCTGCCGGCGGGCAACAATATGTTGCTTCTAAAGAGCCACTGCTATAGTGATAATAAATACGGCTGGACGTCCAGACATAACCCTCTTTACATGAAACAGTATAATTGTTATTACATGTATATGAACCCGAGGGGCCAGCCATGTCACATGATAGGCAATAATGACCACTAGGACTCACATACTGACCTGTGCTGCACTTGATAGCAAATGCATTACCAACCATAAACATCGCAAAGAAACATGAAAAAACAAGCGTCAAAAAACGGCTTTTATTCCGATTCATTTTATTCCCCTTTCCCCAAAAGTCCGACGCCCAGCGTTCATCAAATCTGGGGATGACTAGATTTTTACACCTTCCTGCAGTGATTTTAATAAGCATCTTGGCACTTTGTCAATTATAAAAACGTTCAAATCTGTCATCATCAAAAACAAACACTTTTTGCAACTGTTATTTACGATTGCTCTCTTTGCCCGCAATGGCGGATGTCATTTGGAATAACACTCTGTACCGTACAAAAAAACCACCGCGATTGCGGTGGTTTTTAATTTCCGACATTGAACAATTATTTATCCAATGCTTTCATGATTTGTTCATATGGAATTGCACCTGGGAACGCTTCGTCACCGATAACCAAGAATGGTGTACCGTTGATTTCAAAACGTTGTGCCAAATCACGAACATTTGCCAATTCACGAGAAACAATTTCGTTCTTCATGTCGGCTTTCAGCTTGTCTGTATCCAAACCAGCTTCTTTTGCCATCTTCATGATGTTTGCTTCGACCTTGCCCGCCAATTTCGATTGATCTTTCATATCTTCTTGGCTGTAAAAGTCACGTGTCATCATCATGTCAACAAAAACAGCAGCTTTGTCTGCATCTTGCATTTTTGCAGCAATTGCAGCCTTTGCTGGACCATCGGACAATGCGCCGTGAATCGAGAAGTTCTTGATAACTACGCGAACATCGTCACGTTCATCCAAAACACGTGCCAATTCGCCATGAACACGGCGGCAGAATGGGCAGCTGAAGTCTGTCCAAACAAAGATTGTTTTCTTGGCATCACGATTACCCAAAATTGGGGCATCAGCCATCATCTTTGCTGCGTTTGAACGAACGTATGCACGAACGGCTTTGTTCTTTTCAACCTGTTCTTGCGCCTGCATAGCAGTTATCATATCTTTCACGATAACAGGGTTGACATTTGTAAGATAGTATGGTGTGTACAAGCGTGTGACACAGCCAGCAATCAAAACAATAGCAACCAATTTGATTGATTTTTTACAAATCATAAGACCCATTGTTGGTTTCTTTGCATCAGCCTTAATCAGCATACCGCCGAACAAGAACAACGCAATTGCCAATAACAAGATCAGTATTGTCCAAGTCATTGTTTTCTCCTTTGCTTATTGAACGTGTTTTACCATAGACAAAAAATTTCGTTTTCGCAAGGAATAAATATTACTTTTATGAAAAAAATTTACATACGTGATAAATACAGTCGTGCCGGCGGAATGGTCGTCCCCTGTTGTGCACAAATGCCCGATATAAAACGCATTGTTGTATCCAGGTTTATCGGCAATTTATACAACTTATTTATATATGGGGCCGCACAGTCATCGCACACCGCCCGCCCCGTTTTTGGTGACAAATAATTCAAATTGTTGGTACAACCGCAACCCGAACAACGCGACAAATCCAGCGCATACCCCAATTCGCCCAACAATCCTATTTCCCAATTCTGATATTTTTCCATTGAATCATCGCCACCCAAATCGCGCAACAACGTAATTGTCGAATCATACAAATTCATATACGGCTCGCGTTCGGGCAACAATGTATCCAACAACGCAAATGCCGCATTCATACACGCCAGCGCACGCATATTATTCATCAACGACGCCGATAAGTTTTCGGTCGATTCCCAATGAAACGCCCCCAGTTGCGAATCCAGGCGCGCATTCCATGAAACCGCCCCAACCTGTGCCACCAATGGTTTATTTTTTCGCGCAACAACCGCACCACGCATAACACCGTGCAGCATTCCAAAATCGCGCGTAAAAATATGCCCCACCGAATCGCGTTCGTTGATTGGTTGCAACCCAATTAAAATACCCGTTGATTCTAATTTCATATCAAACCGATTATAGCGCACCCATAAAATATATGCGACAAAAAAAGTCCCACGATAACGTGGGACTCTGTGTCTAACCAAACAACCAATCTTATTCAGCCTTGGCTTCTGATTCTGCTTCTGCCGCTGCTTCTTCTGCTGGCTTTTCTTCCGCAGGTTTTTCTTCGGCTTTTGCTTCTTCAGTTTTTTCTTCGGCTGGTTCTTCTTCAACTTTCTTGGTACCGAAAGTCAAAACCTTACCAGCAACCAATGCTTCGATTTCGTCTTGGGTTTGAGCAACATAAATCTTGACCGGAACGATAACGTCTGGGTGCAAAGCGATTTGTGTGTCAAATGCACCAATCGATTTGATTGGCGAACCCAACAAAACCTGGGCCGATGTGACGGTAACATTTGCAACTTCTTTCAAAGTGCGTGCGATATCACGTGAAGAAACCGAACCATACAATTGACCGGTATCACCCGCCTGGCGAATCATATACAACTTCGCAGACTTTACCGCATCAACATAAGATTCTGCTGTTTTCTTGGCCGCTGCTTCGCGTGCAACCAATTCGGCTTTTTTGGCTTCGAACAACGCGATATTTTCACGTGTCCAGCGCATAGCCTTGCCCATTGGCAACAAGAAGTTACGTGCGAAACCAGTTTTTACTTCAACTGTATCGCCGATATTACCTAATTTTGTGATTTTTTCTGTCAAAATAACTTTCATTTTAATCTGTCCTTTGTTTCAAGTTAGGGTTTAACCCAAATTATTTCTTACGAACGGCATTAAACCCAAATGACGCGCACGCTTAATGGCGGTTGCCAAAGCACGTTGATCTTTCTGGGAAACACCGCTGATGCGACTTGGCACAATCTTACCACGTTCTGTGATATAGTGTGACAACATTTTCACATCTTTATAGTCAATAACCTTGCCCTTTAATGGGTTTGATTTTTTACGATAAATTGCTGCACGAACTGCCATTATTCTGCCTCCTCTGTATTCTTTTTCATCATTACGGACGGCGTTGTTGCCAATTCGTCCACACGTACATTCAAGAAACGGATAACGTCTTCGTCAATGCGGGAACGACGTTCCAATTCTGCGATCTGGGCACCCGGCAATTCAATGTTCAACATGACATAGTGAGCCTTGCGGTTTTTACGAATAACGTATGCCAAATTTTTCAATCCCCAGAACTCTGAAGATTTAACATCGCCACCCAGTTCTTTGATAATTTCTGTAAATTTAGCCGCTTTTTCTTTGACCTGCGGTTCGGTCAAGTCCTGGCGGAAAACCAAGACGCTTTCATAATAAGCCATTTTATTTCCTTTGGTTTATATCAGCCGACAACCCCATGCTGCCAGCAGGAACGTTGTCCATTATGCCCATTTTTTTAACAAAATCAAGTTTTTTCGTATTGACTTGCCCGTAAAAATTTTACTACCCTTTTTAGTATTAAGAGGGATTACAGTTGAACACATTTCACTTGAACCTTAACCGGATGACGCTTTTTGTGGCCCTGATGATTGCGGGACTGGTGCTGTTTTTCGACCCATTTATGCAGATTGCAACGGCGAATATCTGGCTGAACGGCATTATTATTGGCACAACGTTGTTCGGTATCGGACTGTGTTTTGTAAAGATGTTCCGGTTGTTGCCCGAATATCGCTGGCTGTACGAATATCGTAATGGCAAGCGTAATGCCGACCTGCCCCCGCGTGTGTTGCGTCCGGTTGCGCAAATGTTGTCGCCACGTCCGACACGCATTTCGGCATCGGCACTGCAAAACATATTGGATATGATTTTGTTACGGTTCGAAGACGACCGGGAATCGGTGCGTTATGTGACTAATTTGTTGGTATTCTTGGGGTTGTTGGGTACATTTTGGGGCTTGCTTCTGACGGTTGGCGGTTTTGCCGACATCATTGGCGGTCTGAATATGGCGGATGAAATGGTACTGGAATCAATGCAGTCGGGTCTGGCACGACCATTGGCGGGTATGGCAACCGCATTTACCAGTTCGATATTGGGCCTGGGCGGCAGTTTGATTGTCGGCTTTTTGGGGATTCAGGTTCAATTGGTCCAAAATTCAATCTTGCACGACGTCGAAGATTACTTTGCGGCGCATACGCATACCGCAACACCGGATGTGACAATGGCGCAAATCGGTTCGGCGGCACGCGCATTAAACAAAACCGTCCAGCGATTTGATAAAACGGTTTCGCGTTGGGAATAAAATAAAAAACAGAGGGAGAAAAACACCATGATGAACGTTCGTTATCGCGAGAATACAAGTACATGGCCCGGATTTGTGGACTTGTTTTCTAATTTGGTGATTATACTTATATTTTTACTTATTATGTTCGTATTTTTGTGGACCACGACAAGTGTGTTTAACAAGAAAAGTGGCGCAAAAACTGTTGCTGAGTTAAAGGCGACAAATGCCGAACAGGCTTTGACCATTGACCAAATGCGCGCTGATGAGCAAGAGGCAAAACAACTGCTTATTGCGGCGCGTAACGAATTGGAAACATTGGGCAACGACAATGCGGAACTTATCAACGAATTAAATGAAACTGATTTAAGTATCCAAGACCTTGTCAACGCGTATGAGGCACAAGTCAACGAATTGACCGAACAATTAAATATGGCGAATATGACCAAGGAACAAATTACCAATCTGGAACGCGAACGCGCGGCCCTGCACGATGAAATGTCATCGCAACGTGCGGAATTGGCGGAACAAATCGCGAAATTACAGGCCGCCCTGGATGCCGCCGAAGAAAAATCACGCGCCCAGGAAATTCAGTATGTTGAAATGTCAAATCGTCTGAACAAGGCGTTGGCGGACAAGGTTGCCGAATTGAACAAGGTGGCCCAGTATCAATCAGAATTCTATCGCGCGATAAAGGAAGCGTTGGGTAACCGCACAACATTACAAGCCGATGGTGACCGCTTTATTATTTCAAGCGACATTTTGTTCCCCAGTGGTTCGTACACTCTGTCGGCAGATGGTAAAAACCAATTACGCTTAATCGCCAACGTGATTAAAGATTTTGAGAACAAGATTCCATCAAACATAGACTGGATTGTTCGTGTTGACGGTCATACCGACAAAAAGGCGGTCATACCGGGAACACGCGCATATCGCAACAATATGCAGTTGTCATTATTGCGCGCAACCGCGGTTGCAAATGAATTGTCCAACAACGGTGTATCAAAACGTCGTTTACTGCCCAGTGGCTTTGGCGAATTGTTCCCAGTTGAATTGGGTAACTCCCCGGCCGATTTACAAAAGAATCGCCGCATTGAATTGAAACTGACAAACAGATAAAAATCAAATGTCATTCCCGCGCAGGCGGGAATCTATTGCCACGCAGTGTCCACACGTTCACCGAATTGCCTGCGGCGCATTGGATACCCACCTTCGTGGGTATGACAAATTAGTATAATATTCAACAAGAAACGCCCGCTTGGGCGTTTTCTTTTACAACTTTTCAATGTAATCTATATCTATTTCGGTTGTGAATAAACCATGGTCAACTTCGCCAAAGATACGGACGGTGTCGGTTGGACCAACGACCAATCCGTGCCATGCGTCATCGTCTATTTCAACCATAATTGTCCCAGTTGAATCTTGGAACATATAGGTTTCATCACCATTTTTCTGCAAGATTACACCTTCTACCCATACCTTTGAGTTATCGTTCATATTTTTGACCTGGTCTACTGTCAAAATGACGTTTTCGCCACCGGCGAAACCGCCCTGCCCCATACCGCCGTTCATTGCTGCATTTGCCGCGCCCGATATGGCGGCACACGCGATTACCAAGATTGATATTTTCTTCATATTTTCCCCCATTGTTTATTGTTACATCCGCCACAACAATTATACCACCCCACACAATAAAAATGACTAGGAACGAAAGGAAAACAACTTTGTCATACCCACGAAGGTGGGTATCCAATGCGTCGCAGGCAATTCGCCGATTGTTCGGCGAACATGTGGGCACTGCGTGGCAATAGATTCCCGCCTGCGCGGGAATGACAAAAAAACCGCGAACGCGGGCAAATTATTTTTTCACGTGAACATCCATTTGTGGATATGGGAAATGAATTTTCTTTTTTGGCAAAGCCACATATAACTTTTCCAACACATCGCCACGTGTCGCAAACATATCATCATATGACGTCCAAAAACGCACCGACAAAACAACCGCACTGTCGCCCAAGTTTGACACATACACAATCGGCTCTGGTTTATTCATGATACGCTTGTCTTTTTTCAGCACTTCCAATATCGCCTTGCGCGCGACATCAACATCGTCACCATACGAAATACTTATGTTCATATCGGTACGGCGGTCACCCTCTTTGGACATATTAGTAATAATTCCGTTTGCCAACGCACCATTCGGCAAAAACAGAACCTGGTTATCAAACGTATGAAGTTCGGTTGTGAACATCATAATTTTTTTAACTACACCAACCTTGCCACTGGCGGTTTCAATTGCGTCCCCGACCCGAAACGGTTTAAGCATTAAAATAATTATTCCGCCTGCAAAGTTTTGTAATGTCCCCTGAAGTGCCAAACCAACCGCCAATGATGCCGCGCCCAACACCGCAACAATGGACGTCATTTGTACACCAACGGTGGTAAGTACGATAATGAACACAAATACTTTCAATACGATATTTACAAAAGACGCCAAGAAAGATTTTAATGACGGGTCAAATTTACGGCGTTCCATAATAGCCTTTAATGAACGCGTAATACGATTGGCAAGCCACATCCCCGCACAAAAGATTAAAATTGCAACCAGCATTTTGATACCGAAATCAATCGCCGACTGAATCAGCGATTGTATAGCGGCATCTATACTGGACACCTCAACATTTAATAATTCTTTTGGATTCTGTAAAATCTCGGTTGTGTTTTCAATAATCTCGTTCGGGTTCATTTTTCGCGCCTATTACATTTGTATATCTTCACATTTTTCAACCGGTTCATTTGATGTGCAAGAAACACCACGAGAATCCCAAAGTCCAAGGAATCCGCGACTGCCAGTATTATGGCAATCTTGTGTAACAGTTGATGTACACACATGACACACACGAGTATCGCGGTTAAATGTTGACCACATTTCACGAGTTCCTCCATCAAATTCGGACGAATATGTATCAGAGGCTAATGCAACAACCGCCTTCACTGTTGCATCCGCTATCATCGCCGTTGGATTAGGATTAAACGACATTGCAAATTTTCCGCCCATCGCCTGGAACTTGGAAAGACCAGATGAAATCACACCACTTGTAATTGTGCTTGTTTCACCACCATCGGAACCACCCGCTGCAGCCCCACTGGCTGTGGACATACGTGCACCGCCCAACCTTTGTGAAGAGTGGGTCCCGCCTGCTGCTAAAGACGAATTTGACACCCCACCAAATTCTGCAACCAACGCACCCATTGGAATAACACTTGTATTCAATTCCGGGGCAGAAATACCTGCAGCCGTACCATTCGCTGCCGGCAACTTATTGCACATTAAATTCGCCATATCAATTGTTGCGCCATCCATTGCCTTGCCCAAGTATTCGTTATATTTTTTATTATAATTATCTTGTGCCTGACGCAATGCCGCAATTGCAATTTGCATTTTTACTTGGTTTAACAGGTTTGGAAAACGACCTGTTGTCTTGGAACCAGATTTACCATTTATCTGACTTAAATCGCGTCCATTTACACAGAATTGAATTTCCGGATCTTGCTCAATCATCGTAATAACACGATTTATTGTTCCTTGTATGTTTTCCAATTCATATAATACAGTATCTGCAACCGCACCATATTCCCGTGGCACAACTTTTGCCTCGGACAAGAAATTTACATAATCTTGTATATCAATCAAACCTGCGTTTTCTTTATCCATTCCAACATTTACCTTGCCGAACGAAATCATACCAGTCAATCTATGAATTGCACCATCTTTTTGATACTGCAAACTGCCCGTACCCATTGTTTCGTCTGCGGCAAACTTATTACAATCGGTTGTTGAACCACAGATTTCCAACATCTTGGCTTCCGCCAAATTCTGACATGTTTCCAGTGCCGAATTGTCTATATTCAGATACAATCCCATCAACATAGAATCCAAATCTGTCATACTGAATTTCGGGTTGTTCGCCTTGCACACCACTAACTTGTCAATCGGGCAAATGTCGTGGATATAGTTGTAATCCATACCGATACATTTAGAAAAGTCTGCGCCACAACGGTTGTCGTCGGTAAAGCATGCTTTGACTTCTTCGGTACACGCGTCAACACGCATTGCTGCCAACTTATCCGTCACATAACCCCAAATCAGCGGTTCCATACGTTCACATGGGTCTATTTCAACCTTACAAAAACTGCGCGCCATATCCGGACGTGATAAACACGCGTCCATTGTTGCAACACCCTTGCCCGCTATATCATCTTTACACGCTTTTTGGATACAACTTGAAATGGTGGACAAACAAGACTGACGGAATTTAGATTCCGCATTGCTTTCCGCCAAACGAATTGTTGGTGCGGCTTCTTTCAAAAATGCCGGCCAAACCATATCACGCACCGCAACACAACTGTTCAACACACGTTCACAAATTGTACGTTTGGTTGATAAAATTTCCATTGTTGGTGCGGTAATATCATATGTAGCAACCGTTGCCGCCTTGGTTTTGGCGGTACTGACCGCCGCATTGTTTTGCATGTTCGTGGACGCAACAGTGGATACACAATTCGTCCAATCTTTACCACAGGCGTCTTCGGTCAACATACATTTCTTAAACTCAACCATACACTGACCCAAATCGTACTTATTCGCCTCGTTCAGACTGTCACGCAACGCACTGCGTACATCGGCCTTGGCATTTGCCAGTGCCAAATCGGCATTTGATTTTTGTTTTGCAATACTGTTTTCAAACGCTTTACAGTCGGATGTAATTTGGCGGGCATAAACCTGGTGTAAAAAGTTTATGTCTTTATCACACGCATCGTCCATTTGTGCAACACATAAATTATGTGCCGCACTGAACAATGCGTTGCCAGTTTTATCTGCTATTGTGTCGATTTCGTCTTCGTCATCAAAGTTGCTGTCCCACAACGACAACAAATCGGCACGTTTTTTTTCTTTTGATTGTTGCGCAGATTTATTTTGCGCATCAACTGACACAATGTTTCCATATTCGTCATATTGACGTGTGCCATTAAATATAATGTCGGCATTTGCGCCCGCTTGAATCTTTTCAACTTCTTCGGTGCTGATACGATTTGCTTCATTCAAAATCTTTTGGATATCCGCCAACTGACTTTCATATTCGGCATTTTTATCACTGCACGAACAACTGCCACCATTTTCATTTTCAGCAATACAGAATTGATCCATACAACCATAATATGCATCATAGCATTCTTGGTTATAAACACCCTTGGCCTCAACCCGCGCACGAATAGTGGTGCCATTTTGTATTGCCGATTGCTTTTTCGCAACCGCGGCATCTGCACCACCCGCACACAACGCGCCAATAATAACAACGAATAATGCACGTGACATCATTTTTTCTCTCCCCTGTACTCTGAAAAACTTACATATTTACATCTTCGCAAGATTCAATTTCTTGACAGAATTCTTCTTCGCCGCCAGATACCGCACCCATAACGCCGGCACCAACCGCACCAACAACGCCACCGATGACTGTACCCCAACCCGGATTCACCATCGTACCCGCCGCAGCACCCGCCGACAAACCACCCGCCGCCGATTTCAACGCCGATGTTGCTTTGGTTTCGCCACCCGTTTCGCAAACTTGTTGCATACGGCACACGTGGCAATTACGCAGGTCTGGTTCGAACGAAACACTGCGGATATAACTGTAATTCTTCTTTCCTGTTTCTTTCTTTTCAACCTTGTACGTTGTCAAGCATGCTTGGCGCGCGGTTTCGATATCTTGTTCACGCGACAATTCTGCAATTTTTGATTCCAACGCACGCAACGCACGATTTTCCGCACTGATATGAGCGATTAACTTTGCACTGTTAAACACACTGTCGCCCAAACTTCTGCGACCCGCCGGTTTTTGACTGTCGCGACATGCCGCAACCGTAATATCTTTTTCAAACTGCTTAAAGAATTCATCAACCGCCGCGGACGCATTATCACGCACCGTTTGACGCAACGCTATCATTTTCGCCTCTGAATTTGGTAACTTCTTTAATGATTCAACCGTTGAATCAGATGGCAAGCACGCCATATCCGTACCACAAACCTTGCCCAATTCTTCGCCAAAATGATTCAAGCAACCCTGCATCATTTGATAGTCCATCTGCAACAAAGCCGCTTGGACAATTATGTCAAATTGATTTTCGTTCTTACACGATGGGAACATTGTTTGTGGACACAATGCCGTAATTTCAGATGTCTTTTTGCCAACACATTCTGGCGCAGTAAAGTTTTCACCGCATTTATTACGCAAACATTTATCAACATCGTTCTGGCAAAACTGAGTCCGCAAATAACCCAATTTGTCGTTCACAACCGACTTGATACCCGGAATCATTTCGTTACATTCATCAATCACCGGACACACACCCGCCGCAACATTGACGTTCGTTAAACACGCCGAATTCGTTTCGGTCGAACAGCCAATTTCCAAACAGTCTTGGATTCGTGCCAAACAAGTCTGACGCGCATATTTATCGGCATATTTTGTCGCATCAACCAAGATGCTTTCTGCCTCCATCTCCCAATCAGACAGAACATCATTACGCACCGCCATACATTGATCCAACACGTTTTCACACGCATTTGCACGACGTGATAACAAATCCGCATCTAAACAATTCTCAAAGTTAGAACCACAACCACCCTTGTCCGAAATACACGCACGATATGCCAACAAACATTCGCCACGATTGTATTTGTTTGTTGTGTCCAACATTTCCAAACGCGCTTTGCGCACCGCAGATTCAGCCGTACGTTTATTTGCCAACGCGTTTGCCTTTTGATCAACCAAGTATGAATCAAACGCCTTGCAATCTGCGACAATTTGACGACCATATAACATTTCTTCCATATCTGCCTTGTCACCACACGCGTCCAGTTCATCGGCACAATATTCCGCCGCCATCGCGTACAATCCATCACCAATATCGTCGTCCGCAGACAAACCATCTTCGTCATCACCGTTTAACCATTGTGTAAAACTTAAACCCGATGCACGTGATGCTTTTTTCGCAGATTCAGATTCACCGAACACCAATCTGGCCTTGGCCCCCAGCTGTTCACGTTCGACACCTTCGGTATACAACTTATCCGCTTCTGCTTGGATATCTTGAATTTCTTTTATCAAACTTTTTGATTTGTTGATGTTTGATGAACACGCGCAACGTTCGCCCTCACTTTCGTCCAACAAACAAAACTCGTCCATACACGCTCTATAACTTTTGCGACAATCACCAGATTTTTTTGGTTTATTTGTTGTTGGGGTTACAACGTGTTCATTTCCACCCATTGTTAACGTAAACGTTTCCGGCGCAACAGCATCTTCGGCAATTTTCACACTTTTAATGCCGGCACTTGGCGCCACCGCCATCGACACACGACTTACCCCCGCTTGCGTATTTTTAGTTTGCACAGAAATCGCACCCGCAACCGCCGGCACGATGCAAAACAACAAGGCAAAAATCCTGATTTTCATATTGGCACACCCCTACATTATTATGTTTAATTTTATCATATATTACCCCCACGTGCAAGCGGCATTAAAAAAATCTTGCAATTTTTTGTTCATCGCAATATCATATCTGCCATAAAAAATCTGAAAATACATAAAGGCAAAATATGGCAAAAGATGATGTAATTACATTCAGTGGTGTTGTCGAAGACAAGTTACCGAACACTATGTTTCGCGTAAAACTCGAAAACGGACACGAAATTCTGGCAACAGTATGTGGCAAGATGCGTAAAAACCGCATTTGGGTCAATGTTGGTGAACACGTTAATGTCGAAATGACACCATATGATTTGGACAAAGGACGCATAACTTTCGTTGAACGAAGTCACGCGCCAACCGACCAAAATCATGCATAAAAAATAGTCCGCAAAAAATGCGGATTTTTTTATTTTTTTACGTAAATAGCACTTGCCCCAAAATAATCTTTTTTGCTAACATTTTTATCAGAAAGTAAGGATGAGAAGAATACTGCCCTTTTTAGCGGTATGGTTCTTGTGCATCGGCGGCGCCGATGCTGCTGCTCGTGCTACAACAAAAACCAACGCACGAGGCAATAACACTGTCGTTGTGGCACAATCCCAAACCCGCAGTACTGCATCACGTGGTAACGCAGTAACAAACACCACACGTAATTCGGGTACCACAACAACACGTAATGTAACAACACGTTCAAACGACAGTGTGCAACGCGCAACTGTATCGCGAAAACCTGCCCCACAAACAATATCGCGCACAACAACACAACGCATAACCACTACACGTCCTGGCACAACTACACAAACAACGGTAAAAAAATCGGGTACATCTGGAACGCGCAGCGCAACCAAGTCCACCTCAAAAACCAACGTATCACGCGCCGCAACAACAGGCGCAAAAACAAATATGGCGCGCGCTGGCGCAATGACTCAATCATACAGTGCGGGATATAATTCTTGCCACGACGCATACTTTACGTGTATGGATCAGTTTTGTGCCACCGCAAACGATACTTATCGCCGTTGTATTTGCTCATCGCGCTTAACCGAAATCAAAAAGAAACAACTTGCGCTAAGCGATGCCGCTGATCAAATTCAGGATTTCCAAGATCTGAATATCGAAGCCATACCAAAAACCGCCGCCGAAGTAAACGCCATGGTAACAGCGTCCCGTGGGGAATATGCTGCCACAACTAGCAAAGACACATCTAATTCTGCGCAACAACTTGAAGGAATCAGTACAGTGTTGGCAAGCACAAAAGCACGTTCGCTGTCCACATCTGGAACATTGGATATCGCGGGCGACATAAATGCAATTTGGGCAACCACTGATTTGGCATCGGGTGTAAATCTTGCGAACCTGACTGGCGAAGCATTGTACAACGCGGTTCATTCTCAATGTGCAGATTTGGTATCTGACCAGTGCGGAAACGCCTCAACGTTTAACATGGTAATCTCTGCCTATGCTATGTATATCGAAAATGATTGCTCATTATTGGCAAACACACTTGATAAACAGAAAAACAATACCCAAGGCACCATACGTGAAACAGAACGCCAAATGCAAACAGCTCGTCTTGAAAATTACAATGCACATAATTCAACATCCATTAACGACTGTGTAGCCAAGGTACGCGCGGATGTTACCGCCGATACGGCATGCGGTAGCGACTATGTACATTGTCTTGACATATCGGGCTTGTACTTGAACAAGGTTACTGGTGAACCGATATATTCATCTAACTTTTATCAATTGGAAAAGATGGTATCTTTGTCTGGTGACGTATTGACCAATCAAACAAATCGTATGCTGGTTGCGGAACTAAATCGTATGCGTGTCTTTGCCGAAGGTAGTCTTTCGACCTGTCAAGATTTGGCGGACGAAGTCTGGGACGAATTTATGCGCCAGTCAATCACCGAAATATACCAGGGGCAACATACTCGTATTCGCCAAGTCAAAGACGAATGTTTAGATGTTGTGAACAAATGTTATGATTCCCAAACCGCATCTTTGCGTGATTTTACCAACACCAAAGAACAACTTTTGTTGGGTTCGCAATTAGAATTATCAGAACAATTGTGTCGTGAAAAACTTTCCACATGCAGCAACTTGTACGGCGGTGGTACTGCTGGTATGCAACAACTGATTGATACAATGTTGCACGATATAACCAGTCAAAAGATTTCCCAAGACTGCCTTAACACACTGAAAGACTATGTACACACCATGTGCGCTGTACCATCCAACGATACCCTGCATTTATATCCATACGCATGTCGTGTGTATGCACCGGGCGAACGCCAATACGCAACAATCTGGCAGTGTCAGAACCAGCCCGTCAACAGACGTCAACAATTATCGTATGGCAGTGCCATCCACGCAGCTGATGCAAAATACTCCAAAGATGTACGATCTGGTTATGTATGTAACGTTTATGAAAACGAAAACGCACGTCCATTGCAAACGACTGGCTATGCTGTAAAGTATATCGAATGCTATCAAAATTCTTACCTGTCTGACTGTGATTTACCAGGACGGGAAGGCTGCACAGATTTTTACGCAACAGGCGAACTGGCGCAAATGCAAGGCAATGCTTGCGGGGCTGGCCCCAGTGTCGGCAACGCTTGTTTGCCATGTCCAGCTGGGGCAACATGTCCTGGTAATGGGTATTGCCCAATATCCAAAACAATGGACGATACCTGCTCCGATTACGTAGGCAGTTTGTACCAGTCTGTCACACGTTATGCAATGCAAACATGTATGCGTCCATCTGAAACAGATTCTGTCATCGACGGCACGTCAACACCCATATCAGACGAAGTATTACAGGCCGTCAATACAACAATGGATTCTGTTCGTTCTGAAATGTCGGCATCTCTTAAAACAGAGTGCGAACGTTTGGGCGGCTATTGGGTTGCAACACCGTACCAGGAAACAACACAACAAAACCAAAACACATCTGCAAGTAATCTTACAATATGGCCACGTTTCTATAACGAAACTGGTGCAAACAAAAAATGGGGGTATTGTGCAGATCCAACCGCGGCAGCAAACTATTACGGCAACACAACGACAATCACATCTTCTGAACAAAGCGGCAACTAGGCATATCTGTAATATTGAACAATCATAACTTGCCTGGGGGGCGGATTTCTGATAAAATAAAAGGAAGCGAGAAAAAGAATATGACAAGAACGTTTTTATTTTCTGTTGTTTCTTTGTTGTTATTTGGTGGTGCAAATGCTGCAACGCCATGGTGGAAATATGACAATATTTGCTACCCCAGTCCCGCTACATGTTATTCCAATATGGGCATTGGTTATTTTTATAACACATCTGATTCTGGCAGTTGGGACGCAACATCATATTGTTGGGGAAAAAAGTATGTTTGTCCGGACGCGGTAAAAGATCCAAACATTGATGAACGCGTTGCACTTGAACGCAACGACATTGCAAACACAAGCGTTGTAAATTCCCAAGATTTTGATTTGGCAAAATTGAATGGTGATTGCTTTGGTGCCCGCAAAACAAAATCTAACGGTGCAATGGTTTCTGTGAATGGCAGTTATGTAAAGGTCTGGTGTAATGGCGCAATTGAAGATGTGAACGAAGACAACATTGTTGAAAACGGTGTATTTACCACGACAACTCAACATTGTTCTGATTTAGCGGAACGCGGATATGTTGATGTATTAAATGGCAAATGCTATGGCAAACGTTATAACTCATCTGAATATGCTATCCAGTGTAATAGTGACAATGCTACATTGATTGTCTTAAATGGCGCGACCGATTGGGACGATAATTCCGATTCGGAATACATCACCGACACCCAGGCAAATAATTATTTTCAAACATTGGTGACCGCCGCACAAAATGCGCGTGCCGCAAATAACATCGTGTTGAACAACAACTAAAAAAATTCAATAAAAAACACCCGCCAAAACGGCGGGTGTTTTTGTTTTATATTATTATGCCGCTTTTTTAGCATCAGCAAATATTTCCATTGGTGCCTTTTTGCCCGCGACAACATTTTTATCAATGACGATTTCTTTTAATCCGTCTTTATCTGGCGCATCAAACATTGGTTGCAACAAAATCTTTTCCAAAATTCCACGCAAACCACGTGCACCCGTTTTACGTTCCACCGCCACTTTCGCAATTTCACGTAACGCATCTTCTTTGATATTTAATTTCACACCGTCCATTTCCATCATCGCAACGAACTGTTTAACGATAGCATTTTTCGGTTCGGTTAAAATCTTTACCAACGCATCTTCATCTAAATCTTGCAATGTTGTTATCACCGGCAAACGACCAACTAATTCTGGAATAATTCCAAACTTCACCAGGTCTGCTGGTTGAACATCGTGTAAATAATTCTTGGATTCGCGCGCTTCTTTTGATTCGACATTTGCGCCGAAACCAATACCGCGGCGTTCGTTTGTACGATTCGCAATAATCTTGTTCAGACCATCAAACGCACCACCACAGATAAATAAAATCTTGCTTGTATCTAATTGAACGGTCGCTTCACCCGGATGCTTACGCCCCGCCCCACCGGCTGGAACATTCGCAACGGTACCTTCAACCAATTTCAATAAAGCCTGTTGTACACCTTCGCCAGAAACGTCACGCGTCAACGAAGGGTTTTCCGACTTACGTGCAATTTTATCGATTTCGTCCAGATAAATAATTCCGCGTTGCGCACGTTCAACATCAAAATTCGCATTTTGTAATAAACGTGTCAAAACACTTTCAACGTCATCACCAACATAGCCCGCTTCGGTCAAAGTGGTTGCATCGGCAATTGCAAACGGCACATCTAAAATACGCGCCAACGTTTGCGCAAACAATGTTTTACCCGTACCTGTGGACCCAATCAGCAACACGTTTGATTTTTGGATTTCAACCTTGGTCGATGCAGAAACGCTGTGACGTTTATAGTGATTATACACCGCCACCGACAATGAACGTTTCGCGTCATCTTGACCAATAATATAGTCGTTCAAGAAATTATAGATTTGGTGTGGTGTCGGCAACTTGGCCGCGTCTTTGTGTATTTCATCAACACGTTCATCGGTCATAATATCGTTACACAATGCGATACATTCATCACAAATACAAACGCCACGACCGCTGACCAGTTTTTTCACTTCATACACGGCCTTGCCACAGAAACTGCAGAACTGTTGATTATCTGCGTTTGTGTTTGTATCTTTTGTTTTATCGTCACTCATTTCCTACACCCCACGAAGAAAACTATTTTCTTACCAAAACATTATCAATCAAACCGAACTCTTTAGCCTCAGCCGGAGTCATCCAATTATCGCGTTCCATCGCGTCAAAGACTTCTTTTTCTTTACGGCCGGTAAATTCTGCCATTTGTTTGACCAAAGATTTTTTATTCTTTTGGAATTGATTTAATTGAATTTCCATATCGGTAATCTGGCCCTGGGCACCAGCCATTGGTTGATGAATCATAACCTGGGTATTTGGCAAAACGAAACGTTTACCCTTTTCACCCGCAGCCAACAAAACCGAACCCATTGACGCAACCAAGCCCATACCGATTGTTGAAACCGGTGCCTTGATATACTGCATAGTGTCCATAATCGCCCACCCGGCCGAAACATCACCGCCTGGTGAATTTATGTACATTGAAATATCAGCGTTTGGATTTTCAGATTCCAAAAACAATAATTGGGCAACAATACTGTTTGCCATATTTGGTTCAATTTCGCCACCGACCATAATAATACGATCGCGCAGCAGTCTTGAATAAATGTCGAACGAACGCTCACCGCGTGGTGATTCTTCGATAACCATAGGTATCAATGCCATACCAAAACCTCTATGTTAACATTTGTCTATTATACCATATAAAAACCCGATTCGCGAATTTTCATAGCGTTTTGTACACAAAATATAGGGAATTTTCCCGATTTTACAAGATATCCCATTAAAAAATGCTAAAATTTATTCCGCCAGGGCCGAAATTCCGGGTAAATCGCGCCCTTCGATAAATTCCAGAAACGCGCCACCACCGGTGGAAACATACGAAATGTCGTCTTTGACCCCGCACGCTTCAAGCGCGGCAACCGTGTCGCCACCACCGACAATACTTTTCATTTTTCCGTTGCGTGTTTCTTCGGCAATCGCACGTGCCAGCGCAAAAGACCCCACCGACCATGTCGGCATCCATTCCGCCATACCAACTGTTCCGTTCCAAATCACCGTTGCCGCCGATTTAATCACATCAACATCACGCGCGGTTGTCAATGCGCCCGCGTCCAAAATAACATCATCGTCTGTTATTTCATCAAATGTTTTATCCACACGCGTGGCATCACGCGAAAATTCGGGACCAACCCCCTTGTCCAGTGGGATAAACACTTCGCAATTATTTGCACGCGCATATTCCATAATTTCCAGCGCAGTATCTTTTTGGTCTGGTTCATAAAGAGAGTTTCCAACGTGTGCGCCAGTGGCATAGTCAAACGTTGTTCCCAATGCACCACCAATAATCAGTTTATCCGCCAAACGCGCCAACGCTTTCAACACACCAATTTTTGTTGAAACTTTGGAACCCGCAACAATCGCAACCAATGGACGTGCCGGATTTTCCATAACCGCACTTAATTGTTCAATTTCAGATGCCAATAATTTTCCAGCATACGATGGCAAAAATTCTGTAACACCAACCGTTGATGCGTGCGCACGATGCGACACCGCAAACGCATCATTCACAAACAAATCAAAACCGTCCGCCAATTTTTTCGCAAATTCCGAATCGTTTTCTTCTTCGCCCGAATAAAAGCGCACGTTTTCCAACAGCACAACATCACCGTCTTTCATATCGGACAAAAACGATTTATCCAAGCAATCGGGAATCAGCGGAACACCCATATATTCCGCAACTGGCTTTAATGTGTATTCCATATTCCGCGTACCCTTTGGCCGCCCAAGGTGTGCGACAATTGCGATTCGCGCGCCCGCGTTTTTAAGCGCGTTTATTGTCGGCATACTCTGTTCAATACGGAAAGCATCTGTGATTTTTCCATCAACAATTTGCACATTAAAATCATCACGCAACAATACATACTTGCCACGAACATCTAAATTATCAATCGTGCGAAGTTTCATTTTTTATCCTTTCTTTTACCGGGCCATAACTCTTTCTATAATGTTCATTTATACCATATTTTTCGATTGCCTGTAAATGTGATTTTGTTGGATATCCCGCATTTTTATCCCAGTCATATTGCGGGTATTTTTCCGCCAAATCGTGCATAAGTTTATCACGCGTTTCTTTGGCAATTATGGACGCCGCCGCAATCGATAACGACTTTGCGTCCCCCTTAACCACCGATTCGCCGATAAGGTTTTTTGGAACCCGATTACCATCAATTAAACAATATTCTGGTGCGCGCGACAAACCCGCCACCGCGCGTTCCATCGCCCGCATCGATGCCCACAAAATATTTAATTCATCTATTTCCGCGGGACTGCATTGCCCCACCGCCCATGTTGTGTTTGCGACAATCCAATCGTACGCCACCGCACGTTGATGCGGACTTAACTGTTTTGAATCGCGAATAACAACCGGAATATCCATATCAAAACTTGGGAACACGACCGCCGCCGCCACCACTGGCCCGCACAATGGACCGCGCCCCGCCTCATCGACACCGGCGATTATTCCGCCATGTGCAATTTCCAACGAAAAATCTGGATTTACTTTCATTATATTGACAAACGGTTTTGGACATATTCATCTTCGCTGTTATACAGCGGCCATTGCCCCCCTGCCAAATCTTCCATAGACGATAACGGCTGATTTAATTTCGCACGATACAGCCACAAATTAGACATTACACGTTTAATATAATTACGTGTTTCATATGCCGGAAAACTTTCAATGTACAATAACGGGTCGGACGTCTTGAACGTCTTTTCAAATTTTACAAGGTTCCCCATACCCGCATTATACGCAACCAACATTTTGATAATGTTGTTTTGGATATTCGGGTGCGACAACAAATCAACAATATATTGTTGTCCCAGGAACATATTATGCTCGGGCTTTGACATATCGATGTCAGACATTTTCACATTGTTGCGACGTGCGACACGCTTTGCGGTACTGGGCATAATTTGCATTAAACCATTTGCGCCCGCCCCCGATTTAGCCGAAGCCTTAAACCCACTTTCTTGTTTTGTAATTGCCAACAACAACGCACGGTCAATTGACCAACCGCCCATTGGTTCCCAATCGGGCAACGGATATTGCGCCGAATAAATAATATCATCATCAATTTCCAAAATACCGCGGTCGCGAATTACACTGGACGCTTGAATCGACACACGTGGCAAACCATATGCCGTTGCAACCGAATTTACCGCGTGTAATGTGCGGTCCGATGCACGCGATGTAATTAAATATTTCAAGTATTGCTCTGCTCTGTCCTTGTTTCCAACCTGAAGCAATGCCAATGCTTTCTTGCCGTATTTTAAACCGCGCAATTCATCGATATCTTCATCGGTACAATCTTGTTCAAAAAATTCATATTCCGGTGTATCACCCAACATAGTTGCAGATAACGCGCCATAAAACGCCATTGGGTGTGCCGCCGAAATTTTCCAGAATTTTTTTGCTTCGCTTCTTTCACCATTTGCGTCCGCCGCACGCCCCGCCCAGAAAGCAGCCTCAGTCTTGCGTGCATTATTTATCTGGTGCAAATCAAGAATACGTGAAAAATATTTTTGACTTTCGGCGTATTTTTCTTCCTTGAAATAAATCAAGCCCATTGTCCACAAACCATATTCGGACTTTGCGTCTGATGAAACAAAACCCCACTTTTTTGCCAATTCATATTCGCCATTTGTGTAATAGATATAAGACAAACGCCCAGCCAAGCGGCCATAATCTGATTCGGTCAATTTTTTCTTAAACGAATTATCTTCCAAAATCTGACGTGCGGCCTTTGTACTGCCACTGCGAATCGCTTTTTTAAATTGCGAAACTTTTTTATCAACACTGCCCGAATATTGCTTTGCGGTCCACGTTTCCGATTGTGCGGTTTCAATTGATTCACTGCCCGAAATTGAACTTGGCAACGCGGGTTTGCGCACAGTCACTTTTTTGATATTCGCCAATTTGGACATACGGTCCGCGCCCGGCATATCATAGTATTTATTCATCCAATCAACGACCTCGGCCCCTTTGGTATGATATGTCTTGGACGTATAACGTTGATATAAAACTTCGTTCAACAGCAAATTATCTTGTAACTGTTTTTGTAATTTTATTGCCGTATCTATTTTTTCGTTATCTTGCAAGATAAAGATTTGTGTGTATAAACTTGCATCTGCATCGGACAAAACGTCCAACGTCCCCGACGCATACGCAGCAAAAGGCAAAAACATTGCGACAAAAATCCCAATGATTTTTTTCATATCAAAACAGTGAGGTTTTCGGTAACTTACAGACCACTGCTCCCTCATCATCCTCTGGTATTTGGTCAATAATCTTCTTAAAGTCAGATATTTTTGAAAACTTACGATACACCGAAACAAAGCGCACAAACGCAATTGGGTCCAGGTTCAGCAACGAATCGGAAACCATTTGGCCGACCAAACTGCTGGGTACAATATCGTCCGCGGTTTCTGTTTCCAAGCGGCGATGAATCGATGTCACCAATTTATCAATCTGGTCATCACCAACATCACGATTGCGACATGCCAATTTAATACTGCGCGCCAACTTTTCACGATCGAACGGTTCAAGTTTTCCACTGTTCTTGCGCACCGTCAAATCGCGCATTTGTACACGTTCAACCGTTGTGAATTTTGCGCCGCACTGGTTACAAACGCGACGACGGCGGATAACCGCGTCTCCTATGTCTGGGCGCGAGTCCGCAACACGACTATCACTAGAATTACAATATGGGCATCTCATGATTATATAACAGTAGCAATCAAAAGCACTGCGCGCAAGCATAATTTATAAAAAAAGCCCCCCGAAAAAATGCATTTTTTATAAAAATCAAGAGTTTTATTTTCATTTCTCCCCTTGCACTCCGCTTTTTAATTACCACGAAATATGATAAAATATATGTGTTAAAAGACGCGAGAGAATGGATAAATACCTGAATAAGATTTTATCGGGTGACTGTATTGACGTTATGCGTGGCATACCGGACGCATCGGTTGACGCGGTATTTGCGGACTCGCCATATAATTTACAATTGGGCGCAAAAACGCTTTATCGACCCGAAGATCAAACCGCGGCACGTGCTGTTCGTGACGAATGGGATTCTTTCGCAGATTCCAAAGAATATGATGAATTTACACGCCGTTGGGTCGCAGAATGTAAACGCGTATTAAAGCCCGACGGTTCTTTTTGGACAATCGGCAGTTATCATAATATTTTCCGCATTGGCGCAATCTTACAAGATCTTGGTTTTTGGATATTGAACGACATTGTTTGGGTAAAAACAAACCCGATGCCAAACTTCCGTGGCACCCGATTCACAAATGCCCACGAAACGCTTATTTGGGCGACCCCGCGTAAGACTGGCAAATATACGTTTAATTACGAAACGATGAAGAAGTTAAACGGCGGCAAACAAATGCGTTCTGATTGGGGTATCAATATCTGTCTGGGCGAAGAACGTATCAAAGATGCCAATGGTAAAAGTTTACACAATACACAAAAGCCACTGGATTTATTGCGCCGTGTAATTTTGGCATCGACCAAGCCCGGCGATATTATTTTGGACCCATTTGTTGGTTCGGGAACAACGGCGGCGGCGGCACGTGAATTGGGCCGCAACTTTATCGCCATTGACCGCGAAGAATCATACGTGTCTGCGGCACGTGAACGCGTTGCGAATGTCACCCCAATTGATTTGTCGGATATAGAGGTTTCCGCGCCCAAACGTGCCGAACCACGTGTTGCGTTCCGTGAACTTATTGACGCGGGATTATTATATGTCGGACAAACGTTGGTTGGGCCACGTGGCGATCGCGTTATGATTTCACATGATGGGCAATTGGTACACACCCTGTATGGCAAGGCATCAATTCACGTTATGGCGGCCCGCATACAAAATTGCGTCAGTTTTAATGGTTGGGATTATTGGTCGGCACAAAAGCGCGATGGCACATTGGTTCCAATTGATGAATTACGTAAATACGTCCGCGACATTAAACGCGATATGAAACAAGCCGCATAATAAAAAAAGAATATAAAAAACACCGCCCACTTGGGCGGCGTTTTTATTTCTAAGTTCCTTAGAACAATTTGAACTTATAGTTTGTACCGGCGCGGAACGATACATCTGAATTAGATATACCGGCACCCGCATTGACGGACCAGCGGTTCGACAATCCCATTGCCGCACCAAATGCTGCCGCCGATTGACCGTTAAAGTAACCATAACCTGCGCCAACCGATACTTCGCCACGTTCAACACCCGACACCGCGACCGAAGACAACGCAACTGCACCTGCGACACCCGCTGACAAGTTCTTGTCAATGGATTCGATACGTTGGTCGGTATATGTCGCCGCTTGGTTCACTGCGGTTGTTGTCGCCGCGTCAATTGCCAAACTTAATTGGTCAAGGTTCGATGCAACCGAAGCACCACTTGTGACATGTGCGCCAGTCAACGCATTCATATTACCCAACGTTGTTTCGTGTGTGCTGACCGCAGTATCCAAAACATCTAAGGCACCACGTACGGTTGTTGTACCTGTACCACCAACCGACAGGAACGAACCCGCGACTGCTGCTTCGTCTGAATAATCTACGTCACCAATTGTATTAGCATTTGCTTTGACTGCTGTATCCAACGCACCAACCGCTGTGACCAAAGATGTGTTATCAGCCACATAGTTGTTGCTTGCATAGTCTGTCACAACTGTACCTGTGTTCGACATAGAACCACCGGTAATTGCTTGGACATTTGTCGCCATGTTGTTCATAGCACTTGTCAAGTTTGCCGAAGCATCACCAGAGCCATTGGCTTTATACAAATTGCTGTTCAACGCAGACGCGTCATAAGATACCGCCTTGGTTGTTCCATCAATGTTATACACACCACCCAAGACAGCATTTGCATCGCTGTCGATTGCTTGACGTGTGGCCGCCAAAGATGATTCGTTCACCAACTTGGTGCCTGTGCTGTTTGCAGCAACCGCAGATGAAGTCATCGCTGCATCAGCAATCTTGTCTAATGTAACCGCATCATCGGCAATGTTGCCCGTCCCCAATTCACTTGCACTGGTCAACACCGCGTTGCCGTCAACCGTGACACCTGCTGTTGAAACAATCAATGTGTGAGTGGCTTCGGTATTGCCGGCTGTCACAGTCATTGCTGTTGTCGCACTGTCGTCAGCCGCAACTTTGGAAATCGTTGTTTGACCGGCGGTCAATGTTCCATCGATTGTCGCATTGCCATGTACTGTTGCGTTACCAGTTGTTGTCAAATTGCCACCAACTGTTGCATCACCCGTGGTTGCCAATGTGTCCGTTGTGAAACCACCAAAGACCGATACACCTTGTGAATTCACAGTGAATGTCGCCGCAGAAGCATTTGTACCACCATTTGCCGCATCGGTATCCATTGCAGAAACAGTGAATGCTGTTGTTCCAACACCCACAGAATCCTTGTTGTTCACAATCGATTGTGAACCAACAAACGTATTATCATTTGCCAAAGCCGCATACGTTGTCAACGCCGTTGCTGTATCCAACTTTGTACTCAACGCTGTGCTTATCGCCTTTTCTGTGACCAGCGCAGTATCAGATGCAGATGCAGGTGTCATATTGATTGACGTTAACACTGTCGAACTGATTGCCGCCGGTGTTCCAGCATTGTTCATCAATTGCGCTTGCTTACCCGCAATATCGGTTGTGTTCACGTCTGTCTGGTTAGCAATTGCCAATATCGATGCTGCAACAGATTGGCTGTCTGATAACAATGTGCCAGCATAACCACCATTTGTTACGTACAATCTGTCACCAATCGCATTATCCAACGCTGTCAGCGCCTGACCGACACTCATATATGTCGTTCCGTCTGCGGCATGGTCCATACTTGAACTTTGCTTGATATTATTGCCATCGACCCATGAACCCAACTTGGAGTAAAAGCCAGATGTATTCAGCAATTTATCGCTGAATGTAACTGTGCCATCACCATTGTCAGTCATCGCTGTATAATACCCGCCCGAGAATTTGGCGCCCGATGCCAATGAAGCGCCACCCAAATCTAAATTAGCCGTTTCTGCCGTGCCATATTCAGAATTGATAAGGTTGATTTTATCAAGGGTTGTCGCACCGGCAAACGAATCTATCTTGTTCGCAACATAATCAGCATCAACATAAACCTTGCCACCGGTGACAGTACCCAAACCAGTGTCGATACCACCATTACGTGTATCCAACACACCGGTCAAAGCATTTGCCAATTTACCATCAAATGTTGCACCACGCGCCAACGAAATAGTGTTTTCGTTTGACGTGCCCGTTGTGTCGTCAAAGTGTGTCAACCCCGCCGTCAATGTTGTTGTGCCATTGCCAGTGATTGTTGCACCGTTATCAAACGTAACACCACGCATCAAGAACGCGCTGCCCGTATTATTCAACACACCAGTAGATGTAAATGTATCTTCATCGAACGAAGCAATACCAGTGTTGTTGACCGTTCCCGAATAAATCGTTGGGTCAGATTCCCACGTACCAGCGGTATTAACATCAACATCAATTGTTGAGTTTTTAACCTTGGTTGTAGCACCCAACTTGTTAAGGATAGCGCCATCACCAATTACATTGGAATCATTAAGTGCCATCGTTGCACCCTGTTCAACAGTCAACTTTTTATCCGAAGCAATATCAATGTTCATTTCATTGATTTCGGCTGTTGGTTTGTCTGTCGAACCGTCACCAACAGTCAAGTCCTGATTGATTGCCAACTTTGGATCTGTCGATTCAGTACCCGCACCATTCATAACCATATCTTGGTGAACGGTTTGCGCAGTAGTAATAGCATCATTAGCCGTCATATCATACTGAACATTGTTATAATTTTCAGTTGCCTCGACTGCGCTTGTAATACCACCAGCAATACCTGTGACACTCAATTTACCATCGGCATTACCCGAACTTGCCAATGTCATACCTGTATCTGTGTTGAATAATGCAGACGCCCCAGCAACATCAATTGTTGAACCAGCTTCGGCAATCTGAATTGTTTTCGTTCCAGAACCGATATTGCCAAGCAATTTTGCAACTTGGTAATATATTGTACCACTGTCACCACTGTATCTGTCGGCGGTTCCGTCGATAAAGTTCAATTCACCTTTGACACGCGCACCGTCATTCAGAGTAATCACACCAGTATAATCGTTAATCAGGTTATCAATCGTGTTGATTGTTGCACCATCTGCAACCGTGATTGTTGAACCCAACAAGTTCGAACCATCAGCCGCACCATTGACCAAGTGCAATTCACCAGCGTCAACCGCAACAGTCTGATTTTTGATTGTCGACGTTTCAACCGTTCCTGTGCCAACAATATTAATCTCGCTCATGCCAGCCAAAGACGAATGACCCGTTATACCGCCGTTCATCGAAATTGTGCGCCCAGCAGCCGCATCAAGATTTATTGTACCACCATAGTTAGTGATATCATTTGCGACACCATTTGCCGTATTACCACTGAACAAAACATCACTATCAACTGCATTGATGTTTGTTGTACCAAATATCTGGAATATTGCACCACCTTCATCACCTGCAGTATTATTTGTAAACGAAGCATCTATTAAATTTATAGTTGCGCCATCATCATTAAACAATGCACCACCATAGGTTGCTTCATTACCACTGAATAATGCAGCTTTTTCAAATGTCACAGTTGCATCGTCAGCATTATAAATAGCACCACCCTGTGTTCCTTTATCAGCGCTACTCAGTGCTTTATTGTTTGTAAATGTTACCTCATCTTTGAATGTAATACTCTTGTTATAAGCATTTGATATGGCACCACCGTACGCGCCATTACCAGAATTTATATCTGTAGCAGTGTTGGAATCAAATACAGCCATATCATTAATAGTTAATGTGCCACTATTGTAAATCGCACCACCTTCTACATTATAACCTTCGGCTGTATTACCCTTAAATTCTGTATCACCATTGATGGTCATAACACCCTGATTCCATATAGCACCACCCAAAGATGACGTATACCCATCAGAGTCATCTGTATCGGCATATGCCTTGTTATTATAGAAGTTTGTATTGGTTAAAGTCACCTCACCATCTAAACCGTTAGCTCTGGCATTAGCAATCGCACCACCTTGTAAAGATTGGTTTCCAGATGCCACGTCTTCTTTAAGACCAAAATTCGTATTAGAAATATTCAACACACCATTGTATGAGAATTTAGCATCAGAGTCCCATTCCCAAACAACATCACTTCCAGAATTATAGATAGCGCCACCTTGTGCTGGATCATTTGTCGGGTCTTCTGCATCAGTCGCAAAGTTTATAGATGTCGTTCTGTTTCCAGTAAATGTTGAATTAGCTATTGTCATATTACCAGAGTTATAAATAGCACCTCCAGTTTGACCAGCTGTATTATTTGCGAAATTTGACACACCATTGATTGTGACATCCGCAACGTGTTCACCTGGTTCAAACGTCAACAACTCGCGCATATTATAAATTGCACCACCCTTTCCTGCTGCGGAATTTCCAGTAAAGGCTGTTGTTCCATTGATTGTCAATGATGCATCGCCATCGGTATCAACTGCACGATTCATAATCGCACCACCGTTCATAGACGAAGTGTTGCTGGTAAATGAATTCACGCTGTTGGCATCGCCAATAACCATTGTGGCATTCAAACCGACCTTATTTGCAGCGGCTTCAGATTCATAAGACTGGTTGGCAATCGCACCACCACCACGCTTGTACAACTTTGATCCTGTTCCCAAGGTTTTGTTTTCCGTAAACGTACTTGTATCACCCAGAATCGAAACATCACCACCAGAATTAAACAATGCACCGCCACTGCTGGCAGAATAATCTGATGTATTATTGCTGAACGTTACTGAATCAGAATTCAACACGACTGACGAAGCTACACCACTTGCCGTAGTTTTATAATAAAGCCCCGCACCATGTGATGACGATGTATTATCCGCAAACACTAATGATTTACCACTTGTTGTCACAGAACCATCTATGACAGACAACGCACCTGTATCACTGGCAAGATTTTGGAATGTCGTACCGTCTTCGGCATCATTACCAGAATTCAATGCCAATGTTGTGCCCGCACCAACATTCACTTGCGAACCATCAATATTGATTGTGTCTGTCGCGCTTAATGTTGTAATGCCAGAGGCATTTGCAATATCGCCAGCCGACGTATAAAATCTTTCCGCCGTGTTAAGTACACTTGTATCTTGTTTTACGATATCAACCTTTGAATTTCCGGCAACAGAAATTGATTTTGCGTTTACTGTCGCACCATCAATTTGTGCATTTGTTTTTGCCAATGACAATGTACCAGATTTACTGCCATCGCCCTTACGCGAATACAGATATACACCACCAACAGATTGACCCGCGGCCACCAAATCTTCCGTCACAGAGGCAACCTTAGCCAACAACTGTCCGTCTGTACCATTACCAATTTCTTCGTTCCATACAATACCGCCAGTGGCTGCCATATCAATATCGTTATCGTTCTTTTGGAAATTATATCTGAAAGCCTTTTCACCCAAATCACCAAGCGTCAAAGACACTGGTCCAACATACAAAAGATTTGTTCCCGATGTTGGTGTCTGAACCTCAATTGAACTGCCATACATACTGTAATTAGGAAACACATTATTATATCCATTGTGTACACCATCACCCGTCATACGACGACCACCCATCGCCATATTATCAATCAATGTGCCATTTGTTCCGTCCACAACGATATCGCCGAACACAAACGCGTCACCAGCCATATACGGATCACCAGCAACCGCCGGCATAACAAGCAATGCAGGCAATACGGAAACCAAGCCGATTAAAGAATTTGACAGTATTTTGGTGGTAATAGACATGAAAGCTCTCCTTTTCTTTTTCCTTTTAGTAATTAAGATTCTAGTAAATCATTTTTATAAATCAACTAAAAATTTTTTATTTTTTGAATTTATTTGCGCATTATGAAAACTTTCCTTTTTATCATCACGATAAAGGTGTTGTCATACCAGCGAAAGACCAGTATGACAACACTGGAGCGCTTCATAACAATGGTTATTTTTTGTTATATAAATAAGGAAACTTATTTCTTGATATAATATTTCAAATACTCACGCAAAAGCGGTGTTTGGCAAATCGTATTACGCCGCCCCTGCGTGAACAGTGTATGAAAGTCACAGAACTTTGCACCCTCCCAATCAATGACCGCACTAACGTCCATTGTCTTTGGGTCCAATATTATGTTTTCCCACAAATCACATATATTCCAACCGTGCATTACCCGTGCGCGTTCAGAACGCACCGTCTTCAAATCACGAATTTCAACCGGATCCGCACCACCCGTGACATACAAAAACTTTGCGATTTGTTTTGCTATTTTATCCGCATATTTCATTTGCGTTTGTTCGTCCAGCGCATGATATCCCACGCCCGCAATGTATTCATAGCGGCGCACAGCAACACCATCGCAATCAAAGATTTCCATTTTTGGAATTTTAATTGGCGATATTGGACGCAACGCATCGGTTATGCGCTTTTCGCGTTCCGACACCACGCGACCATCATTACGAATCGGGAACTTGAAAACATATTTATTATCCAGTATCACAACAAAATTCGCACAGCGATAACCGAATACTTTTCGCACTTTTGGGTGACGCAACGCAGAAAACTTTTTAACGAACCGAATGTATTTATGAATCGGTGTTTTAAGGCGCGCACGAACATAATGACGATTTCTGCGCCCCGGAATCAAACCAGAAATGATATTTGCTAAAACCCTACGCATTGCTTTTTGCCCGCTTGTGATTTTTGAAATACAGTTTGGAATATTCGGCCATAACACTGACCCCCATATACGCGTATCCGCGCTTTTCCCAGGTACGCGTTGCGACATATAACGCCGGCAGAAAACTTTGAAACGCGGTATCTTCCCAATCAATAAAATATGTTATATTAAAATCATCGTCCAACATAAAGTTTTGCCAAATATCGCCCTGGAACCAGCCATACAGATAATCTGGCTTTGCATTTGGCGTTGGTTTTAAATCGCGAATTGATTCCGGGTCAGATTCACCGATTGTATAAATCATTTTTGCAATTTGTTTTGCGATTTTATCACGATGCACGGCAAACACACGTGGCTCAACATCGGACAACAATGTTCCATGTGCAAATTCATAACGGCGAACCGCAATTCCATTGTGTGTCATTATTTTCATATCTGGAATTTTAATTGGTGAAATCGGGCGCAACGCATCAGTTATGCGCTTTTCACGTTGCGCAACCGCAACACCGTCCGACATCAACGGGAACTTAAACACATATTTATCGTTTAACAACACGACAAAGTTTTTACAGCCCCGCCCCACCCGTGTTTGTATATCGCGCTTCTTCATATTACGAGCATAATTCCGCACAAAGCGAACATAACCAAACACACGCGGATAACGAATCATCACGCGCACTTTATCCCGAAGTTTTTTGTTCGGAATAACAAAGCAAATAATATTAGATATAAAATGTAACATAATGTTTTATTCTATGACTTTTTTTACACCCGCGCAACCATTAGTCTTTATAAAGCCCCGTTTGCCGTGCAACATTCCACCAATATTCCGAAAACACCGGACGAACGCCATTACTCCATGGTTTTACATAGTCGGAATAATGTAAACAAACCAGATTATGTTTTAAATCGTCAATTTGTGTTTTGGAATACAATTTGAATATACGCGACCCATGTGAAATCTGGAAGTTATAGCGCAACGGCAAAAACGCAATTCGACCCTGTAACGTGTAATTCAACACGTCTTGGTCGGGGTTGTAATAATCGTTTTCTTGCGATGCGCGAATCCATTTTTCATAAATTTTTTCCTTGCGGATTTTATCCAAGTCCATCAACAAAAATCCGGAATTGATATAATTGTCCGGGCGCGTTGGAACCGCCGCAATTACATTTTTACCCAAATCATATTCATAAATATCAATCAAGTCGTTAAAGAATATCATATCCATATCGGCATAGATAATACGCGAAACATTTGGTAACAACTTTGGCAACATCAAACGATACCACATCGCAATTGGCCACTTACGCCGTTTTGATTCATCAAAGTCGTGGTTGCCATGAACAAAATGCACCGATGATTTATATGGTTTCGCGACACCGCGTACCATATCACACACGGACTTATCAACATCTTCGCCAATCACGCAATAAATATCATAATCGCAACGACCGTCCGATGCCATCAGCAACGACTTCATCGTCACCGCCGCCATTTTTGCGCCACGCGCATCAAAGCAAAACGCCATTGGAATTTTTGTCGGATATTTTTGACGTGGAATTTTTGTTTGACCCACAGTAGCAATCAAACCGTGATAACGAATAAGATCGCGATTCAGTCGTCTTTGCGGACGCGAACGACCAAAGCACCCCGCAACGCTTGATGCAACACGCCGAAAAAATCCATATTTATACATAAATTCCCCCTGTGTCTTTTTATAATCTGTATATGAAGATTAGCCTAAACCAAACAAAAAAGCAAATAACAATATTGCTTTATATTTTTTATTTACCTGTGCTATAATACCGAAAACGAAAGTCAAAAATGTACAGAATACCGTTTTTTATCGGAACATTTATATCGTTCATTATTCCGGGACGCAAACGTCGCCGCCGTGTTCGTGGTGCGATAAATGTATTCTTTTTCTATATTCCAATCGCGCGGTTTATTCGCAAAACATACGGCGTGCGCGCAAAAACAATTCGTTTCGTGCGCCAGGTCAGTGTCAATCGTATGACATGTGTTGTGAATAATCGTTATTATGTAAAAGTCTTTCGTGACGTATCAATTGAACGACTAAACAATTTCCAATTTCTAATGAATTTGGTACGACCACATTTGTCTGTGAATATACCGAACGTTTTTGTCGCAAAACATATTCCGATGTATGTGGCGGATAAATTGCCCGGTGTCGATTTGCGCGATATGGACGTTGTCCAAATATTAAAGCACGAAAAGAAAATCAAATCGGCGGTTATAAAAATGATTGACGATATGCAGTCGATTCCGGTTAAGTCGATTCCCGACAATACGCGTTTTTTATATGGCTTACAAGACAAGTTGCCCGCGCACCCACGTATAACAAAAAAATCGGTTCTGGCACACTTGGACTTGAATGCCAGCAATTTATTATTAGACAACAAATATAACGTAATAAGTGTAATTGACTGGGACTCTTTACAAATCGTACCCGACCCCAACATCGATAAAGCCAGTTTTGAAAATCTGTGGACAATATACAAAAACACCCACCCAGTAAAAAAATAAAACCGCCTGAAACGGCGGTTGAATTTTTGGTTGGGGCAGCTGATTCCTTGATAAACAATAATCAAAATCTATAAAAACTCGTATTAAACAACTCCATTTTTATGATTTTCCTAATTGTTCATCTGCGTATTCGCCATGCGCTTCGCTCTGGCGTATCCAGCTGCCCCTGATAAAATAAAAATGCCCCGCTGGGACATTTTGATTTTATCTTGGTTGGGGCAGCTGGATTCGAACCAACACTAGCGGAGTCAGAGTCCGATGTTCTACCATTAAACTATGCCCCAAGACGTGCCCTTGTATTATATCTACCTTTTTACAATTTGCAAATAAAAATCACAGTGCGCTTATCGCAAGCGTGGGTTCCCAGATTTTCATTACGGCTTCTTGGTCCATTTTTTCTTCTATGGTTTTCATCGCCGTATGAATCATATTCAATTGGGCTTGCGACCAATTCTTGTTTCCCATCACCGCGTTAAACCACTCCAAAACCGTATTATACGGGCAATCGCGCAAGACGTATAATTGCTCGAAATTCGCACTTGCCCAATCGGCAACCATTTCCATTACGTGAACATCTGGAATCTTGGAAACGTCACCGCCATAAAAATCAACGTGGTGCGATGCGTGTTCGTGATGTGTTGAAATCGCAATCTTTGCCAGTTCTTCATAGTTATCGGGCAAATTATAATCGGGGTGATATTTCGCATAGTTTTTATATGCGTATCCGGTGCGCATTGGCTCAATTCCCTTGTCATTATCGTGTTCTGGAAAATGATAACCTAACAGCCCCGCAAAGTAATTCATACATTCGATATGGCATGCGGTACGCACGCGGTGAAATTCGTAAATGTCTTCGATTGGTATGTTCATGCCCCCTATTCTATCACAAAAAAATGGGAAAACAAACAACGGATTTTGCTTTTGTTCCTGTGGCATATTCGCACGCAAAAACAACATAATATAAACATAAAACGGGGGGAACAAAATGAATATAAAACTATTTGCAATTACTCTTGCGGGGATACTTGGAATCGTAAATCACGGTCACGCATGTACGGGGCTGACACTGCACGCGCGCGATGGCGATACGATTGTTGCGCGAACTGTTGATTGGCATGGTGACGAAATGAACAGCATGTACGTTATCGCGCCACGTGGCCATACCCAGACATCATTGACCCCGGGCGGTAAAATGGACGGATTAAAATTCACATCCGTATATGGCTATGTCGGCATTGCGGTACAAACGCCAGACTTTGTAATCGACGGCACGAATGAAGCGGGTCTTTCCGCCGGGCTGTTTTATTTCCCGGACTATGGCAAATACCCGACATACAACCCCACCAGAAAATCTGACAGTATTGCTGATTTCGAGTTAGTCGCATGGATGTTATCGCGCTTTGCCACAATCGATGAAATCCAAGAAGCAATCAAATACATAACCGTCACAAATGTTGATCCATCGGCGTCAACGGTACACTGGCGCATAACCGATGCAACCGGCAAACAAGTGATTTTGGAATTTGTTGATGGCGCGGCGCATTTTTACGACAGCGTTGTTGGTGCAATTGCAAATTCACCGAACTATCCGTGGCACGTAATGAACCTAAACAATTATATCAATCTGAAACCTGGAACCTCAGAGCCAAAGAAAGTTGGCAACATCACCCTGCGCGCGTATGGTTCCGACAGTGGTATGTTGGGGCTGCCCGGCGACTTTACACCACCATCACGATTTGTGCGTGCAGCATTGTTAAGTAATTATTCAATTCAACAACCAAACGGCTATGACGCGGTAATGAAGGCTTTTCACTTGTTGAACAATTTGGACGTTCCTTTGAGTGTTGAATTTGATTCTGGCAAGGCAACAAACAATATGCCGTCCGCGACCCAGTGGACAATCGCGACCGATTTGGGCAATAAAATTGTGTACTATCACACAATGTATAATCGCACAGTGCGCTCCATAGATATGAACGACATTGATTTTGCCAGTGTTCGTTTTCAATATGCGCCACTGGATGCTATCAAAGACCAAACAATTATTCCGATACGTGTGAAATAAAAAAGAACCGCCCATTTGGGCGGTTTTTTATTTTGTCTTTTGATTTGATTTGTATACCGCAATATATTTCTGATATTTTGAATCCTTGTTATGTTTATTGCTTTCTGTTCGCAAATCGAGCGCCGACAAAGACATCAACCCATTCATTCTCCACAAGAATGTCAAAGCATCGTCCGACAAATCACGAGTAATCAATGCACGATAGATGCGTTTTGCTGGTGTATATTTGCGGCTTTTATGACTGCGCAACCGAAAGCCCATTTTACGAGCAATATCTAATTTTTCTGGATCAACATCTTCAAAATAAACATATTGACGACCGTTTCTTGCCCTTACAATATTGGGCGCACTACCAAAAGTATCATACCAAAATACCATATCGTATTCTGGGTCACGCACAAAACCTTCCGGCAACAATTCCGGCTTTGCAAAAATATTTTTCATCCGCTCTATGATTTTCATAAATTATGCCCTGTTTATATTACTCGGAGAAATTATAGACAAAAAATATAAGTTGTCAAGATATTAAATACCCAAACGATGGGTCATTTTCAGCATAAATATTGATTCATTGCCAAATTCATCAGTATTGTTTGGATTTACGCGATAGATAAACCCGAACGCACCGTCAGTAAACTCACCAAAGTTATGACGATATTCGCCCGAAAAACGCAATTCTCGTTTATCGGAACCAAACCGCAAGGTTCTGATTCCAGAATCTGTGACGTCTATGCCATACGAACCGTTGTCATTGTCAATAATCGCATAGTTCGCATATGCGTATTTTATCCCACCGTTATATGCCGCCAACGGACGCGCAATTGCGAAACTGAAATTACCAATGTCGGCACCAAACGCAACCGCATTTGATTCAATCGCCGAAACATCGGTTATAAACAGACCGTTCGCAGATGTTTCTGTATGTGCATACGTTCCACGCAACTTTAACGAAACATTTTCCATTGGCGCATAACGCAATTCGGCATCGACATATTGTGTGTCACCCGCGCCCAGCCCCAACAAGCCGTCCATTTGTGCGCCCAACAATGTATTTGTTTCATGCATAAAGCCGAACGATGTTGTTATACCAAACTTATCATTTTGCCAACTGGCACTTGCCCCCGCACCATTTACAAAACCCAATGTTGCCGGCATATATTGCGCCGATAATGTCGGGTCATTTTCCAACAAACCATCGTCTGTTATCGCACCCGAAAATGCGCGCGCACCAAATGTCCAATTACCAAAATCATATGCAAAGTTGGTTGTCAACACATTTGATGCCAAGTTTAACACAGGATTAGCCAGCCCCGAAAAACGCGATGCCCCGTCTGTCAAATGATGCTGATAATCCGCCGACATATGAAACGCACCATTATCAAATCCCAAACGCAATTCGTCCAGGCCACCCATATTGTCATTGTACGCACGTTCCGAACGCGCCAAACGGAACGACATATTTCCAATTTTGGTATCGGTTGCATTATCACGACGTGTTTTCAGTTCACCCAACACATCACCCATATACAAACCGCGTTTATCGCTGTTGCCAATTGCAAAAGACGTTTCCCACAAACGTGGCAACGACATTGAACCATCAAAACTTTCCAACACATCATACGCCGATGTTGTTATGGTTGCCGCACGCATTGGCAATGCCACCGAAGAACGAAATGCTGTTTTGCTTGCCGCGCGTGCATACGCATTGCCCGCGGTCGAAACAATATCTGGATTGGTTGCCGAACCACCATAATAGTAAATCTTTTTACCCGGTGTCGTTGCACGTTCCAGGTTTATCATACCATAACCGAACACTTCCTTAAATACTTTCAGATAACTTTCGCCACCGTCAACGCGCAACTGATAGTCCGCTGGCAAAACATACATATTTTGTAAATAAGTCGTCAGTGATATATCATTATATGCCGACCCTTCATCTGACACCTTCAGATATGCACCATCCGCAGTTAACGCCATCAACGTATACAACTGACGCGGGGTCATGTATGAAAACGCCGATTGTAACGCGCCGGCCGCACCCGCCGCGCTTGCCACCGCCAATTCATCGGTCACACCCGCCGATGCAAAGCACCATGGGTCAACCGTACTTGTTCCCGTCCCTGCAACACCACAAACACGACCGCGATAGTATGTATCATCACTTGTGTCATCTGGTGTTCCATTTGTGTTTTGCCATTGTGTTACATAGTATTTTCCCGCCGGCGAATAACTTGAAACACTATCAACGCCACTGGTCCCATCTGACCCCAGCACAACACCGACAACCGACATAAATAAATGTTCACTGTTCGGGTATAATAATGGCACCGCATTTTCAAATGTCGCCTTTAGTGTTTCGCCACCACGATATTGAAATTCGGCCGCAGTTATTTCGTTTGCCCCCGTTGCGAAAACTGTTATCGGCGCATACGATGAACCCAAACGTGACAGGAAACTTATTGCGTCCGTACTGGGCAATGCATCTGTATCTGCCAAACCGTCCGTAGTATTTACGTCATAATATTTATCAACCAATGATGCGAATAAAGACTCTTGCTGTAATGCAGGAAAACTGCGCACATAATCAATTGTTTCAACCAACTTATTATGCAACGGCGAAATCACAGACGCATTTGCCAAAACAGTCGGTGTCATGCGCCCTGCACTCTCTATTGTTGTTAAACTCGCCGCCAAATTTAACGCCTTGTAATTATAATAATCAATTGCACCACCCGCACCCGTGCCACCACCGGTACGGAATATCGTTAACTGACCATTTGGCATAAAACCAACATAGTCCGCCGTTGTGAAACCAGTATCCGAACCACCAACAACCTTTGCAATCAAATTATCATCCGCGGTCGCTGATGTATTTTCAATTGCCGAACCAAAGCCCGACAAATCAAATGTAGAAATCAAAGCGACTTCTTCGGCAACACTGTCGTCTGCCAAAGATTCATTGTCCGCACCACGTATAATTTCATTGTTGTAATATTTGCTGGACAACATATCGTTACTTGCGCCATTTGTTCCCGTTCCGTCATTATTCAACGTTGTCCACAACATAAACTTATTTTGCAACGAAGAATCACCACCATTTGCCGTCACATCAATACCGTTTGTGGTAACCAGCGCAACATTTATCGGCTTACCACCCAACAAACTGTCCAATCCGATATTATTTCCCGAAATATTCAACGGCGCATATGTTGATAAATTGCGCAACGTCTGCATGCCCATATATCCGCGTGCCATTGGTGAATAACCATGCATCATAAGCAAATAATTTTGACGATAGCCATTGGTCATCAATTCATAATTTTCGCGATATATTGGCGCTTCTGTAGTATCCGTACTGAAAAAATTCAGCGCATCAGTGTAATTATAGTCCGCCGCCAATGATGCCGGACCATCTGGCAATGTGAATGCCAGTGTGCCCTCGGACCCCGATGTACCACCGCCACTGCCACTGCCGTGTGAACCACCATTTGACGAAGACGGGTCATTTGCATTACCCGGATCCAACCAATCGGTTAAAAAGTACAGCCCAGCAACAATAACGGCGGCACCCGCCGCCGTCAATGTAATGCTTTGGGCAGAAGATAGTCCGCCGAACAGCCCACCACTCTCTTTTGGCTTTGTTCGGTTATTAAATTGTTTGATTTGGCGGTCGCACTTTGACGCGTCTGCGCCATACATCTGTAAGATTTGCGCCGCACGCACATCGTTATTCATCAACGCGGTACAAACAATCGACAAACCCGTGCTGTCCGTATAATTCACGTCCGCACCGGCATTGATAAGAGCCTGGACCTGTTGAATATCGGCATTTTTCGCCGCCGCCAACAATTGCGCTGCAACGGTAAATTCATTTGATGCCGCATGCGATACTGCCGGCATAAAGAATAAAGCGACCAAGAAAATTCTGATAAACTTCATACAATTCTCTCTGTATAAATAAATGTTATCATAAATCTCGCGATTGTGTCTAGCAAAAAAATGACAGCAAAACAAAAAAACAAGGCCTTTTTTACAAAGGCCCTGTTTTATTCAGTACACACATAAAATTACTGGCAACGAACAGTTCTTCCTGTATAGGCTTTACCCACAGAATATTGAACTTTCTTTTGTGCTGCCTTGATAGTATCGACAACCGCATTATAGTTGTTGTTAATAACGATACCATTATTCACATTGACAACATTGTCGTGTGAATCATCGTTAAAATCAACATGCACTGGTGCCACTGGCTTTTTGTCACAAACCGGTTGTTTTACTTCTGGTTTCTTTTCTTCTGGTTTTTTTGCTTCCGGTTTTTTTGCTTCTGGTTTTTTTGCTTCTGGCTTTTTAACTTCCGGTTTCTTTTCAACTGGTTTTGCCGCTGGCTTTTTTGTTTGAGCCGGTTTTTTAGCCACTGGCTTTTTATTTTCTTCGCAATCTTTTAATTCCCTGCCCAACACAGCAATCGCGGTATCACGATCAGCAATAACGCTGTCTTTTTCTATGATAACTGTGCGCAAACTGTCATTTTCATTACGAACCAAACACAAAGTATCATGAGTTGCGATTGAATCTTTACGCAAAGCGGCTTTTTCTTTATAACTATCGATAAGTTCCGTTTTAGCCCTTTCAGCATCTCTTTTGGCACTATTTGCATTACCATTTCTGATAAAGGCAAAAACCGCCAACCCCAACGCCAACGCGCCGGTTCCAAGCATTGCCAACAAATGTTTATTCTGTTTAGATATAGCCATCTCTTTATCCCTTTTCTGTGGTTATTTCTGCCCTTATTATAGACAAAAACGTTTTATTGTCAAGTGTAAAAATGAAAAAATTACAATTCTTTTTCCCTTTGCATAAAACCGCATTTTTTGCTATAATTTATATTCATAAGAGAGAAATGCGTAGAAACCTGTTATTTTTAGCGGTAATTTCTGTTTTTGTGCCAAATTTGGCACATTCTGCGTGTTCACGCGCGAATTTATCGCGCTGTCTGGACTCTGCCTGTGCGATAAATTTATCGTCAAATCCGGCGGCTCGGTGCCAATATTGCGGCACGGCTGATGCTGGAACCCCACCGACCAAGAATGCTATGAAATCTGTATCGGTTGGCGCGGCGGCAAAATACAATATTTCGGACAAAGATTTGAAAAAGGCACCCACCGACCCGGGCGCACGCTATGTCTGGGCAACAACAAAATGTGTTGAAATGGTTGCGGGCTGTACACCCGATGACGTCACCGATACATACGACAAGTTGATTGAACAGTCGTGTACCGCCGCCGGCATCAGTGCACAAATGTCTGTATTAAAGGACAATATTAAAAAAACAAAAACCAAAACAACCTGCTCTTCTGAGATTTCTAACTGTGTTATCGGCGACAAACGGTGCGGTGACGATTTTGGCGCGTGCGAAACCGATGCCGATTTTAACAAGTTCTTTTCCGCATGTGCGGCCGAAATAACCGGCTGTGATCAATACGCGTCCGACATTCGTGCGGAATTGGTGGCATCACGCGACTCTGCCATTAAAAACAGCGCGGCGATGATTGACGGCATTGCCAAATCGTACCAGGACGCACGCAAGACCCGTGAAAATTCGGCATACGCATTGTGCGCAAACAATTCCGGCCGTGATGCGTGTATATCCAAGATATGTAACGAACGTATGCCAAACAATTGTGGCGCTGGCCACGCTGACGAAAAATCAATGGCAACCCAGTTATGTAAATATTATGACACCGCATGTGCAACGATAAAATGAAGATACGAAACGAACTCTTTATCATTATATTATATGTATTCAGTGTAATGAACGCTGATGCGGCGGCGGTTGTTTCTCGTTCTTCGCGTGCATCAATATCGCGCGCACCAACAATATCGGTGAATTCCAACACAACATCAACAACCACCACGACACAAACGACAACACCGGCAACCACAACAACCGCTGAACCGGAACCGGTGGTGGAAGATTCCGATGACGATATTGATGAGTATGTTGCCGAAGAATATGTCGAAGAAGAAAATAACGATGAACCCATTGTTGTTGAAAACAAGTCGTTACAGTTTTCATCATCGCTGGGTGATGCAATGTCATCGGGAACATCTTCGTCTGACACTGCATTGGCGGATATGGTACGCGCGCAACGTGCGGCATTGGACGCGGCGGGCAATACGGTGGCAACAAAACGTTCGGCAAACACATCAAACGCTTGCGATGCTGACCTGCGTGCATGTATGACCGACAAATGTGGCAAGAATTTCAGCAAATGCGCATCTGACACCGACACAATGTTCGGCACGAAACTTGACTCTTGCCGTCGCAACACAAAATGCGATGCTGATGAATACAAGGCTTTCACTGCGGAAATAAAGGCCGACCGCGTGTCCGCAATTAAATTACAGTCCTTTAATGACATAATTGACTGTGGTAAAAACTATGATGCGTGCATCGTAAATCAATGCGGTGCAACCTATTCCAAATGTTTGGGTAAATCGGCGGGTGATAACGCAATTTCCAAATGCGGTTCAATCGCAAAACAGTGTAGCGCAATGGACAGCGGTTTGGCATCTCGCACAATGAGTGTCTTTGGCACTCTGCGTCAGACCGCGGAAAAACAAATATCCACCGACGAAAAGAAATTATACACAATGCGCGACCAAATGCGCAGCACCTGTGCGCGCCTTGGTGCGATGCTGGACGATCGTTCATTGGATTGCGTCTATACGGTGAATTTCTTGGCGGGTGGCGATTCCACATTATATTCGTCTAAAAAAGTGTATGCCGGCAACACGTTTGATTGTACGCCTGCGTGGTTTGGTGTTGATGTCACAACATATATGGAAAATGCATATCGCACAACCCGCGCACAATCATCGGCATCATCTGCGATGCTGGGGTCTGGTGTTGGCATGGCGGTTGGCGCGTTGACATCTGGCGCGATCGACCGTGCAATTGACAGACAAAAGGCTGACAAGGAATTATGCGAAGCTAAAGATGGCATGAAATGGAGCAGTTTCCGCAATGAATGTGTCGAAGACGATTCCGAAGAAAAAGCCGCCAAAAAAGCAGAAAGGCAAGAAGCACGTCAAGAAAGAAAAGAAGAAAGACAAACCGCTCGTGACGCCAGAAAAGAAGCAAAAAACATCGAAAAGGCTTGCAAACAAAGTGGCGGAAGATGGCAAAACGAAGCGTGTGATTGTTCAGAAGATATATATCTTGAAACAAAAGACAACGTATGTGTTGTTCGTGACGGCATGCAGTTTGCCAAGAACTGTCGTGATTCTAAGGGCACTTTGACCAATAATAATAAATCTTGCAATTGTGAAAACGGCAACGCAGCCCAAGATGGCACTTGTCCAACAAAACGCGAAGTAAATAAAGCCGTACGACAAGAGGCACGTGACATAAAACAGCAAGAGCAAGAACTTGAACAACGCAGAACAAAATGCTTACAAAGAGGTGCCGGCGGTACATGGTACGATAACAAAGAATGTCATTGCGAAAAACCTGGCACACAACTTGAAGATGACAAATGCGTATATAAAGATAAGGAATCTAAAGAAGCTCAAGATAAGATTGACAACTGTAACGAAACAAAAGGCGATTGGGATTACAATACCGACACATGTACATGCCACAACGGTGGCACTGTTGGCAGCAATGGTAAATGCCCAAGTGATAATGCCGTTATGCGTGCAAACAATCGACAGGAAAAAAGAAATCAGCAATACATAGCGAACTGCACTTCTTCCAATGGTCGTATGAACAGCACTAACACCGAATGCATATGTCCGGGTAATGATGTGTTCCCCGACGAAAATGGCAAATGTCCAAAACAAAAAACAACTTCAAGGGCAGAAAAACCAACCGCACAACGTGCTTGTGTTGACGGTCAGTTGATTAATGATGAATGTTATTGCAACAACGAACGTACCAAGGTCGCAGATAAAGACGGTTATTGCAACGCTACACCAAAGTATGTTGCCAACTGCATCTCTTCCAATGGTCGTATGAACAGCACTAACACCGAATGTATCTGTCCGGGCAACGATGTATTCCCAGACAAGAACGGTAATTGTCCAAAACAAAAAACAACTTCAAGGGCGGAAAAACCAACTGCACAACGTGCTTGTGTTGACGGTCAGTTGATTAATGATGAATGTTATTGCAACAACGAACGTACCAAGGTCGCAGATAAAGACGGTTATTGCAACGCTACACCAAAGTATGTTGCCAACTGCACTTCTTCCAATGGTCGTATGAACAGCACTAATACCGAATGCATATGTCCGGGTAATGATGTGTTCCCCGACGAAAATGGCAAATGTCCAAAACAAAAAACAACTTCAAGGGCGGAAAAACCAACTGCACAACGTGCCTGTGTTGATGGACAATTGATTAATGATGAATGTTATTGCAACAACGAACGTACCGAAATTGCAGGCGAAGACGGTTATTGTCCAAAAGCCGTACGTACTAACTGTACAACCCAAGAACTTAAAGACTTGGGATATGAACACGCTGTCAATGGAACTGTAAAACAGCAAGATAAATCTGGCAAAGTGACGAAATGTGATATTACTGAATGTGAATACGGTTATGAACTGGCCAAGTTTACCAACAAGTGCAAGGAATCACGTGCAACAAAACAAGAAACAAAAGCCACTGTCAAGGCAGAAAAACAAGCAGAACAGCAAAAACAACAGAAATTACAACAACAGCAAGAACTCTGTGAAAAAGAAGGTGGTAAATGGAGTACTGTTCCGGAACCGATTTGTCGCTGTATGGATGGAAAACAATGGACAGACAATAAATGCATATTTACCGATTCACAAAAACAAAGATACGAAAACTGTGAAACATCAAATGGACATGTTGTGAATAAAGGGCATACTGATGAATTCTGTGATTGTTATGGTAGTGTGGAACCCGATGCCGATTGGAATTGCCCACCCATAGAAGAAGTCCAAGCCCAACGACAAGAACTGGAAAAATTGAAAAAGGCATGCAATGGCGAATGGGAATTGAAAACACAAACCTGTAATTGTGAAAAGAAAGGTTTGTTCGGTCCAGATAAAAATGGTAAATGCCAAAATGCAACCCAATGGGAAATGTTACAAAAACAATATTGCGATGATGATCCAAATGGCGGATGGTATGAACAGCCAGAACCAAGATGTGTCTGTGCGGAAAGAAAACAATGGATTAACAACAAGTGCCAATAACTAATAAAATAACGCCGTGAAAAGAACACTGATTACATTTTTGTTGTTTGCTTTTGTGGCACCGGCATTTGCCGAAGACGCAACCTATGAAGGAGAAGACTTGGAAGAAATAAATGTTGTTGCCGAAGCGCCAGCGCCCACACGTTTACAAATAAAAGATGTTCCTGCTAATATTCCAGAAACTATAAACTATACACCACCGGCACAACCACAACAAAACACCACCCAGAAATCCGACACGTCAGACAATGATGAAGACAATGATAGCAACGGCAATGGGTCAAACAATCAAGATTTGCAACAATTACAGGCGAATTCCGATGCGGCGCACGAAAACGAAACATCATTGAAAAACAAACTTATTGGTGCGGCGGGAATTGGTGTCACCGGTATTGGTGGTATGATGATTGGCGAAGCATTGTCTGAACAAAACGCCGACCGTAATATTGAAAACGAAATGGGTGCATACATAAATACCTTTCGTTGCGAATATGGTAATTATCCAGCGGTCGCGGGTGGCAAAACAAATATTGAATTGCCGGGCGGAAACGAACTGTTTAACCTGTATGCGCAATATGCGACTTTGTCCAACGATCTTAAAGTACGTAAAGAGGCATTGGGTATAAAACCCGGTATTGAATCCGAAGTTGTATGGGACAAGGCCGAAACAGGTTTATATGACGATGTCGGAACCGGCATTGTTGCGGGTTCGTACGCTTCTGTGGCACGAGCATTGTTATTGGGTGGCGCGGATGCTGCGGCATGGGCGGCACAAAAAAATGCCACTGCTGAAAAATTACAGACCGGTATAATTGTCGCCGGCGCGGGCGCAATTGGCTCTGCCCTGGCTAATACCACCGTCAACAACCCCAACAAAAAACGTACCGACAAAATCGAACCACTTGAAAACTTGGAACAGCAAATAAACAGCCTGCCCCAACAAACAGCGGTTTGCCCAAGTAATGCATCTGGTACATACCCACATTGTAAATGTACTGACAACCACCAATACTTTAACGACAAAGAAAACAAATGCGAAACTTGCACTGGTGGACGTATTGCCGATGAAACTGGCTCTGGTTGTAAATGTCAAAATGACGATGAAGCATGGTATCAAAACAAATGTGTCCCAGTAAATAATCATCAAGGTTGTTCACTGGAAGGCATAGATAAAACTGACACTGAACATTTACATATTGAAGAAAGAAATGGATGTAAACCAACATGTTCAGATGGTTTTGATCCTGTGACACAAGATGGCATCACATCATGCCAATGCCAACAACCAAAAAGAGTCAATAACGGTATTTGTGGCGCACCAGACGAACCACAGGAAGACATATTCCACAATCGCGAAGCAATAACAATAACTGGCGAAGCCAATTTGGACAGTGGCGCAATGTTCGAAATCAATGAATCAGTACTTGTAGACGAAGCAAAAAAAATCCTTACCGATTTTATCAATACAATAGATGATTCTAAGGCATATAAAGAATGTGTTATCACTGGGGTTGAAGGATATACAGACCCGGTTGGAACAGATAAGAGAAACCAAACACTATCCGAAGAACGTGCCACAGAAGTATATAATTTTATGAAAAGTACAATAGATAAAAAAGCGGATACAATATTCAAGCTTGATGATGGCTTAAAACCAATCGGGCATGGTGAAAACCAATGCAGTTGCCGCGCAGGATATATGACAGGTACAGGCAACGAAGCATGTTTCAACAAAACAGAAGGCGACAATCTGATTGGTGAAACCAACTATCCACCATGCCGTCGTGTTAAAGTATCGCTAAAATGCTCATACAGCCAAACAGAAGTTACAGAAGAAACGATACGTTTAATTAATGGTACCGATGCAGGTGGTGCCACTGTATTCCAAGAAACGTTAGACCAAATAAATAATAACAAAATCTAAAACCCGCCCCGCAGTTGCGGGGTGATTTTTTAAGCATTATAACCAAGACGTTCCCTTATCTTATCATCGCGAGCATAAGCGTAGCGATCCAGTAATAATAAAGCACTCGTCATTGGCGCGGCGGCATATTCACTTGGATTGCTTCACTGCGTTCGCAATGACAAAAATACGTATGACGATACAGCCCCTATCCCTGCATGCACAAGGAATGATAAAAAACACAAAGCGTTTGCACTAAGAAAAAAAATAAAAAAAACACCCTGGGCCGTTAACCCCACGCGACAAGGAATAACGTGGGAACCCAGAGTGCGACCTTTAGGGACACACCTAAAGAAACTTTTGCCTTACTCGCATGCGCCGTACGATTTAGCGACAACTTCGTTTTCAATACATACGCTGCCAGAAACACTGCATGCTGAACGTACCAATGTTATCGTGCCGTTGACATCTGGCTTATAATTCAGCGCAACTGATTTACACTGATTCAAATCTGTGTATTGTGCGCACGCCAATTTCCACGATTTACAATCAACCGCGGTTGACGTTGGCGAAACTGTATCTGGCAAACGCAAATTCCATTTCACATAAAAATCTTTCAATGTGTCAATTGAATGCGATTTACCAAACGCAACTGTATTCAGACCGTCACCAACACGGCAACTGATGTTATTCTTTTCAACAAATGCGGTTATTGCTGTTGCGACACCACCAGTACTGGCACCAATCGCCGCACCAATGCCAGCATTTCTGCCGACTGTTGATTTTTCACCATTTAATATGGTCAAACCATCAAACACACCACGCAATTCGGCCAATTCCGCCAGGGTCTGTTCTTTCGTGGCACAACTGCGATCGGCCTTGTCACATTTCAGGTTGTTGGCCAAACTATTCGGGTCTCTTAATGAATAATATGTGCAACTTTCGCATTCTTCTGAGCAAGATATCTCTTTCACGCCCCACTCTGCGTTATCCTTGGCATATTCTTCACATTCTGATGCTTTCAACTTAAATGCCGCGCAGTAGTTAGATACATCGTCACCCGACACTTCGCCGTCCACCGCACATACTAACATTTCTTTACCATATGCCGCCATATCGTCTTTGATTGAACCGTATTTTACGTACAGGTCAACAATCGCGCGACATTGTGCTTCGTCAACAACCGAACCGGTCAATCTGCTGTCTTCTGGGACATATCTGTTTAATACCATCACAGACGAACCATTCTTTTCGATTTGTTTATTCAATTCTTTTAATGCACTTGCGTTGCTGCAATCAAATGCGCGTCTGCCATGGCCAGAAACCGCACCAATACCCGCACCAACCAACGTGCCACCACCGACACCAACAACCGCCGCAGTACTTGTATCGTTCAGCAATGAAAATCCGAACAGGTCTTTATTACAACTGAACGTGTCGCCGGCTGGACGCCAAACTTCTGCTAACTGGTCATCACCCAGCGCGCCAAACAACCAACTGTTTTTAATCTGTTCATCTTTATTATATGCCGCCACGCGCAGATAGCAGGTCGCCGTTGTCGCGTCCCAACGCGCATAGTGACCACGTTGACCATCAACCCCCAGGTTGCCATTGTTCACCGTCGCACCCATCGGGTTAGATTTAATCAACACGTTGCCCTGTTGACCATTATAGGCACCGACATTTTTATTATATTCGTTTGTTGTTGCGCCACTGTTTGCGACCGCCGCAAAAGACGGACCGTATGTGTTTTTATCCAACAACATACATGTGTTTTCCGCTTGGTTCGGGGTCAAACCAGTTTTACGCAAAACAAAGTTGTAATATTCCGGCTGGACCTTGCGCGAATTAAAGTCCACCCAAACATCCGCCATTGCGCGATATACCGGCTTGCAATCGCGACGCACCGAAACCATACATTTTTCAACCTGGACCGAGCAAAGACCCATGCCGTTCACAATCGCGTTACGCATATCTTCATTAAACAAATCGTTCAAGCCACCCGCCAGCGCACCATTGTTGATACACGCCAAAATTTCGTTCATACAGTTATCAACCGTATATTCAGAATTACGAACACCACCATCGGCACATTCTGGCTTCACATCGGGCTTATCATCAGGCTTCACATCAGGGGTAACTGGTGTTGGTGCTTGCTCTTGGACGACATCAGCCGCCATATTTCCCATGGCACTTGTTGTCAAAACAGCCATCGATGGCATGCGCGCCGTTTGCGACCGTGCCGTTGCCGGAGCCGCAGAAACATTGGCAACCAAACACATACATCCAAACGATGCACCAAGCATTTTCATAAAGTTATACATAAAAATCCCCCCTTGTGACATTACTTTAATTATACCACAAAAAAGCCCTAAAAAAAGTTTTTTCACCAAAAAATTGCATATTTTCTTATAAACAATAAAATATTGACAAAAATGTAAAAATGTCTATAATTAAGACACAATGTTAGATAAGGTTGTGAATTTTTATAAATCAAACAAGTACGCAATTTTGTGGTCGGTTGGCTATTTCATTGCGACATGGGCAATTATGCAATATATGTTTGATTTTAATATATTTTCGCGCACACGTTGGATACAACTGATGCACGCGCACCTTTATGGATTTCCGGGTTTTGTATTTGGAATATTGATTTTGGCGGCGGTACCAATGTACATCGCGACAACTGTTGTGATTGCGCGAACCAAGGCACCATTGTTCACAATCAAGGTCCCCGAACGCATCAAAACGTTTTTTGTAAACGCATTTCAGCAAACGCCGATGCCGGTCGAAAATACGGTTGATACACCTGCTCCGGCTATTGCGGTTGAAAACACCGCCGCACCCGCAGAAGAACCAGTACAAGAAAAACAACCCGAACCAATCCCAGAAACAGTCCCCAGTGAATTACGTGTTGCATACGTACGCGCACGCGAACACGTTGGTCGTACACAACCTTCGGCTTTTGATTTGGGCAATTTAACAAAATCGCCCACCCCCGAACGCAACAGCACACCCGAACAACCCGACCCCGAAGATATTCCAATTCCATCGGACTTTGATATTGACGACACGGACAACATGATTGATTCTATGCCGCAATTCACCGACATAAATTTTGATGATGATGACGAAACGGATACCGAAATAACCGACCAAGACTTTTCTGATATTCGCGAATTGTCCGACACTGTCCAAGACGTCGTGAAATATCTGGATTCTAAATCTGTGCCATACAACATTGACGGCGAAGTAGTTATCACAGATAAATTTGCAATCGTTTCGCACACCGACCCAGATTTTTGGGTTGCCGACAATGAAAATTGGTTTGCCGCCGGCAAAACACGTAAATCACCAATTAAAACGGTCGTTGATGCCGCAATCAAACACAACGTCCACGCCGTCTTGTACCTGGGCGCCGAAAACATAATGGATATTGAAACCCTGCGTGCAACGTGGACCGACGACAACATCAGCGTCATAACAGATTTGAAAGATTTGTTGTAAAAAACACCGCCCGATTGGGCGGTGTTTTTTTACATTTCAATTACATTTGTGGTTACAACCGGCTCACCAAACTCTTTACACGATGTTCCATAATAGTTTTGCGTAACCGATGTTGTTTTTCTGCCACCACCAATATTCAAGATTCCACCGGCACCACGACAACCGCCACCACCAAGGAACGATACGCCACCATACCCACACTTAGTTTCTGTATCTGTCGTTATCACTGATTCTGCTTCTTTACACATTGTTGATTGTGTGTTTATTGTGCAAGTTCTGTCCGCTGGTGAATATGTAGCCGCCATTGCGATACGACCCAACATATTTCCATAGTCGTCTGTCTGGACAAATTCCGAATGTCCCGACTGTTGTACCAATGCCAATTTTTCCATACTGGCACCCGATATCACATAACGCGTTGCATATGCATCCCCAGAACCAACACTTATACCCGATTTATCGGTTGCTGTGAACACATTGTCAAAACTATTTGTTTCATATTTTGTACAAATACTTCCACCATTTCCTGTTGCGGCATATTCCACACAAGACGGTTTTGACGATGCCATGGCCGCGCACAATACCGATTTCATTTCACTGTCTTGTGAATTCATTGCCTCGCCAACCAACTTGTTATACTTTTTAGTATAGTTTTGATTTGCGCGTTCCAGACCGGAATTGATAATTGCCATGATTGATGAATCCAGCAAGTTCGGATAGCGTGCCGATGTACGATTTGTTGCGCCGTCCGCACGTGTACGAATTTGCGACATATCGCGCCCTTCGACACACATTTTGATTTGTGGATCTTGGGACAAAATCGCAATCTTTTGATTTATCTTGTTCGCCGCAGACTGTAAAGACGAAACAACACGTTGAACCGTCGCATTTGTATCGTTCAAATGGCTACGGTAATCGGCGATATTAACCTCGTACCGACCAAACTTTACATCGTCCGGATTAGACATATCGGTTGTTTCGCTTATCTTTACATTACCGAACGAAACCAAACCTTCGATAATATAATTACCATCGCTGTCTTTGTATGACATCAGCGAGTCTGTACCAATCACATCGTCGTCGTCAAATGCGGCACAGGTATCGGTCGCACCACAGACCTCTAACATCTTGGTCGTCACAGCATTCTGACATTGGGTCAACATAGTGTTGTCAATATCCAAGAATATACCCATTACCAAATCAGACAATTCCGATAAAGATTTTTTCTTGCCGTTTTCTTGGCAACCGACTAACTTTTCGGTTGGGCACATCGCAACGATTGTGTCCATATCAAGTCCAACGCAGTTGCCATAATCTTTGCCACAACGATCATCGGATTGCAGACATGATTTAACCGCCTTGGTACAAGAATCAACACGCATTGATGCCAAACGTGCAACAACGAAATTCCAAATGTCTGACTTTTCCGCCTTGGAAACCGAAGTCGCATCAATACCGCATGCGTTCAATGGAATCTTACACACGTTCAACATTGACGATGGTTGTGTCAAACACATATCGTATGAACCTTCGGGGTCATTCGGATCAATTGTATCTTTACATGCCTTTTGGAAACAGGACGCGATTGTACCAATACAATTTTGACGTGCATTATCTTCGGCAATAATTTCCGCAGACTTAATCGTTGGTGCAATTTCACGCAGGAACGTATCCCACACTTGATCTGCGACCGCCGCACATGATTTCGTGATACCTTCGCACAATGGCTTTTTCGCCATCAATGTATCATACGTTGATGCAGATATGTCGATTGTCGAAACAGCACCCTGGATAGAATAATTTGTTGTCTTTTTAGAAGACGATTTATTCACGTTTGTGTTGTCCATCGCGGAAACAAAAGCACATGCCGAAAAATCTTCGCCACAGCCACCAGTTGTTTGCATACATTTTTTAAATTGAACTGTACACTGACCCAAATCATATTTGTTTGCGTTTTGCATTTGTTCCAATGCCGCTTCGCGCAATGCTTTCTGGGCCGCAGACAATTTGTTTTGGCTTGCATTCTTTTGTTGCTTTAAACTGTTTTCATACGCATTACAATCAGACTTAATCTTTTGTACATATATCAACTGCAACATTGCCGCATCCGCAGAACATTCTGGGATTTGTGCGACACACAAATTGCTTGCCGCACTCTGTAATGCATCACCTGTCTTGCCAGCAATATCATAATTCAACGAAGAAGATTCCGAAAACACATCGTCATCATCTAAATCAATTGGGTGATCCCACATTGATAAATCAAGTGCTGCACGCGCTTTTCTTTTTGATGTTTCAGAACGACTAAGGTTTACCATCGCATCATCTGCAATTGCATTTGCCTTGGCAATCGCGGCATCGGCATTTTCACCCATTTCAATTTGTTCAACACCAAATGTCGCCATTTGATATGACTGCTGATCCAAACGTTCAATTTCTGATAAAACTTCGTCCAATTCAGCATTTCTGTCACTGCATGTGCAACGTCCACCGTTGGTATTTTCCAACATACAAAACGCATCCATACAGCCGAAATATTTTTCCTGGCATGCTTCATTCACCGCGGTATTTTTTGTCGCACCGGCAATTTTAGTTCCAGAATTAATAACCTTTTGCGTTGTTGCCGCACGCGCCGCCGAAACCTTTGGCTGTGATGTTGCACTGCGTGCCGCAACCGTCATTTGCGATGGTGCCGCTGTCTTAACCGATGCGGCCGGTGTTGCGCTACGCGCCTTGACTGCACTGCGTCCAACCGTTGCACCACCCGATGTTGTACTTGGTGCACTGGCCGTACTGCCACCACTGCGTGCCGAAGCCCCACCCGCACGTGGCGCAGCATCTGCGCATGCAATAATTCCACAAATTAAAAATGCAGAAACGAATAACTTCCTCATACAAAATCCCCTTTCCCGTTTTACTAATTTTATCATAAAATCAGCAATATTAAAAACAATATTTTGCATTTAGTGCCAAAAAACAGACATAAAAAAACGGGGCGATTGCCCCGTTTATTTTTCTTTAACCAAGATTATTTTCCAGTCGCGCGACGTTTAACCGCAACTTCTTTTTTGGCACCTGTTGCCTTGACCGCTTTTGGTGCGGCTTCTTTTGCAACTTTGGTTGCTGGTGCTTTCTTGGCTGCTGTTTTTTTCGCTTCGGCATTTTCTTCGGTTGCAACTTCTGCTTTTGCTTCGGCTGCAACTGCCTTTGGTGCAGATTTCTTTGCACTTTCGTCACGATCAACCAATTCAATAATCGCCATTGGTGCCGCGTCGCCATAACGGAAGCCCGCCTTTAACACGCGTGTATAACCACCATTGCGTTTCGCATAGCGTGGGCCCAAAACCGCGAACAATTTTTTAACTGTTGCGTCCGAACCATTACCCAATTCAGATGCAATCAAACGGCGATTTGCAACACTGTCAACCTTGGCACGAGTAATCATTTTTTCGACTACACTGCGCAAGTCTTTTGCCTTTGGCAAAGTCGTTTTGATTTGTTCACGTTCAATTAAGTTTTTCGCTAAGCCGATAAACAAAGCTTTGCGAGCGTTTGTGTCGCGGTTAAATGTGCGACCTGCTTTCATATGTCTCATCTGACTACTCCTTTATTTTGTTTCAGCCCTGCCCTTTGTATGTTCAGGGATTTTTTGAGACACCCGCAACCAAAGTTGCCCCTGTATCGCGGGTTTTGTTTTTATCTTTGGTTTCTTGGTTCTGGAACACCAAAAATTGGACGAAGCATACCTGCAATCAAACCACGAACACCATCAGTTGCGTTGATAAATGCATCTTTGGCTGGTTTTTTTGCTGGCTTTAACTTTTTGTTTTCGGACATTCCAAAACCTCTTTCTTATTTGTATGGGTCTTCATACTTCTTGGCCAATTCCGCAATATTTTCTGGTGGCCAACCTGGTACTTCCATACCCAGACCCAATCCCATGGCTTCCAATTGAACTTTGATTTCGTTCAATGACTTGCGGCCAAAGTTTGGTGTCTTTAACATGTCAGCTTCGGTCTTTTGGACCAATTCGCCCAACCAATTGATTTTGTCGTTCTTTAAACAATTGTTTGCACGAACAGACAATTCCAATTCATCGACATGCTTTAACAATTTTGGATCAAACGGCAATGCGTCTTTGGCCTTTTCGTCTTCGGCCGGTGCATTGATTTGTGCCGGATCTTCAAAGTTGATAAATACAACCAATTGATCTGTCAAAATACGTGCGGCAAAAGCGATTGCATCTTCTGGTGCAACACTGCCGTTTGTTTTAACAACCAATTCCAATTTATCATAGTCCGTTGACTGACCAACACGTGTTTGTGTAACAGTGCTTGCCACGTTCAAAATCGGCGAATAAATTGAATCAACTGGAATAACACCCAATGGTAAATCACCCGCGTTTTGTGATGCCGGTACATAGCCACGACCGGTTCCCAGTGTGATTTCCATATCAAAACTTGCACCCTTATCCAATGTGCAGATTTCGACATCTTTGTTCATAACTTCGACACCGCCCGATGTTTCAATCATACCTGCGGTAACGACAGCCGGACCTTTGACTTTCAAGTATGCCTTGTGTTGACCTTCGGTCAAGGCCTTGAAATAAACGCCCTTTAAATTCAAGATAATATCAGTCACATCTTCGCGGCAACCTGGTACGCTGGAAAATTCGTGTTGAACACCATCAATCTTGATATAGATTGGCGCACAACCCTGAAGCGAAGACAAAAGCACACGACGCAATGCCGTACCCAATGTCAAACCGAAACCCTTTTCCAATGGTTCCGCAATCAATGTTGCAATATTCGGATTATTTTCATCGACAACTACATTAAGTTTTTTTGGCTTAATCAGTGTCATCCAGTTCTTTTCAATCATATTTTTTCCTTATGGCTTAGTTTATTATTTTCACCAAATTGACACACAAAACCCTTGCGTGCGTGCGGTATTTTAGGATGAAAAAACACATAAATCAAGAAATAAATGAAAAAACACCATAATTTAAGATTGACGAAATTATTCCTAATATGCTTTAATTGTCTTACAGACGTTGGGGAGTTTTTATGCGTGCAAACAACCGCTTTTATGCTGTAATTTCGGCATTTTTTATTGCTGCATCTGTGGAAAACAATGCGTGGGCGCGCCGTTCTATTGGCGATTTGGGCGATATCGCAATGTTTTTAGCGAACGGTTGGGCATTAGGTATGACAATGACTGAAAAAGACTGGGAAGGTACCGCACAATATTTGGAAAGTATGTTAAGTGCACAATTAACAACCGAAATTATCAAAACGCGTATAATTCACGAAAAGCGTCCAAATGGGCTGAATGACGAATCTTTTCCATCGGGACATGCAACCGGTGCTTTTTCCGCCCCAATGTTTATTCATCGCCGTTATGGTTGGCAACAATCATTGTTCCCATATGCTTTGGCATTGTTCACCGGATTTTCACGTGTTCATACACGTATGCATTGGACCCACGATGTTTTGGGTGGCGCGGCGGTATCGGCACTTTACACATGGGCTTTTGTCAGTCCTGTAAACGAAAACATTCGTATGTGGCCGTCGTTTTCTTCCGATGGTGCGAGCGTGCGCTTTACCGCAAAATTCTAATTAAAAAACCGCCCGTTTGGGCGGTGTTTTTATTTCAGAACGAAATGTACGCAATACTGTGGCTTTTTATCCGCCCCCAGTGACGCACGAACAACCTTGTTCGATGCAGTTTGTACCGCACGATACAGGTTATCCTGGTTCTTGCGTTCAGTTTTCGTCAGGTCGTTTATCGCCTTGGTAATTTCAATCTGAATCTGGCGTTTCATAAATCCAGTTTCATCTGTTTCGAAAATACCAGCACTGGAAACCTCTGGCACACCCTTCAAGAAACCACGTTTATCGACCGGCAATGTCACAAACACCGCGCCATTTGTCGCGATTTTGCGGCGGTTTTTATAAACTTGGTCATCGGCACTGCGTTCGGTTTCACCCTCCATAACGACCATACCTGTTTCGATTGTTTCCGCAACATACGGTTCGTTTCCGTCCGACAGAGCAATCATTTCGCCGTTATGAACAACCATCATAAATTTCGCGCCACCGCGTTCCATCGCCATTTTTCCGTTCAACATTTCAGTGATGTATTCACCATGCATTGGAATTGAAACCTGGGGGTGAACCATATCATAGAAACGTTCGTATTCTGGACGACCAGCGTGACCACTGGCGTGGATATTATCGGTATCAAATATCGTATGTGTTTTAATACCCATACGTGCCAGTTTGTTGTACAAGAACGAAACGTCTTGTTCACGGCCCGGAATGATAATCGCACTGAACACGACCGTATCCGTTGGCATCAATTTCATTTCTTTTACATGCCCACGGCAAAGACGTGTCAACATAGCAAATTGTTCACCCTGGGAACCCGTCAAATAAATTGCCTGTTTTTCTGCCGGCAAATCTTTGATTTCGTCAAACAGATAAACATCGTCGCCGTTCAGATATCCCATTTCGATTCCCATTTCACGAAATTCTGGCAATCCCACATACGGAACCGGATTTGGATTACTGCGTTCTTTGATTGCCGCAATACGACCCGCATTATGTGCTGCTTCGGCAAACATTTTCATACGCGCAATACTGCGTGAATAACCCGTCACGATAACACGACCCGGTGCGTTTTTCATAATTTCAGTCAAACTATCGCGAACCTGAAGTTCGGTTATTTGTGGTGCTTGACGATCCGCATCGGTTGAATCACACGCGCACGCCAACAATTTCGGATCGGACCCAATTTCACGCAAACGCGCATAGTCGGTTGTTTCTTCAATCGGGTTGCCATCGTTAAATGTCCAGTCACCCGTGTGTAAAATCTTGCCTGCTGGGGTTTTGATAATCAACATCTGTGCTTCTGGAATACTGTGCGAAACGTGGAAAGTTTCCACTTCGAACGGTTTGATATCCAACGTTGCGCCATGGTGGTCAAAGATGATTAAGTCTTTGCCTTCACGCAAATCGATTTCCAGACCCGCAAAAGTTTGCTTGATTATTTCACCCGGGAAACGTGTACAGTAAATTGGCTTTTTGAATTTTGGCCAAATAAATTTCAACGCACCAATGTGGTCTTCGTGACCATGGGTCATAACAAAACCAACAACGTCCTTTTTATGCTTTTCCAACCAAGTGGTGTCGCAATATTGAACGTCACCGGCACCGATTTCTTCTTCCAAGAAACCCATACCACAATCAACGACCAAATATTTACCTTTGTATTTATAAACATACATATTTTGGCCGATGTGTTCCAATCCGCCCAATGCCATAAAGTAAATTTTGTCGTCATTTTCATCGCTTTCATGCTTTGGCGCATCGGCGATTTTCTTTGACTTTTTAACACGTTTCGCAGATTCAACTTCTGCAACTTCTTCTTTTTCTGCAGCGATTTCCGCGGCAGTTTTTTTATGTAATCTTACCATATATAATCCTTTATTTATGTTTACATTTTCGCCACCGCACAATCCATTGCCAATAAAGAAAACATTCTTTATCTGTAGTGAATCTGCGGCGGCGGGCTGTTTTCCCCTATTAAAAACTAATCGGGATTTTTGTCAATATTCAACGAACATTGACCTCTCTGCCATTGAATAATATCAAATTTTGCCCCAAAATCAACAAAAATCGTAACATTTTAAACACAAACACAAACATTGACAAATTTATCAGACGTTGCTAATCTCGCTGTAACACGTTAAAAATACAGTAATGACACAGCAAAAGAAAAATCTTTCCCACGAAGAAAAGTTAGCACTTAATAACTATGCCAAAGAACGTCGTAAAACGTCCGTCAATTTATACATTCACATGCGACAAATCTTATGTCGCGACAAAATGGTCAGCGGTTTCATCTTTGGTCTGCTTTTGGGTATAATTCTTGGTGGGGCAAATTTCGGCATTGGCACATTAAAAATTAAAAAACTAAATAAAAAAGATTTAATCAAAACGCAACTTCAACAAAAACTGCTTGAAAAGAAACGTGCCTTTTCAACAATGATTATTGTTGATATTCTTTTGCTTCTTATCTTGTCAATCCGTTTTGAAGAGTGTCGCGAAATTTTATCAAAAGATTTCCAAGGCGCAGCGAAACAACTAGCAAAGGGCTATTTCAAAAAAATATTTGAACAAGAACATTGTACAAAAGAAATTGCTCAACGCGCCAAGCATGCTGCAGCATTAATTGTAAACACTCTGCCACAAGAGAAACTGGACTATATGCGCGCACTGGCGGTTGCTGGGTTATCTTATGATCCAAAAGGTCGTTTTCAAATAGATACCGAGGCTGTTGAAGCGGCCCAAGAAGTCATATCAGCCCATCTTGATGCGCACCCTGAAATACAAATTGCGGTTAACCAAATAATGAACAACGAAAAAATACAAACTTATGTATTGGGCGTTGGAAATCAAAAAACAAAATAAAAAAACCTGGCATCGCGCCAGGTTTTTATTCCCCTATTCTGCCAATGTTCCAACCGACATTGTTATACGGCGAATACCACTGCTGATAGATTTTTCTTTATTCACTTTGGCCTTGATAATTTCGCCGGTGTGATAAATATGTGTTCCACCACACAGTTCACACGAAACATCACCCGCCGTAATCACCTTAACCGTGTCGCCATACTTTTCGCTGAATAATGCCATTGCACCACGAGCTTTGGCTTCTTCCAACGACATCTCTTCGTGTTTGACAGGCATATCAGCGGCGATCCATTTATTAACCAAATCTTCGACCGCCTGTTTTTCCTCTGCCGTCATGGCACGACCATAACTGAAATCGAATCGAACCGAATCGGGCGAAACTTTGGAACCACGCTGTTCGACAGCATCATTTAATACTTGCTGTAATGCCGCTTGTAATAAATGCGTTGCCGTATGTGCACGTGCAGTTTGCTGACGCATCGATTCGTTTATTTGTGTTGTAACCGTATCACCAATCGCAATGTCCGCAACCAATGTACCCTTGTGTATAACAACACCGTCAACACGTGCGGCTTCGGCCACGTTCATAACGGGTGCGCCATCACGCAAGATTGTTCCCGCATCACCGACCTGGCCACCCTGGGTTCCATAGAAGTTTGTTTTATCCAGCGCAACTTCAACTTCGTCACCCGCATTGGCTGAATCTACAAATTCACCATTACGCAAAATCGCCAACACTTTTGATTGTAATTGTGCGTCCGGTGCATACTTTGACGAATCGTCTGTTGCTGATAATGATTGCGATTCCCATAATGTACGTGTTCCCTTGGTATCGGCACGTGAACGTTCTTTTTGTTCCGCCATACACTTTTCAAAACCCGCAACATCAACCGCAATATTTTTATCACGCAAAATCATTTGTGTTAAATCAAGTGGGAAACCATAAGTATCAAATAACTTAAACGCAACATCACCCGGCAAGATGGCATTGTTCACTTTTGGTAATTCTGCATCTAACAATTTCATACCATTTTGCAACATGTCGGCAAAAGAGTTTTCTTCGTTTTCAATAATTTCCACAACACGTTTTTCTTCGCGTGCAAGTTCTGGATATGCATCGCCCATTGTTGTAACCAATGCCGGATACAGTTTCGATAACAACGCACCACGATGTCCCAACATTTGTCCATGACGCATCGCACGGCGCAAGATTCTACGAATCACATAACCACGATCGCTGTTTGATGGAATAACACCATCGGCAATTGCAAAACCAACCGCACGTAAATGGTCGGTAATAACCTTGAACGAAGTAACGTTATCTTTTGATTCACGTACCCCCGTTACATCACTGACCGCGTTTTTCAGCGCAACAAACACATCGGTATCATAGTTGTCTGTCTTGCCCTGTAATATAGATGCCACACGTTCCAGACCCGAACCCGTATCAACATTTTGTTTTGGTAATGGTGTTAAATTGCCGTTTGCGTCCCTGTCAAATTGCATAAATACGTCATTCCAAATTTCGAAATATCTGTCACCTTCATCGGCCGAACCTGGCAAACCACCCGGCACATCTGGTCCCAAATCATAATGCATTTCGGTGCATGGTCCACATGGGCCCGTATCGCCTGCCGACCACCAATTATCTTTATCGCCCAAACGAATCGCATCTTTACCAGCAACCTTTTTCCAAATTGCTGTCGCTTCATCATCGCTGACATGCGTTGTGACAATAATGCGATTCGGGTCCAGACCAAATACCTTTGTCAACAATTCCCACGACATCGCAATTGCTTCTTCTTTGAAATAATCACCAAACGACCAATTACCCATCATTTCAAAGAAAGTATGATGACGGCCATCAAAACCAACATCTTCCAAATCATTATGCTTCCCACCCGCACGAATACATTTTTGTACGTCTGCAACACGTGGTGCAAACGCCGGTTCAACACCTTGTAATATACCCTTCCATGGAACCATACCCGCGACTGTAAAAAGCAACGTTGGATCATTTGGTATCAACGATGCAGACGGCACAATTTTATGTCCATGCGATTCAAAATAATCTAAAAACGCCTTACGTATTTCATTATATGTCATATATTTCCCCATTTTTTGTTGCTGCAATTTTAGTCGTAATAAATATCACTTTCAATCTAAAATTGCAACATTCTAACAAAATGTGATATAATATAAGTCTATAAGGAATCGAAATGAAACAAGGGTTGTTATATTCTGTTGTTGCACTGGCGGCGATTGTTATTGTCGCAAGTTTCAATATGCAATTGGGCGACCCGGCGGTTTCACAAATTCCAGAATCCATGATTGACAAGGTTTTATATGTATGTCCATCGGCCGATTCAACATGGACAACAATTGCCACATCACTACGTCCATTTACAAATTACATATTCGCCGGCTTCTTTTTTGGATTGGTGTTGCTGTTGTTTGGTTGGGGCTGGCAGCTATATCAAAATATGCTGGACGACAAGTTCAAACGTGAATCTTTCAAGAACATTTGGACATTCACTAAATGGTTTTTCTGGGCGATTGTTATTATTATGCTGGTTATCGTCACACCAAACAATTTCCGCCGTGTAAGCATAAGTGGCGCTGGGGATCAGTGGGTACTGTGTGACGCAAATACAGCGGGCGCACGCGCGGTCAAGGCCGACGCAGTCCATGCACACTAATTTTGTCAACTTTCAATAATTTTGCGTTTTTGAAATTATACACTTGACTTGAGTGGCGGAATTCTCTACGATTCGGACAAGCAGGACAGGCAATGTCCTTGAAATAAAAGATTTTCGAGTTGCGCAAACGTTAAACACTGCGGAAACCGTACAACAGATTTCAAAGACATTGCCTATTATCTGCGGGACACACCTTAATTAAATATTTAATGAAAAGGAGAAACACATGAACAAAGCTCAATTGATTGAAGCAATTGCAAACGAAATCAACGTTACAAAAGCAACAGCTGCTGCAAGCGTTGACGCATTCATCAACACAGTTACAAAAGTTCTGAAGAAGAAAGGCGACGTTCGCTTGGTTGGCTTCGGCACATTTACAACTGCAAAACGCAAAGCTACAACAGGCCGCAACCCACAAACTGGTGCTACAATTAAAATTGCAGCTTCTATCCAGCCAAAGTTCAAACCTGGTAAAGCTTTGAAAGAAGCTTTGAACTAAATCGATTTTTCGATTGTGTGAAATTGGGTTCCCCATCGGGAACCCTTTTTATTTTTTTCTTCTTTACATAAAAAATTATATTGCTTACAATGAAGTCATAATCAAAACAAAGGAAGGAAAAATATGCCAAAGAAAACAACAACTAAAAAAACAATCAAAAAAACATCTGTAAAACCTGTAATGAAAGAGATTCCATTACCAGATCCATATTGCCACTGCACAAAGCGCAAAAGAAATATGATTTTGACTTGTGTATTCACAGCAAGTTTATTGATTGGTATGTTCTTGGGTCACATGTTCTTCTGCCCTGTATGTCCGCACAAGGCAAAACCACATGTACAATTTGATGCGAATGGTTGTGCCGTTGTTGAATCAATCAAATGTCCAAAAATGTTAGAAGAATTGCCAATGATTGATATCGATCACGATGGTTGTGTAACCAAGAAAGAAATGGGTTTGGCAAAGAAAGCTATGCGTCACCACAAACCAGTGGCACCTGTTGAAGAACCAGCACCTGTCGAAGAACCGGCTGTTGTTGATGCAATCGCACCAGTTATGGAAGACTAAATAAAAACTAAAAAATTAAACCGCCCAAACGGGCGGTTTTTTATTCGTCTTTTGCCTCCAGCGCGCGCGGATGTGCATGCATATAAATATTACTTATCTCTGCCATATTTACCTTGGTATATAATTGCGTTGTCGAAAGCGATGCATGCCCCAACAATTCTTGTAACGAACGCAAATCTGCCCCACCCGCAAGTAACGCGGTTGCGAACGTATGTCGCAATGCGTGCGGTGTTACATAATCCGGCAATTGTAAATAGTTCCGAATTTTTTCGATAACTTTTTCCGCCATACGTGGCGACATCGGCAAACCACGCACACTGCGAAACAATTCATCGGTTGGCGCATTACCAAACGGACGAATCGCGACATACTTTTCAATCGCATCATATACCGCCGGCAATACGGGAACGATTCGTTCTTTGTTCCCCTTACCCAGAATACGCAACACATCGGGACGTGCGCGCACGTCAACATTTTTCAACGACAACGCTTCGGATATACGCAGACCACATCCAAATATCAACGTCACCAACGCCCAATCACGCGCGGCAATCCACGGTTCATCACCTTCGGTATCTAAAATCGCTGTCTGCATATTTGCGACATCCGATGGGTCAATCGCCTTGGACAATTTACGTGGAACCTTTGGCGAAGAAATCAAACCAATCGCATCATTTTTTATATTGTGATGTTTAGCAAGGTATTTATAAAACCCACGCAACGAAGACAATGCACGCGCTGTCGACTTATGCGCCAAACCGCGCCGTCCACGATCCGCCAAATACGAACGAAAACAAATTGTATCCGCACGCGCCATATCGCGCAAGTCAACATTACTGCCAATAAAGGTTGCCAAGAACGAAACGAATTCGCGAATATCTGTTTCATATGCCGTTGCAGTATGTTCGGAATAATTTTTTGTTCCGATAAGGTATTCGATAAATTCGTTTATAATTTCGTTCATTTTATTTCAAACACCGCGGATACAGAAACCGAAACATCGGTATCTTTGCTGACCAAACTGCCCCCGACATCCATTGCTGATTCTGTTGCAACCGCGCCCATCACCATCATACGTGGCGCGACATTTTTGTACATTGCGTTATTGTTGTTTGACGTGTCATATGACACCGACAACATTTTTCCAGCACGTTTTTTATCGCCCGCCGCAATTGCATCTGCGCGCACACGCGCATTTTCAACCGCAACAGACAAGCACTTTTCCATAATCGGCTTTAACACTTCGGCACTGGTGTACATACGCAAATTTTCCGAAAAGACATGTTCCGCGCCCGCAAATTCATTCAGTACTTTTTCAATCGCATCAACATTTTTGGACGAAACTTCAACCGCAATGGTTGTTTCAATTCCCAGCGATACAGATTTTTGGTCATCACGATTCCATTCTGTCTTTTCATAGGAATTAAATTCGGTCGTCTGCATTTCCGCGTCCAACCCCTTTACAAATTCGGTAATCTGGGCAACCTGCTCTGTCGCCATTTTCATAGACCGCGCCGCCGATTTATCCAACGTTGTGACACGCAGTGTTATCGCGGTTTTGTCGCGCGGTGCCGTTGTTAAACAATCGCCACGCACCGCAATCGTACGCGGTACAGACGGCGTGTTTATTGCGTTCAGCAACAACATTAAAATTGCAGCGCAACCAACAACGCACAGAAACCATACGCCCAAAACAGTCAGTTTAATTTTTTTCATAATTTTCATATTCTCTCTCCCTTGTTATGACTATTCACCCAACATTTTGCGTTTTACGCGTTTCAGCGTTTCCGCAGCAACCACACGTGCCTTGTTCGCGCCATTTTCTAAAATCGCGTCCAGTTCAGACTTATTCGCCAACAAGCGATTGTATTCGTTGCGCGCATCACCCAAAACCGAATTGATTTTTTCATAAAGAATTGTTTTCGCAGTGCCATACCCCATACCGCCCGCGACAAACATTTCACGCAACTTTGCGATTTCGTTTTCATCTGCGAAATGTTTGTACAGTTGGAATATTGTCGATTCGTCTGGGTCTTTTGATTCTTCGGGTGTTTTACTGTCGGTGATGATGCGCATAATCTTTTTCTTTAACTCTGATTCCGGCGCAAAAAGCGGAATCGTGTTGTCATAAGATTTGCTCATCTTGCGACCATCCAGCCCCGGTATAGTTCCCGCAGATTCACTGATAACAGGCTCTGGCAACTTGAACGTTTCGCCATAGATGTTGTTAAAATATCCGGCAATATCGCGCGCGAATTCAACGTGCTGTTTTTGGTCGGCACCAACCGGCACAATATCAGAATTGTACAGCAAAATATCCGCCGCCATAAGTATCGGATATATGTACAAACCCATATTGACCCCCGCATCAACATCATCGCCAGCCGCGGTATTTTTTTCCACCGCCGCCTTGTACGAATGTGCGCGATTCATCAAGCCCTTTGGCGTGACATTGGTAAGTAATGTTGCCAATTCATACACCTCTACAATATCAGATTGACGGAACAAAATCGCATTGTCCAGATTCAGCCCCATCGCCACCAACGCAGCCGCCATTTCGTATGAATACTGTTGAATCACCTTTGGATCGTGTATGGTGTTCAACGCGTGCAAATCCGCGATAAACATAAATGTGCGACTCTTTTGGGACATATCAACCAATGGCTTTAACGCGCCAATATAGTTCCCCAAGTGCGGTGTTCCAGTGGGTTTAATACCCGTTAAAACTATTTTTTCAGACATAGTAAAAATCCTTTTGTGTTTATAAGTTTAATTGAAATACGGTTAAAAATAAAGCCAAAAAAATGGCAATAAAAGTCAGTTCAGGCGGCAAAGCGCCAACAATTCATAACACAAAAGATTACATGTTCTTTCAACATAACATTATAAATATAGCACCTTTTTTGACAGCGCGCCACAAAAAACGACCACCTATTTTTATTTTGCGCAAAACTTGACAATCTTATTTTGTGTGCTAGTATCAAAACAACCAACAAAAAGGACTAGTCATGAAAAAAATGATTTTGTTTGGTGCAATCGCATGTGTAATCTGTGCTCCGGTATATGCATCGGACGGTGGCATTTATGCTGACCCAGAAATGCAGGTAACCGCCGAAGATTTTGTGACGGTTGAACGCGTCGCAAAACCAGCGGAAAAGCCCGTTTGCAACAAGTGCAACAAATGCAAAAAGTGCGACAAGTGTGGCAAGAAAGTATGTGGCAAACCATACGAACGCGTCGTAAATCGTGAATATTTTATTCGCGAAACAGTCCAAACATACAAGCCAGTTATTTACTATGAACCGGCTGGGACATACACAACGATGCGCGCAGTTGACACACCAAAGTGCGACACTTGCAATTTCTAATTGTTTGAAACTTGCGCTAATAAAAAACCACCCAAACGGGTGGTTTTTTATTTTGAAATTTTGGTTACTATGTCCCTATCCAGCGTATAGGTTGTTGAAACAACACTTTCACCATTTGATGACAATGATGAATATGTGATTATTTCTGTATCAGCATTCATTTTATAACCCTTGGTTGGAATACCATTGGTTTCAATCAAACGCGCCTTGGTCATGCCAACACCCTTCCATTCTGGTGTGCATTTTGATTTATAAAAATCGATTAAGCTCCAATAACGTTGCGTCGTTTTAGAAATAATCCCGTTTTTAATAAAAGCTAATGTCGCAGTACAATTTTGCGAATTTGTTAACGGGCTGGACAATTTATTTTTTGCAGCCTGGAATTCGTCAAATGACTTCGTATTTTCTGCAACATACACAACATCTTCGGGTGATGTTTTCTTTTGTGCCATAATTTCTTTATAGCGACATTTATATCCCGAACAATGCCATGTCCCCTTAATTTCTGGATTTGTTGGGTCATACATCACCAATGCCGCCATTTTTACAACCGCACTTGCGGCTGCTTCGTTGGCAAGTCTATAATCTGAAGAACCAGCAAAAGCGAATGGGGTCAAAGGCAAGAATAGCCAACCAAGCAATGTCGTATGGCTTGTTTCAATTGTTCCCAAAGAAATTGATTGTTCTGTCACCTTGTCCACCAATTCAGCATTTACTGTTCCATATCCCTTAACCCAAGTTGGAATGATTCCCAATGTAAGCCCAGTTATAAAAGCCGCTGTGTCGGCACTATCACCAGAACGTGTTTTAGTATTAAATACAATTTCATAGTCGGCTTTAGTATCATATTTAAAATATTTTGTCAGTTCATCGTAATCGCACCACGTACACTTTATGGCGACCTTTTCTTTTGGCACCGGCGGTTTTCCATCATAAACATCATTTTTTACCCACGAAAACTCTGCGCACCCAAGCAACAAAAACGTCATTAAACAACATAAAACTTTTTTCATTGTCTTCCCTTTCTTTAATACCAACCCTTGCTACCGCCACCCGTCATACCTTTGGCGCCCTCAAGAATCGAACTGTGTGGTTGTTGATAAGTTTCACTTGCATAGTCACGATGATAATAGACCGTTGGTTGATTCACGCTTTCTGTGACAACTTGTTGTTTTTTTGGTGGCGCAACCTCATTAATTGCAACATTCATCATCGCATCAGTAAATGCACCAACTATCATGTTCATTTCCGCCGCTTCCGCTTCTGCCGCTTGTTTTTCTGCTTCGATACGTGCGGCCTTTTTGTTTGCCGCCGCGGTTGCCATTAATGCCTCTTCACTGGTGCCACCAGTATATGCGACAAAACCTTCTTCAACCGATGCCGGTGCACTGGTATATGCTTTGTCCAGCGACGCATCTGCCGCAAAAGGATCTAATGCTGTAGCTATTTTTTTATTTTGTTTGACTGGTTTCTTTTTGGGTTCTGGATGGGCATGTCCCGTAAATCCACGCATGTGACCTTCGCCCGCCACATTTTCCGGTTGAGAAGTTTCACCATTTGACGCTTGTTCCACACCGCTTGGTTGTTTTGCTTCTATATTTTTGGACGCACCAATATCCATTGATGATGTCTCCAACACCGGTTTCGATTTTTCAGTTCCCGGTATCTTTACACCATTTGCATCACATTGATAATCAAAACCACACCCCGCCATTGCTTTGGCCACCGTTGCAGAATCTTGTTGCGCGGCAAGATTTGATGCAGATTGAATAGATTTTGCATCATCTAATGCACCCGCATTTGCCACAAAACAAGGGAACAATATAAATAAAGATAATAAAAATGTTTTCATAACCTACAACCCCCAGATATTCCTAGTAATGCTTTTAGTGTATATAATCCCAGAAATAAACACAACATTTTTTTATGATTTCACAAAATCAAACACCGCCCAATCGGGCGGTGTTTTTTTGGATAAGCAATGAATTGCATGTAATTACACGCGGCGCACTTTCTTTGGACGGCAACCGTTGTGCGGAATACGTGTCGTATCGGTGATGCTCTGCACAACCAAGCCCGCGTTAGCCAAACCACGAACGGCTGATTCACGACCCTGGCCAATACCACGCATCAAAACATCTACTGTCTTCATACCCATTTCGGCAACTTTCTTACCAACGGCATCTGCAACAACCGTTGCCGCGTATGGTGTGGATTTCTTTGCACCCTTGAAATTATTCGCACCCGCCGTTGCCCATGTCAACACAGCACCCGATGGATCCGTAATTGTGATACGTGTATTGTTATTTGTCGCAACGACATGCGCAATGCCATGCGATACTTTTTTGATTACTTTCTTTTTTGCTTTTGTAACTGCCATTATTTTTACCTTTTTTTAGATGTCTTCAATTAACTATCGTGTTAATCTCTACCCAAAATTATTATTTACCCTTGACCGCGGAACCAGCGACCACAATACGTTTACCCTTACGTGTACGGGCATTTGTCTGTGTGCGTTGACCACGAACCGGCAAACGGTTACGGTGGCGGATACCACGATATGTCTTAAGGTCTTGTAAGCGTTTAATGTTCATTGCGACTTCGCGACGAACGTCACCTTCGACCTTGAAATTTTGTTCGATATAGTTCGAAATTTTAATAACATCAGCGTCTGTCAAATCTTTCGCGCGCAAACCGTCTTTCAATTTCAACGCTTCACAAATTTTGGCGGCGCGTGCCGGACCAATACCGTGAATATAGCGCAACGCGATTTCAATGCGTTTTTCTGATGGAATGTTAACACCTGCTATACGTGCCATTTTTCATTTTCCTTTATTCACTTTGGCGCAACCCTGCGCCGTTTCATTTTCCCAAAACACTGCCGTCAGAGTAATGGGTTTATTTTATTTTGCTGGGCATATTCTAAAATAATTCCAACAAAAGTCAAATCTTGTTTAGTTGCGGAACCGCCCATGTTTTTGTGCGTGTCCAACAACACCTGTGTACTGTTTCGCGACCAAGTATGATTGAACCTGATTCATTGTGTCCAAAATCACACCGGCAACGATTAAGACGCTTGTACCGCCGATTGTCAGTGGCATTCCCGCGTGTGTGTTCAATATGATTGGCAACACACAGACGACAACCAAATACACAACGCCAATCGCAGTCGTACGCGATACGACATCGTCCAAGTATTTGTTTGTCTGTTCGCCCGGACGAACACCCGGAATATAACCGCCCATATTTTTAAGGCTGGTACTGGTTTCTTCGGAATTAAACACAACGGCGGTCTGGAAGTACGCAAAGAACGCAATCAACACAGTATACAAAATAATGTATGACCACGTGCCGTATGTAAAGAATCCCAAGATACCCTGAACAAACAAGTTCTCACTTTGTACAAAGCGTTGGATAAATGCCGGCAACATCATAATAGATGCCGCGAACACCGGACCCATAACGCCCGACATATTCACCTTAATCGGTAAATAGGACGCGTTTGTGTTCATAACACCGTTCGCCATAACCTGACGCGGATACAAAATTTGGATACGACGTTGTGCCTGTTCGAAAAACGCAATCAGCGCAACAATGCCAACCACGAACGCAACCGTCACCGCAATCATCGCAGGCGACATTTGACCAACCGAACCCAAACTGAATAACTTTGCAACACCACTTGGGATTTGGGCGATAATACCCGCAAAGATTAACAGCGATGCGCCCTGGCCTACGCCACGTGCGGTAATCTGTTCCGCCAACCACATAACGAACACCGTACCACCAACCAGCGCAATAATCGCCGACAATTCAAATGCAAAGCCTGGATTTACAACCGCCGGAATACCATTTGCCGGTGCCATAGATTCCAAACCACGCACAACCGCCCAACCCTGAACGATTGCCAAAAACACCGCCAAATAACGTGTGTATTGGTTGATTTTGATACGGCCAGATTCGCCTTCTTTACGCAAATCATTCAAATTCTTGCTTGTTGCGGTCAATAACTGTAAAACGATGGATGCTGAAATGTATGGGAAAATGTTCAATGCCAAAACCGACATACGCGACAGAGAACCACCACTGAACATATCAAACATTCCCATCATACCACTGCCTTCGCCACTGAACAGGTGCAAAATAGCAGAAGCATTGACCCCCGGTAATGGAATAAATGAACCGATACGATATACAATCAACGCACCCAGTGTGAACATGATACGCTTTTGTAAATCGGTCAAATTTCCAAAATATTTTTTCAAGAATTTCATTGCGCTAAGTCTTTAATTGTTTATTGCACATCATGGGGTTACCACAATGTGCAAGTGAACGATTATTTGTTTTTGATTGCGCCACCCGCTTTTACAATTGCGGCTTCGGCAGATTTCGACCATTTGTCTGCAACAACATTGATAGCAGACTTGATTTCACCTTTGGCCAAAACTTTCAACCCATCTAATTTGCGGTTGATGATTTTTGCCGCCATCAAAGATTCCAAAGTGATTTCTTTGGACGCATCAATCTTGCCCGCTGCGATAAACTTTTCAATATCGCCCAAGTTGATTGTCGCATATTCTTTGTGGAACGGATTGTTGAAACCGAACTTTGGAAAACGGCGCAAAATCGGCATCTGACCACCTTGGAAAGTCGCTTGCTTACGGGAACCGGCACGTGCCTTTTGACCCTTGTTACCACGACCAGATGTTTTACCATAACCCGACGCCATACCACGACCAACGCGTTTTACATCTTTGCGTGCGCCGAAATTGTCCATCAATGCATTTAATTTCATTTTTCTATCCTTTTAATCCTACGACTATACATATAGTCTGTTTCGCACATAATACAAGATTACGTACTCGGTTTTATACTTCTTATTTTTCAACGATTTCAACCAAGTGTGCAACTTTGGCAACCATGCCACGCACAGCTGGTGTATCATTGATTTCGTGTGTTTTACCAATACGACCCAAGCCCAATGACAAAACGATTTTGCGTTGTGCTTCTGGACGATGAATCAAACCACGTGTTTGTTTTACTGTAATTGTTGCCATTTGAATTACCCCCATTGTTCCGAATTATTTTTCTTCTGCGGATTCTGTGGATTCTTCATATTTCTTACCATCACGACCGGCAATAATTTCAGAAACCGTTTTACCACGACGCGCTGCAACAGTCTTTGGCGAATTCATTTTTGCGAAAGCCAAGAATGCTGCACGAATCATATTGTTTGGATTATTCGAACCCTGGGATTTCACAACGACGTCTTGAACGCCCAAGCATTCGAACACCGCACGCAACGCACCACCAGCAATGATACCAGTACCTGGGACAGCGCTACGTACAACCAATTTTGACGCACCATATTTTGCTTCAACATCGTGATGCAATGTGCGACCTTCTTTTAAAGGAACGCGAATCATTTTGGCTTTTGCTGCTTTGGTTGCCTTTTGCACAGCGGCTTGGACTTCCAATGCTTTACCTTTGCCAAAACCAACACGACCTGCCTTGTCCCCGACAACAACCAGTGCCGAGAAAGACATATTCTTACCACCCTTAACGGTCTTGGATACGCGGTTGATAGAAACCAATTTGTCTACCAAGTTATCCGTCTGTAATTTTTTATCATCAAAACGTGCCATTATATACTCCGTTGAATCTTAAATTATATTCTGACGCCACCAGCACGAATTGCTTCGCACAGTGCTTTTACACGACCATGATAGCGATAGCCACCACGATCAAAATAACAATTATCAGCCAGTTTTGCTTTGACTAAACGTTCTGCAAATGCCTTACCAACAAGTTCTGCACCTGCGACGTTCCAACCTTTACCAGCAAAACCTTTTTCCTTGCTTGATGCGGCGCAAATGGTGTGACCACGTACGTCATCAATCGCCTGGATTTCAATATGACGTCCAGAACGGAAAACCGACAAGCGAATCTTGCCAGGATTTTTTCTTTTCAACGCACTGCGATTTGCAAGTGTGCGTCTTTCTTCTGTAGACAAATGTTTTAACATTTCGTTTCCTTTTTTGTCAGCCCCCGTAACAGCGGGAACTATTTACTTATTATTTCTTTTTACCTTCTTTGTGGCGGATTGTTTCGCCCTTATAGAAGATACCTTTACCCTTGTACGGATCGGCCTTGCGAACCTTGTGAATCTTGTCTGCGAACAAACCGACCAAGCATTTATCAATGCCTTTGACTGTAAATTCGGTTGGTGCACCACCCATTTCAACGGTCAAGCCCGCTGGGATTTCCATAACGACATCATGTGAATAACCTGCAACCAAAACCAATTTGTTGCCAGACACAGATGCCTTGTAACCAACACCCTTCATGTACATTTCTTTGGCAAAACCAGTTGTGACACCTTCGACTGCACTGCGGACGTTGCGGGTCATTGTACCCCACATTGCGCGTGAAGTTTTGTCTTCTGCATCTTTTGGTGTAACAACAACTGAATTACCTTCGATTTTAACTTCGACCAAACCTGCGTGTTTTGTGTTAACTGGAACTTTCAACTCGCCCTTTGGCCCTTTGATAACGATTGCGCCATCGACAATAGCCGCTGAAACGCCATCTTTCAAAACAACTGGATATTTTCCTGCACGAGACATAACTTAATCCTTCTACTTGTATTATATAACTTTGCACAAAATTTCACCGCCGACATTCATCAAGCGTGCTTTGTGATCGGTCATAACGCCATTTGGGGTTGAAACAATCGCGATACCCAAGCCATTTAAAACGCGTGGCATTTTGGCACTGCCAGAATAAACACGACGACCTGGTTTTGACACGACAGAAATTTCTTGGATTGCACCGTTGCCACCAACATATTTCAATTCGATAACCAAGTTGGAACGGTGTTCATCGATTTTTTCTTCACGGAAATCGGTAATAAAACCTTCTTCCTTTAATACATTCAAAACTGCTGCGCGCAGTTTGCTGTTTGGAACGGAAACTGTTTCCTTGCCCGCGACTTGACCGTTGCGAATGCGCGTCAACATATCTCCGATTGGGTGTGATAATGACATCTTTTTACTCCTTATATGTGGAACATTCCACACATTTGACCAGCTGCATTGTCCACAACTGGGGTTTTGTTAAACTTTCGCTGGATTTACCAACTTGATTTGCGTACGCCTGGCAATTTACCTTCGGACGCTTGTGTACGAACTTGCTGACGGCACAAACCGAACATACGTGAATAACCACGTGCACGACCGGTAACCGAGCAACGATTGTGCAAACGTGTTGGGTTTGCGTTGCGTGGCAACTTCGCCAATTTCTTCATCGCGTCCATGCGTTCATCTGGTGTTGCATTGACGGACATTTTTTCTTTGATCGCTTCGCGCTTTTTTGCATATTTTGCGACCAATGCTTCACGTCTTTTTTGTTTATTTATCAACGCTAATTTAGCCATTTTTATACCTTTTTATTATTTTAAAACCAAAGGCAAGCCGATTTTGGTCAGCAATGCACGAGCTTCTTCATCTGTTTTTGCGGTTGTGGCGATAACAATGTCCATACCGCGAATTGCATCGATTTTATCAACGGAAATTTCTGGGAAAATCAGATGTTCCTTGATACCAAATGCATAGTTTCCACGACCGTCAAATTTAGATTTTGACAAACCGCGAAAGTCTTTTACACGTGGCAATGCAACTGTGATTAACTTATCCAAGAAATCGTACATTCTTTTACCGCGCAATGTAACCTTGGTACCAATTGCTTGGCCTTCACGCAGACGATATGTCGCGATTGACTTCTTGGCATGTGTAATAACCGACTTTTGTGCAGCAATCGCAGTCAAATCAGCCGCCGCTGCATCTAATTTCTTTTTATCTGCAACTGCTTCGCCAACACCCATATTCAGAACAATCTTGGAAAGTTTTGGCACAGCCAGCGCATTTGTGTACCCGAATTCTTTGACTAATTCTGGCACAATCTGTTTTTCATAAATTTCACGCAATCTACTTTGCATTTCTTTTTTCCTTAACGTTTTGTTTCCGTAACAGCGGAAACCAGTTTACTTTGTTTATAATTCTGTCCCAGATTTTTTGGAAACACGAACCTTTTTATCACCCGTCACTTTGTATCCAACGCGTGTTGCTTTTTTGGTCTTTGGATCAACCAACGCAACGTTCGATACGTGGATTGGTGCTTCGCGGTCAACGATGTGACCCGGTGTGTCCTGGGTTGGTTTCACATGCCATTTGTGACGGTTAACACCTTCGACAACAACACGAGATTCCGATGGGCGCGCATCCAGCACTTTGCCTTTGACGCCCTTGTATTTTCCTGAAATAACTACGACTTCGTCGCCTTTTTTAATTTTCATCTTTTCAGCCTTTTCTGTTTATTTTCCGGACGCCACTTACAAAACTTCTGGTGCCAAAGACACGATTTTCTGAACGTCATATTTACGACGAACTTCACGTGCGATTGGGCCAAAGATACGTGTTCCAATTGGTTCGAAATTGTTTTTGTTGATTAAAACAACCGCGTTATCATCGAAACGGATGATAGAACCATCTGGACGCTTAATTGGGAACTTGGTACGAACGATGATTGCACGTTGTACGGTACCCTTTTGCACTTTACCACGTGGAATGGCTTCTTTGATAGCGACGACGATTTTGTCGCCAACTGTTGCATAACGACGATGAGAACCGCCCAACACTTTGATGCACATTGCTTTACGCGCACCACTGTTGTCTGCAACTGTCATAACTGTTTCATTTTGTATCATTTTTTACCCTTTTCCTGCAAACCGGGCAATCCCCGATTGCTTTGTTTCTGGGATCCGACTGGCGTAATGCCCTCAAAGACCCCTACTCTTTTTACTTTAGTCGGCTACTTCGACATTTTCGTCTTTGGAAACACCGACACGTCCCTTTACAATCCAAGTTTTTGTCTTGGAAATTGGACGATGTTCTTCGATAGCAACGATGTCGCCAACCTTGTATTCGTTGTTTTCATCGTGTGCCTTGTACTTTTTATTCTGCTTCACGAACTTACCATACAATGGATGACGGAAACGACGTTCTACTTCAACAACGACAGTTTTGTCATTTGCTGTACTTTTGACTGTTCCTTGCAGTATACGTTTTGGCATAACTATTGTCCCTTGCTGTTATTCTTTATGTTCTTTTTTTACCGACAGCTGTATATGATACCTTAAATTTAGGAAATCTCAACAAAAATCGGTGTTTTTTTATTTTGCCGCGTTCAATTTTGTCTTAACACGTGCAATTTCCCGACGAGTTTGGCGAATTACGTGTGTTTTTGGTAATTGGCCTGCTTCGTGTTGGAAACGCTGGTTCATTTGTTCTTTTTTCAAATCAACCAATTTGCTTTCCAAAGCCTCTTTCGTCAGTGCTTCTTTTTCTTGTTTCTTTTCTGCCATTTTATAACCCTTTTGCTTTGGATTTTAATTAGTTAACTTTACGTTCAACAATCTTGGTCTTGACCGGCAATTTAGCAGATGCCAAAGCAAATGCTTCAAATGCGATTTCTGGTTTAACACCATCGACTTCGAACATGATACGACCCGGTTTTACACGGCAAATCCAGTATTCAACCGCACCTTTACCTTTACCCATACGAACCTGGGCTGGCTTTGCGGTCACTGGAACATCTGGGAAAATACGAATCCAGAGTTTACCTTGACGGCGCATATGACGTGTGATTGCACGACGCGCGGCTTCGATTTGACGCGCTGTGATGCGTTCTGGGGTCATGGCTTTCAGTCCAAACGAACCGAACGCCAATTCGCTTCCACCTTTGGTGGCACCGTGGATACGGCCTTTGTGTTGTTTGCGAAATTTTGTTTTATTTGGCATTAACATTTTTCAATTCCTTTAGACTTATTTGCTTTTTCTTTCACTGGTACCAGCATATTCTGTTGGACGTGCCATTTCAGACGCCAACTTTTCTTTGTTAACAACATCGCCTGTGTAAATCCAAACCTTTACACCGACAACACCATATGTTGTTTTCGCTTGGATTGCCGCATAGTCGATGTCCGCACGCAACGTGTGCAATGGAATACGACCTTCGCGGATTTGTTCGCTACGTGCGATTTCGGCACCATTCAAACGACCACTGCACATAACTTTGATACCTTGGGCGCCTGCTTTTTGAGCATTTTGAACGGCTTTCTTCATTGCGCGTTTGAACGAAACACGACCTTCGATTTGTTGTGCGATGCCCTGGGCAACCAATTGTGCATTCAAATCTGGGCGGCGAACTTCATAGATATTGACGACAACTTGATCGTTTTGAACCAACTTTTTGATGTCGTTACGTAATGTTTCAATATCTGCACCGTTCTTACCGATAATCATACCCGGACGAGATGTGTGCACGGTCACAACAACTTTTTTAGCCAAACGTTCAATAACAATTTTGGCCAAACCCGCTTTCTTTAACTTCTTTTCAATAAAGGTGCGGATTTTGTTGTCTTCTGCTAACAATTTAGCATATTCTTTTTTGCCAGCAATCCAGCGAGAATCAGTAACCTTATTGATTCCCAGACGCTGTGAAATTGGCGATACTTTTTGTCCCATTTCTTTATCCTTGCTTTATGGTTTGTGTTCTTGAAGCGTTCCCGCTTTATTCAGGGTTTCCCCATACCACGCGCCATGTGTTAGTTTATTTTGCCTTTGCTGCCTTTTTTGTTTCGGCTTTATCGGCTGTTTTTTTTGCTTTCTTTTCTGGTGCCTTGCCCGATTCCAACACGATTGTCAAATTCGAGAAAGGTTTCAGGATTGGACGCGCGCTGCCGCGTGGTCCGGCCATAATACGTTTCATTGTCAATGCTTTACCACACCAAATTTCTTTGACGAACAAACTGTCCACTGCCAAGTTTTTGTTGTGTTCTGCATTTGCAACTGCGGATAACAAAGTTTTCAACACTTCGCCCGCAACACGTTTTTTAGAAAACTTTAATACATCAATCGCACGATCAACCGGCAAACCGCGTACCAAATCGCACACCAAGTTTAATTTCTGGTGGCTGACGCGGATCATTTTGTTAAACGCGCGAACTTGATTTTCTTTGATTCCATATCTTGCTGTAGTCATAACTGTACCTTACCCTTTATATGAAATTATTTTTTTGCTGCCGCTGCGGCTTTCTTGTTCGCTGCGTGGCCCTTGAACGTACGAGTTGGTGCAAATTCACCCAATTTGTGTCCGATCATATCTTCGACAATCGACACTGGGATAAATTTGTTACCATTGTGAACTTCAAAAGTCAGTCCGACCATCGGTGGCACGATTGTGCTGCCGCGGGACCATGTTTTAATTGGTTTACGGTCATCTTTTTCATTTGCCGCAGCCGTCTTTTTCAAGACAGATGGGTGAACATAAGGACCTTTCCATACTGAACGAGACATCATTTACTCCGTTTTTTTATTATTTCTTCTTTGCCAAATGTCTGCTGCGGATAATCATCTTTGCAGTACGTTTATTGCTACGGGTACGATATCCCTTGGCTGGAATACCTGTACGTGATACTGGTTCGTGGCCCTTGGAATGACCATTACCACCACCCATTGGGTGATCATTCGGGTTCATTGCCATACCGCGTACCGATGGGCGAACACCCAACCAACGTGCGCGACCAGCCTTACCCAAATTGACGTTGCGTTGATCCGGATTGGAAACGCTGCCAACGGTGGCAAAACAATCGGAATGAACCTTGCGCAACTCACCGCTGTTCATTTTAATCTGGGCATAAACGCCGTCTTTACCCATCAATTGAGCATAGCAACCTGCACTGCGGGCCAATTGACCACCAGCACCCGGTTTCAATTCGACGTTATGTACGATTGTACCGATTGGCATATTCTTTAATGGCATTGCATTACCTGGTTTAATATCTTCACGTTCACCAGAGATAACAATATCACCAGCTTTCAAATCACGTGGTGCCAAGATGTATGAACGAATACCATCTTTGTATTCAATCAATGCAATGAATGCTGTACGATTTGGATCATATTCCAAACGCAACACAGTTGCTGGAACGTCCAACTTTTTACGTTTGAAGTCAATCAAACGATAACTACGTTTGTGGCCACCACCCTGGTGCATAACGGTTACATGACCAAAATTATTACGTCCACCTTTGGACTTGATACCGACTGTCAACGCCTTTTCTGGCGCGCCACGGTACAATTCGCTACGGTCAACCTGGGTCAAACCGCGTGTACCTGCTGTTGTCGGCTTATAATGCTTTAATGCCATTTCTTTTTATCCTAATGTTTGTCATAACAATAACGTCCAATTGCTATGGATTCTCTGTTATGACTGTTGATTTATTACTGTACGTTCGCAGACAGATCCAATTTTGCATCTGCTGGTAATGATACATATGCTTTTTTAACGGTGCGTTGTGTGCCCGCGCTGCGACCACGGAAAGATTTCACCTTACCCTTAACAACAACGATGTTTATTTTTGTTGGTTTAACACCGAAGATTGCTTCAACGGCACGTGCGACATCTTCTTTGGTTGCTTTTGCGGCAACTTCGAATGCAACACCGTTCTTTTCAGACAGTTTTGCTGCCTTTTCAGTGACTATCGGGCGACGCAGTACATCAAAAGCACCGGCGGTCGCAACGATTTTCTTTTCTGAAGTAACTTTCTTTTCTGCCATTTTATTGACCTTTATGCTAATCTTGCTTCCACTGCTTTGACTGCATCTGCTGTCAAAACCAATTTGTCGTGTTTCAAGATATCCAATACGTTCAAACCAATTGTCGGCAATGCGTCAACATTTGCGATATTGGCAACAGATTTCTTGAAATTATCATCTAATGTTTCCGCGCCCACGAACAATGCAGATGCGATATTCAATTTTTTCAATTGTTTCGCAAAAGCACCTGTCTTGGCTGCTTTCAACTTTTCAGAATCGATAACAACCAAAGAGCCGTCTTTGACCTTAGATGACAAAGCCATTTTCAAGCCAAGTGCGCGAATCTTCTTTGGCAAATCGATTGCATGATCGCGAACAACTGGACCATGAACGACACCACCGCCACGCATGTGAACATTGTATCTTTCACCTTCACGTGCGTTACCAGTTTTCTTTTGCTTGAATGCTTTTTTACCACTGCCGGCGACATCAGAAACGGTTTTCACCGCATGTGTACCTGCGCGTGATTTTGCGCGTTGCCATGTAACGACACGGTGCAAAATATCTGCACGTGGCTCTAACCCGAAAATGCTGTCTTGCAATTCTACCTTGCCGACTGCTTTACCGTCAAAATTAATAATTTCTAATTGCATTTTATCCACCTTATCGTTACTTATTCTGCCGCTGCTTCTGTTTCAGGTTCAGCAACTGCTTCTTCAACAACAGGATTATTCAATTTGGTTGGAACAGGCAAATCTTTGTGTTCTTTTTTGATTGCATCTGTGACCAATACAAATGTGCCATTTGCACCTGGGACAGCGCCTTCGACAAAGATTAAATTTTCTGCTTCGTCAATACCAAATACCTTCAAGTTCTGGACAGTTACGGTTTCGTTACCCATCTGACCGGCCATCTTTTTACCTTTCAAAACACGACCTGGCCATTCACGCATACCTGTACCACCCAGTGAACGATGTGCTTTTAAAACACCGTGCGATGCTTCTTTACCGCCAAAGTTATGACGTTTCATCGCACCTTGAAAACCTTTACCTTTGCTTGTTGCTTGGACATCGATAAACTGACCGACAACAAAATGAGACGCCGACAATGCGGTCCCTGTTGGAATCACACAATCGTCAGATACGCGGAATTCCGCGACCTTGCGAAATGGTTTTACCCCTGCTTTTTCTGCTGCGACAGCTTGTGGCTTTGCGATATGCTTTGCCTTGGCTTCGCGCAAACCTAATACATTTGCGACATAACCGTTCTTTTCCATTGTACGATTACCGATGACTGTGCAATCTCCAACCGATAATACTGTTACCGGATGTGCGACCCCGCCATCATCGTAAAGGCGAGTCATGCCAATTTTTGTTGTTATTAATCCGCTACGTTTCATTTTTTTGCCTTTTTTTAGTCAGAGGTTGGTACGTTTTATTTTTTGCATCCCATACCAACGCTAACAGTTTTACAATTTAATTTTTACATCGACACCGGACGTCAAATCCAACTTCATCAATGCATCAACTGTCTGAGGGGTTGGATTAACAATATCTACGACCGCTTTATGATTGCGGATTTCGAATTGTTCACGTGATTTTTTATCAACGTGTGGTGAACGGTTCACTGTAAATTTCTGAATCAATGTCGGCAAGCGAACAGGCCCAACGACATCTGCGCCAGTGCGCTTTGCTGTCTTGACAATTTCATCAACAGATTCCATCAAGTTACGATGATCGAATGCTGTCAACTTAATACGAATTTTTGATGCTGGTACCATTTGTTCGTTTTCCTTATCGTTATTCAGGCCGGTAATCATTGGAACTTTAATCCAATTACACCGGCCTGTTTGTTTTTACCTTACTTTACAATTTTCGATACAACACCTGCACCGACTGTGCGTCCGCCTTCACGGATAGCAAAGCGGCGACCTTCGTCCATAGCGATTGGTGCAATCAATTGCACCGAGATGCGGACGTTATCACCTGGCAGAACCATTTCTTTGTCTGCTGGCAAAGTGATTGTACCTGTTACGTCTGTTGTGCTGAAGTAGAACTGTGGACGATAGTTGCTAAAGAATGCAGTATGACGGCCACCTTCTTCTTTGGTCAAGATATAAACTTCAGCTTCAAAGTCTGTGTGTGGAGTGATAGAACCTGGTTTGCAGATAATCTGACCACGTTCGACTTCTTCTTTCTTGGTTCCACGTAACAACAAACCTACGTTATCGCCGGCTTCACCTTGATCCAACATTTTGCGGAACATTTCGACGCCTGTAACAACTGTTTTCTGTGTTGGACGCAAACCAACGATTTCACATTCGTCACCAACTTTGACAACACCTGATTCAACACGGCCTGTAACCACTGTACCACGACCTGTGATTGAAAATACGTCTTCAATTGGCATCAAGAATGGTTTATCAACTGGACGTTCTGGCATTGGGATGTATTCATCGCATGCTTTCAACAAAGCGTCAATTGATTCTTTGCCCAAACCGTCGTTTTTACCTTCCAATGCGGAAACAGCAGAACCACGGATGATTGGAGCGTTATCGCCATCGAAGTCATTTGCAGACAACAATTCACGAATTTCCATTTCAACCAATTCCAACAATTCAGGATCGTTTGCCAAATCGCATTTGTTCAAATAAACGACGATTTTTGGAATACCGACCTGACGTGCCAACAAGATGTGTTCACGTGTTTGAGGCATAGGACCATCAGTCGCAGCCACAACCAAAATTGCACCGTCCATCTGGGCCGCACCGGTAATCATGTTTTTAACATAGTCAGCGTGTCCTGGGCAGTCAACGTGAGCATAGTGACGGTTGGCTGTTTCATATTCAACGTGTGCAGTATTAATTGTAATACCACGTGCGCGTTCTTCTGGTGCGTTATCAATCTGGTCAACGCCCTTTTGTGCGTCTGTACCAACACCATAATAGTGAACGATAGCAGCAGTCAAAGTTGTTTTACCGTGGTCAACGTGACCAATAGTACCAATATTGACGTGTGGCTTGGTTCTTACATATTTTTCTTTTGCCATAGTTTTCTCCTTAAGGCTTCGTTTGTTATCTTGATTTTTGATTTCCGGTCTTGGATTTCTGAACGTAATCATAGACCAGAAATTTCAAATCTCAATCTTTTTTTACTTTGTTAACTTCTTTATTACTTCGTCTGCAACATTCTGCGGCACTTCGGCATAGTGTGACAATTCCATATATGGATTTGCACGCCCCTGTGACAAAGAACGCAATGTCTTGACATATCCGAACAGGTTAGCCAACGGCACGAACGCAGAAATCAATTGATTTCCGAATTGTGTTTCAATTCCGTTGATTTGACCACGACGGCTGTTCAAGTCACCGATGATGTCACCGACATATTCTTCCGGCGTATTGACCGAAAGTTTCATAATCGGTTCCAACAACTTTGGCGCAGCCTTCTTCATCGCTTCGCGGAAGCATGCACGCGCCGCTATTTCAAAGCACAACACATTAGAGTCAACTTCGTGATATTTACCATCAACTAATGTTGCCTTGAAATCTACTGTTGGATAGCCAATCAAGACACCTGTCTGTTGCGCTATCTTCAAACCTTTTTCAACACCTGGGATGTATTCTTTTGGAATCGCACCACCAACAATCTTGTTTTCGAATTCATAACCCTTGCCTGGTTCCAACGGCTCAAATTCAATTTTAACTTGAGCATACTGACCCGAACCACCAGATTGTTTCTTGTGTGTATATTCTTCGGTGATTGGCTTTGTAAATGTTTCACGATATGCAATACGTGGTTCACCAACATTTACATCAACCTTAAATTCACGTGACAAACGGTCAACCAAAATTTCCAAGTGCAATTCACCAACACCAGCCAAAATTGTCTGACCCGATTCTTCGTCCACTGATACGCGGAAAGATGGGTCTTCTTTGGCCAATGCTTGTAAACCCAACGCCATTTTTTCAACGTCGGCCTTGGTCTTTGGTTCAACAGCGATGGAAATAACCGGTTCTGGAACATGGATGTTTTCCAAAATAATCGGGTTTGCTTCATCGCACAGTGTATCACCAGTAATTGTTTCCTTCATACCGACCAATGTGATAATGTCACCTGCGGACGCTTCTTTGATTTCTTCACGTTGATTAGAATGCATCAACAACATACGGCCAACACGTTCACGTTTGTCGCGGTTTGAATTATAGATGTATGAACCAGAAATCAGTTTACCAGAATAAATACGGATGAACATCAGGTTTCCAACGAATGGATCGTTTGCAACCTTAAACGCCAACGCACTGAATGGTTCTTTGGCATCTGGGTGACGTTCAATAACTGTTTCTTTATCCAACTTGGTACCTTTAATTGCCGGAACATCCAATGGACTTGGCAAATAATCAACAATAGCGTCCAATAATGGTTGAACACCCTTGTTCTTAAATGCAGTACCGCACAAAATTGGGTTAAAGTTTTGGTTGATTGTACCCTTGCGGATTAACTTTTTAATCGTGTCAACATCTGGAACCTTGCCTTCCATATATGCTTCCATGATTTCATCATCCAAAGTTACGACTTCTTCAACCAATTTGTTGTGTAATTCTTCGGCTTTCGCTTTCAAATCTTCTGGAATATCAATTGTGATTGGGTGAGAACCTGTTTCGTCTTCCCAAATCAAACCCTTCATTTCGACGACGTCGACAACACCCTTGAAATCTGATTCTGCACCAATTGGGAAATTGATAACCAATGGATTTGCGCCCAAACGTTCACGAATCATATCAACACAGCGGAAGAAGTTTCCACCAATACGATCCATCTTATTAATAAAGCAAATACGTGGAACGTTATAGCGGTCTGCCTGGCGCCAAACTGTTTCTGTTTGTGGCTGAACGCCCGACACAGATTCGAAAACAGCAACTGCACCGTCCAAAACACGCAAAGAACGTTCAACTTCCATTGTAAAGTCAACGTGTCCCGGAGTATCAATCAAGTTGATACGATGATCGCGCCAAAAACATGTGGTCGCCGCAGATGTAATTGTAATACCACGTTCTTGTTCCTGTTCCATCCAGTCCATAGTGGCGGCACCATCGTGCACTTCACCGATTTTATATGTCTTACCGGTATAGAACAAAATACGTTCAGAAGTAGTTGTTTTCCCCGCGTCAATATGCGCCATAATACCGATATTGCGGTACATATGTAAAGGGGCGGTTTTTCCAACAGACATTGTAGTGTTTCCTTTTGTTTTCTTTCATTAAATTACCAACGGAAATGTGCAAACGCCTTGTTCGCTTCTGCCATCTTGTGGGTATCGATTTTCTTTTTGAATGCGCCACCCTGACCATTCAGAGCATCACGCATTTCGGCAAACAGTCTTTCTTCCATACTGCGTTCGCCACGTTTACGTGCGAACATAATCAACCAACGCAAAGCCAATGTTTGTTGACGTTCTGGGCGAACTTCGACTGGAACTTGATATGTTGCACCGCCAACACGACGACCCTTGACTTCTACGCTTGGTTTCAAATTATCGACTGCTTCCAAAAATGCAGCCAATTCATTGCCGTCTTTTGCAACTTTCTTTAATTTATCCAACGCACCATAAACGATGTTTTCGGCAACTTCTTTTTTGCCGTCCCACATAACAACATTAATACATTTTGCAACGACCAGATTGTTATACTTTGAATCTGGCAAAATTTCACGTTTCGTTGCTGCTTTACGTCTTGACATTTTATTTCCTTTTTATTGCTTCATTCGTTTCCGAATTACTCATACAGATTTAACTGCATGTATTGTTTAACTTACTTTTGAACCTTGGCCCCATATAATGAACGACCCTGCTTTCTGGATTCCACACCCTTGGTATCCAAGATACCACGAATGATGTGATATTTCACACCTGGCAAGTCCTTTACACGACCACCACGAATCATAACAACGCTGTGTTCCTGTAAGTTGTGACCTTCGCCTGGGATATAGGCAGTAACTTCACGACCATTGGCCAATTTAACACGGGCTACCTTACGTTGCGCTGAGTTAGGTTTCTTAGGCGTGGTTGTGTACACACGTGTGCAAACACCACGTTTTTGCGGATTTTCCATCATATCGGGTGCCGTGGACTTCACGACTACCTTTTTACGAGGTTTCCGAATCAGTTGATTTACTGTTGGCATTCAAAATCTCTTTGTTTTTAGTACTCTTTTTGTACACACAAAACCAACCACTCAGACTTATTTCCATAGCATGCCATGGGTTATAAATCTGTCAAAAGGCCCAGTTTTCTGTGTTTTTTCACTTTCCCAATTTACGTAGAAAGCGAATTTATTATAACCGCAAATGCCCGATTGTCAAGGAAAAACCCCGAAAAAATGTCCAAGAGGCCCTATTCGCCCTACTTTTTTATCGCTGCCACCATAAAACCCCTTATTATCGTGGGTTCACACGCATCGGCAAACAAAAAACCGCCCGACTGGGCGGTTTTGTATTTGCGGACAATGATTAGAAGTCGATACCGAACTTCATGCCAAAGCCGAAGCCGTCTTCAAAGCCCCAGCCTTTTTCCGAAGCTGGTGTAACAGGATCATCACCACTCCAGTGATTCATTGTACCATTGATGTACGCACCAACATATTTTGTCGCATCAATGTTATAATTCACACCAAAGTATCCTTCCACAATACCGGCGTTTTCAATTTTCGCACCTGGTGTACCATACAATTCTTTATCCAAGATACCGGTATATTCAACACCAGCAACCAAGTTCCATTGTGGATCGATTACGAATTGACCGTCCAAACCGAACGCCATTGCATGAACGCCTTGGAAACCCTTATCTTCGTTCCAGTTAAATGATTCTGTATTGCCATAGCCATATTCGATATGACCTGCGATTGTGAACTGTGATGTTGTGTATCCGCCACGAACACCCAATGTCCATGCATAGTCCAGCAATTCTTTTTCAAACCAAGCATGATCATCCTTGACTGCTGGATGCAGTTTCAACAAATCGCTGTGTGCAAACAAATAACCACTGGCGGCATATTCACCATATACATCTGCCTTCCATGCACCATCATCATATGCGCGGAATGTTGCTTTGATTGCCAAATCTTCCCAGCCATATTCATCAAAAGCTTTATCTTCTACTAAAGAGGTGTAAACATTCACTGCCAAATTATCCATAACACCATAGCCAAATTCTTCACCCAATGCGTATGGTGTACCTTCTGTATGTGAACCCAGAGATGTCACGCTGTAGAAGTGGCCGGCTTTCGGCATATATAATGGATTACCATCAATAACGTTTGCCGCGTTTGCATCAGAAATTGCAAATACTGCCAATAAAGATGTTAAAGCTAATTTTTTCATTTTTGTTCCTTTCTTTCGGTTATGACCATAACTTCTGTTTGGTCTTAATCAAAATTCTACTATGTGAATTTATTCATTTGCAAGATTAAAGATTTTTGCATTTTGTTTTCATACATGATATAATGCTCGCATTACGATTTTCGCGTTTTCCGAATCGCAATATACACCCCATAAATCTGGGGCTTTTTTTATTTTTACGCGTGATAATTCTGAAATGAAATTATTATAAGTTTTAATAAACTGACGATGTTTTATTTTTTATTTCGCGATTTTTTTATTTCGCGCCAGTCAGCGTGATGTTTTTGGTGTTCTTCATAAGACTTCGAAAAAATATGCCCGCCATTGCCGTCTGCCACGAAATACAGATAGTTTGTATCCGCCGGACGCAGCACCGCACGAATCGCCGCAACACCCACATTGGCAATTGGCGCTGGTGGCAAACCGTTGTGGGTATATGTGTTATATGGACTGTCAACTTTCAAGTGACCACTTAACAATGCCTTGCCCTGCATATCGCCCACCCCATTGGTCAATGCATAGACAACCGTTGGGTCGGCCTGCAACCGCATATTTTTGCGCAGGCGATTTATGTACACACTGGCGACCGTTGGCATTTCCGATTCGCGTGGGGTTTCGCGCTGGACAATTGATGCCAGTGTTATCACATCGTTCCACGTCTTTAATGGTCGCGGAATGATATAGCCCGCCCGCATAAGCGAATCGCGAATTTTTTCCATTTTCTTGCGTGCCAGGTCCAACACCGCCAAGCGTGATGTTCCCTTGGCCACACGGTATGTATCGGGGAACACGTCACCATCGTGTAAATAGCACACGTCCGCCATATTACCCTTTTTACATTCCACATCACCCGACAAACGTGGCGCATTTGCCAACAACACTTTTATCTGTTTAATTGTATAACCTTCGGGAATAACGATTGTTGTGGTTGCCACGCGACCATTCGCCAACATACGCGCCACGCGCCAAATACTTGCGCCACGTGGAATATCATAGTCGCCACGTTGCACACGCCCACCCATGCGCTTAATCGACAACTTGAATAAACTTTCCGAATACACAATTCGGTTTTTCCGTAATGCGGCCGCAACCGATGTGACACTGTCACCATTATTTATAACAAAGGTTGTGTCGTTTCGCACTGGCGACCAAATACCCATTATGTAAATTACCAACGCAACGATCGCGCCAACCAGCGCAATAAAATTATTCCGCGATTTTTTATTTGGGAAAATTTGCCGACGACGTACCATGTCCGACATTATTACAAATAAAAATACAATTGCAAATACGATGATAAAAAAGATTGTTTATCACACTAATATTTCTTTCTGGATTTCAATTTGTGCCACCATTTCATAACAGCTGTGGCATCTTTGTTTTCAATATGTTTCTCTGGTACAAGACATGTGTTATTATACATACAATCGTCACGAAATCCGATTTTACCTGCATCTTTTCTGTTTGCGGCATAATACACGTGCGATATATTTGCCCACGTTGCCGCCGCCGCACACATTGGGCATGGTTCGCAAGACGAATATAAATCGCAACCCGATAAATCAAATGTTCCCAGTTTTTTACAAGCCGCACGTATCGCGTTCACTTCGGCATGCGCTGTCGGATCTTTTTTCGGCACAACCGTATTATGCGCGCGTGCAATTACAACACCATCACGAACAATCACCGCACCAAATGGCGAAGAACCAAGTTTCACAGATTTCTCACTTTCGGCAATCGCCATATCTAAAAATTTTTTATTCATATTTGCCCCACTCTGCACATATACCACTTACATTTCTTTTCCCGATTGTGCATACCAATTTTTCGCTTTGTTATCCCCATAGAAATTTGAACGCAATGATTCAATAAATTTGTCATAACCATATCTTTTACTTAATGCATTGCGCCATGCTTCAAACTCTGCATTCAGTTTTTCACAATGAAGACGAATCGTCTTGCCCAAATTTTTATCAAACTTTGCAATGGTTGTCTTGCCGTCCCAATATTTCACATATTTGGTTGATCTTGCGAGTCTGTCTTGGAAAAATTTTATTTGGTGTTCGCGTGTATATTCATCTTCGTCACACTTATATAAACCTTTTGTATGCTTATCCAATTCGTCTTTGAATTGTTCCACATTAGACTGCGAATATTCCTTGCTGGACTTTGATCTATCGGCATACAATTTTTGATAAAACCCCTCAAAATCAATTGGTTTATTTTCTACAATACTGGACAAAATTGAAGACATAACCTCATCATCAACACCATGTTTTTTGATCACATCATAAATACCTGCAAAATCTGGCACGTCCAAGATTCCAGGAATATCACTGAAACCACTACCATGTAAAGTGTCGGCTATTCGAACGTATAAGTGTTCCATTTCCGCATATATGGAATTAGAATGTCCCTTGTTGCTGGCATTTGATGGAATGTCTTGTGCTTCGGCAACATCGGCAATCATTTGGCTTGTTTCATTAGCATCATAAACTGAATTAATATAGTGATAACCAACCTTTTCTATTGCCATACGCGTAACGATATTACGCAGATAATGCGACAACATATCAAAACGTGCTTCCTCGAACAATCCGCGCAAAAACGCCTTTTTGTCTTTGGCACTTTCATACATTTTTTTGACGCGTTTATCAGAAACAAACAATACACTATTTCTTACATTCCATTCATCAACATCGCCACTGGCATACTTATCATATTCTTCTTTTTCTTCCGGCGACAACATTGATTCAATCATCTTGATTTCTTCATCGGTATAATTATCACGCTTATACGTCGCACCGTTTTTACCAATTTTATATAATGGACCATTATTATCTGGCTGAACAATATATGCCGACTTTGGCAACACTAATCCAGTATCTGGATTTGCCGCCCAATATGTATCGGTGCCGGCAACCTCGGCTGGATTTCCATTTTGTTTAACCACCTCATTATATGGTGCCAACACAACAATCGGCATATCATCCCACGAACCATACCCATGCGATGCAACAATATGATTCAATGTCATATGAACTGTTGACCGCGGAACATCAAAATCCGTTGCCATTGCGGTTGACGGAATATAATACGCACCATCGCGTCGTTTAAGTGGCATATATTTTGTTGCATGCACCACACACCAATTTGACATATCGGACATATATTCGATTTCTTTGTCCGTATACATTCTTTGCTCTTCTACTTTTTTAACTGCCGCCCGAAATTTGTCTGCCTTGGTCATTACAAACCCTTTTGATTTCACACAAAATTATAGCATTTATTGGGAATAAAAACAAATTAAAACCGCCGAAATCGGCGGTCACAAAAAGTGGTCGGAGTGACTGGGTTCGAACCAGCGACCTCTACGTCCCGAACGTAGCGCTCTACCAGGCTGAGCTACACTCCGTAAACATTGAACACCGGCGATTATGAAACGATTTACCCAAAAAAGCAACTTTTTTATTTCATCTTTACACTTGTAAATTACGATTTATGTGCCATATTTATATGGAACCGCAAAAAAAGGAACCGTATGTTTGCATTGCACTTTCTTAAGAAACAAAAGTTCGACAGTTACGAAGATTATTTGGAAAATGCGATTCCAATTGTTCCCGAACATTTCAATTTCGCATACGACGTTATTGATGCGTTGGCGATTGAAACGCCGGACGATACCGCTGTATTGTGGTTGAACGATGCCGGCGACAGAAAGGTTTTGACCTTTCGTGATTTGTCATTGATGTCGGGTTCGGTTGCAAACTTTTTAAGTGCCCGCGGGGTCGTTCGTGGCGACACTGTTTTATTATTTATGCGGCGCCGTTGGGAATATTGGGTGTTGATGATGGCGATGCACAAACTGGGCGCGATTCCAATTCCATCAACAAATCAGTTAAAGGCCGAAGATATTCGTTTCCGCATTAATTCCGCCGATTGTAAAAATATCATCGCGTTTGATGACGGACATATTATGAACGAAATTAAAACCGCGATTGGCGAACGCGAAGATATCAATGTAATTGACTGTATGGAACTGGATACGGCGATTGAAACATATCCCACCACATTTGAACGCGTGCCAAACGAAAACACCGATACAATGGTGATATACTTTACATCCGGCACAACCGATATGCCAAAAATGGTCGCGCACAATTACGCGTACCCATTGGGACATATCAACACCGCAATATTCTGGCAGCGTTTACACGATGGTGATATTCACTTTACTTTGTCCGAATCGGGCTGGGCAAAATGTTCGTGGGGAAAAATGTACGGACAATGGTTGGCGGGCGCAACAGTATTTGTGTTCGACTTTGCCAACAATGCAACCGCACACGATTTGCTGACCGCAATAAGTGAAAATCATATCACATCTTTCTGTGCGCCACCAACTGCATATAAAATGATGTTGCACGCCGATATGTCGAAATATGATTTGTCCGCTTTGGTAAAGGCTGACGTTGCTGGCGAAGCATTGAATCCCGAAGTATATGAAAGATTTATGGACGCAACCGGTGTAAAAATGCGCGAAGGTTTTGGACAAACCGAAACCTGCATTATGTTGTTCAACAATCCATGGATTGAACCAAAGCCGGGTTCAATGGGAAAACCTGCGGCGGGTTGGGACGTGCAATTACTGGACGAACGTGGTCGCGCGGTTGCCGATGGAACGGTGGGTGAAATTTGCGTATCATTAAAGAATGGCAAACCAGTCGGCTTGTTCCAGGGCTATTACAAAAACGAAAAATTGACCAACAGTGTTTATCGCGATGGCTTTTATCACACGGGCGATGTCGCCTATCGTGATTCTGACGGTTATTATTGGTTTGTTGGTCGTAATGATGATTTGATTAAAACAACCGGCTATCGTGTCAGTCCGTTTGAGGTGGAAAGTGTCCTGCTTGAACACCCATCGGTCGCCGAAGTTGCCGTCACCGGCATTCCCGACCCCGCACGTGGCCAGGCGATTAAGGCAACGGTTGTGTTAAACAAATATTTTGTTGGTTCGGATATTTTGGTTCGTCAATTACAAGATCACGTGCGTTCACGTACCGCAATTTATAAATGTCCGCGTGTCATTGAATTTGTCGACAGTTTGCCGATGACCATTTCCGGCAAGATTCGTCGCGCACTTATACGTACGTGGGACAGCACAAAAAGCGTTATCGGACTTGACGATAAAGATAATAAAAAGATATAAAAAACGCGGGTTTTATCCCGCGTTTTTATTTTTGTTTTTCAAGAAACACTTGTTGCACCATTTGTGACGTGATTTTTCTTATCTCGTCCGTCGGTGTGTTTCGGAACCAATCGGTCATTTCACGTGGTGGATGACAAGACAACAAATCATACCCCAAACCCGTATTATTCGGTTGCCAAGTTATAAAACCACCACCGTCTTGTTCAATGGCACACAAACACGATTGTACAAGAATTTTACAAAACTTTGGTATATTACGCATGGAACACGCACTGCAATTTGCAAAACCCAATTTGCTTTTTTCTGCGTGCATATTTTGCTCAAACCAAGATAGTTTCTTATTTGACACGTTTGATTACCAACGACGCGTTTGTTCCACCAAAGCCGAACGAATTGCTTATCGCAACATTGACTTCGCGCTTTTGGGCAACGTTTGGCACCAAATTGAAATCGCCCACTTCATCAATCGGGTCGGTCAAGTTTATTGTTGGTGGCACAATGCCGTCACGAATAGCCAACGCACAGAATATCGCCTCAACCCCACCGGCGGCACCCAGTAAGTGTCCCGTTGTTGACTTGGTTGACGACATGCACGCGTTCGTACCGCCGAACAATGTTTTTACCGCTTCTAATTCACCGATATCGCCCAAACCGGTTGATGTACCGTGTGCGTTGATATAGTCCACATCCGATGGCTGTAATCCGGCATCGGCCAGCGCAGCACGCATCGCACGTAATCCGCCCTCACCCCCAGGGGCCGGCGCTGTAATATGGTACGCATCACCCGACAGGCCGTAACCGGCCACTTCGGCATAGATTTTTGCGCCACGCGCGACCGCGTGTTCATATTCTTCCAAAACCAAAATGCCCGCCCCTTCGGACATAACGAAACCATCGCGCCCTTTGTCCCATGGACGTGATGCGGCGGTTGGGTCATCGTTGCGTGTTGATAACGCACGCATCGCGGTAAAGCCCGCAACACCGATTTTACAAACCGCACCTTCGGCACCACCGGCAATCATAATATCCGCATCACCATATTTAATAAGACGAACTGCTTCACCAATTGAATGCGCCGATGTCGCACACGCAGTAACAACGGCAAGGTTTGGTCCCTTGAACCCATACTTGATTGAGACATTACCCGCAGTCATATTGATAATGCCCTTTGGAATAAAGAACGGACTAACATGGCGCGGTCCATTTTCGTGTAATTCAACACATGTTTCATAAATCGTGCTCATTCCGCCGATACCACTGCCGATTGAAACACCGACGCGTTCCTTATCCCCATCATAGTCAATCAAACCCGCATCGCGAACCGCTTCATCCGCCGCGACCATACCATAAATCATTGAACGATCTAATTTGCGCTGTTCACGTGGGTCAATAATGCTATCGGGATTATATTGACCAGGCTCGGTTCCAACAACCGGCACACCAGCAATTTGGCACGGCAGGTCGGAAGCATCAAACAAATCAATTTTGCGAATGCCCGAAACACCACCAACAACATTTTTCCACGCATATTCCAAACCAGTTCCGTTTGGTGCGACAATACCCATACCAGTAATAACAACTCTTTTCATAATAAACTTTCCTTTGTTAGACTTATGCCATTTATCATAACCACATTATGCCCAAAAAGCCACCAAAAAAAAATCCGCCACGAATGACGGATTTAATTTCATCAATACTGGTAACACATTATGCTTTTTTGTGGGCATCGATGTATTTCACAGCATCGCCAACTTTTTCTAATTTAGCGGCTTCTTCATCTGGAATGGTGATATCGAATTCTTTTTCAACTTCCATAACGAATTCGACAACGTCCAGCGAGTCGGCGCCCAAATCATTCACAAAAGCCGCTTCTTCGGTAACTTTGGCTTCTGGCACGCCCAATTTTTCCGCTACAATTTTCTTTACTTGTTCAAAAGTTGTCATTTCATATCCTTTGTTTATGTTAATTTTTTGGTTCAATCATGAACGTCATTACGTAAAGCTATCATTTTCCAGCCTTAGTGTCAAGAAATTATAACAAACTATAACAATACTTGACAAAATACCGTTTTATCAAACATTCAGTATTTCATCCAATAACGCGTTCATATTAGCGCGTAATTCTTCACGATCGGACGCCCAAACCAACTGGTGCATAAGGAATTTATACACGTCGTCCATGGTAAGATTTGGTATACCCGCCGCACGTGCCGCACGCTTCCACGCCGTACGCGGATCCGCCAAATGCGACCCGCCACGACCCGGGAACAACCAGAAACTATCCTGGGGTAAATCTTGTAATAAAACAACCGCCCTGTCTGACAACGGCCAATCACGCCACATATATTGATTAAAGTCCAAATCTTCCCACTGCATCGCGAACACTTTGGAACGTGGTGCGAACCCATATACCAACATTAAAAACGCGGCACGCACAAAAATATCTTGTTCTTTATCAATCGCCCGCACCAACCGTTGCAACCCCGATTTATTCAATGGACGCACACGCCGTTTCTGTTCAATCTTTGGCAAATCATCGGCAACATTTTCTTTTGTATAGCCCTGCTCTATGGCATATTTCCAGATACTCTGTAATAAATCTTGCATACGCGCAGCAATTGCCTTGCCATCAATATTATTTACAACACCCACAATATCCTGGCGCGTAATATCGGAAATATATTTATCAAACAACGGCGTAAAATGCAGATTGATTGAACGTCTTAATTTCATTTCAGAATCTTCATTCCTGCGCACACGATTTGTCATATACAAATCAACGAAATCTTTGAAAGTAATTTTCTTACGGCGCACCACTGGTTTTTTCATCGCGTTATTCAAAACGTCCACAACCGCACCACGCGCAGTTTCAATATCGACATCGGGATATTTACCGATAATGATTCTTTTGTCGCGGCCGCGCACACGTTTACGCACAAAGAACGTTTTAACACCGCGACTTGTTATATACATTCGTAAATTAGGTTCAGACAAATCTTGTACGACATCAAACCCCGTCTGTGGTGACGGCAGATTATCCAAAATGTACGGATTGAAAAAGAATTGATGTGCCATAATCTTCCCCTTTGGTTACGGTAAACAACTATCTTGCTTTCTTGATTCCCATATCTTCACGCATTGCATTTAACAAACTGTTTTTTTGATACAGTGCCATCTTTGTTCGATTCCACACATGATACGCCGATATATATGCTTCGTTTAATCGATACATTGGACACTTTTCACGACAACAAACATAATCTGCCCGAAAAGAACCACATTCCCAAGGTCCGTTTTCAGAATTTCCAAAACAGCCCATATCTCTGAATTCTGCAATTTGTCCTTTTAATATCATATATTCACGATGCGCCCTTTTTTCGTTGTGTTTCAGGATTACATTACCCAATGCAACACCAACATATTTCAATCTTTGCGATACACCCCGTTTCATCTTTTACCCTTCTTATTTTGTTTTCACTTTTCTGAAATTATTTAACAACACCTGCTTTGCAGCCTGTTGTTTTTCGCGTGCCAGTTTCACATTTGTCGCCAACATTTGATATTCAACCAATTCATTAAATTTCGGGCATCCCTCGCAATGCTTTTCATATATCTGACCGTTGGAATGATTGTTCGCACATCTGACCACATCACCAATAACAAGTAAGTTAACCCCCAGATCAAACGAAGGTTGAACAGTCATTAAAAAGCATGACTTGGCCTGAAGTTGTTTCATTTCGTCCGCATACTTTTCTGAAAATTCTGCATCTGTCACAGTGGCTTTTTTATCCTTCCACAATGGGTGTATTTTTTCTACTTTCGCGGCATATTCTTTCCATTCGTCATACAATATCGCCCCTTCTATTTTTTCCATACACTCATTCATTGCGTTAATGCAACGCTTCGTTTCTGCTTTTGCTTGTTTCCAGATTTGATAATCTTGTTTTATTTGTTTCATATTCATATTATTCACCAACCTTTAATGCGTTAATAAATGCACTCTGCGGAATTTCGACATTACCAAATGTCCGCATACGTTTTTTCCCCTCCTTTTGCTTCTCTAACAATTTTCTTTTACGCGTAATGTCACCGCCATAGCATTTTGCAGTAACGTCTTTGCGATATGCCGCAATTGTTTCACGCGCAATAATTTTTCCACCAATTGCCGCTTGAATTGGAATCTTAAACTGATGACGTGGAATTAAATCTTTCAACTTTTCAACAATCTGGCGACCGCGTTTTTCCGCAAAAGACCGATGGCACATAAACGACAACGGTTCAACATTTTCTTCGTTCACCAAAATTGAAACCTTTACCAAGTCGGACGTTTGATACCCATACACAACATAGTCAAAAGACGCATAACCCGAAGATATAGATTTCACCCGGTCATAAAAATCAAACACGATTTCAGACAACGGCAACTGATATACCAACACCGCGCGATTACCAACATACGAAATGTTTTCTTGGACACCACGCCGTTCCGAACACAACGCCATTATTCCGCCCATATATTTATCGGGCATCATAATTGTCGCGCGCACCCATGGTTCATCAATTGATTCTATTTTTGTAATGTCTGGCATATCCGCCGGATTTTCCAAATCAACCGTTTCGCCATTACGCAAATGAATTTTATACAACACACTTGGCACAGTGTTAATAAGGTTCAAGTTAAATTCGCGCGCCAATCTTTCACTTATAATTTCCATGTGCAACAGACCCAAAAATCCACAGCGCAACCCAAACCCCAACGCCGAAGATTTTTCAGTTGTGAACATAAACGATGCGTCATTCAATGCTAACTTTTCCGCACTTTCGCGTAATGCTGGATAGTCGTCCGCCGCCACTGGAAAGAATGATGAAAACACAACCGGCACCGATGGTTTGAATCCTGGCAACGCCGTTGCGGTTGCGCGCGCATCACAAATCGTATCACCAACCTTGCAATCATGAATTGTTTTCATACCAGTGATAATAAAGCCAATTTCACCAGTGTTTAACGAATCGCAATTTTCCATTTTCGGTGTAAAGAATCCGATTTTATCAATCACATATTCTGCGCCCGTTGCCATAAACCGAATTTTCTGTCCGCGCGACAAGCGACCGTCCACAACGCGCACCAAAATCACCACACCCAAATATGAATCATACCACGAATCTACCAACAACGCGCGACTTGGCGCATTTTCATCACCATTTGGTGCTGGCAACTTATGTACAATCTCTTCCAATAATTCTGGCACGCCCTCACCCGTTTTACCCGACACACACAGCGCATCATTTGCGTCCAAACCAATCACATCTGCAATCTGTTCACGTGTACCCGCAACGTCCGATGATGGCAAATCAATCTTGTTCAACACCGGCAACATTTCCAAATCATTATCCAACGCCAAATATGCGTTTGCCAACGTCTGCGCCTGGACCCCTTGGGTCGCATCAACCAAAACCAGCGCACCCTCGCACGCAGCCAACGACCGCGAAACCTCATACGAGAAATCAACGTGTCCCGGTGTATCCATTAAATTCAGTTGGTACATTTCGCCATTTTTCGCGCGATAGTTTAAACGTACCGTCTGCGCCTTAATCGTAATTCCGCGTTCGCGTTCAATATCCATAGAATCAAGCACCTGGGCCTTCATCTCGCGATGTTCTAATCCCCCCGTAATTTCAATCAAGCGGTCCGACAACGTGGACTTGCCATGGTCAATATGCGCAACAATGGAAAAATTTCTGATATGATCTTGCTTCACAAAAACACCTTGCCTTGTATGCGGCAATGATAAACCCGTATTAGCGATTTAGCAAGGTAATATTTTAATTATTTAAATTATTCAGCAATTCATCAATTCGCGCCGCGCGATCCAGCGTATCATCATACACAAACTTGATTTCTGGAACATACTTTTGGTTCATACGCGCCGCCAATTCAAATCGAATTGTCTTGGTCGCATCGTCTAACTTTTTCTGTACCGCGGTTGTATCGTTCGAACGCGAATAATAAAACAACTTTACAAATTGCAAACCACCATGCGAAGTTGCGCCCACCAATGAGACCCCCGACAACAAAGAATCATCGGCATAGTTATCACGCAAAATTTCTGCGACCAACGTTTGCACTTTGGATGCAATTCTGTCGCCACGATTTGAATTAGTTTGCTTTCTTGGCATATTATATCCCTTAACTATTTCATATTGTAAAATATCAAATATTTCTTTACAATCAAGCAAAGAATGGAAAGAAACCAATGAAACTTGCCGAACACATATTGTCCCAGGCGGAAAAGCCATATTACACCGCAATCGTATTTTTAATGACGATATGTGAATCTATATTCTTGTTCATACCGCCCGAAGTATTTATGACCCCGGCAATAATCGCAAACAAACGGCGCGCGGTTCCAATCACATTGGCGGCGACATTGGGTTCAATTATCGGTGGCGCAATTTCATATATGATTGGACTGTGGCTTTTTGATTCTTTGGGGATATGGTTGATTGAAAACTTTGCATCAATGGAAAAGTTTTATCTGGCGCAACAGATGTTTATAAAGCACGGAATCTTTTTAATCGTGCTGACGGCGGTAACGCCAATACCATATAAATTGATGTGTATGACCGCGGGCTTTATCAGTTTTCCGTTTTGGTTATTGATTGGTGTATCGGCAATATTCCGCACCGGGCGATTTGTCGTTGTTGGATTTTTGCTGTGGCGGTTTCAAGAAATGGCAAACAAGATTGTAAAAAAATACTTTTGGCCAATAACCATCGGCGCAATCATCGCCGCCATACTTGGTATTGGTTTAATGTGTATAATCTAATAAAAAATAAACCGCCCAAACGGGCGGTTTTAACACACCTTAAAATACCCTATTCTACCCAAATCGATGCATACGACGATGCTGTTTCGCTTCCCGATGGAATCTGAACACGACCAAGAGAAAACTCAATCGTACCATCACCTGGTGCATCTACACTTGTAAGAACATTACCTGAGCCAGTAAATGTAACATTTGCACCGGTTACGCCAGAAAGCAAGATATCTTGTTTACCAGCAATCTGACCACCCAGATTATTCTCAACGTCCTTTGCAAGTTGATTTGCTGTGGCCATTGATGCATACATTGTCGTACTGGTCTTGTTACTTGTATAATTTGTGCCTGTTGTTGCTGTCACCATATTATTCTTATCTTGCTTACCACTGATATCTTGGTGGGATTGCAATGCCGTATCTGCCTTGCCCAATGATGTCTGCACCGCACTTGCCAACTGCGCTTTGGTAATTCCAGCTGTGCTACTGATATCCGATGTCGTAATTGTTCCATCGGTTATCATACCACTTGTAATTGTTCCCGTCGTGATACTGCCACTGCTGTTTGTGATAACTGCTTTGTTCGCTGCCGAACTACCCTGGGCTATATTCAATTTACCACTGATGTCTTGGTGCGACTGCAATGCCGTATCT
>JAFXUI010000003.1 GCA_017535105.1 Alphaproteobacteria bacterium | reverse complement strand
GCGTGTTTGGGTGTGTAGAGACGCAAAATTTTGCGTCTCTACGGTTGGCATCCGCAATTATTATGAATACAAAATGTAAATGTCTTTTTTACGACATTCAACCATTATTTCGCTATTTTGGCATCCACAATGCGTTTCATCCTGTCCCTCACTTCGTTCATCCCCATGCAGGGGTGCTGCTCCGCAAATTCGTCGATTTCTTCTTTTAGTTTTTGCAGCAATTCCTGTCTTGCGGGCGTGTTCCATCCTGTGCGGCATATAGATTTTGGTCGGACGCGGTATGTTTGCACAATGTCGGGGATGGTGGCAACTGTTGCAGCATAATATGCCGTTTCCATCCATAGCAATATGTCTTCCAATATCAGATGGCATGTTCGAATGTTGTGGTCGTGAAACAGAGATGTTTTGTACAGCTTGCCCCACGCCTCGGTGGTAATGCGCGGTGCGGCGTATGCGGTCAGGTAGATTCCAGCTTGTGGTGTCGTTATCACCATCTTTGGATAGACGCTGTATGCTCTTGACTTCGTTTTGTCGGCGTTGGTCTTTTGGCAACTGCCGAGCGTGATGTCTGCATTGGTGTCTTGTGCCGCAGCCATCAGTTTTTCTATTGCATCGGGCTGCATCTCGTCGTCGCTGTCGAGGAAATAGAGGTATTCGGTGGTGGTGTTTGCAATAGCGGAGTTTCGCGCAATGCCGAGACCTCTGTTTTTGTCATGTTGGAGGATTTTTGTGCGGTCAGCAACGCCGAGTTCCACGATTTTGTTTATCGCAATTTCCATTGAGCGGTCGGTGCCGCAGTCGTCAACGATAAGCAACTGTATGTCCTTGTAAGTCTGCCTCGCCGCCGATTCCACTGCTTCCGCCACGTATTGTTCTACATTCCATATAGGTATCGCTATTGTTACGTCTTTGCTCATTCTAATGTGTTGGGTGTTGAATTATAATGCCAAAAACAGCCGCCGATTATAATAACCTGCGGCTGTTTCTGTGTTATTAGATGGTGTTGTGTCGGTCGTGATTGTTTTTAGTTAGCCCTGACATGGTAGAGTTTACCTGACTGTGTTGTTGTTTCGTTGTCAGGTTTACCATCTTCTTGTACTGTGACGGTTGCGCCTGCGGCAACAATGTAGTAGTTTTTGTCGACGTCATCCTCTTGTTTCAATTTTTTGCCGTTGACAGAAACTGTTTTTGTGCAGCCGTCTTCAAAGACGATGAAACTGTATTCGCCATCTTGAGACAGGGTTAAGCTATTGACAGCGGAACGGGGTGCGGCGGCAAACATGTCACGCATGCTTGAATATCCAACATAGCCATTCTTTGTAACATTGGTAAGGATGTTTTTATCGCCCCACGTCAATTCCACCTTGTATGTCGATGCTGCGCCTTCTTTTCCGTCTTGCATCGCTTGAAGTGCATTCTGTGCAGTATTCTCACACTCGATTTGATTACTATACCAAACCCAATTGGGATTATATTGCATTTCACTTGTAATGACAGCAAAACTTCCATCCTCAGTATATGTCGCTGTTGCAGTGACGGTGACATCCACATCTTCGTATGTAGGTTCTATTATTGTAATAGTTTCATTTGTTTCTGGGTCATAAGATGTGACACCAGAATCTACCATGGTGTTTACTTTGATGACGAATTTGATGGTCAATTTGTCGCCAACCTCGAATGTTAGTGCCTTGTTTTTACCTGCTGTCAAATCCACTGCCATCTTTGACAGAGAGGATGCGTTGGTGATTTTCAAGTAGAACACTTTATGTTCAATCTTTTGTTCTGCAACGAGTGCTGTGTTGTCCTCGGCAATGTTGTTGTCGTCGTCCTTGCTGCAAGAGGCTGAGAGCAGGACTACTGCCACACCAGGCAGGATTTTCAGTAATGGTCTCTTCATTGTTCTGTCCTCCCTTTTTACAAATCTTCTACATCTACGCTGCCACCGCTTTTGTCACCAAGACGGCTCTGTGCTAAAAGATGCACTTGCCTTTCCAATTCGAAAACCTCGATTTTGGGCTGTTCGTACTGCCTCTTGGAATCATTGCGTTCCGCAAGGGTTGATTTCTGTGTCTGTTTCATTGATGATTAGATTATGTGATAGTGATAAGTTCGTCGCCAATGTTTGGCAACTTTTTTTTCAGATGCGAATTTATTTAATATTAAATTATTGTTAATTTTTTTAACGTTAATTGGACTGAAGATTTTTGTGTCACTCCTTATCAGCAAATACAGAATCGTTTAATTGGTCAATTGCCCATCGTGCCGGATTGTTTTCTATGTAATCTGCAATCTTGTTCATCTCGTCCCAATTGCGGACAATGTGATCGTGATAACGTGTTTGCCAAGCGAAATCAATGCCCCTTTCACGTGCATATTTTGTAACACCAATTTTGAACCCGCGCACCACCGATGCCAAATTTTTTGATTGCGGTCCAAAACAATTGCCGTCATTCGGTGGTAGAGACGCAAAATTTTGCGTCTCTACGGTAGGTGTGGTTGATTGAGACGCAAATTTTTGCGTCTCTACGATGGGTGTATTTGATTGAGACGCAAATTTTTGCGTCTCTACGATAGGTGTATTTGATTGAGACGCAAAAATTTGCGTCTCTACGGTGGCGGCGTTTATAATTATAATTCCGTGTATATGATTTGGCATTACAACCCATAATGGTGCTTCAACGTGTGGAAAATGCTGAGGAATTGATTTCCAACATTCTATTGCAATTTTGCCTAATTCGGTGTAATTCATTTTGGCTTCATTGTTTTCGTCATAAACAATTTCACCGAAATAATGTTCACGGTTTTTTGTGCATATTGTTATGAAATACATTCCACCATTGTAATTGTGCCACGCCGCCCGTGCCGATGGAATTCTGTATTTGTTTTTGAATTTGTCTTCTGTCATTTTGTTTTCATTTGTGTTGATGTCGTGTTTGGTGTGTAGAGACGCAAAATTTTGCGTCTCTACGAATGGCGTCCGCATTGTTTAATTTTTTTCGCGCAATCTGTGTGCCGAGGGTGTGTGTAGAGACGCAAAATTTTGCGTCTCTACGATGGGCGTCCGCATTGTACTAATATTGGTCGCGCAATCTGTGTGCCGCGGTTTTGTGTGTAGAGACGCAAAATTTTGCGTCTCTACGATAGGCATCCGCATTGTACTAATATTGGTCGCGCAATTTTTGTGCGGCGGTTTTGTGTGTAGAGACGCAAAATTTTGCGTCTCTACGGTTGGCGTCCGCATCATAAT
>JAFXUI010000002.1 GCA_017535105.1 Alphaproteobacteria bacterium | reverse complement strand
CTCAAACCAATCGGATTCTCGATCCATTGGAAAGTGCCAGATTCCAGGTCCGCTGCTATCTTCCAAATGTAACCGGCGCATCAGTATGTCTTTTGCATCGTTCACACCTATCAGATAGACAGGCTTTTTCGTGGTATAACTTTTGCTGGCTGTTGCAGGCCAGATCGGTTTCCCAACACCACCCACACCTTTGATGGCAAATACACCATGCAGTCTGCGTGCGTGGCAGTAATTGATGACGTAATCCGTATAGTGTCCGCCGCTGTCGATGCATGTTGCTGCAATCGGTAAGTCCGGCACATCTTTGCTGTGCGGATATTTGCGGCTTAGCACTTCGTCTAACTGCGCCCACAGTTCCGGTGTACTTGGATCGCCATACAGAACGTGGTAATCGATAGACCAGGATTCTTCGCCTCGACCCCAGCCAACGATTTCCAGTTCCAAACGGTTGTCCTGCACGTCCACGCCACAGGTCAATATCACAACCTGTTTCGGCAGTTCCGGACCCCATTTTTCTCTGCGTACCATCAGACTTGTTGGGTCTATTTGTTGGCCTGCCATGTCTTCCCAGGTTTCGGCCAGCTTTGTGTTGGTCCATACCTGCAGACGTGACGGGTCGTCTTTGGAATCCAGAAACTCTCTCGCTATGCTCGTCCAGCTGGTCCAGCCATGCGGCGAATATAACGACGACAAATGAAACGACACCACCCCAGGGTTTGCATCTGGGTTTGTGGCTATCCATTTGCCTTTTTTAAGAATCTGTTCCTTTTGATAATCGTGCCAAATCGCCTCACATTCTTCGCATTTATAAACTGCCTCTGTGAGATTCTTTGGATCAAATATCACATTGCGCCAGCGCAGTACTTGGTAATGACCGCAGTGCGGACACGGCACATAAAAGTATCGTTGATCGCCCTCCAGGAATGCCTGCTCAATTCTGCTCGCATCCTTGATGGTCGGTGTTGATACTACGAAGATTTTGCGGTTGTTGAACGTTGCAGTTCTTTGCACCGCCAAATCTACTGGGTCGCCCTCGGTACCAGCCTCATCTGGGAAGCCGTCTACCTCGTCCAGGAACAGATAGCGAACAGGAAGTGATCGTAATCCGACTGGCGAATTCGCACCTGTCATGATCAAGATCCCACCTGGGAATTCTTTCATCAACATCGTGTTGCCGCTGTCACGAGAACGTGGGCTTTTTATCTTTTCACGTAGTGCCGGACAGTTTTCTATTGCCGGATCAATACGCATTCTGGATGTTCGTTTGGCCGTTTCTGTTGTAGGGTTCACAATCAGCATTGGCCCTGGTGCGTTGCAAATGCAGAAACCCATCCAGTTGTTTCCGCATTCCGTACCGCCTACCTGTGCGCCTTTCATAAAAATCACTCTTTCGCAAGGGTGACTTGGTGACAGGCAGTCCATTATTTCTTGCAGGTATGGGGTTCTTTCCGTATGCCACCTGCCTGGCTCACTTGATGCGACACTTGACAGATACCGGTTCTCATCTGCCCATTCGCTTACTGTCAGCAATGGATCTGGCTTGAAACCCTCTGCCATCGCATAAATAACAAAACTATCCGGATTCAGTTCCAGCATGTAAAAAGTCCGTTAGGTTTTGTAAACTTGTTATTATTTCCTTTCGTAGAACCTCTTTGAGTTCATGAATATCTGTGATACCAACAAGAGTTGGTGCGACTCTGTCTGGTATTGCCAATAGTTTATCTCTGGCAACTCTGGCGGCAGTAAACGCATCAACCTCCATCTTTGAGATCTCAACCAACTTGCCGGACCTTTCCTCATATTCCAGTTTCTTAAGCAGGGCCTCAAACAGTTCTTTGTTTGCACGACTTTTCTGGTAAGAAACGCCAGATTCTGACGAGGCAACAGCATTGCCCTTTGGCCTGTATTTATCATCAGTGTTTGCATCCCATTGTTTATCAGCAATCTCGGGATCTATTTGACCATCCGGCAATGTTGTAATACGTCCATCGTCTATCGCACGACGAACGGCAGCATCAGATACTCCACGATGTTTTGCATAAGCTCTGATTGATAATAGTGCCATGGTCTAATCATTTGCGTTCTGCCGCTAGTTCTGCGTATGTTTTACCAGTTTCAACATGTATGGCTTTTTGTCCAGTGAAGTCTTCCCAGCGTTTGATTATTGTGTCCACATATTTCTCATCTAGTTCTATCATTCTGCAGCGGCGGTTATTTTTTTCTGCGGCTATCAATGTTGATCCAGAGCCACCAAACGCATCCAGTATTATGTCCATTGTTCTACTGGAGTTGTTGATTGCTCTTTCAATTAAAGCCACAGGTTTCATTGTTGGATGAAGATCATTTGTTGTTGGTTTATCAAAGTTCCATACGTCTGTTTGATTACGTCCACCATACCAAGGTGCACTTTCGCCTGGATTTTTTCCCAACAAAATTGCCTCGTGTTGTTCTTTATAAACAGATTCCGTATTTCCAAAAACCATCCATTCGTGTTGGTGTTGATATTTGGATCTGGATAATGTGAAGGTGTTTTTTACCCACACTATATACGCATCAAATTTGCCTCCTGCATCTGTAAATGCCTTATATAATGTGTGTAGTTCGCTACCTCCCATACAGATATAAAGTGATCCGCTTGTGTGTTCCAAAATGTTTTCCATTGCCTTAGTTAAAAACTCTTGGAACTCATCACCCAAATCATCATTCTTTATCAATCTTGGGTTTTCCGCTTTTTCATTTTTATTTCTGAAACTGCCATCGTATGCGACATTGTATGGTGGATCAGTGAATACCATGTTGGCTTTCTCGCCATCCATCAGTTTGTCGTAGTTTTCCGGTATGCATGCATCGCCACATAACAAACGATGTTCACCAAGTTGCCACAGGTCGCCAATCTTGCTGACTACTTGTTCTGGTTCTATATCCGGCACAACATCTTCAACTTCTGACAATTGCTTTTCAGATTCAAACGATGCCTTTATCTTTTCCAATTCTTTGTTGGAAAAACCCAACGCCTCCAGGTCAAAATTGCCGTTATGCAATTCCTCCATTGCCTGTTGCAGTAATTCATCATCCCATCCTGCGTTGTCTGCGATTTTGTTATCTGCAATCAACAATGCAAGTTTTTCTTCTTTGCTGAGATGTTTCAACTGTGCGACAGGAACTTTCTCATACCCCAATTCTTTGCCAGCAAGCAATCTTCCATGACCAGCGATAATTTCATAGTTTTCGTCTACCAATATCGGATTGACCCAGCCGAACTTCATCATTGAGGTAACAATTTGTTGAACCTGTTCCTTGGTGTGTGTTCTTGGATTTTTAGAAAATGGTTTTATCAAATTGATATCGACATATTCGACACCCAATTGCAAATCTTTATAATCAATGTTCATATTCTTTCCTTTTTAACTTGTTGGGTTACTTGTGGGGTAAGTTGATCACTAACTTGACCACAACTTGATCACTTAGCTTGATTCCAAGTTATGCGAGAATATCTTGGAAAACTCTTTCTGTGCTGTTTCCGTTCCTATTTCGAGCATCTGTAATCTCTTTGGAACCAGCGCAATGTTTTTAATGTGATATAAAATCTCAATGTCTTTATTCTTTCTTCGTGCAATAACCAGTCCGCCGGATTTCAAATTCATCAGAAATGATTCTGGCTGATTGGTTTTCCGGACGGCTTTTATTTCACGCAGGTCATCGTACTGCGGAATTGCCAACCGTCCGGTCTTTGCGATACGTCTACCGCCTGTTTGCTGCAATGTTGCAAAGCCTGCCATCGTATACACACTTGCTTGAAGTGTTTGTTTGGTGGCCGGCCGCACTTTTATCGATTTCTCAAAATTCGGTTTTCTTAGCACGAATGTGGAATGCAAATGCTGTTTGATTTGTTCCTGTGCTTTTTGTGCCGTTTGAGTCAATGATTTTGCAGCAGTAAATAGGACATCTTTTTCGCATAGGGTCATCAGCTTGTCGTTATCCGATGATGATAATTCAAGTTTAATGATTGCCATTTTGCTTATTAAAAAAAACACCTTTGCGGTGGTTCGTATATCAGTGTCCTATTATATCGAAAATACTATGTTTTTTTTGCAAAAGTGTAAAGGCAAAGATTCTTTACATTTTCTTATATCCTATCATTTGATTGTTTTTACTTATAAATAAATATAAAATTTTGGATATTTTTTGATTTAATTACGGATAAAGGTGTTCGCATTTACCACACGATGGCAAAGCCCTGATTTCTGGTCATTGCAAGCCCAAGGTGCGAACTGCGAACACATTTTTTATTCTGTGTGTAGCAAAGTGTTTTGCTCGCCGTTACCCTCGATAGTTTGAAGTTTCAACAGAACCTTTTTGATGATAAAACTCGTTTAATGATTTCGCTAATCGTTCTATCGCATTGTTATATCTAATTGTTAACGTCTGTCTGCTGAATCCAAGTCTTTTACTAATTCTGTTATAAGGCATTCCACAAGAGCGTAACCATACTATCTTTTTGTCTTTATCACTATCTATCAATTTAAACCAGCGCAAAACAATCTCTTCCCACATTGATACCTGCTCATTTGTTGCTTGAATCTTTGGTTTTAAATCTTCTTTATCTGAATCCCACAGAAATTCGTACCATTCACGAACAATTGGCCAATATTGTCCAGTGCATTTTTTAGTTCGGACCGGTGGCAATGCTCTATCGACCAAAGCCGCTATACTAAGCCAATACTTTACTGTTTCTGCATCCCATTTTATTGTTGATAAATTCATTTTACATCCTTATGTGTTTGTTGATAAAAAATTCGTTCTTGTTCAATCCATTCTATGATCTGCATCATTGTTAGATGCTGACCTGTACGTTTTTGTTTTAATGTTCGTTCTGCTCTATTCACAACAGCTGGCAGAAATTGTTTTAAATAATTTGTGAACGCTGGTATCTTTTTTTCAATTTCTTGAAAACTAAAAAAGTCGTTTATTAAAAAGTTTTCAACAGGTTTTTCAACAGGCAAATTCGCATTACTACTTTCTCTTTCTTTTTCAATATCAATATATTTTTCATTATTATTTTCTATACTACTTTTCTCTACCATTGATATAAGGTCTGATTTTAGACCTGATTTAAGGTCTAATTTAAGGGTTTGTGTGTCACGTGCATGCGCTGCACGATCACACTTGTCTTTGTATTTTTTTGCATCTCTGTCTATTTGTGTTTTGATGTATTTCCAAAGACCTATCTCACAATCTCGGTTTGGATATTCAAATATGCATCTTAGTATTTCTGCACATTCTGCATCTGACATGTCCTTGATTAAAACCGCGATATTTGGATCCAACAGTATTTTCATATCATGTCCTTATTTATCAAACAGATTTGGTTGTCTTGCTTGGTCTTGCCATTCTATTTTGTAGGTCACACAATCTTTTATTTGGTTGATAAATACCAATTCTGTACTTTCACGAATAACCTGTGCGTTCCTTGTTATTACAGACTTATGAATTTGAACTCTACCCTGTAAAAACCAAACGCCACGATCTGTGATTTGCCATTCATAATTATCATTTGTTGGTATTGCCAAACCAAAATATCTAAGTTTTTGGAAATTATTAAAATGCGTATTGTCCAGACTCATCTTATCTAATCTGGCACGACCACCCATCGCATTTAATCTTGCCAAGCACTCCACCAGGGTTTTGTTGATAGAGTGTTTATACTCTGTAATTTTACGTCCGCACACAGGACAAACAGATGATGGTTTACTCATTTGTTGCCCCCATCTGTTACGTCTATCTTTTTACTTGTTCCTGCATACAGATGATCACGTTCATATTGTATTATCGCACTTGATGGATATAATACTCTGGCACCAATTTTGATATAAACAGGTCCGAAACCAAGAGATCGCCATTTTTGCAAAGTTTGTTTTTTTAGTCCCCAATACTCAGCCAATTCTTCTTCAGTAATTCTGTCTTGTTCTTGTAGCAAATTTCCCATACAAAACTCCTTTCGTTGTTGATTTTGTATGCTTTAAGTCTAGGCAGATATCTTTAGTTTGTCGGTGGGGGTACTGGGTGGAGATTGGGACCTATCGGGGAGGCAAGTGGGGGCTAAGTGGGAGCTGAGTGGGAGCCCATTAGGAGCTCTAGTGGGGGCTATCCGAATTACTTGAAACAATTTGTTGTTTTTACTAAGATTTAGACATGGATAAATTTACGATAGATTTTATCAGGGCAAAAATTGATGAAGCAATTCAACGAAATCCAGGGGTTCGTGCTTTAAACATTTCTATTGCCGGAGAATATTACACGTACATGATTTCTTATGATACAGTGGATCGCACTGTTAGTGGTGTTATTATGCAACATGGCCACAAACGCAAACCTATCAGCCTGGCTGATATTTTAACTAAATAACGTCAATTGTTTGGGTGGCAGATTTAATTTGTATTTTCCGTTCTGATCAGATTTTATAATTCTGCGCCAATATTTATTATGACTGAAAAGGTCTTTGATCCTGTCTGCGTTTGAATCAATATCTCTTAGAATTCGCTTTCCATATATCCAGGGAGTACCATCTTCACGTGCTTGCCATAAACGTTTTATAACCTTAGCTTGCTGTTCCCCGAATTGATATTCTTTGCCACACCATATAAAACAGGTAAAGTCATCTGATAACAATTTAAATTCATTGTCTTTATCTGTCATATTACCATACACAAATTCGAATTCTTCGATTTGTTCCATTGGAATTACAAGATCAAAAAAGTCCACGCGAAGTGGACCTGTTAGGATTTCTTTCATATCGCAGTTACCGACATGAGTTATTTCAATTTTGTGTTCTTTATCTTTGAACATCAAATATACATATCTATGGTCTATTGGCAGGGTTGATAATTTTTGGACGATTTGACTATTCTTTTCTGGTTGGGTTTGTGCCAGCGCAACCTCTAATGCTGCGGGTCGCAAACAAAGGTGCAGTTTATCCGTTTCTACTAATGCCTCTATTGTAGAAACTCTACATTGCCAACGATGTGCTAAGTCCTCGATATCCAAGAACTCTATTGGGATGTCCAACCCAGTCATGAACGTCCTTTCTTTGTGTTATTCTCTCAAAAGAAAAAGGGGTCGCCACAAAGGGCAACTCCTTTCCTTATATTTTTATAATTACAATAAGTTTTTATTCTTTTCAACAGGAAAGAATACCTGTAAAAAATAAAATTTGGACTGGTTGATTTTTACATTGCATATGTTATAATAGTCCTGCTTTCCCTCCCAATAAGATTTTTGTCCTGGGCAACTTTTCCTCTGGGTTGTTTTATAACTTGTTCGCAATTTCAATGGCAAGTGCCTTGATATTCCAAGACTGATTATTTAGCTCACTCTCGCCATACTTTTTTCGTACAAATATTCTGATAATTCTTATAATTGTTTTTGGTTCAATACGCTTTTTAGATTCACGTAAGGCAAATGTCAAACCATCGTAATAACCCTGCTCGTGTTCTATACATGGCTGAATATCTTGTCTGTCGAAACTCTCGTTTGTTTTTCTGATTTGTTCCTCAAAAAGGTCAAGATTTTCTTCGCAAGCTTTCAGTTCTTCCTCTAATGTTTTTCTGTAGTTCATTTTTAATCCTGTTTTGCAACGACATGTGATTGAATCCAAGCATCCAGATCTTCTCTGCGATAACGAACACATCGTCCCCAGCGCACGAATGGCAGATCATGTCTGCCAAGATGCCGCCAATTACATAACGAACTTATTGTTGTTCCTAAATATGCAGCTGCCTCTTTGGGTGTCATTAACCGTTGTGTGGTTTTTGATACCTTTTTTGACACATTAGTTTCTTTTGGTTTGACTGTCTTATCCATTGTTTTTTTTACCTCTATTTTATATCCAAGTTTTGACAATATCTCTGCTATTTCTTCATCCGTATGCTCTTTCTGGGTCCATGCAAACGCATCAGATATGTTATCAAATAATTTACAAAATCTGTCCATACTATCATTATGATGAAGTTCGCTGTATAATGCAGCAGCATATAAACTTTTAGTTTTCATGTTGTTTGTCCTTTTAAACTGGTGGCAAGATACGATGATTTGGTGCGCGATATTTTCTTGCCTGCTCATACTTTTCGATATCTTCCTTGGTATAGATAACATGTCCGCCTATTTTTATATATGTAGGTCCAACACCATTAGATCGCCATTTGCGTAACGTATTTATTTTCATACCCCAATAATCAGCAAGTTCCTGTTCTGTGAGTCTTGTTCTGGTTTTCCATACATCTTCGTGCATAACTTTTTCCTTTTTTATTCGTTATTTATAAATACTATTCCAAACCATTTACGTAGCAAGTCCAGGTGGCCTTGATACGATGTCTGTGCATCTTGTTCTCGTTTGAATTCTGTTTTTTCTTTATCCGGCACAGCAAGATCTCTTAGCAAATTCTTTGCCACACCGAACAGATAAAATATATTGCCCTGTGGTCCCCTTAGGTCTATTACAAGACCTGTCGGGTATTTGGCCTCCACAGGCTCGTGTTGTTTAGCACGAGCCAGTTTCCTTTCTATGCTCTGTATTGTTTCCATGTTTGGTCCTTTTGTTTAGTTCTACCTGTATATATGCCCACATCATTTCTAACTCTTGCTCATCTGTACTATCTGCGTCTAACCAAAGATCTGGGTGATACCATACCACATCATGTTCGCAGCCAAGCACTCTCTTCATCAGTTTTTGCACCCATGCTTTTTTCATTTTGCTTTTAATTGCTGTTTTATAAAGCAACTTTTTATCTATCGGCACCGGAATCGGTGAGCATCCATGATGATATGCCCACCACTTATCCAGCCTTAATTTGTCCAACAGTGCTATCCTCATCAGTACAACTGCATATGTTAACGATCCGATACCGTCCAGAATTTCATCCGCGAAATGTCGTCCCGTCTTTGCATTCAAGAATTCATATATTTCTGATTTGCTTTTTTCTGGGTATATTATTTGGAAACGTTTCACTGTTGTTTCCCAAATAATTCCCAACTGCTTTTTATCGTTGTATTGGTTCTTCATTGTACCGTAATAACCAAATTGCTTGTTGATCTCTAACATAGTTATTCCTCTTGTACTGTGGTGTCAAACTTGATCTCTGTCGACCCTTTTATATATTTAGGTATTTCGTACCCAATCTTACGTAGCATGGTTATAATTTCTCTTTCGGTACGCCCCTCTTCTAGCCAACAATATGCGTTACTTTCGCTTACGTATTCACAGCCCAGCGCAAAGCAAATATTTTCCAGACCGACATTAGTATTTATTGCATGTGCCAGTGCTGCTAAGTATATGTTTTTATTGCGTTTCATAGTGTTACCTCTTTTTTTCGACACACAACATACCCAAAGAAATCAACAAGTCCAGCGAATAAGACACTTATTTGTAAATAGCATCAGCGATGTGATTTACAGCATTAAATGTGCAGGCATCGCCTACGTGCGTGTACATTTCCGTTGTTGTGATTTTGGTATGTCCGGCCGCATCTTTCAGTGCATTCATATTTTCGCCCATGGTTGCCCCCATGGTGATGAACGAATGTCGCAGATCGTGTATTCGCATGTGGGGTAGTCCGGCATCTTTTAATGCCCAATCAAATGGTTTTGTTACGTTTGATATCGGCTTATTTTTGTCAAGCACCCCAGGGAATACAAATCTTGTACTCTTCATTTTTTGTGCCTCTGCAACAGCCTTTGATAATTCTGTTACTGCAGCATCTGATAGTTTTACGTTTCTGGCCCCAGTTTTACTATCATTCAAACGTATCATCTTTTTCTCTAGATCTACTTCATCTAATTCAAGTTCTGTTATTTCTGAACAACGGCATCCGGTTAAGGCCAACAGCTTTAACGCTCTGAAGAACCGTTTGTGCATTCTTGTTTCTCTCATACCCTTGTCTAATGATTTAAACAATCGCTGATACCCATCTATGTCTAATACTGTTGGTTTGAATTTCTCGTTTGAACCTTTCTTTATATATTGACAAGGGTTGCTGCCTCGTGGGACGTATTTGTACGTTACAGCCCATTCCCACATACTCGAGAACAGCGACATAATCTTGTTTGCTGTTGAAAACGATGTTGCTTTAGCCCAGTCAGTATATGCATCTGCAATGTCTTTTTCTTCGATACTTCTGATTGGTCTTGCCCCAAATCGTTTCTTAATATAATAGTTGTACTCATTGATATCGGAACGTTGGGTAGATGGTTTCTTATAAACTTTTGAATATTTTTCATGATATTCTGCAAAGACCTCATCCACCGGTTTTTGTTCTTCCTGTTCTTGCAGTTTTTGTTTAATTTCTTTTGCTTGTTCCTCCATTGGGTCTTGTCCAAGGAATATCATTTTTCGGAGATCGTGAGCACGTTCCTTAATTTCAGACAATTTGAAATCTTCGTACTTACCAACAAGCATTACCCTGCGCTTTTTTGTTACCTTGCTCCTATAAGCTAAATAAAAACTTATCTTATGGGTATTTGTCGAATACCTTAATATTAAACCTGGGATAGTTCCGTCCGTAATTTGCAAATTACAGTCACTGGTCAAATTCTTGATCCAGACATCTCTAAATGCTTTTGTTGAACACTGCCATTTCATGTGTCACCTCTTAGTTTACGACACAACACATACCCGAACAAATCAACAAGTCCAGTGAAAAATGAACTATTTTTCCAAAAGCTGTTTTTCTTTAGTTTTTAACCAATTTTCTACATCAGAAAATCGATATCTAACCAAATGTCCTATTTTTAGGTATTCAGGCCCGATCCCATCTTTTCTATATGATGCAAGTGTAGTAAGCCCCACGCCAAGGTAGTTGGCAAGCTGTTTTGGTGATAATAATTTATCTGTCATTTTTTGCTCCTTTTTATACTTGCATTTAACCAAATAAAGAGCAAAAGTCATTGCAGAAATATCCAATAATTTCGCACTTTGTAAAGCTTTTTTGACTAGCAAAAAAAAGATTATACTGAGTGTATATTTTGGGACAACAATGGAAAACGTCTTGGTGTATTTTCGGGTGTTTTTGCACTAAGGCCAAACCTCAAAACACCCCAGATTTCTGCGGAACACAGGAGGCCAGGTTTACACTGAAACACATTTAAATAAATCTTTATTGATGAATTACTGTTAATCCGTGGGTCGCATTTACTTCTGGGGACGACAAGACAAATTCCGCAAAAATTTGCTCAAAAACGTACTAATAGTGGACATTTTTAGGGCCCACACACATGTAAATTTGATGTAAAACTCGCCCAGACACACGGACCAATCCGTTTTTCACCCAAACAATCTTTTAAAACATGCATAAAATCAACACATTTTATCCGTGTGCTGACGAAGCACATGATACGAGAGGCACGAGAATTGGGAAAAGCCCATTTGATCTCTGATTGAACAAGATGAATTTTGTGCTTTCGACGATTACTTTTTAGCACAAGAATTTTTAGATTCATCCTGAGGGGTGAAATCGGGAGTGCATAAAATCTCTATGGCTTTTTCACATGCGGAAATACGTTCCGACAGCGGCACATCCACCCCTTTCATAATTTTCTTTAACACAGTTATAATAAATTCGCACTTTTCGGCATAATCCGCTTTTATCATAATTTCTCCTTTTGCCTGAATTTGTTGCAAAGCAAAAACCCGCAATAAATATACTTACAGAAACATTTAACTAATTTTTATAGAATCACACAAGCGATTCGCGTTATACAAGAAAACACACACGAATTTACAAGGCACCAAGACCCGTTTTTACAAAACAAATTTTATGATTTTTGAGGCGTATTTGTTGCACTTTTACACAAAAAACACAGGGTTAAAGGACTTGCAAACCAAATACGATGTGCAACAATATGAATAAAAGGTGCCACGATGATAAAAGACAAAAGTTATTCTGCGTATATCATTCCTGTTCGTACCCAAGGTGACAAAACACAAATTGCGTTGTTAAATTATGGCGCAAACAATTATGGCCCAATTGGTGGTCGATTGGACGATGGCGAAGATTTCGAAACCGCACTAAAACGTGAATTGACCGAAGAATTGGGCGAAGACGCATTGGGTATTTTAGATTTAATCGCAGAGGTTCCAGCACCCTATTCTTTTCGGCACACGACACTGGAACGTGCAGAAAAACGTGGTGCATGGGCCGAAGAACACCACTACTTTATTACGAATGAAACGAACAATGTGAATTTAAGATTTTGTGAAGAACGCGATGAAAAAATCTCTGTAACTTGGTTAGACATTAACGACGTGACTAACCCCAAAATTATACAGATAGACAGCATGCGCGATTTTTTCACAAATCATATCGTTCCGAATATCAACTGTCGTTTTTCGATGAGTGTACGAAATAAGTATTTTGAGATGATAAAGTCTGGACAAAAAGACATTGAATTGCGCGCATATGACGACAAACGCAAGAAAATCAAAGTTGGCGATAGATTTATATTATCCGATGCTGAAAACCCGACAGACTATATTGTTTGTGAGGTATTAGGGCTACATATTGCGCCCGATTTTGCGTCTTTGTTCCAGAAAATTGATATTCGGCGTACGGGTTTTGACAATTTGTACGATTTGATGGACACGATTACGAAATTCATTTCGCCCGAGAAATTAACTCACGAACAAGTTGTCGGCATAGAAATAAAACCAGCAAAGTGAATTTACGTTCACGCGTTGACATATTTATGATATAGTTAGGAATAATAACATTGAATAAAAAGGTGAAAAAATGAGTATCCCAAACTATGAAGGTTTTATGAATGCGACATTACAAGCATTTGCAGAAAATGGTGGATTAGTAAAACGCCAGGATTTAGTAGATAGAATAGCAGACATAATGCAACTTTCCACTGAAGACAGGTCTGCAATGATGGGAAATGGTCGAGAAACTATTATAAATTCAAGAATTTATTGGGCTGCATATTATTTGTATGTTGCGGGTTTACTTGCGCGCGAAGGCCAAATGTTAAAAAGTGGTGCGTATAAAATAACCGACGAAGGCAAAAAGTTATTATCTTTAAATGTTGATATAAATACAAATTACTTACTGCAACATTATCCTTCTGTTCAGGAGTGGCTTGATAAAACCAAAGAAAACAGACAAGTAAAATCTAATCAGGTAAAAATGAATTTATCCGGTAATGGAAATACTCAACAAAATACTGCAATAACTATTTCACAAGATGACCCAGAAACAATGATAGATAATGCAATTGGTACCATAAATGCAAAATTAGAGCAGGATATTCTTGAATCTGTACAAAATGCAAGTCCGCGGCGTTTTGAATTTATAGTTATAGACCTTATGGAAGCAATGGGATACGGTCATGGAACACCAACTCAATATGTTGGAGATGGTGGAATAGATGGTATAATAAACGAAGATGAATTGGGACTTTCAAAAATATATTTACAAGCTAAACGGTATGCTTCTAACAACAAGGTTCATGATACAGAAATGCGTGCTTTTGTAGGTGCATTAACTACAAAATATACTGGAGTTTCAAAAGGAGTTTTTCTAACGACAAGTTCTTTTGATGATAAGGCAATAAAATCAGCTGAAAAAGCAAGCAATAATAATTGTTCTGTAGTATTGGTTGACGGTCATAAATTAGCTCAATTAATGCGTAAATATAATCTTGGTGCAAGAAACAAGAAAAATTATGATATTAAAGAATTAGACACATCATACTTTGAAGAAAGCCAAGATTAAATATTTGATTACTATTTGATTCAAACAGTAAATAATAAACTGTTTAAATCGTATAGTTTATAGTATTTTATCCCCAAATGGTTCCTATAGGTAAAAATATTGTTTAAAACACGCACAAACAAGCTAAAAACACGCACAGAACAAAGAAAATTGTTGGTAGATGCATGGGAAAAATCTTACTGCAATGAAGCAAATGAATGCGCAGAGGAAGAATACTTAGAATAAGGATAAGAGATGTTATATGGTGCGATTATTGGTGATATTGTTGGGTCTGTTTATGAATTTCATAATATCAAGACGAAAGATTTTCCACTGTTCAGCGAACGTGGTTTTATAACCGATGATTCTTGTATGACTATTGCCGTTGCACGCGCGATAAATGAATGGAAGCAACACGGTGGCGACTTGTCAGAATTGGCCACGAAACACATGCGGAAAATCGGAAACAAATACCCAAACATGGGATATGGCTCACAATTTTGGCAATGGTTGGTGCATAATGACAAGGGCCCGTACAATTCTTGGGGAAATGGTGCCGCGATGCGTATATCGGCGGCGGGCTGGTACGGTCGTGACGTCACCGAAGTAAAACGCCTGTCGTATATGGTGACATCGGTTACACATGATAATATCGAGGGTATCAAAGGAGCCGAAGCAACCGCAGTTGCAATATGGGCGGCGCGCAATGGGTGTTCCAAAGACGAAATCACAGATTATATCCAAGACAACTATTATGATTTAGATGACAGTGTAAAACATTTACAAAAACACTACGATTGGGACGCATCGTGCCAGGGTACCGTTCCACCGGCGATACAATGCTTTTTGGAATCAAAAGATTTCGAAGATGCAATCCGTAACGCAATTTCCATTGGTGGCGATTCCGATACAATCGGCGCGATAACGGGTTCAATCGCCGAAGCGTTTTATGGTATTCCAGACGAAATCAAAGAAAAGGCAAAAACATATATTCCAGAAGAATTGTTAAAAATTGTTACGGAATTAGAAAAAACCGTGAATTAAAAAAGGTGCCGGGTGGCACCTTTGTTTGTTATTGTAAGTATTTTTCCTTTTGTTTCTGAACCATTGGGCGCATAAATATCGGAACCGAATGTATCAGTTCGTTCCAATCAGATTCTTTGAATTGCTTCTTCAACTCAGCCATCTGCTTTACGATTTTAGATTCTTCTTTTTCATACAAATCCTCATCACCCAATCTTAAAGACAATTCATTATATTTTTTTACCAATTCTGACATTGTTGCCCCCTTTTATTTAGAACGCTGCAACTGTTTGACCAGGTCAAAGATTGTCAGTTTTGATGGTTCCCTATACAATTCGTGCCATTTAAGGTAGTCCAATGCTGGCTTTGCCAGCCCCAGAAAATGATATTTGCCATTGTAATACTTTCCACAATCGCACTTTTTCGTTGCAGTATCATACCACCACGAATGGTTCGAACCACTTAATGGGGTGCCGATAATATTGAAGTAATACCGCGTCCCAGTATGCCATTCGGTATGCTTCCACAGATGCAAAAGATTGCCCAGTGTCATTCTGTGCATACCGACATACAATCCACCAGCAAAAATTCCAGATATTTTGATAGTGCGATACTTACGGTGAAACATAATCTTTCGCCGGTTGGCAAGTATCAAGTCCAGATTTTCAAACAAGTGATTTATTGCACCAAAGTCAATGGCTGGTGCCTCCACATAAGAGTATATCATTTTAGGCTCCTTATTTAGTCCATTTTGGGCAGGACAAGTTAGGATGTAAATCCGCCCTGAAACACGCACCATGCTTGTTTCATTGTTTATACTAGCACCCATCTACAAAAAAAGCAATACCATTTTGCGCCCTATTTTTTCGCGATATGGGCATGTGCTTTTTTGCGCACCGCATAGCCTGTTGCAAAAAACCAATCGTCAATCATGGACAATGTCGTTTCAATATATCGCGCGATTTCCCGCGGGGAATTGTGATATTTGCATTCATTCAAAATCTGGTTTATTTCTTGGGCAATGAACGACAATATTTGGGTGTGTTGTGGATCCAAGACTTCTATTTTATCCGATTTATAGAGCAAGTTTTCCAATTTATTTAATTCGTTGCCAATGGCGCGCAAATATTTCCCGTCCAGATTCAGTTTTTTATAGTTCAGGTTTATATCCTGCATCGGAACCTCTATGCGTTTCAGGCCAATAATATTTTTCATCTGCGACAGTACTTTCAACAAATATCCGTCCAGCATATTTATCACTTTCATATTTTGGTGTTTGTGCATGCGCCGCGTTATAAGGTAATTGGAATAGTCATAGAACAAAAACACCAGTGGGATTGCCAGCAATGATGCCGAAACATTATTCATTAAATCTATCCAGTTTGGGTCGTGCAGATAGTCTTGGGAAAAATCAAAAACGAATACGCCACCGGCGATGGACAATACGTACGGAATAGATTTCAAGAATATGTTGCCAAGATGCATACCGATAATTGTACACACCATAACACCGTATTTATACAGGAATCAAAACCCCACCCGTTTGGGTGGGGTTATTTATTACGATATTCTTTTTATTTTGCTTTGTGGCCGTCTTTTGATTCTGCGATTGCCCGCACATCATTCGACATACGGAAAAACGATTCCAAAAAGTCCAACACAAAGTAATAGATTAAGAACAAGAAATACCCAACCAACGGCAACATTGCACCCCCCAGCCCCAGACGTGCAAATGTGGTTATTAAACTTATGCTGCCATTACTGAACAATAAATCTATTCCGCAAATCAACGCAACAATCACCAACGAACCAAATGCGATTGGAACCAAGCGATACGAAGCCTTGACCAAGAATGAACATATTGCAATTAAACTTTGCGCCGGTGTTGCAGAATCATGAACACGAATATTCAATGTCTTTTCGGGTTCCAGCAACATTGAAACAAAGAAACTGCAAACCAGTGTCGCCAACAATCCGCCAAACAGAGTTTCCAAACTGCCTGTTTTAATTGCTGAAATCACCGCGCCAAAGAATATGCCAACCGACACCAGTACCATTATTGTTGCCAACACGTCCATCAGTGCGCCATTTACGATTTTTGTTTGTGAGTGTTCAATGTTTGGCTTTACATATTCCAACATCTTATCGGCGATATAGCCGGCAAAAATACTTGCCAAGACAACACCAAACGCGACCAAAATCGCACTGCCACAAAGTGCAGTAATTGGACGATGATATCTTGCGATAAAGATGATTGCGATTACTGGAAATACAAAATACAGGCACGAAAGCCCGATTTTAACAAGCCATTTTTCACTTATATCCAAATAGTTCAGATATGTGTGTTTGCGCAGGAAATCCAGACCCCTATCTATATACTTTTTCATTTCTTTTCCCCTTTGGTATTACTCATACATTTCATTCTAGAATTTTGTCTGATTAAAAGTCAATCTGTTATTTACCCCATAAAAAACGCCCCAAGCACTTGGGGCGATTGACATGAAAACTTTTGTTTTATTTTTTTAACGTGCGTTTTCTGGACGGTCAATTAAAACAATTATCAACCATACAACCGCGGCAATTCCGACCAAACTGTACACAATGTTGGTCAACAATGTTGCTGGGCCGAATAAAAACGCTACCAAGTCAAATCCAAAGATTCCAATCAAGCCCCAGTTCAAGGCACCGATGAACATCAATGGAACAAGCAGGTAATGATTTAGTCCTCTCATCTGTTTTTTCTCCTTTTCAACGTTTGTTTTGTCTGAACTTCAGACACGGGTATTATAACCACTTTTAATCACGCGCGCAAACACAATACGTTAATTAGGGAAACGTTCCTAAACCAACAAACACAAGCCTTTCATAAAATCATACCGGAACAAATTGCCACACTTATACAATTGTATAAGCGATATAAAGCGCGTACAATAACACAAACAAAATACCAATGGCGCGCGTCAATTTACCACTGCGTGCGGTGGCCGCAAATAACAACACGACCGATATAGTTGCAACCGCACCATCAATCAAAAACGCGCTTTCAAATGGTATGGTATGAATAAGTCCCGCAATACCCAACACGAACAAGATATTAAATATATTTGACCCGACAATATTGCCAATCGCGATATCCGATTGCCCCTTGGTCGCAGCAACAACACACGTCACCAATTCGGGCAAACTGGTACCGACCGCAACAATTGTTAAACCGATGATTCTGTCCGACACATTTAACGCGTGGGCGATTGCAACCGCACTGTTCACCGTCATATTACTGCCCAAGACCAGCGCAATTATACCCCCGACAACAAACAAAACTATTTTCGCCCAAGACATATGCTTTTCGGGTGACAAATCGTCCGTATGCATTTCTTTGGATACAAAAAACAGATATCCCAAAAACAACAAAAACAGACCAAACAAAATCGCCGCGCCAACGTGCGAAATCACACCATATTTCCAGCCCAACCACATAAGCAAAAGCGTTATAAACCCAACAAACGGTATTTCATAGTGCGTTGTGTTGCGCGCAACTGTAAGTGTTGATATTGTCGCCGTCACCCCCAGTATCAACAATATGTTCGCAATATTTGACCCAAATATATTACCAATTGCGACACCGTTTGCGCCATGAAATGCCGAAGCAATAGAAACCGCGGCTTCGGGTGCACTGGTCCCCATGGCAACAATGGTCAGACCGATAACAATTTCCGGAATATGCCAGCGACGCGCAATTGCCACCGATCCATCAACAAAAACATCGGCGCCACGCACCAGAAAAATAAAACCAAAAACCAACAGTAAAACATTCAAAAACATGTGATGTATTATACCACATTTTAGTCGTTCGATAAACCGGTAATCGTTTTAATGGCAATATCCGCCAGTCGCAGTCCAAACGCACCCGTCACCGTTATCATTGAACCAAAAACACGCCCCGACGTTGCCGCAGACTTGTTTGGAGATTCAACCGAATACACAACCGGAAAATCGGGCAAGTTTTCATCGCGCACCAATTTGCGCACTCGTGCCGCCAATGGACATACTGACGTTTTTGATATGCGCGCCACGCGAATTTGTGCGGGGTCGGACTTTAAAGCCGCGCCCATACTGGCGGCAAATGGAACGCCACGCCCTGCACACCATTTATACAGTGCAACCTTGGATTCCACCGTGTCAATCGCATCAATCACAAAGTCGGGACGAACTGCGACATCGGACGCAGCGTCCCAAAACATTTTCAGCGGAACAACAATCGCGTCTGGGTTTATATCGCGAACACGCGCCGCGGCAACATCAACCTTGGCCTGACCAACCGTGGACGACAGCGCGAACAATTGGCGATTGATATTTGATTCTTCGACCACATCAAAATCAACCAAGATAATTTGCCCAACACCACTGCGCGCCAATGCTTCAACCGCAAAAGAACCAACCGCACCACAGCCCACAACCATAACAGTTGCATCCGATAATTTCTTTACCGCGTTGTATCCCAACAATGCTGTTATTCGCTTAAATCTTTCTGTCATTTAACACATCCTCAACAGTACAACTTAATTCCACTATATCCCCGTAAGAATCGTTTCTGATATCTGCGATTGCATGGATAGTGTTATCCAAATCTTCATAGTCATCAACAAAAGATGCATCACTTTCCACCAAAAGGCGCCGGTTGGGTACCGCGCGCACTGCGTCATGCAGTTTGACACGCCGATTATCACATACCGCGCGACCGAATGAAAAATATCCACGTTTTCTTACTAATTCCGGCACTAAATCTGCCGACCCCGAAAAAGCATGAAAAATCATTGCCGGTGGTAATTTACACCCGCGCAAAATCTCCATCATTTTTCCCCACGCACCAACACAATGAATATGCACAACCCGTTTCATATCATGCGCGATTTGTAACTCACGACGAAAAACTGATTCCTGGATATCTAAATCAGGGTAATTTTTATCCAACCCAATTTCACCAACCGACAATTCCGGATGTTGCTCCAGCCAACAAGTCAAAGCAACGTCCCAATCAGCCGGCAGTCCCGACACATACCACGGGTGCACACCAATTGCGCCATGAACAAGCCAGCTTTCTTTCGCCAATTCTGCGACACGCCCCCATTCAGAAATTTGCGTGGCATTTACGACAAAAAACCCAACACCAAAACTATGTATGGCTTCCATTTGATCTCTAGAAAAGATATGACAATGTGCGTCTCTGATTGCAGGCATACGTAAATCATAAACCACCAAATACAAAAAAGCAAAAAGAAAACCCGCCGATGTGGCGGGTAAATAGTGGTGGGAACACAGGGACTCGAACCCTGGACCCAATGATTAAAAGTCATTTGCTCTACCAACTGAGCTATGTTCCCATGGACCCCGAAATCAAGGTGTAAACACATCGTTTCGGCGGTTCGGGGCAAATTCTGACATAATAAAAACGAAAAATCAAGAAAAAATACCAAAAATTCGCTTTTTATCATTACTAAAGTTGAAAAAATACCAAAAATGAGTTATAATTACATAGTCATTGGAATAAAATAGTATGGCACAACCGTTAAACGAATTTTTAATTGAATATTTCAAGTTGGTACGCATGGTTGACATGCGCGACAACCATACTGAACAATGGGCTCATTTCGAAGATTTGGTTACATCGGGCGATATGACCAAGGATCAAAAGAAATGGGCGGACAAACTATTCCAAAAAGACCTTGCTGGTAATTTTATTCGTGTGAATGGCGAATACCAGATAAAGCCCCTGCCCGACCCAACGGGCACACACGATGAACTGGACGACGCCGATTGGGAAACACTTTTCCGCATATGCCAGGGTGTGTTTTATAACATGTCGCGCGACCGCGCATCATTTGCCGGCAATGACAAAGTACTGGAATTTTTAAACGAATGGCAACACGTCTTTACCGGTGCAAACCAATCAGAAGTTGTCGCGACCGCCGCGACTGAGGCACAATGTGCACAATTACAGGCATTACTTACAAGTAATAAAGATTTTCTGAAAGATAAACTGGAAAGAGATTCTGATTGGGCGGGCATTTTAGACAGCAACACTTCATACGAAAGTTTGATAAGCGGACTTGCCAGCAAAAAGTATAACAAAGACGATAAATTTCGCGAAAAGATTCAAACTCTTGCCGGAAAAATAAACAATGCGTGTGACCCATACACGAACCCAACCGGATATAACAGATTTATTTCCAACATTGGTGGGACGCGACCAAATCTGCGCCTTATTTATGACATTTATGCGCCTGGTTGGACACAACCAAGTGTTGACGTGGCAAAACTGGCCGTATTCAAAGAACAATACCAATCCTTGTTTTATACCCTGTACAAAGAAGACAAGGTGCTGGACGCGTTCAGGTCCAAAGAAGGCAGCGATAATCGTATTTCCGCATCGGTTGAAGGTGCCAAAAAAGGTATTAATTACGATGACGTCAATTCCAAAAACTATGTATCGCCAAAGCGTGATGATTTATTAACCCCGTTCCAGCAATTACAGAAATGGGCCGATGATACATACGAAAATTGTCTTGAAAAATACATGAAATTAAGGGGCGACCGGTTATTCTTTTCCGAATACTCCCAAAAAATAGCCAAGGCACTGGATAAAAACAACGTAAAACCGACCGATGGTTTCAAGGGGTTATTGGACAACAAATCTAAAATTGCGGGCGCATTAAAATCGTCACCAAAAGCGTCTGAGGCTTTTGACTGGATGTCCAAAACATTGGAAGAATTCAGCAACGACCCAAATTTAAAGCGCACAATGGAAGGTGCACTGAAAAACGGTCGTCAAATGCGCAATTTGATTTCCGAACTAATTATCAAGGCCGTTGATGATAACAAAGTCGACCAGGCGAAAATCGCGATGGAAGTTTTGTCTGTAATGAAATACGGCATGACAACAAGCAAGGTTATGGACGCGCTGAAAAAGGAAGAATTTTCTGTATTTTCCGATAAAAATTTGTCGTGGAATAAAAACCAGGGTGTCCAGTTTGTTACCAAGGCATTGGACAAAAGCATTAAAACAGCATTTATGGGTATTGGGTACGGTATAACGATGATTGGCAACGAAATTCGTTTAACCGGCAGCAAGTATAACAAACAGTTCCAGCACGGCAAAAAAGATAAAACTGGCGGCAAATTGCGCACAATGTCCAACGCACATGATGCAAACGCGGCAAATGAACGTGCGATATTTAACGCAAACAAAACGGCGGCGGACGCGGCAGATAACGCAAGAAAGGTGGCGAAAGAAACCGACCGTGGCGATGCGCTGGCTGATTTGGGACTGGGACGAACCGACCCAGACGCCAAGGATAAAGTCGACCAGGCAGAAAGAAATATTCGCGATAATCTGAAACCGGAACTTGCGAACAAACAAACAGTATTACAACCGTACACTGAAAAATTGGACATATATGAATCTGTACGTACACTGTTTGAATCCAGAACCAGAAACCAAAACGAACTTGCAACACTGCAAACGGAATTGGCGGCGGCAACTGATCCAGCCGAAGAAGAAGAAATCAAGCAAGAAATCAAATTGCTTTCCGAAGATATTCGCAAAAACAAACAGCAAATCGCCAGTTATGACGGAATCTATCCGGAATTGGTGGGTTTACAAACATTATCAGAAACAGATATTGATAACCTTGTCACGACACTAGAGGCCGACCCCGCATATACCGCCGCACGTGATGACTATGACAATGCCGAAGCCGAGATATATAAGCAAGAAAATGCTATCGACCAATTCCGCAAAGCCGAAGCCGAAATTAAAAACTTGGACGATGCGCTGAAAAAACGGCAAAAGAAATTCGATGAGTGGGATAAAGACCACAAAAACAAATACGAAGAACTGATTGCATATTGGGACATGCTGGAAACCGGCCGTGATTCACACAGCGGAAAAATGTACAGTTGGGCGATGGGTTCTAAAAAAGCGAAACAAAAGGCATTTTCGGCAAATGCGAATACGTATATTACCAACTTTATCAGCAACTATGGTCATGTTGCTTGATTTTTGTTGCGATTTGTGATATAATTGTAACCAATCTGACACCGAAATATCGGTGTTTTTTTATTTCCCAATTTTTAACAAAAGGATAAATATATGACACGAGTTTTACAAATTCGGCGCGGAACAACCGCACAAAATGATAACTTTACGGGACTTGCCGGCGAAATCACATTTGATACGACCGCCAACACTCTTCGCGTTCACGATGGCACAACACTTGGCGGATTTGCGCTGGCGCGTGCCGATGAAATACCGGACCCAGCAACCGAATTTGACATAGACACCGTCCCAGACACCAAATGGACCGAAATTGTCACGCGTGTTATGCCCGCGCCAATTACAATCACGTCCAGCACCCCAATCACCGTATCCAACGCCACAATTATCGAATACCTTTTTACCGGCGTTACGGCCACACCATACGATATTCGCGCGTCAATCGTGTGCCAAACCGCGGCGGCGGGCTATGCGGTGGGCGATGAAACGTTTGCGTTTGGCATTGGCACATACACGACCCCGATGTTTAATACATATACCGATGAATATGGATTAAACGTTCAATTACTGGTCGGGAACCAGGCATTTTGGGTCGCACACAAGACAACAGGCGCAAAAACCGACATCGTGAACAGCGAATGGAAATTAAAGTTCCATATTTATTGTTGAAATGTTTTACAGATATGCTAATATTCCGCGAACAAAATAGAGATAAAAGGATAAAATAAATGTATATACTCGCGTTGAATTGCGGTTCTTCTTCCCTGAAATATCAGGTTTATAATGCGGAAACAAAACAGCCAGTCGTTGGCGGATTAGTTGAAAAAATCGGACAACAAGATTCTTTCGTAACTCAAAAATATCCAGACGGAAAAAAAGAAAAAGAAGTTAAAGTTGTTCCAATGCAAAATCATGACGAAGCATTGGGCGTTGTATTTAATATGTTGCGCGGTGCATCGATTGATATGAATGAAATTGGCGGTGTTGGACATCGTGTCGTTATGGGTGGCGATAAATTCGCGTCTTCTGTGGAAATCACCGATGATGTAATCAGAACACTGACCGAATTATCCCCATTGGCACCGTTGCACAATCCGGCGGGTATTGCGGGAATCAACGCGGCAAGACAGTTATTACCAAACGCAAAACAAGTTGCGGTTTTTGATACGGCATTTCATCAAACAATGCCAGAAGTCGCATATTCATACCCAGTGCCAAAGGCATGGCGCACCGAATTGGGTGTTCGTCGTTATGGTTTTCACGGAACATCACATCTGTACGTTTCTAAACGTGCGGCGGCCATGTTGGGTAAACCAGCGGACCAGTGTAATTTGATTACATTACACATTGGTTCGGGTGCATCTGCAACCGCAATTCGTGGCGGACGCAGTGTTGACACATCAATGGGAATGACCCCAACACCGGGCTTAACCATGGGTACACGCTGTGGCGACATTGACCCAGCAATCGTTGTCTATGTTATGAAACGTTTGGGCATAAACGCGGACCAGGTACAAACACATTTGAACAAGGATTCGGGGCTGAAGGCCATTACCGAATGTTTTTCAGATCGTCGCGATATCGAAGACAACCGCGAAACAAACGACAAGTGCCGCTTGGCCATGGATATCGAAGTTCACAATGTTAAAAAATACATTGGTTCATACATGGCGGAACTGGGACACGTTGACGCAATTGTATTCACCGCAGGTGTTGGTGAAAACGACGAAATCTTGCGCGAAATGTTCTGTGACGGGCTGGAAGAATTGGGCATCAAGTTGGATAAAGAAGTCAACCGCGTCACCCTTGCGCGTAAGGGATATGGCGAAACAGTGCTCAGCACGCCCGACAGCAAAATTAAAATCTTTATGATTCCAACAAACGAAGAATTGGTGATTGTCGAAGATACTTTGGCAATTATGAACGGAACATATAATCCAGACCACCTTAAAATGAATTATTCGTTTGCGCAAATCGCAAAACAAAGATAATGATTTTAATGAATAAAAAACGCCCGCAACCGCGGGTGTTTTTTTTATTTATGGCAATTAATCAAGTACTTGGTGCTGTAAATCGATAAGTTTTTTACAACCCGCCGCCGCCATATTCATAAGCTCGGATAACTGTTCGCGGTCAAATGGGTGTGCTTCACCGGTCGCCTGGATTTCAACAAATTTGCCCGAACCAGAAACAACAAAGTTCGCGTCTGTTTCCGCGACACAATCTTCGTCATATTCCAAATCTAAAATCAGTTCGTTATTCCACAGTCCCGCCGAAACCGCCGCCACATAGTCACGAATTGGATTTTCGGTTATGCGCCCATTTTCAATCAGCCAGCGCACTGCCAAACTAAGCGCCACAAAACCACCCGTAATAGATGCACAACGCGTTCCGCCATCCGCCTGGATTACATCACAATCGATTGTGATTGTGTGTTTGCCCAACGCTTCCAGGTCAACCACACTGCGCAAACTGCGCCCGATAAGGCGTGAAATTTCCGCAGTACGATTGTCGCGCAACATTGCTTCGCGCGCTTTACGTGTGCCATTGGCGCGTGGCAACATTGAATATTCCGCCGTTACCCAGCCACCCGTTTTATTCTGTAATCTTTTCCACAATGGCTGGTTCAAATCAACCGATGCTGTACACAGTACTGTTGTTCCCCCAACCTTTATTAAACAGGATCCCTCGGCCCATTTATTGACTTTTGTTTCCATTGATACCGGACGCATTTGGTCGGGTTTACGCATTGACGGACGCATCATTTTTATTCCCTTTTATTTAATTGTACCCCCATTATATATGCCCCCCGCCCGATTGCAATTTTTTTTCAATTTGATTTTTCTTTTTTATGTTGGTATTCTTTACACCCTGAACAAAGGAACTTTATGTCAATCAGAGCAAAACGCCTGTTTAAGCGAATTATAAGTTACGCTGGGCTTTTCTTTTTTGTACTTGCGGTTGCGATGCTGTGGTACCAACTGCGCAATTACAGTTTATATGACATCGCACATACGATGATGAACATTCCATTATTCAATCTGATTATGGCGTGTTGCGCGTGTTTGGCGGGATATTTTGCACTGTCGCTGTACGACTTTTTGGCATTACACTATGTGGGTGAGGCGAAAAAGGTCACATGGTGGAAATGGATGCTGGCGGGCATGTTGGGTTTCGCAATAAGCAATAATGCCGGCAGCGCGGTTGTATCTGGTGGCGCGATTCGGTACCGTTTGTACACCCGTTGGCGTATTCGTGGTGGCGACATTGTAAAGATGCTGACTCTTTCGGGCATCACATACACTTTGGGTTGTGCCGCGATTGTTGTTATGGGCTATTTTTTGATTCCGGCGGACTTTTTTGAACAATCAACCGGCGCAAGCATTGGTATTCACACTTTGTTCATCGGGTGTTTGACCGCGATTTTGGCATATTTCGCTGCAACCATCATTTTCCACAAGAAAAGCGTTAAAATCGGGAGCTTAGAATTCCAAATACCAACAACCAAAATGGCTGTATTACAGATGATTTTGGGCATTGTTGACGGTATGTTGGCAGGATTGGTGCTGTACGCGTGCCTTAAACCGTTCTGGGACATTCCGTTTGGTATGTATATCGGGCTGTTTATTATTGCCCAGAATACTGGCGTGTTTACCCAGGTTCCCGGTGGTATCGGCGTCTTCGAAAGCATATTCCTTATTGCCCTACCTGACAATGTGGATAAAGCCGCGGTGTTTGGTGCATTGTTAGCATACCGTATAATTTACTATGTTTTGCCACTTATTGGCATTGGCGGTCTGTTTTTCATCTATGAACGTTGGTTGCGTGCGCACATTAAACGCATTTTGGCCGAAGCCAAAGAAAAAATGGGTAATGTCAAAGAAAAAATTGAACATATGCCCCGCCCGCACCTGCCCCACCGGCGCGAAAAAAAATAATTACCTTGAAAATTTGGTTTATGTCGTGCTATGATAGCCCTTGTCGTATGATATAGGGTTAATAAAAGTGTATTTGTTATCGCTATTTTCCGAAATCCGAATGACGCTGATGGTTATCGTGGCGCAATCCCTTGGCATGGGCTTGGACGCCCCATGGGGACGGATTATCGTTGCGTACGACCCCCAAATAAAAGGATTACAAAATGTCAAAAAAGATATATGTGGACGCAGTCCACCCGGAGGAAACACGTGTTGTTGTCGTGGATGCGGCAACGAACCGGGTTTCTGATTTTGACGTTGAAACAACCACTAAGCCTCAGATAAAAGGGAACATTTATCTGGCCAAGGTTATTCGCGTCGAACCCTCATTACAAGCGGCATTTGTTGACTATGGAACGGGCAAGAACGGTTTTTTACCGTTTTCTGAAATTCACCCGGATTACTATCAAATAACTGCCGATCAAAAGAAAAAACTGATTGAATTGGCGCACGCCAACATCGTTGACGATGATGATGATCCAGACGATGAAAATGACGAAGTCGCCGAATATGATGACGCGTCTGCGGGTGAAGATAACAAAGAATTCACCAAGCGCGCACACGAATTCAAAATTCAAGATGTTATAAAGCCAAAGCAAATCTTGCTGGTCCAAGGTGTCAAAGAAGAACGTGGACAAAAAGGCGCGTCAATGACGACATATCTGTCGTTGGCGGGTCGGTTCGCGGTTTTGATGCCTAATTCCCGCAAACGTAACAGTTATGGCATTTCCAAAAAGATTTCAGACAAAGCGGAACGTGGCCGTCTGCGCAGCATATTACACGCGTTGAAAATACCACGTGGTATGACGGTTGTTTTGCGTACCGCCGCAATGGACGCACGCGCCGAAGATATCGCTGCGGACTATGATTACCTGGTGAACTTGTGGAACGAAATTCGCAAGACTACACTGGAATCGGTCGCGCCGGTGACAATTCATACCGAAGATTCACTGCTTCGCCGTGTCGTTCGTGATTTCTTGTCGGACAAAGAAGACATCTTGACTATTCAAGGTGACGAGGCCTTTGATGCCGCAAAAACATATTTCCAGCAAATGTACGGTCGCGCACCACGTAAACAGTTGGTGAAATACAACGACCCCGCCGTTCCAATTATGGTCAAAGCGGGCGTTGAAAAACAACTGGAAGGGTTGCATGGTCCATACGTTGTGTTGCCGTCGGGCGGTTCAATTGTTATCAACCAGACCGAAGCAATGGTCACGATTGACGTGAACTCTTCCCGCGCGATAAAGGAAAAAGACATCGAACAAACGGCATTGAACACCAATCTGGAAGCTGCTGAAGAAATTGCCCTGCAACTTCGTTTGCGCGATTTGGCGGGTATTGTTGCGATTGACTTTATCGATATGGAAGAAGAACGCAATAATCGCAAATTGGAAATGAAAATGCGCGAAGTTATGAAACGTGACCGCGCCCGCACCCAGGTCGCAAAAATCAATGCTTTTGGTGTGCTGATGTTGTCGCGCCAACGCCTGCGCAGCAGTTTCATTGAATCATCGTACATCGCATGTCCGCACTGTATGGGTGCCGGTGTTGTGCCGTCTATCCAGACCGCGTCAATTATCATGTTCCGTCATTTACAAGAAAAACTGTTGGCCAAAGCGGCCCAGAAAATCATTATGACGGTTCCGACCGATGTGGCGATTTATTTGCTGAATAACAAGCGCGCCGAATTGGCAGATATGGAACGTGAATTCGAAACAGAAATCGTCATTGTTGGTGACGATAGCATGATGAATATTGATCAATATTCAATTCAACGTGTCGCCCCAGAACAAAACAAAACTGATGATTTGTTGGAAGCACACGCGCCATCAACGGATGCAAAAAAGAAAAACGCACAACACGTGGATGCGAAAAAGACAACAATGAACGCGCCACGTCGCAAGCGTAAGCAACAGCAAAACAAAAAACAATCAATTTGGCAAAAATTGGTTGGATAAACAAAAACGCCGCCCGATTGGGCGGTGTTCTTTTTTATTGAACAGACGGACAAAATCAAGTACATTTTAAGTATATGAAGCGTGAATTGTTCGATTTTATAAATACCGACCTGCAATTCATTCGTGGGGTTGGTCCGGTACTGGCCACACGTTTTAACGACGTGCTGGGGGGACGGCGCGTGTTGGACTTTCTGTTACATATTCCCCACTCGGTACGCAATCGCGGAATTACCGAATGCGTTATGGACGCGATGTATGGCGACACAATCACAATTCCATTACTGGTAAAATCGCACAAGGTTGGCGGAACATTTGGTCGTGGGCGCCGCCGCCCGACACAGATTACGTGCGCCGATAAAACAGGCCAGTTGGTCGTTATTCAATTCTTTAATTCGACATATTTGGACTATTGGTTAAAAAAGTTGCCGATTGGCGCGTGGCGCATTGTCAGTGGCAAAATTGAAATGGTGACGGGTCGCCCAACAATGAGTCACCCCGACTTTATCGAAGAAATGGAAAACGCGGACAAGATTCCAACCAATCAGGCAATTTACCCGTCGGGCGAAGGGTTAACCCAGAAAACATTTGCGAACGTTCGTGATCAAATTTTTGTCGCATTGCCGGAAAAACTGAACGGTGTGGACAACCAAACGCGCGAATTCTTTGACGCGTTGCGCCGGGTGCATTTTCCCGAAAGCAATGACGATTTATCGCCAAATGCAGCATATATTGCGAAATTGGCTTACTGGGAATTATTGGCGCACCAATCGGCAATCGCAATCAGTCGCAAGCAACGTATGGATGAAAAAAATCGTCGCGTCGTACGTCCAAAAAAATATGATTTATTACAAAAGTTCCGCGAAACGTTGCCATTTGAATTGACCGGTGCACAAAACCGCACAATTAATGAAATCTTTGCCGATATGGCGGCGGATACACCAATGATGCGCCTTGTCCAAGGGGACGTGGGTTCTGGAAAAACGATTGTCGCATTGGCGGCGGCGGTTAAAATGGCGGAAAGTGGTGCACAAACCGCCCTGCTTGCCCCAACAGACACTTTGGCGGTTCAGCATTTCGCGAAATTAAAGCCAATGTGCGACAAAATCGGAATCGTGTGTGATATTTTAACCGGTCGGGATAAAGGGGTCGCACGTCGTGAAAAACTGACATCACTGCGTTCGGGACGTACCCGCTTGGTCGTGGGAACACACGCATTATTTTCCGTGGACGTTGAATATCGCGATTTGGGATTGGTTATCATTGACGAACAGCACCGTTTCGGTGTTGTCCAACGCGAAGCATTGCGGGCAAAGGGAAACAACCCCGATTTATTGGCTCTGTCGGCGACACCAATTCCGCGCACACTGTCCATGACAATTTACGGCGATATGGATGTTTCAATTATAAATGAAAAGCCCGCGGGCCGCTTACCCATTAAAACGACAAAAATACCAATGGCGCGCGTGGGTGATTTGGTTGCGCATATCCGTCCACAAATAGAGTCCGGCGCAAAAGTATTCTGGGTTTGCCCATTGGTTGATGAATCCGAAGTGTCTGATATGACGGCGGTGCAAACGCGGTTTGACGCACTGAAAAAAGTATTCACAAATGTCGGGCTGGTTCACGGTCAAATGGATAAAAAATCGCGCGACGCGGTAATGGCACAATTTGCCGACGATAATTCCGGTATGAACATTTTGGTCGCGACCACTGTGATAGAGGTTGGAATTGACGTTCCACGCGCCACAATCATTGTCATTGAAAATGCAGAACGGTTTGGTTTGGCGGCACTGCACCAACTGCGTGGGCGTGTTGGACGCGGCAATACACAATCGTATTGTGTATTGATATATGGCGATAACATATCACCAGATGGGTTAAAGCGTTTGAATGTTTTGTGTGAAACTGATGACGGTTTTGCAATTGCCGAACAAGATTTAATGATGCGTGGTGTTGGCGAACTGTTGGGAACAAAACAGTCGGGTTGGATACAATATCATTTCGTGGACTATCGTGAACATCGCGATTTGTTCCGTCTGGCGTCACGTGCGGCACGTGACGGAGAACCCGACACGTGGACACGCGATTTAATGTATATTTTTGACTGTGGGGTGAATGTCGGTGCGTAAGATTATTGCGATTTTTACCGCTTTATTTATTGCGATTCCAGCAAACGCAGCATCGCTTATAAACGATACCCAGGTGGAAAAGTTGCTTGCCGAACTTATATCCCCATTGGCAACCGCGGCGGATATTCCGGACGGTCGTTTGCGCATACACATTGTGAACGATGACGATTTTAACGCCTTTGTAATGGGTGGTGATGACGTTTATGTTTATACGGGCTTGCTAACCCAAATTAAAACACCCACCGCGCTCCAGGCCGTTATTGCGCACGAATTGGGGCATACGATTGGTGGACACATGGCACAAATGTCGGCACGTATGGAAAGTGAAATGAAACGCGCCGTAATGATTCAGGCCCTGGGTATTGGACTTATGGTCGCGGGTGGCAACCCCAGTCTTGGCACGGGTGTTTTGGCGGGTGCCGGTGGTGTTGCCCAACAATCAATGTTGGCTTTTTCACGTGACGAAGAACGAATTGCCGATGATATGGGGGTTGATTTAATGGCGCGCGCGGGCTTGGACCCGAACGCATTTACCGTTGTGTTTGAGCAAATGCGTGAAATGTCTGATGCGATTGAATCGCGCGTAAATCCAAATCGTATAAATCACCCATTGACCGCGGAACGCCTTAAAAATGTGCGTGAAAAAATTGATAAAACAAAAATCGCAAAACAGGATAAAAAAGCAATCGCAAAACAAACTGAAAAATACGAACTGGTGCGAGCAAAATTGATTGGATACTTGGACACATCAGCACGCGTTTTGACATTGTACCCCTATTCCGACAAAAGCGACGCAGCAATTTATGCGCGTGCGATTGCGAATATGCGCACCGGCAATTTGGACGCGGCACGTATGGGCACCGAAACATTAATATCGCGCAACCCAAGCGACCCCTATTTCTATGAATTATTGGGCGACATCGAATTTCAATTTGGGCATTATGACGACAGTGTTGTTGCATACGAAAAATCATTGGAACTTTTACCCGATGCACCACAAATTCAGACGGCGTTGGCACTGGTGTTAAACGAACGTAATAAACCGGATGACAAAGAACGCGCCGCCGAATTGGCCCGTACCGCAATTTTGCGCGAACCAACGCCATTGGCATATTGGGTATTGTCGCAAACGTTTGATGCGAACGATGGTCGCGCCGATTGGGCGATGGCGGAATACTATAATTTGAACAACGACGAAAAGAACGCCAAGACATACGCAAAACGCGCACGCAAAAAATTGAAATCAACCACCCCCGAATACATCAAATCTGGTGATATTCTGGATAAAAAATGGAGTGAAAAATGACCACACAACACGAACAAGATGTTATCGCTGTTTTGGAACACATTAAAAAGTATCCATACGGGTATATGGGCGCGTTGACTCACCTGAAAAAGCCCAAGGTAGTTGAAGAATTGAAAACAATTGGCATATTAAGAAACGGTCATGCCCAGGGCGGACAAACATATGCCCTTACCCCATTTGGTCGATCCTATATCGCCACCGTTTTACATCAGAAAAGCAGATAGAGCAAAGGAGAAAAAATGAAAAAGCAAACAATTATCGGCATTGCCGCGGCTGGGGTTGTCGCCGGAACAATTGCCGCACACAGCGTCACAAAAACAGACAATATCCCAGTTGTGTATTTTACACGCGACATATCGGCGGCGGGTTTGGTTCGTGCATATAACGCATTGAATTGGAAGCCAAATGGTCGGGTTGGCATTAAAATGAGTACCGGCGAATCTGCCAAAACAAATTATCTGCGTCCAGAACTGATAAAAGATTTAGTTGGCATTGTGGACGGAACAATTGTTGAATGCAACACCGCATACGGTGGCAATCGCAGTGATTCTGAATCACATTGGGCGGCGATACGCGAACGTGGATTTTTAGATGTCGCCCCAGTTGATATTATGGACGAAGAAGGTTCAATGACACTGACGGTCAATGGAGGCAACGTGTTATCTGAAAACTATGTTGGAACACATTTCGCAAACTATCCGTCATATATCGTCTTGTCGCATTTCAAGGGTCATCAAATGGCGGGATTCGGTGGCGCATTGAAAAACATTTCTATTGGTTTCGCGTCATCTATGGGTAAAAAATGGATTCACAGTGGCGGAACATCCAAAGAATCTATGTGGGGTGGCGAACAAACCGCATTTTTGGAATCTATGGCAGACGCGTCCAAGGCGGTCACCGATTACGTTGGTCATGACAATATGGTCTATATCAACGTGTTAAACAGAATCAGTATTGATTGCGACTGTAATGGCGACCCGGCAGAACCAGACATTCACGACATTGGTATTTTGGTATCACGCGACCCGGTTGCCATTGACCAGGCGGGAATTGATATGGTATCGGTTGCCGATGGGAATGAAGCACTGATGAACCGTATTGCCGAACAAAACGGTCTGCATATCTTAGAAGCCGCCGAAAAAATCGGTGTTGGTTCTCGAAAATATAAATTGGTTGATTTAGATAAAGAATAAAAAAGGACAAATTATGAAAATATTAGTATTAAACGGCAGTCCAACCCCCAACGGCAACACTGTTGCACTGGTAAACGCTTTCAAAGATGGGGCAGAATCCAAGGGACACGAAGTCAATGTTGTAAATGTTGCACACAAAAATATCAGGGGCTGTATGGCTTGTAATTATTGCAAAAATGCCGGAAATGGCCATTGTGTCCAGCAAGATGATATGCAAGAAATTTATCCACAAATTCAAGATGCGGACATGATTGTGTTTGCGTCCCCTATTTATTATTTCATTATGTCTGCACAATTAGAATCTGTCATACATCGTTTCTATGCAATTAATGCCCCAGCAAAAGCAAAATACAGTGCATTGTTGCTGTCGTCTTATTCGCCAAATGTTTATACCGGTGCAACATCGCAATACAAAGATATGATTGCATATATGGGCTTGACCGATAAAGGTATTATAACGGCGGACAATTCAACGAATAAAACGCCATCAAAACTGGCCGAGGCACGTGCCTTAGGCGAAAGTTTATAAATATACGATGAAACAGGAAATCATTAAATCCATCACAAAAAAATATAACGCTTCCCCAGAATATCTGTGGAGGCGTTATCCAACATATTGCATATTTCGGCACCACCACAATAATAAATGGTTTGCGTTGATTGGCACTGTTCCACGCAGTGTATTAAAACTGTCGGGCGATGGCGATGTTGATATTATAAACTTGAAAACAAATGATACCGAATTCTTTCGTGGTGTACGGGGTATTTTACCGGCATATCATATGAACAAAAATCATTGGATTACGGTATTATTAGATGGCACATTGCCATTAAAAAACATTCAACATTTAATAGAAGCGTCGTACGAATTAACCAAATAAAAAAGCGCACCGTTTGGTGCGTTTTATTTAACGAACAAATCCGGACAGGAAATGTACAATCTTTCTTTCCTTTGCGCTGTAAACCGTTTCACGTGTTTTGCGTGTATTATTTATAGCTTCAATCGAGTTATACAATTTCTCTAAATCGCCATACGTAAATTTGTCTGCTTGATTTTGTCCCTTTATTTTCAACGCAAATTCATAGGTACCAAGTCCTTGTTTATAGATTTTGCTGATACAAAATATCCTTTTACCATTTTGTGCCTTTACTATGTACTTTACAGAAGTACAAATATCATCTGCAACCATCAAACTGCGGTCGCGATACATTCTTCCTTTTTCGATTATTGTACTGCTGTTGTCTGCGGCAATTTTTTGCATTGTATCAATTGCCGATTTTCTGAATTCTTCGGAGCCAAAGACAACTCTTAAATTGCCCGATACTGTTTTTCCCATAACTGTTTCCTTATTTTTGTTTTTGATTCTGCTTGGTCAGTAATTTTTGTTTAAGCGCTTCTATTTCTTTCAGCATTTGTTTACCCAAACCCGCTGTTTCGGCATATTTTTTCAATTCTTCTGTGCTTCTTTCAACCCTTTCAACAAATGGGTTGTCGTATGGTTCGCCATGAACCTTGTGCGTAAGCGCATTGTAAAAATTTTCCACGTCTTTATTGGGTTGCCATTTGCCCGAAAATTCACTCCACTTTTTAGAATTCGGATAAATGCACAATGTATAACCGCCACTGCTGAAACTTGCACTGCCGCCAACGCCAATATGACGCGTTGCTATTTTTTTATGTGCCAACACATATTGCCCAAAATGGTAATACGTATAAAAATCATGATCGCGCACATAATTGTTATAAGCCGCCCATGCTTTATCATCACTGGTATCATTTGGCTTTGTTGGTTGCCCCTTTGGGTACGATATTTTTATATCCTTGGTTTCCAGTGCAGTATATAATCTGAACAACAACTTTTTTTGCATATATTTAGCCTTTTTATCTTTGTTTTTCGCAGTTACTGCATATCTTACAATACTTGTCACACAGTTCTTGCATTACGGAACTATACCTTGATGGAATTTCCACTATTACTGCATAATTACGTTGCAGTTGTCCTGCAAAAACTTTATCGGGATTTTCAACACCTTGGAAAATTTTGTCTTCTAACAATGCTTTGTACACAGGACATTCTGTTAATGCTTTCGTGCACATAGTAGCGGGTGTTGTCCCAATCGTATAGTGTTTAAACCCAGGTTCCTGGAATTTGAATTTCAAAAATCTTTTCATCATGGGACGTCCTTTTTATCTTTACACAAATAAAAAATCGGCGGAAAATCCCCCCACCGATACAACTATGTTATAGGTCCACTATTATAATGTCAAATATTTTTGGATTTTAAGTTCTTATTAGGCGGGTGACCTTTCCTCGATACGCAATAATAAATCGCCTGCGCTACGCTTGGCTCTGTTCAAGCACGAACTTTGTATGCTCGATTTTCATACCTTGCTTCGCTGCGGTGAAAATCGGCATCGGGTGACCAGATTGTGTATTCCCACTGCACTTCGTTTGTGGGCCCCTTTCCAAATCGCAACGGCTTGAACTTCGTTTCTCTCGTTCTCGCCTGCTATTTTGTCGAACTTCCAGTTCTCATCTGACCCTTCCGGATGAATAAAAAAATAGCCCATTTGGGCCATTTTTTTATTCATGGGGCGGGTGACCAGATTCGAACTGGCGACACCTGGTACCACAAACCAGTGCTCTAACCAACTGAGCTACACCCGCCATAACCCGTGTGGGATAATCCCACTTGACTTGATATGGTGGAGCTGATCGGACTCGAACCGACGACCCCTTGCATGCCATGCAAGTGCTCTACCAACTGAGCTACAACCCCATGCAGCGTGATATTCTATATTTCTTCTTGCTAAATGTCAATTTATTTTGCTAATCTTGAAAAATACAAGGAGTATTATCATGGATTATAACGCTTTAAAGGCCGAAGTTGAACAAAAAACGGCTCAAACAATCGAAGTTTTACGTAATGAATATGCGGGTTTGCGCACCGGACGTGCGTCAATTCACTTGCTTGACGGTGTACGTGTGCCGGCGTACGGTTCCGACATGCCAATTTCACAATTGGCAACCGTTTCAACCCCCGACAATCAATCACTTTCCGTCACCGTTTGGGACATCAACAATGCCGGCGTTGTGGAAAAGGCAATTCGTGATTCTGGATTGGGATTAAACCCAATGACCGCGGGTGGTGTAATTCGCTTGAACTTGCCACCACTTACCGAAGAACGCCGCAAAGAATTGACACGCGTTTCGGGCAAATATGCCGAAGAAGCCAAGATTTCTATCCGCAATATTCGCCAAGATGCGATGGGCAAAATTAAACGCGCCGTTACCGATAAAGAAATTTCCGAAGATGACCAGCGTAAGTATGAAGACGACATCCAAAAAGTCTTTGATTCCCGCACGTCTGAGGTTGACGCAATTGCAAAGCAAAAAGAAGCCGATATTATGTCGGTGTAACCAATGCCAAATTGCGAATTTCTGAAAAAATAACCCAACAAAAGAAGAATCTATGTTAAAACTGTTCAAGAAAAAAGAAAAAACAATCGCACCAAATGCGGTGCCAAAACATATTGCGTTTATTTGCGATGGAAATCGCCGCTGGGCCGAAGCACGCGGTTTACCACCACTTATGGGACACAAGGCCGGTATCGCGAATTTCGAAAACTTGGTCGATTGGTATTTCAAGCGCGGTGTAACAACAATCACGTTCTTTATTTTCTCTACTGAAAACTGGAATCGGTCAAAAGAAGAAGTCGATTTCTTGATGGACTTGTTCTATACCGAATTGAAAAAGAACAAGAAAAATGCGTTGGAAAAAAATCTGCGCTATCGCGTTGTTGGGTCACGTGACAGATTGCCCAAGAAATTGGCAAAAATGTGCGATGAATTGGAAGAATCATCGGCGGAAAACACCGGTGGAACGGTTGCGTTTGCGTTGAACTATGGCGGAATTGATGAAATTGTTGATGCCGCAAATGCCGCAATTGCCGCGGGCAAGCCGGTCACACGCGAAACATTTGAAACATTTATGGATACGGGCGATTTGTTACCGGTTGATTTAATGGTTCGTACAAGTAACGAAATCCGCATTTCTAATTTCTTGTTATGGAAATTGGCATATGCCGAATTGATGTTTGTGCCGGAACACTGGCCAGAATTGGTAAAATCACCAAAGATTTGGCAACGCACTTTGGACGAATTTGCGCGCCGCAATCGCCGCTTTGGTGGTGGCAAGAAAGCCGACTATTCTGGGAAAAAGAAAAAATAAACGGGGGAAAAATGTCAAACACATTAAAACGTATTATTGGTGGTGCAATACTGGCGGCGATTATTGTTGTCGCGGCATTGTTGGAAAATTGGGGTTTTCACGCGGTACGCTGGATTGCTGTAATTGCCACATTGGGTATGATTACTGAAATGATTTTGGCAATCAAACGCGCAGACACTAAAATTAAATCTGGTCGTAGCTTGTTTGTGTTTTTGGGATTCTTGGCTTGGTTGATTGTCGTGCTGTTTTCGGCATATTATGTTGGCGCACGTCCGTGGATGATGTTGCTGTTGCTTATGATTATATGCTGTGCAGACATTGGCGCGTGGTTTTTTGGCAAAATTCTGGGTGGCGATAAAATGTGGGAACGCCTGTCGCCACATAAAACTTGGTCGGGTCAAATTGCCGGTATTGTATGCGGAACATTTGCGTCCATCATGTACGGAATGTTGGGCACAGACACATTTTTACCACAATTATTGTGGATTGGCATCAGTGTTTCGTTATTATCACAATATGGCGACTTAACGGCCAGTTGGATAAAACGCCGTTTGGGATTAAAAGATTTTGGCAATATAATTCCGGGTCATGGCGGTTTCTTGGATCGCTTTGACGGTTGGATTTATGCGTTGCCGGTTGTTTGGTTTATCTTGATGCATTAATGGGGGGATAAAAGCATGCATGTTATTTGGACAATTGTTGCGCTGTTGATTGTACTGGGGGTCGTGGTATTCATTCACGAACTGGGGCATTTTTTGGCGGCGCGTTGGGCGGGCGTTCGGGTCAATACTTTTTCAATTGGTTTTGGTCCGGCAATTGTCAAATGGCATGATAAGCGTGGCACACAATGGCAATTGGCGTGTGTCCCACTGGGGGGCTATGTTTCCATTTATGGCCAAGAAGATATGTTCAACCGTAAAAAATACGATTCCCTGTCCCGCGAAAAAAAGCGCGGTCATTATTTGTCAGTAAAATCGTGGAAGCAATTTATCATTATCGCCGCCGGTGTCACGATGAATTTCTTGCTGGCATGGGCGATTTATTCGGCGACATTTATGTTCCACCCGCGCGAAGTACAATTACCCGTAATTGGTCAGGTTATCCGCGACAGTGTTGCGTTCAAGGCGGGCATTAAACCGGGCGACACCGTATTGCGTATCGATAACAGCAATATTACAAACTGGGGCGAACTGATTATCGCAAAAGAATTGGCATCATCACGCGAAGCAAATGTTTTAGTTGTACGTGGTGAAAACATTGTTCGTGTAAAGTTGGCGCCGGCGGAACGTTGGGGACTGGTTGCCGATGGCAGCAAAACCGAATTACGCAAAAAAGGATTCTTTGGTGCGATTTATTCCGGCGCACGTGAAACATATTACCAATCAAAAACGTTGCTGACGGTATTAAAGCAAATGGTATTGGGCGAACGTTCAACAAAACAGTTGGGGTCGTTTATCACAATTGCCCAGGTTTCCGGAAACGCAATGGCTGCGGGATTCTTTGCGCTGTTGTCCATTATCGCGCTGTTGTCCGTGAATTTGGCGATTATCAACCTTTTGCCATTACCAGTGTTGGACGGTGGCTATTTGTTGATTTTGATTATAGAGGCGATTATCGGTCGCAAACTTGGTGGCAAGGGTATGGAATGGGCAATTACGTTTGGCTGGGTGCTGATATTGTCATTATTCTTGCTGACTATGTGGAACGACTTGGCACGCGTGTTTGGGTTGATGTAGTATGAAGAAATTGTTGTTGGCTTTATTTGTTGTGTTGGTGCCGAATGTTATAAATGCGGCAACGGTCGCACGCGTTGATGTGAACGGCAACAAACGTATGGACGCGGAATCGGTACGTATTTTGGCGGGCGTTAAACTGGGCGAAAACATAACAACTACACGCACAAATCAAATTGCAAAACAATTACAAGAAAGTGGTTATTTCGGTCGCGTTGATGTACAAATGTCGGGCAACGTTTTGAAAATCAATGTTTCTGAATCACCGATTGTAAATATGGTCACGATTGAGGGTAATGACGAAGTTTCCACCGATGACCTGAAGAAAGAAATTCGGTTAAAAGAACGCGCATCGTACGATGAATCAACCATTGGTGCCGATGTCCAGCGCATGCTGACAATATACCAGCGCAAAGGCTTTTTCGGAACCAAGATTGACCCGAAAAAAATTGAACTGTCGGACAATCGTGTCAATGTTGTTTATGAAATAAGCGAAGGTCACCCGACATATATTACCGATATTGAGTTTAAGGGAAACAAGGTTTTCAGCGACCGCACATTACGTGGCCAGATTTTATCCCGCGAACACGCGTGGTGGCGTTTCCTTACGCAATTCGATGTGTTTGACGAAGACCGCATACAATATGACGGCCAGTTGTTGCGCCAGTTTTATGCCGACAATGGCTATGCGGACTTTATGGTAAAAAACATCAATGGCACATTTACCCCCGACCGCGAATACTATTCTGTCACATTTGATGTGGACGAAGGGGAAAAATACAAATTCGGCGATGTGAAAATCGATAATCCATTCCCAGACGTTCCCGACCGCGAATTGAAACGCGCACTGAAAACAAAATCGGGATCAATATATAACGCATCGGAAATTGAATCATCGGTATCCGCGTTGCGTGGTGTGGTTGCCGATTATGGCTATGCGTTCATAAATGTTGAACCAGTACCCAAGAAAAACGATACAGAACACACCATTGATTTGGTGTACCAGATTCAGAAAACAAATCGTATTTATCTGAACTCTATTAACATATTGGGAAATGTGCGTACGTTTGATTCTGTGATTGAACAGTTGTTGCCAATGCGTGAGGGCGATCCGTTCTCATTACAAACAATCGAAGAAGGTCGCCAAAGCCTTATGCGAACCCGCTATTTCAAAGATGTCCAAATGGTGCCCAGTCGTATTGCAGATGCAAATATGATGAACCTGGACATTCGGGTTGAAGAACAACCAACCGGCGAATTGTCGGGCGGGTTTGGTTGGTCAAATATAAACGGTTTTATGGTTGATTTGGGTGTCACCGAAAGCAACTTTATGGGACGTGGTCAAATTGTCCAACTACGTGGTTCAATCGCCGAATATCAAAAGCAGGCATTGTTCAGTTTCACCGAACCATTCCTTTTTGGTCGCCAATTATCCGCCGGTTTTGATATTTCATATACCAAATATGACTATTCATCATTGGGGTCTTATGGCTATGACCGCGACTCACTTACCATATCGGGTCGTTTGGGTTGGAAATTGACGGATCATTGGTCACAAACGGTACGTTTATCCGCATCATTTGACCAAAACTATGATTTACAAGACGGTGGTTGGAGTGATGCCAACCTGTACACACTGGGAACGAATTTCAAGTATTATAATTTGAACACCAACTTCCAACAAAACACCCACACCGGAATTGTTGGTAATTTAGGAATCGCATATACGGGCTTTGGCGGAACCGAAACATATATGCGTTATTCTGGCGACATTACAGCAATGGTGAAATTCTTGGACGACCGTTGGCAACTGCGCACATCTATGGACTTTGGATACCTGCAACCGCTTGGCAGTGACGACTATATCTCACGTGTGTATCGCTATTTCTTGGGTGGCGAAAGTTTGCGTGGCTTTGATATTGCCGGCGTTGGTTCACGTAATTGGTACTATCGTTCATACGCATTGGGGGGCTTGTGGAAAGTCAATGGTTCGACCCAGTTAAACTTCCCAATATTTATCCCCGATGAATACCAGGTAAAAGGTTTCGTATTCGCCGACTATGGTGTTTTGGGCAAACCACCGGCACGTGAAGACAAGTTCCAAGGAATCGATAACCTTATAGACTCTGATTGGCGAACATCGGCCGGTGTCGGTGTTTATTGGAACACACCAATGGGGCCAATGAATTTCAGTTGGGGCTGGCCATTAAAGATGAACAAATACGACCGCGAACGCAGATTCTTGCTGTCGTTTGAAACCCAATTCTAAAAAATAAAACCGCCAAAATGGCGGTTTTAATAATGTTTAACGGTTTTTACCCGGATTTTTAAGATTCATCATATCTTGCAGGTCTGCCTTTAATTTTTCAATTTTGGCAAGGTCCGCTTCTATTTGTTTATTATTCGCCCTGATTGCGCCTTCGTAAAAACGAATGTCCGTTTCGTCTTCGTTTTTATCGGTCCATTGCGCATCTTCCAAATGTTTAGCCGTGGCAGCACGGTCTTTTTCGTAACCATCGTTTTCACGACGCAATTTATCTATGTTTTTTTGTAATTTGTTTATTTGCGCCTGGATATTATCTATACCTTCGTCATAAATTGTTCGTTGTGCTTTCATAATTTCACCCCTATTTCCAATATATGTTGCTATTATATCACAAAATAGAGTAAAAACAAACCGCCCGATTGGGCGGTGTGAATTTTAGAATCCGAAAACCATACGCTGTTTTGATTGACGTTTCTTTTCGTTGCGAACGGCTTCTTCTTTTAAACGTTTGCGTTTTGTTGTTGGTTTTTCATAACGCTGACGTTCTTTCATTTCGCGGTACAGGCCTTCTTTCTGTGATTTACGTTTTGCAACGCGCAATGCCTGTTCTACGTTATTATCGCGAACCAGAACTTTTACCATATATGATTCACCCCCTTTGGCGAACTTGTATTTCTATATAATGTTTTGGTGGAGCTGATCGGACTCGAACCGACGACCCCCTGCTTGCAAAGCAGGTGCTCTACCAACTGAGCTACAACCCCAAAACTTTGCTTTTATGGTTTTGTTCCCGTTGGCGACGACCCCTACGTTGCAAAGCAACCCGCCCTCTACCAACTGAGCTACAACCCCAAAACTCTTTGAAAGCCCCCATATCTTATATTGAATTCGGGAAAATGTCAAATATTTTGTACACTTGATTTTGTAAAGCTTGTGGGCTATGATTTCTGGGTCTTAAGACAAAGGGTATATATGATAACGCTGTTTTTATTTGCATGCGTGTGGGTTTGTACTGCCAAAGGTTTTCGGCTGTCTGGCCCCATGACATATGCATTTTTTGCGTTTTTGATACTGACGGCAATATTCCGCATTGACGCGATGTATTTGTTGCCGGTTGCCGCCGTTTACGCGCTTTTCGCGATTTGGGCGGTGTTTTTGCCATGGCCCGAATACAACCCAGAAAAACCGCGCACTGAAATAAAACGTTGGTGGAATCACCCACGCGAATTGTTTGGTTTTCGCATTATGCAGGCACTGTTCTATCTTGTGCCACTGGACGCGCTTTCTTGGTTGGGCGGAAAAACATTGGAAACCGTTGGCCCGATGATTAAAAAGCGCCAGCGCACAATGATAAAAAACCTGGAAATGACGATGCCTGAATACGCAAATGACGAATTTGCACGCCGCGTTTGGAATAACTGGGGGCGCACTTTTGTTGAAGGGTTAAAGTTTTCGACATACATAACGAAAATGAGCAAGTATATCGAGTTTCAGAATAAAAACCTGTTATATGCCCGCCCACAATTTTTGTTGGCGATGCCACATTTTGGTTATATGGGGTTGTTGTCCACCGCATTTTTGAACAGTGGTTTGACCATCGCGGTCACATATAAACAGGCACGAAACCCACTGACCAACGACATTGTTTTGGCTAACTATGGCGAAAAGTTGGTTCCGGAAACGCACTTTTTACCGGTTGGCAACGCGATCCCAATGGTACGCGCACTGCGTAATGGTGAAATATTAAATATCAATTCAGATCAACGTTTTCGTGGTGCGCCATATATTGACTTTATGGGGGTACCGGCACGCACATCAACGGGTTTGGCCCAGTTGGCAATTAAATTCAACCTGCCTGTTTTAATGGCACACGTTGAACGCACACATGGCGCACACCATAAAATCGTTTTTGATGAATTTTTAGAGATTTCTAATACGGGTGATACAGACGCAGACGAAATAAATGGTATGAAGATTGTAAATGAAGCGATGGCTCGTATAATTCGTACAAAACCCGATGAATATTTGTGGATACATAAACGCTGGCGTTAAAAAGAGTGATAAACGATGTCAAAACTGAAAGAAAAAATTAAACGCATTTTGTTCGGCAACAAAAATGATGACGAAGAAGGCCGTGTAAAATGGTCGCTGTACTGGCGTGTTTGGCGTGAAATCGGACTGCCACAATTAAAGTGGTTGATTGCCGGTATTGTCGCAACGGTACTTGCCGCATCGGCCGAAGCTTACACAATCACCCTGGTACAACAGGTTGTTGATAAAGCATTTATCGAAAAATCAATGGCGGCAATTTATTTCTTGGGCGTACAAATAATCATCGCCTATGGATTAAAGGGCGCGTTTACATATTCTAAATCATTGATTATGTCTAAGGGTGGTTTGTTGGCATACGCGCGTCTGCAAAAGCGCATTTATAAACATATGGTACATATGAACCTTGCGCGGTTTTATGGCGACGGGTTCGGTAAAAACCTGAATTACTTTTCGGTCCAGGCGGGCGCAGTGTTGTCGTTGGTCACAACCGCGGTTGTCCAATTCATACAAAACGTTGCAACACTGGCTATGACATTGGTTTTGATGGTGTACTATGCGCCACAAATGTGCGTTGTGCTATTATTCTTGGTACCAGCATTGTTGTTGCCAATGGTGTTCATTATGCGCCGCAAACGCAAACTTTCACGTCGTGGATTCAAGATTGCAAACGAAGTATCACAGTGTTTGAACCAAACATTGCGTGGCATAAAGACAATTCAATCTTTTGCAACCGAAGAACGCGAACAGAAAAACTTTGCGCACGTTCTGGAACAAGCCAACATCAACTCGTACAAAGGAACCCAGGCAAGTGCACTACGTTCACCGCTGATGGAATTTATGATTTCAATTGGTTTATGTATCGCAATGATTATGGGCGGACACTTTATCACCAGCGGTGCAATTACAACCGGTGATTTCACAGCGTTCTTGTTGGCATTGACCGCGGCATACAAACCGGCAAAAAGTATTACCGGCACGGGTGAATCAATGCAACATGGTATTTTGGCAGCAGAAATATTGTTTGATTTCTTGGACAGCAAGCCCGACATTGTTGATGCCCCAGATGCCAAAGAATTGACATCGAAAAAACTGTCGGTCGATTTTGACGACGTTTCGTTTGAATATGTTGCTGGCGAACCCGTATTGCGTAACGTTTCGTTTCACGTACCGGCGGGAACAGTGTGTGCGTTTGTCGGTGAATCGGGTGGCGGTAAAACGACTATGTTTAATTTGATTCAGCGTTTTTACGAACCACAATTTGGTAAAATCACGATTAATCGTACCAACATAAACAAGTTTACATTAAAATCATTGCGTGAAAAGATTTCAGAAGTTTCCCAAGACGTGTTCTTGTTTAACGACACGATTGAGGCAAACATTAAGTACGCACGACCAGATGCAACACATGACGAAGTTGTTGCAGCGGCACGCGCGGCAAACGCACATGATTTTATTATGGAGTTTCCAAACGGATACGATTCCCCGGTTGGTGAAGCGGGCGGATTGTTATCTGGGGGGCAAAAACAACGTATCGCTATTGCGCGTGCAATATTGAAAGACGCGCCTATCTTGCTGCTGGACGAAGCAACGTCCGCACTGGATACGCAAAGCGAAAAGTTGATTCAGGCCGCACTGAAAGACTTGATGGTCGGACGCACGACATTTGTTATTGCGCACCGTCTGTCGACTATTTTAGATGCGGATATGATTTGTGTTGTTAAAAACGGACAAATTATTGAACAGGGTACCGACACAGAATTGTGTGAATTGGGGGGCGAATACAAGCGTCTGCGTGATATCCAATTTAAAACAAAAACTAAAAAAGGTACAAAATGACAAAGACAAGTATGGATAAAGCTAATTCGGTTATAAAAACTTTTACAGACAGTTTTATAGAAATCGAACCAAAATTAAATAGAAACCAACTGAAATTATCGGCAACCGCTGATGATTTGGGTATGGGTTCATTAGATTGGATGGACGTTATTGTCCAATTGGAAAGAAACTTTCATATACAATTGGCCGATGTAACCGGGCTGATTGGTGATTGCAAGGTTGAAAAATTGTTGCGCACATGCACACAAAAATTGATTGCCCAGAAACGTTTAACACCAATCGAAGAAAACGTGGTTTTGGAAAGATATAAAAAATTACAAACCGTGTTGAAAGATATTGAAGCGGCCGCACCTATCAAAGTTGCCACTGCGCAAGCCAAGGTTCATACAAAATAAAGGTTAAGGTGTAAAAATGCGGCGTCGTGTATCATATAAAAAACTAAAATGGAGTCCGTTGTCAGTTGCAAAAACATTTGAAAATGTTTTTGCTTCTGTGTACGACATTCGGCCATCAACACTTGATTTGTACAACACCACACCATCACAAGTCGGTATGGATTCATTGGACACACTTGAAGCGCTAGTTACATTGCAAAACAAATTTGCAATAAGATTTCCAGATTCAATAGAAGTTGCATTGATCAACCTACCGATTATCAACATCTTGAATGCGTGTGCACGTCAATTAACAAAAGACAAACGTTTAACACAATACGAAGAAATGCTTATTAACACGCAATACAATCACTTGGCTGGTGTACAATCGTTGCAAACCAAAACAAGATAAAAAAAACGGGGCGTTTGCCCCGCTTTTTATTTAACCGTCAATTCTTTGCCATGGGTATCGACAACAACGGTGCCTCCGTCCGTTACCGCCCCCGACAAAATCAAATCAGCAATTTTATCTTCGACCGCCGACATAATAAGGCGCTTTAACGGTCGCGCACCGAACACAGAATCATATCCGTTTTCCGCCAACCACTTAATTGCGTTATCGCTGACGTCCAACGATATACGACGTTCGGCCAACCTTTTTTCCAAATTGCGAATCTGGATTTTAACGATGTTTGCCATAACGTCACGCCCAAGTGCATTAAAGAACACAATTTCATCAACACGATTTATAAATTCTGGGCGGAAGTGTTTACGCACCGCGTCCATATCTGGCAAATTACTTGTCATTATGATAATCGTGTTTGTAAAGTTCACAACGTGCCCTTGGCCATCGGTAAGTCTGCCATCGTCCAAGACTTGTAAAAACACATTGAATACGTCCGGGTGCGCCTTTTCAATTTCATCGAACAGCAACACCTGGTACGGACGGCGGCGAACACTTTCGGTCAAAACACCACCCGCGTCATAGCCGACATATCCCGGAGGTGCACCGATTAAACGCGCAACAGAATGTGGTTCCATAAATTCGCTCATATCAATACGCGTCATCGCGGTATCGTCATTAAACAGATATTCTGCCAATGCTTTCGCAACTTCGGTTTTACCAACACCGGTCGGTCCCAGGAACATAAACGAACCCATTGGACGATGTGGATCAGACAAGCCCGCGCGACTACGGCGAATTGCACGTGCAACAATGGACAGCGCGTTATCTTGGCCCACAACACGTTTGCGCAATTCGTCTTCGATATTCAACAGTTTCGATTGTTCTTCGATGGTCAAACGTTCGGCTGGAACACCGGTCCATTTACTGACCACCGCCGCAATATGTTCCGGCAGAACCGTTTTATATTCTTTCGATTCCGCGTTCATTGTCTTTATTTTTTCTTCCAGTTCTGGAATCTTGCCATATTGCAAAGCCGATGCTTTTTCATAGTCACCAGCACGCATTGCCGACGCAACCTCTGCCTTGGCCGCGTCCAGTGCCGCCATAGCATCCGAAAGCCCATGCATTTTTTCCTGTTCGGCTTTCCATTCCGCCGTCATTTTTTCTGATTCCGCCGAAACGGTTGCAATTTGCTTTTCCAGTTCCGCAAGGCGCTTTTTGGAATCTTCGTCTTTTTCTTTCTTTAATGCCTGTTGTTCGATTTTCAACTGCATCAAACGGTGGTCGACTTCGTCCAAGGCATCTGGTTTTGACGAAACCTCAATCCGCACACGTGCCGCTGCTTCGTCAATCAAATCAATCGCCTTATCCGGCAAGAAACGGTCGGTAATATAACGATTTGATAATTTTACCGCCGAAACAAGCGCGCTGTCGGAAATACGCACACCATGGTGACCCTCGTACTTCTCTTTCAAGCCACGCAAAATAGAAATTGTGTCGTCAACGGACGGTTCTTCGATATAAACCGGTTGAAAACGACGCGCAAGTGCTGGGTCTTTTTCAATATATTGGCGATATTCGTCCAATGTCGTCGCACCCAAACAGTGTAATTCACCACGCGCCAACATTGGTTTTAACAAGTTGCCCGCGTCCATGGAACCTTCACCCTTGCCTGCGCCAACCATATTGTGCAATTCGTCAATGAACAAAATGATTTCGCCATTGGCTTCTTTGACCGCCTTTAATATCGCCTTTAAGCGACCTTCAAACTGACCGCGGAACATTGCGCCCGCCATCATCGCACCCAAGTCCAGCGACAATAATTTCTTGTTCATCAGGTTTTCCGGAATATCGCGCGAAATTATGCGTTCCGCCAAGCCTTCCACTATCGCGGTCTTACCAACACCCGGATTTCCAATTAAAACCGGATTATTCTTGGTACGACGCGACAGAACCTGGATAGTTCTGCGGATTTCTTCATCACGCCCGATAACCGGGTCCAATTTGCCATCAGCCGCCAATTTCGTAAAATCGGTGGTGTATTTTTCAATCGCCTGTTGCGGTGTCTCACTCATTTCTTCTGGATTCATAACTTATGCCCCCATTTGTTTTGTTATCCTTTTATATAGTTTCATTTTTTGGTCTTTCAAGATATGGGAATCAAAGCCACAGAATAAAAACACCCAAAAATAAAAACATTTCTTGACTTTCTTGAATTTTTGTTATAAATTGGGGCGCAGTTATAAAGGATTTAAGTTATGCCACGTGTATGTAATGTAACAGGTAAAAAGACAGAAGTTGGGATGAATGTGTCCCACTCTGAACGTCATACGAAACGTACATTTTTGCCAAATTTGCAAAAATTAAAGTTTCACAGCGATATTTTGAACCGCGACTTTTCGTTGCGCTTGTCAACGGCGGGTTTGCGCACTTTGACAAAGCATGGCGGCTTGGATGGCTATGTTATGGCAAAGCCAGTATCGCGTTTAACACCAGAAATGGCGGCGATTAAGAAAGCAATTGTGAAAAAAACTGGTGCGGCTGAAAAGCCTGCAAAAAAGCCAGCGCACAAGGCAAATCGCAGCGCCCGTTTGGTGAAAAAGGTTGAAACGAAAAAGGCGGCGAAATAATCGCACCTTTTACGGTTCTGGCCCTGTGGTGGAATTGGTAGACGCGCTTGACTCAAAATCAAGTTCCGCAAGGAGTATCGGTTCAAGTCCGATCAGGGCCACCAGGATAAAGAAAAAGACACCGTTTGGTGTCTTTTTTGTTTTCGTATTGATTTTTCGGAACGCTATACTATAATAACCGTATATAACACCAACAAAGGATAGAACCCGATGCGCATGTAATATTGTAATTTTCTTATAAATCGCACATAGAAATATGTGCTGTGTCCATTACAATATAACGGGGTTTTATCATGGCTTTCATTTCTTTATCTAATGTATATTTTGGGTATTCCGACAATAATTTGTTGGATGGTGTGTCAATCGCATTTAACGACAACGACCATGTTGCAATTATTGGCGATAATGGATGTGGAAAAACAACTCTTTTACGGTTGCTGACGGGGGAAATATTGCCAAATTCGGGCAACATTAACCGCAACGCGTCCGTATTTATGCTGAATCAAACCAATGTTTCTGATTCTAAAAGTGGTGGCGAACAGCAAATGTTCGCGCTTATGCGTGCATTTGATAGCGCACCCGACATTTTATTACTGGATGAACCGACAAATAATCTGGACGCGGATGCCAAACGATTGTTTTTCAACCGTATGCGAACATATCCAAACGGCATTGTCGTTGTGTCGCATGACCGCGAATTATTACAGCACGTTGATAAAATTATTGAACTTTCCAATGGGCAAATTCGCGTCTATGGCGGAAACTATGACTTTTACCAAACACAAAAACAAATAGAGGCAGACAGTATTTATTCCAAGTATGTTGACACTCAAAAATCTATTGCCCGATTAAACGATACAATCAACATTGCGCAAAATACACGCCAACATCACGAATCAAAGCAACAAAAAGACCTGAATAATTCTAAACGCAGCAGAATGGCGGCAAACGCATTAAAGGGTAAATCTCAAGAAACCGAAGCAAAAAAGCGTGCCATCATTCAGAAAAAGATGGATAAACAGTTGCTGGAGCAACAAACGCTGGCCGAACAAATGCGTAATGACACAATCAAAATACCAATGCCGAACAAGCCATTTTACAGCAAAGAATTGGTGAACATATCTGCCCTAACCTTTTCATACGGCGACAAACAAATCTTTAATGATTTTGATTTTGTAATGTATGGCAAGTCACGTATTCGTTTAACTGGTAAAAACGGTTCTGGAAAAACGACATTGATAAAAATAATATGTGGCGAATTACAAGCGCAAACTGGAACAATTAAAACATTTGGTAAAATCGCATATATCAATCAAGATTTATCTGTATTGAACAAAAATAAAACTATTGTAGAAAACATAATGGAAACATCGGGTTGTCTTAAACACGATGCGCACGCGATTGCTGCAAACTTTGGTTTTCGTGGCGATGCATCAACACAAATTGTCGGCACTTTATCTGGTGGCGAATTATTAAAGGCAACATTGGCGGCGATTCTGGGCAACGTGAACCAACCCGACCTTTTAATTTTGGACGAACCAACAAACAATTTGGAAATAAAAAGCATATCAATACTGGAAGACGCGTTGAACCAATATACTGGTGCAATACTGCTTGTATCACACGACGAAATGTTTGTAAAAAACATCAAAATAGATAAAGAAATACACATTGGCGAACAATAAAATACTGTTGACCTGATATTCGTAATTTTTCTATAATCGAATTATTAAGGGGGAAAGGAATTATGAAAAAAGCAATTTTGGGGCTGTTTGTCGCGTTGGCGTTGGCCGGCTGTGGTCAGGTATATGACCGCGAACCTGTTGGCGTTGGCTATGACAACAACGAAATGAAATTAAGTCCGTGCGCCTGTATCATGGTGTTCCAGGCGTAATAACGCATTGGTGTTGCCGGGGGGACGACATTGAATTATCCAGACGATTTTAATGTACCGACTTTTGCGGCGGGAAAAAGCATTGCTGTTTCCCGCGCTATGGGCATTGGAATAATGTCTGGGTTTTTACTTATCATTTTTTTATGTGGGCTTTTAATTTGGACAATTCGTTCGGTACGTGTTGACCCGTATATTTTATCAACCGGTGGCATAAATGATGAATGGCAAATAATTGCGCCCGGTGGCGAACGTCCCGAAATTCAAATGACCGCGGAACAGGCATTACAACAATCTGTGGTTTGGAATTTTGTTCAAGACTGGTTCACGATATCAACCGACAATGATATAAACGAAAATTTATGGGACGCGTCATGCAGTCGCGCCGACTGTGACACGATGGACGCCAGTACGCCATGTAAAATACAATGCGAAACAAGCGACAATTTATTCATACGATTCCAAGAACAAGTTTTGCCAACATATGAAAAAATCGCAGATGACGGCGGTGATTGGGCACCGGTTGTCGATTCAATCCGCATTACACCGGTTGACAATATAATCGCCGCGGGTGGTACTTGGCGTGTTCAAATGACGGTGACCGCGGGCAACGAAAATATGTCCATTATGGCCTATGCCAAGGTGGCGCAAAACAAAAAGTCATATCCAAAAACGATGGGGTACTATATAGCAGACTTTAACGCATATCGAATGAAATGATACGGAAACTGATAACATTTTTAGCAAGTCTGGTTTTAATCGCACTGACGATTGCGATGTTGTTTTTGGCGTCTGCGATTTACGATTCGGCAAAGAAAAGTTCGGTTGATACATATTTCTTTCAAACAAATCGTTTATCTGAAATGCGGCCGGGTGCACCGGTGACGCCGGCGGAACTGGGCGAGACCGCAATGCGCGAAATGCTTATTAAAAAATATGTGACTGAATATTTTTATGCAATTCCAGACATTGAAAACATTGCGCGTCGTATGACCCGCGCATCTACATTGGCATGGATGTCCACACCGGCGGTATTTAACGATTGGCTGGATTCCGAAGCGATTGAGATTCAGGCACTAACCGACAAAAAAATGATGCGCATGGTTGAAATCGACGGTGAAATTTATAAACCCGCCGACAGCGATTTTTGGATTGTGCCATATGTTTTATACACATGGGAAACACCAAACGATATGGACACCAACCCGATTGTCACGCATGGCACATTGCTTTTGGATGTGTTTTTTGCACCCGGCATAACCGATAAATTTGATGTTGGCAATTATCTTAAACATGATTATAATAGGTTTGAACCTGGACGTGATCCGGCAACAATATTCCGGTTTGGTGTGCGTAATTTGGAACAAGTAACAAATGATTAAACGGTTTGGTTTTTTATTGTTGGCAATCTGTGCGTTTGGCGCAAATGCTTTTGCCGCCATTGATGATGATTTTGATTTTGATAACTTTGCAATCGAAGAAAGTGAAGATGCCGACATAACGACCGATGCAATTTCATTAAATCCGGGTGCAATGCCGGCAAACGTATCCAACTTTGATATTGCGGGCATTATGTTGGGAATGACATTTGATGATGTTATGACGATTTTTGCCGATGGTGGTTTGTATGCGCCACGTCAAAACAATGCGGTTGTTTACACTATTTCACCAGATTGGCGATATAATCTGGACTATGAATGTACGCAACAGGGTATTTTCGTTCCCGACCAATTGGAACAGTGTATTCGTACATTGGCAAAAAATCGTGGTTTGATGTATGCATCTGAATATCACTTGGTTCGTGAATTGACGGGCGAAACAATCGATGTGTATTTTACAAGCAACACCACCAACAATGTTGTTTGGCGCGTTGAATATAATAACGATGTTGACGATGTCGATGGCGATAATGAAAAGTTCGAGGACCAACGCCAGAAAAAGATTTTGTCGTTCTGGGCGGGTGTGTTGGATAAATATGGCACACCAAATTCTGGATCGGATAAATGGCTTTCGTCAAACAATGCTTATGACCCGATGATGAAGGCATATTATGGTGCATTGGAATTGATTGATAACGGACGTTATGCGGCCGATTCGGCACAAAACGTGACCGATGCGCGCGTGAATTTCCCCGCAAAACCGTACGCGTTTTAATTTGATATGAACAGTTATAAATCTGGATTATTCGCAGAGTTTTTGGCACGCATGTATTTGCGTTTTCATGGTTTTCATATTGTGAAATCACGGTATATCACTGGGCGTAATACAGGTCGTGCCGAAATTGATATTATTGCGCGCCGAAAAAATTTAATGGTTTTTATAGAAGTTAAACGCCGTCCCGATGTTAAAACCGCGTGGGACGCAATTACCCCCGCACAGGCCGTTCGCCTGCGCCGTGCCGCCGAAGGTTTTATTGCGAAAAACGCGTGGACGGGTGACGCACGTTTTGATGTGATAATGGTGTGTGGACTGCGCATATATTGGGCACGCGGGGCAATGTAAAAATTACTTGCCAAATGATTCTATTCTTTTATAATCGACTTGTACTTTTTCAACAGAAAGGAGACACCATGAAAAAAGTAATCTTGGCATTGTTTGCTGTTATGACATTGGCTGCATGCACTGGTTCATATCACCAGGGTAACTGTGAATATCACTTCTTGTTACACAAAGATATTTCTGTTTCGAAAATCATTGGTAACATGACAGGTTGCAGATAAAAATAAAAAAACGCCGCCCGATTGGGCGGTGTTTTTTTATCTGTTTTTTTATTTCGCAACAACTACCATTGCGGGACGCAAGACGGTATCACCAAACATATATCCCGCCTGCATTTCTTCAATAATCGTATTTGATTCTGCGTCCGCCGCTTCGATAACTTGAACCGCGTTATGAAATTGCGGATTTAATTTTTGACCAACACTTTCAATTTTCACCATACCGATATTTCCACACGCACCCGCGATTGCACGCACCATAGATTTAATGCCTTCATCATCTGGGTTATGTGTCAGCGCGGCATTAACCGCATCAATCACTGGCAAAAAGTGACGTGCAACCGACATCGCACGATTACGTGCCGCAGCATCTGCGTCAATTGCCGCACGACGACGTGTATTTTCCAGTTCGGCCGCCACACGCAAATATTTGTCGTTCAATTCGGCGATTTGTGCGTTTAACACATCAACTTCAGATTTTTCAACCGCATCATTGGTTGGCTCTGTGGTTGGTGTTTCAACATTTGCATCTTCCAAAGATACTGAATCAACTTGTACTTCTTTATCGTCCATAATACTTGTCCATATCTTGTGGGGGGTGGCGGATTCACCCCCTTTTATTACCTTATTATTATTTGATTGCTGTTATTATAGGTATGAAATCGTCAGATTTCAAGGATGCACCACCAACCAACACCCCGTCAACGTGTGGAATTGACATAATTTCGGCGGCATTTGCCCCCTTAACACTGGCACCATATAAAATTGGTGTATCGCCCCGCCCCATTGATTCCAGAATATCTGCAATCATTTTATGCGCTGTGGCAATATCATCATTTGACGGAGTAATTCCCGCACCAATCGCCCAACGTGGCTCGTACGCGACAATTACATCACCATTACCCATTGGTACCGATTCCCGCACCCCAGATTCGATAATTTCAAGCGTTTTGCCCGCATCTCGCTCTTCGGCGGTTTCACCAACGCAAATTATCGGGGTAATACCAGCGGAAAGCGCCATTTCAGCCTTGTGCCGAACAATTTCATTTGTATCGCCATTGTACATACGGCGTTCGCTGTGTCCCACAATTACATATTTTGCACCGGCTTCCGCCAACATTGTCGCGGAAACCTGGCCTGTAAAGGCACCGTGGTCGTGTTCGGATACGTCCTGGGCACCGATGGCCGCCGGACCGGTGGTACCATCAATAAAAGTGAATGGAACGCACAAAATGACCCGATTTTCCGTATTTACACCCGCCAAAGCCGTCTGCATTTCACTTAAACCCGACCGCGTGCCGTTCATTTTCCAATTTCCCGCAATAATTTTCATCTTTTTCCCTTTTTTTCGTTGATTTTTCACGTTTCATTTTGCTATGGTAGCGCAAAAGGGGAACAAATGCTAGAATATTTACGTAATGCTTCGGAAAAACCGATTGCGAAAGTTTTGATTACAATATTGGCCTTTTCTTTTGTGGGCTGGGGTGTTGCTGAATGGATTTTTGGCAACGTGATGAGTGATACAACACTTGTACGTGTTGGTGGGGACAAGGTTACCGTCCAACAATATAACATGGAACGTTCGCGTGAATTGGCAACTATGTCACGTGACGAAATGCGTAATGTGTATATTGATCCGGTCGCGGCTGAAAAGTTCCAGAATGATATTATTTCTAAATTGACCACACAGACAATGGTTGAAAAGCGCGGACACGAATTGGGCTTTATTGTTTCCGACCGCCGTATTGCGCGTGAAATTCGTGAATATCCAGAATTCCAAGACAATGGTGCTTTTTCAACATTAAAGTTTGATACGGTATTGCGTAACTCTGGTTATTCCGAGGCGGACTTTGCCGAAATCTTGCGCGCGAACGTTTTGCGTTCAATGGTTTTGGGGTCAATGTCTGCACCGATTAAAACGCCAAAATTCGCAACCAGCACAATGTACAACGCACGTTATGCCGAACGCGACATCGATTATACAACTGTAAAATTCGATGATTTCAAAGTTGGCAAACCAACCGATGATGATTTGCGTACATTCTATGCGACACATCCGCAAACGGTTGCCGAAACACGCAGTGCATCGTATGTTTTGATTCCGGCGGATATGAGCAAGCCCGACGAATACAGCGATGCATACGACACCGCGATAAAGGTTGAAGATGCAATTATCGGTGGCGATTCATTAAAAGACGCCGCATCAAAACACAAATCAAAATTTGTTTCATTAAAACCATTCTCTGCGGGAAATTTACCGTCTGATGATGTGTTGAATGATGCGATGATTTCTAAATTATTCACAATGGACGAAGGTTCAGAATCAGAACTTATCGAAACAAAATCTGGTTTTGTGATTATGCGTCTGGATAAAATCACACCGGCACATACCGCCGAATTTGATTCTGTGAAAAAGACATTGGCAGACGATTGGACACGCGAAGAACAACGCAAACAAGCATATGTCCGTGCCAACGACATTTTGGTTGATGTAAATGCAGGCAAGCCAATGGCAAACAAAAAATCTACAAACGTTTCACGCACAAGTGGCGCCCCAGACGATGTTTTGGTTGCCGCGTTTAAATCAGAAATTGGTTCCAATTCGATTGTTCCGGGTAAAAACGCGTTTTATGTTATGACGGTTAAATCGAACGCAAAACCAACGATTGATTCCAAGAAGTCAGCAGATTTGGAAAAAGAAGTTGCAAAAATTTCTGCACGTGGAATTACAGACGATTATAACTCGTTCCTTATTCGTGAAAATCCGGTACGCGTAAATGAAAAAGTGTATCGCCGATTCTTGGGCAGCAACAAATAATAAAATCCCCGCGTTATGCGGGGTTTTATTTTATGACCGCACTTTTAATTAATGTGACGTCTTCTTTGATTCCGTCTATTTTCATTTGTAATTGACCGATACCTGTTTCCAAAATTGTCGTACGATTTTCCAATGCAGTGATGCGTTCGTTAGCACGCGCCAAATCGTCCAACGAAAAATCTTGGCGTGCGACCCAGTAAACCATACCTGCGATAAAGGCGATTAGAAACCACCCGCCCCGCAATGTATCAACCAGGTTGGATAAAGAGTTTTGTTTGTTTGACATTTTATTTGTCCGTTCCCATACGTTCTATTTGGTGAACAAGTGCGCTTTGTGCCGCAGCCCAGCGCAATTCATCATTGGTCACATTCGCACCCATAACACGTTCAATTGTTATCTTGCGCAGGTGTTCCAACACAATGCGACCCGATGGCGTACTAAAAGCACGCACAAAATGTTTTTCAATATCGGTCATTTTTATTTCCTTTTTATATTATATTTTCGGCAATCGCCATTTGTGTGATTGGCGCAATATATTTCAATTCTGCGTCACTGTTCAGAACGATTTTATCAATCACGCCACGGCGCGATAAAATCTGTAATCCACGATCCACCAATGGTCGTATAAATTCGTGTAACAAACGACCGTATGTCGCGCCCAGAACACGCATCATGTCGGCATTACGCGCCATAATTTCTGTTGCAGTCATTTCTTTGTCTGACAACAACCCCAACCGGTCCGCCAACAACGCGTGACGTATCCGTTCGCGCAAATCTTTTAATACCAATTGTGAAACATCAAAATTTGCACCCGATGATAATGGGGTTAATCCAGATGAACCAACTGCCTTTGGTATAATTGCACCGGGTGTTAAATTAATATTACCCAGGTTGATAACACCGTCATCATCGGCCTGCCAAATTCCAGAAACTGCGATTGTCGCGTTTTTCAATACTAATTCCACAACCTTGTTAGCTGTTTTAATATCGGGCAACGCACGCATAACTGGGCCACGACCATATAATTCACCACTGGAAAGCGACCAACGGAAAATAATATATGGGTTGGTTTCAAATGTACCCGTTGAAACAATATTGTTTTCAATATCGCCACCAACGTCTAACCACGCAACAAAATCGGCACCCACCAAACTTTGAACCAACTTTAATGGCATTTCCGGGTCACGTGCCATTTTATCACGAATGTCTGTCGGCGGTGTCCATTGAGGAAAACGAGCAACTACATCACACGCGTGCATTGACGTTGTGTGAAATACCGCATTTGGTAAAATCGCAATATCATACATTGGAATTGCTGTAAAAGAAAATGCCGATGCAGCACCAATTGGGTTTTCCGCCATAAACAAACACGCAGTACCCATAACGACCAAATCCATATAACACTGGTGTATCGTTGTATAAAAATTAGAATCATTCAGATTCGCACGAAAAACATTCGTTGCGATTTCTGGGTTTGGTGACATATCGCTTTCGGGCACCAGTGTCATCCATAACGATTCTGGTGGTGTTATCAGCGAATATATTGACGCGGCCAAATTATCTGCGGCATCAGACGCGGTTGAATCGAATAATGTTGCCATATCTTCATCTGACGTGGGTGTGGTATATCTGCGCGCATCGTCCCAACGTTTTATCCATGGCGCACGCATATCCAGCGCACGCGCATACATTTGTTGTAATTGTTTAATGTTTGTTGACATTTTGTATCCTTTGTTTTGGTTTCTTAAGAAATTTTGAATTTTGTATTTGCAGAATACATTCTGCCCACCCGCCCCATCGGGTGAATTGGTATTGGTGTCGCCATAATCGCACCCGCGATCGCATCAATTCCGTCATCGTGCGTAGCATATCCCACGGGCGACCACCCAATCATTTCCGACAACAACAGTGTCGTGCGCACACGTTCCGCACAATACAATCGTCCCGTTGATAATAACGGTTCAATGGTGTCGATAATTCTGTCTGATTTACGTTTGTTATTTACAACACGTTGAACAATAATGTCATATCCACGCCGCAACGCACAATCGCGCAATATTTCAGGCAACGTATTTCCAATGCCATTTGTTTCAACACACACCTTGCGCATACTGTGGTGCGACATAAAGTCCAGCACCATATCACATTGATGTGCCATTGGGTGTTCGTCTTGTTCTGGCACCGTCATATACATAACATCGTGAATAAACACACGATGGTTTTTATCATCACGATATATGATGACGCATACACTGCCATCGGTATTTTTCCCACCGGAACTGGGGTCCCAGTATATTGCCGCACCCGTTATAATTACGTCACCGATTCTTGCGTTATTCGGGTTAAAGTCGTCATAATAAAAGTGCATTGCACCCGGATCTAATCTGATTCGGTCGGGTGGCACCGGCTTTAACAACATTTGGGACGCAAAGTGTCGCGCGCCCACCGTGTCGCGCAGCGTTTCAATCGCGCGCAATGGGAACATTTCGGGCCATGCGGGGCGTCCGTCCCCGTCAACAATCGGTATTTCCAGCGTTTTATATCCACGTAAAAAAGGCGTTGAAAACGCAAAATTTTTATATACTATATCAGACATGGACTTTACTCCGAAAACTTTGCCAACGAATTTAGAAGCAGAACAGGCGGTTTTGGCGGCTGTTTTGATGAACAATCGTGCTTTGGAACACATTTCGGAATTTTTAAAACCCGAACATTTCTCGCACCCTGCACACCAAGAAATATACAAACTTGCCATGCGTCAGTTTTCGGCTGGTATTCCGTTTGATATTATCACTGCGAAGAACTATCTGGAACAACAGGGAATATTGGAATCGGTTGGCGGTGTTGACTATTTGACCCAACTGACGGGTGCGGGCGCAACGGTTGTGAACGTTGATCAATATGGACGTATCGTATATGAAAACGCAATGCGCCGCGAATTAATTAATATTGGCCAAGGAATTACCGAAGCCGCATACACCGAAGATTTAGATAATCCTGTTTCAACCCAAATCGAAGTTGCCGAACAGAAATTATTTGAAATGGCAACAACGGGATCGTCCGAACACGATGTTGCCCCATTGGCCACCGCATTACAACAGGCTTTGAACGAGGCCGAAGTTGCGTACAAGGCCGATGGCAAATTGTCTGGTCTGACAACTGGGCTGACCGATTTGGATAAATCTATCAGTGGTCTGCACCATTCTGACTTAGTCATTATTGCGGGTCGTCCAGGTATGGGTAAAACAACATTGGCAATGAACATTGCTTTTAATGCCGCAAACGCAATAATGTCGGGTCGCGCAAACGAACGGTACAAGGGCGCTGTTGTGTTTTTCAGTCTTGAAATGTCGCAAAGTCAATTGGCGGCACGTGTCGTTTCGTCCCAGGCAAAAATTCCGGTTGCTGCGCAACGTGATGGTTCATTAAACGACAGCGATTTCTTGAAACTTACCCAATATGCATCGGCATTAAGTCACGTTCCATTGTACATTGATGATACACCGGGTATGTCGGTTCCAATGATGCGTACACGTGCGCGGCGTTTGGCCCGCAAAAGTGGTGGCATTGCATTGATTGTAATTGACTATTTACAACTTATGACATTGCCGGGCGGTCGCCGAACCGATAACCGTGTTCAAGAATTATCTGAAATCACACGTAGTCTTAAAATGCTGGCCAAGGAAATGGACGTTCCAGTCATCGCATTGTCACAGTTGTCGCGTAAGGTCGAAGAACGCGATGACAAACACCCAATGCTGTCAGACTTGCGTGAATCTGGTTCTATTGAACAAGATGCCGATATTGTTATGTTCACATATCGTGAAGAATACTATCTGGAAAACCGCGATCCATCAAACAAACTGTCTGGCAACGTCAACGAAAAAATTCAAGAAAGTTATAAACGCCGTGTGGAACGTGCGCGGAACAAGGCGGAAATTATCATTGGTAAAAACCGTCATGGTCGTACCGAAACTGTCCACACTGCTTTCTTTGGCGAATACAGTTTGTTCGACAATTTGGACGATGCCGCTGCACGTGCAATGGCTGATTTTATCCCAGTTGATGACGTACCACCAACACCCAACACCGCCGATACTGTTTCTGATGTTGATATTGGCGAGATTCCAGACGATATGCCATTATAATTTTTACTTGCGCGGGCCGAAAAAATTGACTAATATTTTGTCAAGTATTCCAAGGAGTTTACAATGGCCCAAGAAGAAATCATTTTTCCAAATAACATTCGCAACATCCGATTGGCACGCGGTATGAAAATGACCGAATTGTCGCGCCGTGCGGGACTTTCGCTGTCCGCGGTGTCCAAAATTGAAAAGGGTGTTCGCCGTTTGAATCAAAAGCAGTTGTTAAACATCTGCACTATTTTGGGCTGTAAACTGTCCGACATTTTCATCAAAGAATCTGATGATGTCGCAACCCAATGGCAAAGCGAAATCAAACGCCGTTTGAACGACAACGAAAACAGCGGGTTAAAGGTTTTCGGTTCTGGCCTGCGCAAGATTCGTCAGCAATCTGGCAAAACCATTGCCCAGGCTGCCAAAGACGCGGGTATGACACTGTCTGTGTATCATAAGATAGAGGTTGGACAACGCGAAATCTATGAAAACGAAATCGAACCATTGGCAAAATCGTTCACAATGTCGGTTTCTGGAATGTTCGATAAAATCGCCAAACTGTATAAATCGGGCGAATTGAACAAACAAATTAACAAGGTCAAAGAACGCGTTAAATCTGTTTTGGTGCCGGGTAATCCAGTTGCTGGAATCGATATGCATGACGGTTTGTATGGCGCAAAATTGTATGACAGCGCGCGTAAAAAGTTGGTACCAGTATTTGGCACACCTGCGGGCCGCGCAATTTCGTTCAAGAAATCTGATGAAACAATGATTGTTGCACCAATGAATCTTGAAGGACGCAAGGGTATCTATGCCGTAATTCCAAACACAAAACATTTGGGCGGATTTTTACCTGAAAAATCATATGTATTTGCCGATATAAACGCACCAGTATCTGTGGGCGATATGGCAATTTGTATCGATTCTGATTTTACAAAATTGGAATCTTCGGACGTTGCCACCGCGCAAATCGTTTCGGTTCGCCAAGATTCCAAAGGCAAAGTTTATGGTCAGGGTGCATCTGCATCTGAAAAAATTACCGGCAAAACTATGCACAAGGTAATTATGATTGTAATGGAATAACCAGTTCACACAGCGAGAGAGAAAGCCATGAAACAAAAAGCCAGTGTTATCGCACAAAAGTTATTAAACCTTTACCGCCAGGCGCATGTTATCATTGGTGGCTGGGGCGCGTTAAATCCAATTTTTGTTGAAGAAGCAACCCCAGACGTACTTTCAGAATTATCGGAAATGCCAACGGGTAAAATGTTGGTAAAGCATATCGAAAACCTTAAATCTGGCGCGACCCCGATGGATTCCATTGAACGCGATTTATTACCATATGGTGGTATGATGGCGGAATCATCCATAGATATCAATATTAAACAGACTGATTGGAATAAATTAGTTGCCGCGATAAATGCCTTTACCCCAGACCAGAAAGGTTTGGATTTAATAACAAGTTTACCAATTGTTAAATCGTATGGCGAAGAATGGCCAAACTCTATTCGTTTAGCACTGGCGCACCATTCGGAATTGTTGGAACGTTGGACAATTATTGAACAAACCTATAACGCGTTTATGCGTTGGAATACCGCAAACGAATTGTTGGCCAACCCATTGACCGAACGTTCCCGTGCCCAACTTCAAGCGGACTTGCCGGAATACGAAACATATTTGCCAATGTTCGGCGAAGAAGGAACTAAACTGTTGGAAAAATTACGCAACAGTATTAGTTCACTGCAACACAATTCCGCAAACTAATTTTCATCATCGGTTGTTCGATATATTGTGTCGGTCGTGTGTGGCGTACCGATGTAAATCATCGCGCCATGTGGCGATAAAATAAAATCTAACTCTCGCAGTCGTTCCCGTAACATTTCACGTTTTTGTGCCGTATTACACGTATTTGGTACTTCGACATCATCACATATTATCAAATCGGCACGCGACCCAGTAATATTACCATGAATACCCTGGCATATAACCGATGGTTCACGAATTCCAATCGCGCGATTTATCGTGATTTTATTTGTTGCCCACTCTTTTTTATTTTTCGGAATCATATCCACACACAATGGATGATTTTCCAAAATATTACGAATATGATTCACCATACGCGCAGCCAACATATTTTCCGCAGACAATATCAATATTCGTGTATTTGGTCGCAGATATAAAACACATGCGGCAAACACCCCGACAACTGTTGACTTACCCGAATGGCGAAACGCGGTTAGCAATCCCCGATGCGGTTCGTTTTCCAACACATCAACTAAAAATTCCATTATTCGCCGATGGTGTGCTGGCGTTGGCATGCCGATATGTTCGTTCCACACATCTAAAAAATCAAAGAACGCCGTAATCATCTCTGTTTTCGGTTGGTGCCGGTTCTGTAATTGAACCATAATCGTTTATCAACTCTGGCAAAGCACTTGATAATACCGACAGCAAATTATTGTATATGCCCAACACACCACCGCCCGACAATTTGTCTTCGACAATGCCCAATGTATAGTTCAAAAAGTTCACAACATTGTCATGCGTATTTCTCCACGCGGACAAATCAACATCAACCGCACGTAAATCTTGGAATGCCGCAAGCAAGAAATTGAAATCATCGTTCAAATCTTCGGGATCTATTTTGTCGGTCGGTTGATAATCGATGATTCGTGACAGTGAAATTTGACGGAATATATCAATCTGTGTATTTTCGACTGGAGCATCTGAAAAAATAACACGCCCACCCGTAAAATTATCATTTGGAATTATACTACAACCCGAATCAACTGGCTGGTCATCAATCGCAACGTGCACATCGGCAACTTGGAAAAACGGAAAAGAAAAAATAAATTCGGTTGTTTGCCCATCGCCCGTATATGAAACTTTATACATATTCGCCCCCGTTGTTATCCGACCAAGTCATCAAAATGTTTTAACAATGTCTTTAATAAGTTTGTCGGTTTTGATTCTTTGACCGCTTTTAATTTGCTTAAATTCGCCTTGTATTTCTTGTCGTATGGTTCACTGGTTTCTTTTTCAATGCGTTCCAACACCGCCCCAGTTGTCATATTTGCGCCGTTCACACCACCCGCGCCATATTTCGCACGTTGCGCCGCCAATGCTTTTTTAACAAGGTTTGTTTTTGTCGCCTTGTCTTCGGCAATTTCTTTCAGTATTTGTTTGCGTTTAGTATTTACTTCTTTCTTAGAGTCCTGATAATTCAGAACGTCTGTAACATCTGATAATATTTGTCCCATTTGTTATCTCCATTGTTATATTTCATAATTTCCGTACATTGATACAGATATGACCTGGGCGGGCAATGGGTCAGACCCATGAATTTGCCACGGACAATCAATGGTTGTTTTTACTGTCCCCAGTTGCGTGATTGAAACATCACCCGAAAAGCCCAGTGAATCGTTATCATATACGATGTTCGGCAATACGGCGCGTTTACCGTTTATAAATAATGATTTTGTGTTCAGCACACGCGCCACAACCTTGCGCACACGTAAACTGGATACGTTATGTCCAGATGCACGCAACGGCAACCCATGCGCACAAAAATCAAAGTTATTACCACAATCGTCCATTGCGGACACGTCAAACTTTTCAAGTTTCAAATTATCGCCACGCTTTACAACAACGTATGTTGTATTATCAACAACCGCAATCGATTTGAAAACACCCCTTGTTGTGTATTTTCCCCACGCTGAAATCCCCAGCCCAGAATGATAGTTCAATACCGACATTGTGCCGTCCGACATTACAACATATAATTTGTGTTCGGACGCGTTATACGCAATATCAACTGGCGTATTCATCAAATGTTTGGACAAAGCGCACAAATCATTCGCGTTATAGTTTTCACCCAAATCGTCCAAACACAATTCACGAATATCGCGCAGATTGCCAGACACAAATACGGTTTGCCCTTCTATCTTTTGCGGTGGCAAATATCGCGACACAACACTTCCAACCGATGTATGTTGTTTAATATCAACCGATGATGGTGTAAGTGGCTTATTAGAAATTGCCCATTCGCCCACAGATGTTAAAATTTGTAAATTGTCACTGCTGACAACGGTTGCTATTTGCTGACGGCGACTGGAAACAAGTGTTAAAAATATCGCCTCGTCATCTAGACCAGTACCGACCGAAAAATTATGATGATTTCCAACCTGGGACAACCAAATACCACTTGGGTGACTACGCGAACCACCAAAGACCAATCTGTCTTGGTGAAACGTGATACTGCACGGCCAACCACGATACGCGCCGAATGCCGCTTCAAACCAATCGGCAATGGGCGATTCTGGTAATGTATATGTTGAATTAGTATATGCTACAACCACCTTGGCATCGACATACGATGTAATTACCCATTGTTTGTTTATTAAATACAGGCGTTCGCCAACATTATCTGCAGACCAAAAATTTTCGTTCGTTGTAAATGTCGCATAATTATTACCGCCCGCATTTGACGTCACCGTTATTGTTATTCCCGCCGCATCATCAAATTTCATAAATGGAATATTAACCGTCATATCATCATTGCTGGAAAATTCGAACGATTTTATTTCGAATCCACTGGCTGTTTGGGCAATGATACGCGGTTGATAATCTGGGTGTACCAAAATCATTGTTCCAAAACGTTGCGCATATTGTAATTTGCTTATATCCGCACGCGCCCACGGCGACACCAAACTTTGTACAACAGAACCATCGGTCCCCATAATCGTTGCCCGATAATCACCAATGGCCAGGATATAATTTTCATCTTCGCCCACCGAAAACGGTATTATACGCACCACATCGGACAATGTTGTGACACTGGACAAGCCCGCACGCCGCGACAATCCACCACCCGACAATACGTCCATGTTTTCAAGTTTAGCAACACCCGCAATATCGTCACGCGCAAAAAATTCAGGGGCGATTTCGCCACGCGAAAAATTATTTTGTGTTTTTATAAAATCAACCATCGTCATTCCCCATTGTTATTAAAACCGCGCATTGACAAGTGAAAAGTTTTCTATATTTGTGGCCGTTGTTGTTGTGCTGTCGATAAACTTTGCCGAAGCATATTCTGTTTCGTATAATGCCACCAACATTCTGAACACGTTGTGATTGGCCGTCATTGGCACACAGAAGTCCATCGCCAACTTTGTCGCAACCAACGACACAAAATAACTTGGGTATGATTCTGGCGACACGCGCACTAATGCCACAATTTGTATTTTGTCGGGCTCGGCGATTATGCGCCCCGATTCTATTTTGCCTGGACATTGCAGTATGCGTAACACATCACTTGGGATAACAAAATCGTCATCATCGGTCTTGGTCAATTCGTATGTACGCGTTGCAAACCGCCATGGGTACGATGCCAACAATGCGTCTGTGATTGGATCAAACAAAGTGCGCGCCAACTGGGCGCCGGCACTGTCTTCGACAAGCGATTGTATCGGCTTTTCGCCAAGTTTTAACAATGCCATCGAACAAAGGTCTATTTTCGTGAACATATTTTCCCCCATATATCCAAATGGTCGGCGTTTGCCGACCATTTGTGATTAGTTTTAGGATAATGAACCCAGTGTGATATTATCGCTCGACACACCAACAACTTTGATTGATGTGTAATCAGATGCGTTCACCAGAACAATATCGCCAACATTCATCAATGTTTTCACATTGTTGAAATAACCAGCGGTTGTAATTGCTTCCAACGTTTCATTCGCGGCATAGTGCCACAATGTGAAACCATTTGCGTATGCGATTACAGACAAGTTTTTATTTTGAAATGCCATAATTTTCCCCCATTGGTTATTGTTTATTGTTCTTTACACTTGATACGAACGATGCCGTCGTTATCAATCAACACTGCGCCTTGGGACATACTGTTGCTTATAAAGTGCGCCGCACGTTCACCATGCCAAGAAATATCTGTTTTGACATCTTGCCCACATGCATGACCGATGCTTGACGCGTGATATAAAAAGCAATCGCGCTGTGTGCTGGACAACGGCAAACCGTTATACAGCAACCAAGTTATGCCCATCCACTTTTTCGATTCGAACCCAGTTGTTAACGGTGTATCGCCAACAAAGTCGGCAGAAACGAATTCGTCCAAAGACAGCAATACGTTCCATTGTTTAACACCAACAACTGCAAAACGTCGGCCATCATCTGGAACATCTTTTGCGTTCAATGCTTCGATTGCTTCTAAAATCATCGTTTTAGAAAAAGCACTTGAATAATTACCGACATTATTTGTTGTGTTGGACATTGCACCGATAATCAATTCATCGGTTTTGCGACCCAACGCGTATGCGCCAGCGGCCGCGACAACACGGCGTTCATCAACATTGGTTTTCAATTCATCCAATGCATCAACCCAATCACCCGCATAGTAATCAACCAGTGTGCATTCCACAGGTTCGTGGTCCAAATTCATCACTGGAACGATACCATGACGTGATTTTGTGCTGGCAATACCCTTGCCTACTTTCTGGAACGTTGTTGATTTACCAATAACGCCCGATTTGCTGCGCACAGAACCGCGCAGTTTTGTGCCCATTTGCTGATAAGCCAAATGAACATCTGCTTCGAATTGTTTTACGAAGACCTGATCTATGGAAACAGACATACAATTTTCTCCATTTGTTTTGATTAAAAAAAGTGCGATAAAATCGCACCACCAAATAATATTTTGATTTATGGTTATGCCGAACGGCGCCACAAAGCAAAAATTGTATGGGTCCCAAACGGGATTATCCAGCATAATATCAGTCGCACATTTCTATACGACTGATACTAGGCAACGAAAAAGGGGCCGAATATTTCGACCCCCAAAACAATAATCACAATTGTGATAGATTATTTTTTCTTTGCGCATTTAGCACATGGCTTTTTCGCAACTGCTTTTTTAGCAACTGGCTTTTTTGCCGCAGCTTTTTTAGCAACTGGCTTTTTTGCAGCTGGTTTTTTCGCAACTACTTTTTTAGCAACTGGCTTTTTTGCAGCTGGTTTTTTAGCAGCTACTTTTTTAGCAACTGGCTTTTTTGCAGCTGGTTTTTTAGCAACTACTTTTTTAGCAGCTGGTTTTTTTGCAACCGGTTTTTTAGCAGCTGGTTTTGCGGCTGGTTTTTTCTTACTGAAGATTGACATTCTTCTCTCCTTTTTTGGTTTTGGATAGAACAAACTTTTTTTGTTCTTGATTTAATTTTATACGAAACAAAAAAAATAGTAAAGAAGAAAGTGAATTATTTTTTAATTTATGAATATAATTTTTTAAAACCATTTTCTATTTTACGAACATACTCTGGATCGTTGTCACGCCAGTACTTTGGATCACGCATCATACGCCGCAAATCATCATCAGTTAAATTTTCAGATTCATTTTTTTGTGTTTCAATTTTTGGTTCCATTGATTGCATCATCTTGTACACGCCTTGTATTCCCTGGGGTGTACGACACAGCGATTCAAACGCATCGTGTGGTAAAAACTTTTCACCAAACGAATTTATTTCACGCAATGCATCATACATTTTATCATCACCACCAAAGAAATTTTTTAATTCTTGGTATGCACTTGTTTCATTTTTCATTGTAAACAAATCTGAAATCAGTGGTGATAAAAATTCATTTGCGATTGAATAAATTTCTGCAACTTGGTCACAAGTTAATCCAATGTCGTGAAATTTTTGTCGTAACGAATCGTTATCAAACATTTCGTTCGTTGGATATTTTGATATATCATCGGGCACACCAATCGCACGGTTAAAGCGTTCGCGCGTACTTTCATCTGATTCGGAATTTGGTACCGACACCATTGAACCAATCTTTTTTTCCAACGCGTTATATGATTTAAGTAACGAATCAGAATTTAATGTTCCATCTTCATTCAGAAATTTTTCCGGAATCTTTTCCATATCATTTTCCTTTATGTTTATTATCAGATTTACGAATAAAATAAATTCCACAGATTGTGAATAACGCTTCGCATAACGCAAACACGTCCGAATCACCGACCAAATATGATGCGATGGCGGATAATATACCAACACCCGACATTATGTACGTGCGTTTATCCGCCAACACACCAGAACGTATAAAAGACATGTGCGCACCTTTTTATAAATAAAACAACAAACCATCAACATCGGCGATATATCCACGTGACGTTGCCCATTCGGGCATCTCATTTGCGCGATGAAAACGCGTTGCACCGAAACACGTGTCAGTTAACCCACCATGCACCATACGTTCAACAACACGCAGGCACATTTGAAACGCACGATTATTTTTTATATCAACATCAACATATTTATGACGTGGTGAATTTTCATTTAACGAATCAAAAATCGTTTCATCAGATATCACATCGGATAAATCGCGTTCTGTTTTTATCATTATATTGCGAATCATTGACGCGACTGCTTCCACCGCCGGCAATGATGATGGATATGTTTCTGCATATATTACACGCGCCACTTTATATAACACGATTTGTGATTCGTCTGGATTGTTTATAATTTCCAGTTGCATATTCACCCCCATTTTTTGATAAAAAAAGACCCGCAAATGCGGGCGTGAAAAAATAAAAAAACCACACAAACGTGTGGGCATATTTTCTATCTTTGATGCATCATATAATATCACAAATCGACATAAAAGTCAAGATGTAATCGTGTCCATCGTTATTTCATCGCCGTAAACCAGCAAATATTCTGTGCCACGACGCAACACCAACGCGCCGTTTTCATTTATGCCAATCAGTTCTACAACTTCACCACGATATTTCACAGTACGATTTAATCCGCTTGCCAATTCTGTCCACCGCGCACGCACATCTGTAAATTCAGCATTACGCCATTTATCCAAATTGCGCATAAGTTTATTTAACAACTCATCACGCGTGACATTTGTATAGTTATCTAACTTGGTTGTTGAATACGAAGCCTTGACCGTTGGATTTGTTTTTATGTTTATACCAATACCAACAATTACAAAGCGTCCCGAATATTCAATTAACGTTCCGGAAACTTTTTTCCCATCAATTAAAATATCATTTGGCCATTTGATTGTCGGCACCACACCAAAAGATATTAATGTTTCCGCAATTGCCACACCCACCGAATAAGCCAAACGTGCATCGCGTTCTTCGCAAGTGTAAACAAAACTGACATACAAATTACCGTGATGTGAAATCCACGTGCGTTTATAACGACCACGACCAGCCGATTGTGCGTCTGCCAACACCGCAATATGATCGGCACCACGCCCGTCTGCAATCATATTATGTGCATACGTCTGCGTGCTGGGGATTTTATCAAAAGATATAACCTTATAATTTGCCAAGTTTATACACCCCGCCGTCATTTATTATAAATTCATGTCCGTACAATTTGCGCAACTGGTATATCGCCGTATCAACCGCGTGCGTTGCGGTATCACTGCTGTACCCCAGGGCAGATTTCAAGTTGCCCGCCGTCATACCACCCGATTTGTATAAATGTACAACGATTTGCGTATGCAGGTTTGATAACCGCACCGGCGCACCAAATATTTTGCGAATAATGTTGGAATAATCAGATGCGTCCAACAATGCGGCCTTTAATTGCAATGGCGATATTGGCATAACAATATTTAACGAATCAAAATTCAAATCTGTTGAGTTCGGCGCGTCAAGTACCGTTGCGCCCAAATCACTTAAAATGTTGCGCCAAAAAGAATCTGCAGAATATACGCGAACACCATTTAACATAACAATCAGAATAAAGTATATATTTTACATTGTCCATAAAAAATGCCACCCGGTGTGCTTTGGGTGGCAAATTCGGCGCATTATTGTCGTTCATCATCTGGCGGTGGCACATCAATATATTTGGTAAAATCTTGGATACAAGACCCAGTTGACGCCAAAATCTTGGCAATACTGTTGGTTGACGGCCACCGTGGCTGGCCTTCACGTGACCACCGCTTGCTGCGATTAAATGTTGTCGGGTCCAACCCACTGCGTTTTGCAAGCCCCGAACAAGACATTCCATGCGCCGATGCAAACCGTTCGATTGCGCGCCATACTTCTGCATGTGTCATGATTCGTTTTCCCCCCGTTGTTTTTGTTCGTATACAGAAAAGATTTTATTCCACATACAATTTTTTACAACAGGCGACATTTCCTAGGAACCTTTTGATTTTTCGGCATTTTCTGAATAAAAACCTGGGTTTTTCACCATAATTTTATGGACTAAAAAAATTTTTTGACAAAAATACTTGACAAATTACATTTATTGTATTACATTACGATTCGTCAAAGGGGTTAAACCCGATGGCACAAGGGGTTCAGGGATTCAGACTCCCTCCTACATTCTCTCTCCTCTGGACTCTGGGCCCCAACCAAGTTAAGAACACTCTATTTCTTTTTCTCCTTTCCTTCCTTTCAAGAGTGTTCGGAAAACTCCGCCGGCAACGGCGGTGTTTTTTTTATTTATCAAATACGGAAAATAATTCCCAGTGTGCGCTTCCCACAAATTGGTCCACCGGTACTAATTTCATCAGTTTATATCCGCCACGCGTCAATATTTCCATATCACGACGGAAAGTCATTGGATTACACGAAACATATATCACACGCGGAACGTTGCTTTTCACCAAATTACGACATTGTGCCATTGCGCCTGCGCGTGGCGGATCCATTATGACACAGTCATATCCGTTTAACATTCCAACCGTCAGCGGATTTTTGAACAAGTCGCGTTTTACACCCGCACCAACAATATCAAAACCATCGGCATGCGTTGCAAATGTAAAATTGCCCAACCCACAGAATAAATCGGCCACGTGTTTAGATTTATCCACCGCCGCAACAACCATATCGCGCAAAATTTCTTCGCCCATTTTCCCGGGCTGTAAAAAGGCATTTGGTGGATATTCAACTGCGACATCACCGAACTTAATTATTGGCTTTGCAGTTTGTACAACAACTTTACCATTCCAAATAACACGAATTGCGCCAACTCGTTCTGCCGCGCGCTTAAATTCGGGTGTAAAGTATGGCACATCGGCATTTATAACAATATCAATTCCGTTTTCACATGCGGTGATTAAACATGAACCCGCCCCACCCCACGGCAAATCTGCAACACGTGGCAAAATATCATTTATTTCACGCGCCATATTTGGACAGGCACGCACCGGAACAATATTCTTGGTCCCCTTTTCAAACAAACCAAATTGCGCCCCAGCAAAGCAAAAATCGCCACGGCGACGTGTTCCCGCATCAATCCAGCGTGCAGAATCAGTTATTAAAAAATCGGAAATCTCACTCAATTTATTTGTGCGATAGGCGGCATCTGTAAAATCATATTTACACCCACCACACAAATCAAAGAACGGACACTTTTTCATAATGCGTTAAAAGTTCACACGTGCGCCAATACGGAACTGGTGCGCAGCTGGATTCAAACCGTCAACAATGTCGAACTTTGGCGAAAACATATACATATAACGATATCCCGCATCAATCGCGAAATATTCACCAAATTCAATCCCCAGACCCGCCATAACCGCAACGGCCGGACTTAATTTATCTTCTATTTCGGCACCACTGACTTCATTACCACTTAAACCGACACCCGCGCCAACATACGGCACCAGGTATTGTTTGCGGAACAAGCGATATAAACTATCGATACGCGCGTCAAATATGCCGTTGATAAACAGTGTGTTGCCCGTCAATTCAATATCGCCAACATTTGCGATTGTGCGGGTAAAGTCCGCTTCGATACGGAAAGTATCATAAATTCGCATACCGGCAACAATATCAAAAGACGAAGAATCTTTACCTTCGAAATAAACGTTCGCATCATCGGTGTATGATTGCCACGCGGAATAGTTATACATCGCACCAACATAGAAACGATGTTCACGGGAAAATGCCTCATCATCATTACCGTCTGGAATTTCCGGTGCGGGCATAACAACCTGTTCCACGCGATATGGAATAGACGCATTTGCCGCCGTTGTTATTAAACACAACATACCAATAATTATTTTTGCTTTCATTGTATTTGCCCCATCAGAAGTTCACACGAAATGACGCGATAACATTGCTGATATTATCAACGCCACCATGACGTACACCCCAACCAAAACCGTTACCAATCATCATCTGGTACTGATACGCAATATCAACACCGATTAAATCAGTAAACATTATGTTAAACCCAAGTGCCGCACGTGGTGCCGCAATAACAAAACCATCGGAACCGGACGCACCCTCAAATTCATAATAGCCAGCGCCCGCGCCCAGTCCCATAAACGGCACGAAATGGCGCATACGTGTAACATCACCCGTTTGGACATAGCGACGCGCAAAATCGAAATACAGCATCGCACCCAACGTTTGATAATTCGCCTGGAAATCATGTAAGTCAGAAAAAGTGAACGTTGACATTTGTGCGTCAATTTCGCCACGCACATACGAAGACAAATTCCACCCCAAACCAATCTGGGTTGTATAACTGCCCGCGGATTCGTATTTTTTACCCGCCATTTTTGCTTTGTCGGTTGCGAATCCCAAATTCAATCCCGCGCCCGCACGAACATACATGTCGGTTGGGATAAACATACGCACATCAGACGAATCGACCACGTCCACCGATTGATACACATCGTAACCCAATTCACCCGGCGCGGCATCTGGCACGACATGTGCGTTTGATTCCGCCCCCACGATATCCAGACCGCGCGACACTTCGGCGACAAACCGACGGTCGCTGTAATTAGCATTGGCGGGCATTGCCGCGACAAAAGCCAACAAAACAAAGTACGATATTTTTTTCATATGCGTTGCACCCATTAAATCATTACATAAATTTTATCATAAATTGCAACTTGATTCCAGCCACTTTTATTCGTACCATTTAACATTATGAAAAAAGACATAAACAACAACGATAAAAAAGTTGCCTTGGTCGCGGGGGCATTACAACTGCCGTTTTTTACGCGTGACGCGTTGCGCCGCGCGGGCTGGGACGTTTTTGTTGTTGGACTTAAAAACTTTGTCGACCCGAAATTACGGCCAGATATGGTTGTCCGCCTTGGCGGTGCGGGTCGCGCAGTGCGCGAATTTCGCCGTCGCGGAATACACAACTTGGTATTCGTTGGCGCAATTGGTCATCCAAATTTAAGCGATATTCGACCGGACCTGTGGTCGCTGGGCGCACTTATCAGCATAATGAAACATCAACGGGGGTATGATTCAATGGCAACTGCATTAAATACTGTTCTTGAAAAACGCGGATTTCACGTTTTGGCGGCACAAGATTTGGCACCCGAATTGGCATTTCAAACGGCCGGTGTCCAGACAAAGACAAAGCCGACCAAGTCGGATATGGCGGACATTGAACGCGCGGTTGAGGTTTCGCATACAATCGGCAAAATGGACATTGGTGCGTCAACGGTCGTCGATAAACAAGTTATCGCGGTTGAGGCTGCCGAAGGCACCGCGAAAATGTTGGAACGCGTTGTAAAAATGCGCGCAAAGAAAACACGCGCATCTGGTGTATTCGCCAAAATGACCAAGCCAGGCCAAGATTTACGCATTGATATTCCAGCAATCGGTGTTGATACGGTACGTGCGGTCGCAAACGCACACCTGCGCGGAATTGTTGTGAACACAAAAACGTGTTTCATTGTTGACCGCGAAAATGTAATACGCGAAGCGAACAAAGCAAAAATATTTATTATCGCAATGGACGAATAAAAAACCGCACCAAACGGTGCGGTTTTTATATTGAACAAACGATTATTTCTGAATTTCTTGGACGGTGACTTTGAACACAACGGCCTTGCCCGCCAAACCTTCAACATATTGTTCTGGGAATGTGATGTTGATATCACGTGTTTCGCCAACCTTCATACCAACAACTTGATCTTCGAATCCAGGTACGAATTGGCCACTGCCCAATTTCAATGGGAAACCATTTGCGGTACCCCCTTCGAATTGAACCCCGTCCAAATAACCCGCGAAATCGATAATTACTGTGTCACCGATTTTTGCAGTTGCATTACTGTCGCATGCCGCCAACAATGCCGCGCCGCACAAACCCAATACAGACATAAACTTTTTCATATTTTTCCCCTTTGGTTTCTTGTTCCAGATAAATATATTAAATGAACCCCCGTTTTTGCAAGCGGAATTTTAACAAAAAAAAGTGCCGGTTGCCCGGCACCAAATTCACAAAATTTATTTTAGTTGTTATACACGCAACGGAAACCATATTCACGCATGGTGGCACCTTCGGCCTCAATCCTGTAATCGAAATATGGTGTTGGACGCATAACATCAAACGATGGTTTGTCATATACCATAACAATGCTGTCCGCGTTACGTCCGCAAACACGTTTCATTTCATAGTCCGCAACCTTGGACAATATGGTACGTGCATCACCGTCAACATCCATACCGTCGGCATTTTGCATCAAACGCAAACGCATTTCGCGCAAATCGGTATTTCCCAACAAGATTTGTACACGAACCATTGTTCCCTTGTATTCTTGCCAGCGTGTTTCCATGTGCGCGGTTTTCCATTTACCGTCACTCTGTTCTTTTTCAGCGGCGGTTTTTGGCTTATAAGAATCAATGTTGGAATATTGGTTATCCGCCTGCATAAACTGGCTTGACCGTTCGTTGTACAATGGCGCGTCCGCACCACCGTTTTCGAAATCTGTGGTATTGTACGGTGTATCACCGCCGCCAGTACAGGCACCCAAAACCAGTACAGAACAAATTAAAGCAAACAAAGATTTTTTCATTTTGTCTTCTCTCTTTTTTTCTATTTTACCAAATAAAGCATTTTGATTCAAGGGTCGATTTATGATAAAATTAAGATAATGTCAAATGTCGTTCTTGAATCTTTATTGAAACCATTGGCGGAATTTTACACACCGTCTTTTGTCGAAGAAATCGCGATAAACCACGCGGGCCAGGTTTGGATGCGCCTGCACGGCGCACGCGTTCCGTGGGTTGCGTACAATGCGCCAACACTTTCCAAACAATATTTGGTTGATTTGATTCATACGGTTGCGAACATATACGAACGCCCATTTGATCCGATTCATGGTATGCCGGTTGTCTATGCAACATTACCGGGCAATCATCGTTTTTCTGCAATTGCCGGTCCAAATGTACAATATGACGAAAGTGATGTGACGGGTGGTGTTGCGTTAAATATTCGTGGCGGTGGTGCGACCGATGTTTCGTTCGAGAATTACCATTTGGAACGCGGGAAAAAATTATTGCGTGTAAAACCACGCGACAATGTCCGTCCCGATGACCCATATGACCGTTTAATGTCCGCCATAAATGATGGCAGCCCGATTTTGATAAGTGGTGCAACCGCAACTGGTAAAACGACTTTTTTAAATCACATGCTAACACTGATTGACCAAAACAGTCGTGTTATTACGGTCGAAGACGCACGTGAAATTCATGTACCCCAGGAAAATCGGGTTCACTTTGTCCTTTCGCGTACCGAACAAACAAACGATTTCAACTATGCACGACTTTTGGACTTGGTCGTGCGTATGACACCAGACGTAATTATTGGTGGTGAAATATCAACCGACAATGCGTCGGTGTTGTGGGAAATGTTGGGAACGGGCCACGAACACTTTTATACAACAATTCATGCCGAAAGTGCCGAAGCCGCCTATGCCGCATTTGCCGACCGCATTTTACATACTCAACCGGCATATGACCGTGGTGAATTGATTGCCGAAATGAAAAAGAAAATTCGTGTTGTACAATTGTCGCGCGATGGCGCACTGCGCGCGGTTACCGAAGTTGTGTAATAAACAATGGGGGCGCACATGACCGACCAAGAAATCAAATACGATGGTTCTGAATCTGAAATGATAAGATTGGGTCTTATTGACGAATCGGGTTCGTTGATTGTTGAACGCCGTAATGAATACAAAGAATATATGCAGATGGTACAACAAAAGAAAATGGTTGCCCCCGCGCCCGCACCCGATCGCGAGAAATTGGAAGAATATTTCCGCGAACGCGAATATCAACGCAAGGCACGCGTTGCACGCTGTCGCGCTTTTATTACAAAACTGTTTGGACGTTCCAGATAGAAATTACATAAAGTTCACAGGGTTCACATCGATTTTAACGCGAATATTTGCGGGCTGTTTCACACGTGATATCCACGTTGCTACAATCGGCTGTAATTTCGCACGTACATCACCCGAAATTAAAAACCGCATACGATACCAATTACGCACCTGATATATTTGCGCTGGCACTGGTCCCATTATACGACCACCCGCTATATTTGGTGCCACCGCCGCCAAGTCTGCGCAATATTTCTGTAAAACGTTTTCGCGTTCACCTTCGACCACCACCGCAATCAGTTGTCCATATGGTGGCATTTTTGCGGCGCGCCTATTTTCCATATCGGTTTTCATAAATTCATCACGATTGCCGGCACATATTGCGTTTAATACTGGATGTTCGGGCTGGTACGTTTGTAATAAAACACGTCCCGGAAATGCGCCACGACCGGCACGACCGGCAACCTGGAACAATTGCTGAAACGTGTGTTCTGCGGCGCGAAAGTCCGTACCAAACAAACCCATATCAGCATCCACCACACCAACTAAAGTTAAATTTGGAAAATGATGCCCCTTGGCCAGAATCTGTGTCCCAATCACAATATCAATTTCGCCCGATTCCATACGCGAAACAATGCGTTCCAAACTTTGACGTGATGCGATTGTATCACTGGACACCAACGCGGTTCGCGCCCCTGGAAAACGCGCCGAGATTTCTTCCTGAATCTTTTCAATACCAACACCACGTGTTGAAACATCGCCACCACAATTTGGACATTTATCGGGCATCGGTTCGGTACGTCCGCACATGTGACAGAGCAATTTTCCAATTCGTTTGTGATACGTCATACCAACACTGCACTCATCGCAAGTGGCCGTCCACCCACATTTTTTACATTGTACAATCGGTGCAAAACCACGCCGATTTATAAACAGCATAACCTGTTGATGATTATTCAATGTTTCACGGATTGCGTCACACATCGGCGCCGACAGTGCGCCCATAACGTCCACCGCTTCATCGTCCGCTTGCTTGCTGTATGACTCTGGACGATTTTCACGCAAATCTATTGTTTCAATTTTCGGTAAAGTCGCACCACCAAAACGCGAAGAAAGTTTTAACCCACGATATTTTCCATTTGCAACATTTTCCAATGTTTCCGCGGACGGGGTCGCACTGGCCAACACAACTGGGAAACCGGCAATTGACGCGCGCAAAATCGCCATATCACGCGCGTGGTAATTTCCCATATCTTCCTGTTTGTATGATGTATCGTGTTCTTCATCAACAACGATTAAACCCAAATCTTGCCATGGCAAAAACAGCGCACTACGCGTTCCAACAACAACACGAATTTCGCCACGCAACACACCACGCCAAATATCACGTCGACGTGCCGCGGTTAAATTGCTGTGCCACACAACGGGGGGCGCACCAAAACGCGATTCAAACCGCGACATAAATTGCGCGGTCAATGCAATTTCCGGCATCATCAGCAACACCGACTTTCCCGCATTATATGCACGCAACGCAGAATCAAAATATACTTGTGTCTTGCCCGAACCGGTAATTCCGTCCAACAAAAACACCGAAAATCCACCGTTCGAAATTGCCGTACCAATCTCGCCCGCCGCGACACTTTGTTCATCGTTCAGCACGACATTTCCCATATCGCGATATTCATATATGAAACGATTTTCGTTTTCAATCGCACGCGAATCAGCCGGCACAAGAGTTTCATTTTTTATCATTGTGCGCACAACTGCATTTGATACATGCGCAATATTCACAATATCATTTACTGACATTGCCTCGTTATCATTTGATGAAAAAGCGTCCATAACTGACTGACGCGAGGCGGTCATTTTTGCGTTTGTATCAAAATTGAAAGAATACAGTTGTTCCATACGCGGTGGCGAAAAAGCATCTGGAATATTCAATATCAGTTTTAACACCGCACCTGGTGTCATCAATGTCCAATCGGACATACGTTTTATCCACTGTAAATCGCTGATTGATAAACCCGAATCCAATACTCGCACAACGCTTTTGATTTTGTCTTCTGGCAATCCAGAATCGCCCACACCATACACAACACCAACATATGCGCGATTCATAACACGACATTCAACAAACGTCCCAAGTTCCGCGGGCGCGTTCAATCGATAGTCGTATCCAGTGTTCACGACATTTGGAATAAGTACTTTTACAATATCACCACTTTTGAACATACCCATAAAGTACTTGTTTTTTTCGTTTTTTTCAATATCATAATATCAAGAAAATTTGGACGACATTATGTGGCAAACTTTTTTCAGATTTTGTGATTTTTTATGTAATTTTATTCCAAATCGCACCACGCGCGAACGTGTTCGCCGTGAAAAATTTTACGATTGGGCAAAAAAATATCGCGCACTGCGTGATGCTTGCCCACGCCTGCAATTCCGTCACGTAAAAATGATAAAGGGCGGTTGGAATATCGGCTTTATCGTTGACCACAAATACGTTTTCAAGATTCGCAAATTCTTTTCGGACGAACAAAATCAGATTGAAAAAATTATGCGTGAAAAGCGCATGACCGACACTTTTGCACCCATTGTGCCGTTCAAGATTCCAAACATCGATATTATAACTGCGGGCGATTATACTTTTTACCGTTATAACTTTATATCGGGAAAAAATATGAATACGTTTTCACTGCGCACAATTCGTAAGTATGAAAATCAATGGGGAAAACAGATTGCCACGTTTATCTATAAAATGCATAACGCGCGTCCACGTGGTATGAATGACCTGAAAACCCAAGATGGTGACGGTTGGAATCATCACGACATTTGCAACAATGTAATTATTGACCCACGTAAAATGCGTGTTGTTGGTTTAATTGATTGGGAATATGCTGGCTGGGGTCCACTGGAAACAGAATTTATAAACTGTATCAGATTTTCTAAAAAGATTCGCCAAACGAATCTGGATAAAATTATTCGCGCCGAATACGCGAAATTGAAAGCCAAGAAAAATTAAATTTTCGTGATTATTTCATCGGGTTGGAATTGTGTACGGAACCAAGTGCGCTGACGTTTTGCGTATTGATTTGTTTTTGTAATCCAATTTTCTATGGCCGCATCCATTGTAATTTCACCACGCAGATATTGGCATAACTGGGCCGCACCAATCGCGCGACTTTCGTCCCAACCCGCGTCAATAACCGCACGCGCCTCATTTAACGCACCACCCGACATCATTTCTGGAATACGCGCAGCAATACGTTCGCGCAAAATATCGGGGTCGGGATTTATTAAAATGCGATGTGCGTTCGGTGCGACACTGCCCACACGCGCAGTTTTTTGAAATTCTGTGATGTGGGTTCCGGTCTGTAAAAATACTTCCAGCGCACGCGCCACACGTTGCGGATCGGTTGCACTGAATTCCGCCGGCAACATTTTACGCACCGCATCGATATCATCTTCAACCATTTTACGTGCTTTGTTTCGCACATCATCATCAATATCTGGCATTGGTGAAACACCGTTTATAAGCGCGTTGATATAATACCCCGTTCCGCCAACAAAAATTGGCACACGCCCCGCGGCAATCGCTGCATCATATTCCGCACGCGCCAATTTCAGATAATCAACCACACTGATTTGTTCGGTTAATGGCAATATGGAAAACAGGCGATATGGTACGCCGTCTATGTCCGGTGTAATTTCACGCGATGCAAATGGCGATGCCGAAATATTTTCAATTCCGCGATAAATCTGGACACTGTCGGCATTTATAATCACACCGCCAATTTCGCGTGCTAAATTATGGGCAAACGAAGATTTGCCCGAAGCAGTTGGACCTGTGATAATATACGCATTGTATTTCATATTGACAATATTATAAAATGGCAAATATCAAAATTCAATTGTAATGTGCATAAATAAAGTGCTAACATACAGGTACGAAACAACAAAGAAAGGGAGAAAATATGGCAAAGTTAAGAGTTGCAATCAACGGATTTGGCCGCATTGGTCGTTTGGTTTTACGCGCAGCATTGATGTCAAAACGTGACGATATTGAATTTGTTGCGGTAAATGATTTGGCCCCGGCCGAAGAAAACGCATATTTATTGGAATATGATTCTGTCCACGGCAAATTACCAATGGACGTAAAAATGGACGGCGAATACATCATTGTTGGCAAACAGAAAATCAAATGTATTTCTGAACGCGACCCGTCAAAGTTACCTTGGAAAAAATTGAAAATCGATGTCGTTATGGAATGCACCGGTTTGTTCACCGCCGCGGACAAGGCACGTGTTCACCTTGATTGCGGGGCAAAGCGCGTGTTGGTTTCGGCACCGTCCGCCGGCGCAGATAAAACAATCGTATTTGGTGTAAACGAAGACACATTGACCAAAAAAGATTTAATTGTTTCCAACGCATCATGCACAACAAATTGCTTGGCTCCGGTGGCAAAGGTATTGGACGAAAAGTTCGGCATTGTGTCCGCATGGATGACAACCGTTCACGCGTATACTGGCGATCAACAGTTATTGGATAAAAACCACAAAGATTTCCGTCGTGCACGCGCGGCGGCCATGTCAATGATTCCGACATCAACTGGCGCAGCCAAGGCGATTGGACTGGTTTTACCGAATTTGGCGGGTAAAATGGACGGCATGGCAATTCGCGTCCCAACCCCAGACGTTTCTGTTGTTGAATTGGTTGCGAATTTGGCGAAATCGGCAACGGTTGAATCGATTAACAAAGCGATGAAATCAGCGGCATCTAAAACATTTGGCTATAATGACAAGCCATTGGTTTCCGTTGACTTTACCGACGACGCGCACAGTTCCATCTTTGATGCTGGTCAAACAAAAGTCTTGGGCGACAAATTGGTCCACGTGACCGCGTGGTACGATAACGAATGGGGCTTTTCTAACCGCATGTGCGACACCGCCGTTGCGATAGGAAAACTTATTAAGTAATAAAAGAACCCGCAAATGCGGGTCTTTTTTTATCTGGTATGTATTTTCACCTGTTCAACAATCGCGCGATTTTTTTCGGGCGTAATGTCACACACCCAACTGGGGCCGCCGTTCTTTTCATTATCAATCGCCCAAATAACCGCACCCTTAATCGTATTAAAGTCTGGCATAACCACAATGCGTTGGTCTTTGGTCAAATGAATAATAGATATCGTGCGATTTTCTGGCTCGTCAGTGATTTCTGCTGGCAATTTAGTCAAATCGTTCAGGAACCCCCAAACAACATCACGTGGCAAACGCAATGCCGCAGTATACGAACCGACCGATTGGTACCCCTCACACACAACAGGCACCATATCACACGCCGAAAACATCGCGTAATTTATCAGCAAGTTCTTTGGATCGACCACTGTATAAGTTTCCACAAAATTATACTTTGATTTTGCCGGCAACATGCGTCGCATCGCCGCATACCCCAGGCGACGTTTATTACAGCGCAAATTATCAAACCATCTTGCCATAAAATGCTCTTTCACGTTATTTTTCGACAAATATTACACCAAACCGTATAATTGTCAACAAATTCACCATAAAATGAAAAAAATACTTGCAATCAGGATAATGTCGGTATAATATATGTGGGCTTTCGGGGTGTTAGCTCAGCTGGTTTAGAGCGTCTGCCTGTCACGCAGAAGGTCGAGGGTTCGAGCCCCTTACATCCCGCCAGTTTTATTTGCCGCCATCTTCCCAGGGCGGTTTTATAAAGTTTCGGCCCCATCGTCTAATGGTTAGGACACCGCCCTTTCAAGGCGAGAATCCCGGTTCGAATCCGAGTGGGGCTGCCAAAATAACAAAATCACCATTTGGTGATTTTTTTATTTTGCTAAAAAGCCCCACTCGGATCGGTCAGAGCACCGCAGGTGCGCATGACCAATACGCAGACGAACAATTAGCGAACCTGCAAAAACGGATATGTTTAATAGAGTTTTTGCGTCTAGGTTTGATTATTGTTTGTCAAGGGGCGGTGGGGCTGCCAAAATAAACAAACCCCCTTTGTCTTTTATTTGACTTTTTGTGTGGATATGATAGATTTATGTTTCTCGAATAAAAGGAAAAAAATAATGTCTGATGGCCTACCGATTGGTCAACAACCTTTTGGTGACAATAATGGTTGCCTTACACAAATAATCAATTTTATGGGTGGTGTTGCTATTATTACTGCGGTTGGTGTTTATGTACCGACCAGCGCAACAAAACAAACGCAAAAGCCACAACAGAAAGTTGAATCAGTTAAGCAAGATTCCGTTGTCGCACCACGCGATTCCGTATTGGTTATGACACCAAATGGCAAAGTGTTTGATTTTTACACAAAGCAAATAATTTTAGACACACACAATCTTGCCAAGGTTAGATAGTTTTCACCAGTTTGCTTTTTTGTCCGATTTATGATATAATATACGCAATTACACAGCGGCGTTCGCCGTTTTTTTATTGCCCCGCCCCTGCGGGGCTTTCTTAATGGGGGAAAATAAATGAACATCAGCAATCACGGAATTGAATTATTGAAGGAATACGAGGGGTGTGTTATCCGCAACCGAAAACACGTTGTTTACGATGACAAAACTGGCCAACCGATAAACATACGCGAACCATTATCACGTGGCGCAACAATCGGTTATGGACATCTAATAAAACCTGGTGAAGATTTCAGAGACGGTATTACCGAAAAAGCCGCCACCGAATTATTGCGCCGTGATATTGTGACCGCGGAACGCGCCGTTTGCGACAACGTCACGATTTTATTGACCCAAAACCAATTTGACGCACTGGTAATTTTCGCATATAACATCGGCGTGGAAAACTTTGCCAAATCAACCGTTGTTAAATATATCAACAATCCAAACTTTCACAGCGCGCGCTATCCCGACATTGACTCTGCATGGCGAGCATGGTGTAAATCGGGCGGCCGCACGGTGCCGGGGCTAAAGCGTCGGCGTGATATGGAATTGAAATTATTTCACTTGATTTGACTTTTTTGATGTTTGCGGTTTATAATTGGCGTATGAAGAAAATAATTCTTGGATTTTTAGTCGTCTTATCACTGGCATGCGTATTGTCTGGCTGTGGCGTTAAAAGCAGTTTGGATCGCCCCGACCCATCGTACCCACGCGCATATCCAGTGCATTAATCTTTCTTTATGCGGGTATGGCGAAACTGGTAGACGCGCTGGATTTAGGTTCCAGTGGGGAAACCCATAAGAGTTCAAGTCTCTTTACCCGCACCAAAAAAAACTTGATTTTCGGTAATTTTTAACCTAATATTCAGTGCAATATAAAATCAAAGGGCAAAAAAATGGCATCTAAAAAAGGCAGCAAAGAAGTTATCAAGCTGGAAAACAAAGAAACCGGCTATTTCTATACAACAACAAAAAATACCAAGTCGGAAAACACCGCTGGCAAAATGAAAATGCGCAAATATGATCCAAAAGTGCGCAAACACGTTGTATTTACCGAAGGTAAAATGTCGCACTAGTGACGGTTGTAAAAAGATTTACCCCCACAATCGTGGGGGTATTTTTTATTATCTTGTTATTCCTATTTCCCAAACTTTCCACTGCGGGGGAAGCCAACCGGAACGGTGCGACCCTGGGACGCACGTTTGCCCAACCACGGTCCAATGTCATCAAGTTTTGTTGTGCCACGACCCGTTGTCCAACCAAAGCCGTCCGCCATATTAAAGAACATCGCATCAATCGTGTATGTCCGTTCGGCATTGTATTTTTGTAATATAACACCCTTACCTCGGGTCATTTCTGGGATTTCATTTGCCGCGAATATAAGCAGTTTATCGTTTGAACCCGACATCGCGACCGTATCACCCACAACATCAACGCACAACACCGCCGGATTTTTATCGTCAACGTTCATAACCTGTTTTCCGTTTTTCGTCTGGGCCAGGCAATTTTCGCCCGAAACAATAAACCCAATACCATGACGCGCAATCAAAAGGTATTTTGCATTTGTATCCAGCACGAATGCACGCACAATGTTTTCTTCGGCACCAATATCGACCATCATACGCACCGATTCACCAAAGCCACGTGCCGATGGCAAATCATTCGCTGCCAAAGTGAACATTTTACCTGATGCACCAAATATGTTGATTTTATCGGTGGACATCGCGTGAAACGCCGACAGCAATTCATCGCCTTCCTTGAACTTTACATCCAGATTATTCAAGTCCAGATGTCCCTTGGCCGCACGTATCCAACCCATTGTCGACAGGATAATGGTAAGCGGTTCTTTTTCAATAAACTCTTCCGCGTTCACAACAATTTCTTCGGTTTGCGCCGCCCAAGTTGTGCGGCGGCGACCCAATGCGGTCTTTTTATCATAACGCTTTTTAATATCGCCGAACCATGCCTTTAACTGTTCGTTTTGGATTTCTTCGGACTTCAGCAACTCTTGCAATTGCTTTTGTTCTTTCTTTAATTCAGCATCTTCGCGTTTGATTTCCATTTCTTCCAATTTACGCAAAGAACGCAAACGCGTATTCAAAATTGCTTCAACCTGTAATTCGGTTAACTTGAACTCTTCCATCAAAACAGATTTCGCATCGTCTTCGGTACGGATAATTTCAATCACACGGTCCAGATTCAGATACACAACCAACAACCCGCCCAAGATTTCCAAACGGCGCGTGATATTCCCCAACCGCCAATTTGTGCGGCGTAATAAAACCTTTTTTTGATGCGCGATAAATTCACGCAATACATCACCAATTCCCATAACACGTGGCGCACCATTGGAATCGATAACGTTAAAGTTCATATTAAACTTGTATTCCAAATCGGTCATCGCGAACAAATGCGCCATCAATTTGTCCGCCGGAACATTACGTGATTTTGGTGTAATCACAATACGCACATCGGTTGTTGATTCATCAACAATATCATCAACCAGGGGTAATTTTTTCGCGTCAACCAGGCCCGCAATTTGTTCCACCAACTTTGATTTAATTAAACCATATGGAATTTCAGTAATCGCAATTTGATAACCGCCACGGTCCAGTTCTTCAACCGCCCAACGCGCACGAATACGAAATGCGCCACGTCCAGTATCATAGTTTTTACAAATAGTATCAAAGTCATCAATTAAAATACCGCCGGTTGGAAAATCGGGCCCAACCAATTTTTTCATAATTTGTGATGTTGTTGCGTCCGGCTTATCCACCACAAGATTCAGCGCATCACAAACCTCGGCTACATTATGTGTTGGGATATTTGTTGCCATACCAACCGCAATTCCCATACCACCATTTGCGAGCAGGTTTGGAAACGCACCCGGCATAACCGTCGGTTCAACCGTTGTACCGTCAAAGTTCGGCATCATATCAACACTGTCTTCGTCAATGCCCTCCATAATAAGCATTGCCGCATCAGTCATTTTTGATTCAGTGTAACGGTACGCGGCCTGGGGGTCGCCGTCAATATTACCAAAGTTCCCCTGGCCATCAATCAATGGATAACGCACAGAAAAGTCCTGGGCCAAACGGACCATCGCATCATAAACCGATGAATCACCGTGCGGGTGATAATGACCCAACACATCACCAACAACCGTTGCACACTTACGAAAAGCAGCCGCTGGCGACAGTTTTTGACGCAACATAGAAAACAGAATACGGCGATGTACCGGCTTTAACCCATCACGCACATCGGGCAACGCACGCGACACAATTGTTGACACCGCGTATGACAAATAACGCTGGGATATTGCATCGGACAACTGTTGTGAATCTATTCTTTCGACAAAATCAGAACTTTTTGACATCTTTAACCAATCTTATGCTTTATTTCACGAATTCGCGCCAATATTTCCCGCAAATCAGCATCTGTAACCGATGGCGTGGGTCGATTATGTAATTCATCAGCCATAACAATACACAATGTCGCAAGCAATAAACTTTCGGGTAATGGGCCGATTTTGTCCAAAATCTCACGCGCACGCGCATCAACCATTTTTCCCAATTCAATCAGGCGCGATTCTTGGCCATCTTCGCACCCCATTGTGTAATTTTTATTTACAATCGGTATCGATACTACACTCATTGTAACTTCTTTAGTATTGTCAGCGACTTATCAATCATTTCGCCCGCACGTTTATTTTTATCGCGCAGTGTTTTAACCTGTTCTGTCAAGATTGCGACCTCTAAATCCGTCTGGCGACCCGCCACAACCGCCGCACCACGCAGGCGAGAAGCCGCTTCTTCCAATGCGGTCAGTTCGTTAAAAATCTGCTGTTTGATATCTGACATAATCCCATAATAAGATATTTTTTGTATGCGTTCAACCCCAAAATGTGATATAATGCGCGCATAAGGTTATAGGGATTTTGGGTATGAAAACGAAAATTATTTATATTTCTGGAAATGAATTGTTTGATATGGCGGATATTCGTGCTGCTTTTGAAGAGGTCCGCGCCGCACTTTCGTTGGGTAATGACACGGTTTTATTTGGTGTTCCGGTTGATAATGATGACGCGCTTATCGCGTCCCAAGATGCGCCCCAACCCGTTGCGAAACCTGAACCAATTATTGAACCAATTGTTGATGATACACCCGAACAAGTGGTGGAAGAAAAACCGGAACCCAAACCCCAAAAGGCCAAGGTTGTACCAATTTCCGAACACATTGTACATAACGAACCAAAACAGGAAGAGGTCATAACCGATGACAAACCATCGGTTGTTCCAATTCTGTCTGTGTTGGGTACAAATTCGGCGGACAAAGAACCAGACGAAACCGAACAATCGGAAACATTTATTGATAATATCGAAATTGAAACAACCGAACCAATTGATGAAGTTCCAGAAACCCCAGAACCAGAACCCGAAATCACAGAACAAGTCACAATTACCGATATAATCACCGATGATGTACCGGAAATAGAATCTGAAAAAACGTTGGAACAGTTGTTGGAATCAATGACCCCACTGGGCGAAGATGCCGACAAAAAAACCGAACCAGTTGTCGAAGAAGAAATTGCAGACGAACAACCAAATGAACCAGTCGCCGAACAAAAGTCAGACGAAGACGACACCGATATAACACTGGAAAAATTGGCAACCGAGTTTGTCGCTTCCCAAGACAAAATCGAAACGCCATCAAAACCAGCGGGACGTGGCAAGATTGGAAAACTGAAAAACATTTTGCCATTTAAAAAAGCACGTCATGATGATTCCGGTTTAATGGGCGATTTGTTTGGTTGGGCTGGCGTTGCGGCAAATGATGAAGATTTTACAATACCGGGATTTTTTACAAACGCGACATCTAATACATCAGATAACGACAAATGAATACAGAAACAATCGTTCGATTGCTAGTCAACTCTGGAATCACTGTACGTGGTGCCGATTCAAGTTATGTGTATATCGAAGATCCGTCATGTATATTACGTGGTTTTGAAACATTTGTTGGGTACGCATGGACAATCATTACCATTGTGACTGGTGTTTTGATATTTGGCTGGGGCGTTTCAAGGATTCGTGGCGCGGCAAATGATTTTTTTACAAATATGCGCAATTTGATAATTATGTTCGCGGCATTATCTATGGCGGGTCCAATCATAAATGTCATTTGGGGTGGTGATTTATTTGCGCGTGGCTGTAATACAATTTCCGTACCAATGGACAAGTTAAATGAATTATTAGAAGCACGAAATAAAAAACTAAAAAACGCCAGTGGCGATTTATATGAAAACTTGGAAATATATGATTCTGGGGCGGGCAATGTTGATCCCGTATCAATTCAATAACGTTTATATTAAATGCATCGCACGCATTGAATACACACTGTCGTTTGCGACCAACAGATGATCATACAGCGCGATATCCAGTGTTGCTAAAACCATTTTAACCTGGGTCGTAACGGCGACATCTTCTGTTGAAAAAGAATTAACAGACGTTGGGTGATTATGCGCAATAACGATTGAACGCGCATTTAATTGCAACGCACGCCGTGCAATTTCACGCGGATATATTGCACTGGTATCAACCGTACCTGTTGTGTGTACATCGTCCGCAATCATTTTCAAATTAGTGTCCAAATATAATACATGTAATTCTTCGACTTGTTTGCCCGACAACACAACGCGACAATAATTATGTAAAATCTTTTCATCGTGGAATACCGGGCTTTCTTTTAATTGCCCCATATATCCAATTTGCATCATTTGCTGAACAACTTTCAGAAAGATTGCCGTATTACGACCAACACCTTTGACTTTTACCAAATCATCAACAGATGCGGTCAGAACTTGATAAAAGCCACCGAACTCTTTGACCAAACTGCGCGCCAACGGTCGCACATCACGGCGTGGTATTGCGTATCCCAAAAGTAATTCTAATTTTTCATAATCAGCCAGTTGATTGCTTAAAAACTTTTCACGCAATCTTTCGCGATGACCGGTATAAAAGTTTTCATCACGTTCTGGCAAGGTGTCACCCCAACATTACATCATACGTTCGGTAAATATGATTACACCGTCTTCGGTAATACCCAATGTGTGTTCCCATTGTGCAGACAGTCCACCGTCAACCGTACGTGCGGTCCAACCGTCCGCATCTATTTTACATTCGGGGCGACCCGTGTTTATCATTGGTTCAATTGTGAACACCAAACCCGGCACCATTTTTACCTTGTCCCACATTTTATCATAGAAATGATATATCTGGGGGTCATCGTGCATAACCTTGCCAATACCGTGTCCAACAAAATCACGCGATATTGAAAAGCCGTGTGGTTTTACAACAGCCTCAATTGTTTTGCCAATTTCAGACAATGGCACACCCGGTGCACAAATAGAAATTGCGGCATTTAACGCATCTTGACACGTTTGTACCAATTCGCGTGCTTTGCTTGACACATTACCAATCATATACATACGTGACGCATCACCGTGCCACCCCTTGTATTCCGCAGTCAAATCGACATTTACAATATCACCGTCTTTTAATATAACATCATCACTGGGGATACCGTGTACAATAACATCGTTCACAGACGTACAAATACTTTTCGGATAACCCTGGTACCCTAAATCAGACGAACGCGCACCATTTTCTTTCAAAAAACCTGCAACCAAACGGTCAATTTCACCGGTTGAAATACCCGCCTTGATATACGGCGAAATAAAATCAAAACAGCGTGCCACCAAATCACCCGACACGCGCAGACGTTTGAAATCTTTTGGTGCATATACTGATGCTAACATTTTAATTCCTTTTTCTTATCGCCATTTTTGCGGCACGCATTGCCAACTTTAACGAAAAGTCACGTAACAATATTTCACCCGGCATACCCGTTGTACGTAACTGACGTTCCAATTCGTTCAATCGAACCAACACTGCGGTTATTTCAGGTTCCGACCATATACGTATTGCGGTGCGGAATTTGTCTTCGACCTTCCAGAAAAGTCGTGGCAATTGTCCGTCAACAACCGCCGCCAACAACCGCTTGAAATGTGTATCCAACATACGAATAAGCATATTTGGTTCCGAACCCGAATACAATAATCGGTCCAGCGCAGTAACCGTTTGCGCAATATGTCCCGCCGTCAAAGAAAACAAATAATCGTCCGTGTCTGCCGCACCAGTATCGGGCAAACATTTTTCAACATCTTCCAATTCGACAATATGCTTATCACTTACATAAATCGCAATTTTGTTCAAAAAGCCACGAGTAATTCCGCGGTCGCCACCCAAATGCGTTGTCATATATGCCATTGCATCTGGGGTAATTTGTTTGATTCCCGCATCTGCCGATAATTCTTTGCGAATAAGAGTTTCCAATGTGCGCGCATCATCGTTATAGCACGGCAATGCCGCGATATCGGAACCGCTCTCGAACAACGTGCGTAATCCACCACCCGCACGCAATTCGCCACCACACACGATCACCGTTGCAGATAAACCTGGATGCGAAACCAATTCATTAATTATTTTTGCGTCACTGTCGCCAGCATTGGAAATGATGACCATTTTACGACCACCAAACATTGATGGCGTACAACTTTCCGCAAACAAAGCCTCTTGCTTTTCGGACAAATCGTTTGAGTCCAGCGCAAACAAATTATCTTTTTCAATACCAAGTTTTTCAACCGCTTTATCACAGTATTCATCGACCTGGCCGGCATCGGGACCATATACCAATAATGCCCGTACTGTTTCGATTCCACTTTTAAAATCTGCTTCTTTCCATTTCATTATTTATTACCGTTGGAATGTTTATACACTTCGGCGATTGCGCGATTACCAATTTTTTCAGACAGCACTGTGATAACATTATTCACCGCATTGTTATACGACGCATTTGCCGCGACCAGATATTGCACAAACGAATATGATTCTGATGCGGACTCTTTACCAGTTGCGATAACACTGTCGCCGGCCTTTAATGTATAATTTGCGGTCAGTGCCACTTCTTGCCACGTTGCGACCCCGGTTTTATCCAACGCCTTGTACGTTGTGTTTGGGTCAGACAATTTTACCTCTAACACATACGGCGCGGTCGCATCACGCAATCCGCCAAACTTTGCATTTAACGCATTACGCAGTTCGATACCATTTGCACCACTGGTAATTGGGGGAACATAAATGTCTGTATTTTTACCCGAATACATCGGCACAAATCCGCAGCCCGCCAACAATAAAAAGACTAATAGTTTCTTCACGCTTATACCTTTTTCGTTGCGACAAGTGTTTTCCTGTTGCTTTTTATTTGTATATTACCTAGACTTTTAATAAATCGCAAGGGAGAATGATGAATATTTTTATCATGATTTTGGTGGCGCTGTTTATGGGGACATACTATTTGTTGTCCAGCCCGTCCCTTCACATTCGCGAACAAGAAATTGACTATTCCATAACACGTGCCGATATGCGTTCAATTGCCGAATGTACAATGGCACTGCATAATGCCAATATGAACCAAGCCGAATTTGATGACGCGTGTATCAAGAAAAACGATATTCACAGCGAAATTTTCTGTATGGATTCAAAAATGTCTATTACCGAATGCGATGCGATTAAAAACAAGGCACCGGAATACACATACATTATCACATATACAAAGCCATTGGATAACGCGTCATATAACGACATGATGGAGATATTGGAACAACATTACGCAGACGCGGGTACATTTGGTGTATTTATGGACAACCAAATTATATCTGGGGGTGGCACAAAACGCAGTATTCCAAAGTCGATATTAAAAGAACATGAATTTAAAGATGGCCAGTTGGTGTACATGACCCAATATTCAATTCCAACCGCCCAGACAGACTTTATAACGACCGCACCCGATGCGATAACTTGCCCGACTGGAATGTCCGCAGTATATCGTTTTGGTCGCTGGCAATGTATCGCTCTGAACGTCAAAACAAACTGTGGTGGCGATATGATTTGGAATTACGAAGAAAAAAAATGCGTACCCGATGAATCGCGCAAACCACTGTGCGCCGCACAACAAACCGCGGTTATTGTTGATGAGGTTTGGGAATGTGTCGACCCATTTGCCGAACGCACATGCCCGGGGAACCTTATTCCGCGCTTGAATTATAACAATTTGGAATGGGAATGTGTCGAAGACCCCAATGCCGCAAGTGCGAACACAAAATGCGCCCATATTATCAACGATGCCGCCACCGGTCGCCAGGGCGCAAACTTGCGTGTTTCGGCATCGTCTTGCACCGATTGTGAAACGATGGTTGTTGATGAAAAAACTTGTCACGCAAGTTGTATTCCCGACCCAACAAAACTGGACAACCAGCAATGTTATCCATCGTCTAGTTCTTGTTCTGGTTCGACCAAGGCATTTTATTTCGGTTTTCCAAACATTGCCTATATCGCAAATGTTGCCGCGGTTGCGGGGAAAAATGTACCACTGGACGCAATGCATTCCCAAAACAGAAAGTTTAATTGTATGGATTGTGGCAGTGCTGGTATAAACGAATCAAAATCATTTCCACCATATATTGTTGTATGTAATTAAAAACCGCCCGTATGGGCGATTTTTTATTCCCGCCAAATAGTGTTGGGAACCATGGCGGTAACTGTTTTACGCAACTCGGCGTCATTGAAAAACTGTTCACGTTGTTCGGGGGTCGTTTTATGCGCAGAATCTTCAAAATGATTGATGTATTTTTGTATCGCGACTGTCTGTACCCCACGTTCACTTAAATCGCGTACAATCGCAATTAAATCGTTTTTATCAATAAATCGTGGATCACATGTAATACGAACTTCAAAATCTTTACCGGTTGTCTTCCAATATTCCAATGATTGAATCATATTGTCATATGCAACCCTGTTTCCAACCAGCGCTTCATATTTTTCGGGAGTTGCCTTGTAATCAAGTCCAATCCAATCGACATATTCTGCGGCGCGTTCCAACATTTTCGGATAAAAACCATTTGTGTGCAGTCCAATTGCAAAGCCCAATTCGCGCACACGTTTGATAAAAGAAATGGTGGCATCACCCTGCATCAGTGCCTCACCGCCTGAAAACACGACGGCTTCTAACTTACCAACACGGGATTCCAGCCAACCATATACTTTTTCGGGGTCATATTCACCCGGTCCCAGTTCCAGTAAATGTGGATTGGAACAATACGCACACCGCAACGGACATCCAACCAAGAACAGCACAGCCGCCAATTTTCCCGGATAGTCGATTGTTGTGAACGAAACCAAACCACCAATCTGGACATCACGCATTGCTTTATGCCGCCTTTTTCATAAGTTCAGCGTGGCGAGCACCAGCCGACAAAGAATTTGCTTCTGTAAATGTTTTTCTTTCACAGAATTCAGAATATTTACCAATGTTAAAGTTGCGAACCGGTCTGATATAGCCCATTGAACGTGAAAATACTTCACATTGTGTACGTTGTGTGTTTGCTGCTGCTTGCATTTTTCTCCCCTTTTCTTTTTTTTGTTTTTTTAATTAGTTATTTGCCGTCTTGTGTTCATTGCTGTTTGCAGCAATTTCTGCATCACATTTCGGACAAAACTCGTGTTTACCCGGCAAATATCCATGCTTTGGACAGATGGAAAATGTCGGTGTTAATGTCATATATGGCACCTTGTAATTTTCAAAGATTGTACGAACAATCTTTTGTGCCGCTTCACCAGATGACACTGGTTCGCCCATATACAAGTGCAACATCGTTCCACCAGTATATTTGCGTTGTAATTCTTCCTGGTGTTCCAACGCGACAAATGGGTCATCGGTATAGTTCACCGGCAACTGGGTTGAATTGGTGTAATATGGCGCATCTTCGGTCCCAGCGGTTAAGATATCTGGGAAATTCTTTTTATCCGTTTTCGCGAAACGATATGCGCAACCTTCGGCTGGTGTTGCCTCCAAGTTATACAGGTTGCCCGTCTGTTCCTGGAAATTCGCCAAGTTTTCACGGATAAAGTCCATTACGTCCAAAACCAATTTTTTACCAAGTGGTGTTGCGATATTTTCACGATCGTTTGTAAAGTTGCGTACCATTTCGTTGGCACCGTTCACACCAATTGTTGAAAAGTGATGATTCCAATCGCCCAAATAGCGACGGGTAAATGGATACAAACCACGTTCCAAGTTCTTGGAAATAATTTTACGTTTGATTTCCAATGAATCACGTGCCAAATCCAGCAACCGTTTCAATTCTGCGAACAAACCTTCGCGATCACCCTTGTGCGTATAACCCAAACGCGCCAAGTTAATTGTGACAACGCCGATTGACCCGGTCTTTTCTGCGGAACCAAACAAACCGCCACCGCGCTTTAACAATTCACGCACGTCCAAGCGTAAACGACAGCACATTGAACGCACATCGGTTGGGTTCAAATCGGAATTCAAAAAGTTCTGGAAATTCGGAATACCGTATTTTGCCGCCAAATCAAACAATGGTTTTACATTGGCGTGATTCCATGGGAAGTCATCGGTAATATTATATGTTGGAATTGGGAAAGTGAACGGACGACCATGTGCGTCACCTTCGGTCATAACTTCCAAGAAAGCCTTGTTTATCATGTCCATTTCTGGCTGTAAATCACCGTATGTGAAATCAACCTGTTTTTTACCAACGAACGGATGTTGGTCACGCAAATCTTTTGGACATGTCCAGTCGAATGTAAAGTTGATGAACGGTGTTTGTGTTCCCCAACGACATGGTACCGAACAATTAAACACCAACGTCTGCATAGAATTTTTAACATCTGAATACGACATTTTATCAAGACGAACGTATGGCGCCAAATATGTATCAACCGATGAAAACGCTTGGGCGCCTGCAAATTCATTTTGTAATGTACCCAAAAAGTTCACCATGTGCGAAACAGCGGTTGCCATGTGTTTTGCCGGTTCACATTGTAAATAACCAGGAACACCGTTTAAACCCTCGTACAACAATTCACGTAATGACCAACCGGCACAATAACCCGTCAACCAACCCAAGTCATGAATATGAATCGCGGCCGAACGATGTGCATCACCAATTTCTTTTGGATAAACGTGGAACCAATATTCCGCAGTCATACGTTCACTGCTACGCAGAATAAGGCCACCAATCGAATAACCGATATTTGCGTTCTCTTTGACGCGCCAATCCGCTTCGGAAACATAGTCACCAATAACCGATATCGCATCAACCATCGCTTCGCGCGTTTCAGAACGTTTCTGACGATATATAATATAAGATTCAGCCGTTTTATATGCGTGCGCATCCATCAAAGCTTCAATAACGATTTCTTGGATATCTTCGATTTGTGGAGTTTTATCCGCAAATTTAGCGTCCAATTTATTCAACGCATTTTGTGTGATTTCAGCAATACGCTTGTCATCTATTTCGCTTGTGACCGCAACTGCTTTCTTTATAGCATTAAATATTTTCATCGCGTCAAAAGGAACGGTTTCACCCTCGCGCTTTTGAACGATGGCCATTTTTGTAGTGAACTGTGGCACCATTTGTACATTATCGTTTGCTTCAGACATTGACTAACCCTTTTTTGTCAAAAACACAATATATAGTGTCTGTTTTGCTGTTTTAATAACAATATATAGTATTTATCGTTTTTCAACAACAAATAAAAAATGTATTTTTTTTCATTTTTCGCTTTACTTTTTAACAAGGTATGTTTTCCGCACCTTACAGCGCGAATCGGAATCGGCAATGTTGACACAAAAAATTGCTTTGTATGATGATTTGGAAAAAATTTTATAAAAAAACGATTCGATTTTTGATCAAAAACACAAAATATTGATAAAAAAGCATAAAAAAAAACGATTCGAACCCAATATATTGATTTTTCGATTCGCTAAAAAAGTAAGAATAAATACATATTTTTAGTTGTTTTTGTGATATAAAATCGTTTATACTTGTGTGAAAAATAAAATTGTAAGGACGAAATATGTTATCCGATATGAACAATATCTATGAAATGCTGAAAGACGTATGTACACGCAATGCGGACAAGGTTTTCTTTGTACGTGAAAACAAGACATATGCTGAATTTTTAGATACGGTACAACGTCGTGCGGTCTTGCTTACCAAAAAGTTTGACATTAAAAAGGGTGATGTTGTCGCCCTGCTTTGCTCTAATATTCCGGCATTTATTGAATCGTACTATGCGATTTTATCAATTGGCGCGCGTGCATTGTTGTTGGATACGGGCCTTGCGCACCAAGAACACATCAATATGATGACACGCACCCATGCTAAATTGGCATTGGCTGACAAAACGCATACTTTTGATTGCGATTTTCCGATGTTTGATATTGAAAATGACGATGATACAGATGCCGCGGACTTTGTTGCCGCCGATGTTGTGCGTTCGGACATTGCACAAATGTCGTTCACATCGGGATCAACAGGTAATCCAAAGGTTGTGGGAATAACACATGGCAATCTTTTGGCTTTATGCGAAGGTGCCGAATATTATAAACACGTTGCAAAACCTGAATTTATATTTTATGGCTTCTTGCCATTATACCACATATACGGAATCGTGATAAATGTTATCTGTCCGGTCACGCTCCAGGGTAAATTGTTATTACAACCAGTATTAAAACCAACCGAATTTGTTAAGGATTGGAAACAGTACAAGCCAGAGGTTATACCCGCCGTTCCACGTATATGGGAAGTGTTCTATAAAAAGATTGTAGACGAAGCGCGCAGCAAACACTTGTGGACAATTATGCGCATAATATTGGCATTACAAAAACCACTACGCAAAATCGGACTGGGCGGTTTGGTGGACAAGGTGACAAAACCAATACACGACATATTCGGCGGTCACACACGCGTATTGGTGTCTGCGGGTGCACCGTTAAAACCAACAATTCGCAAGTTCTATGAAAAGTTAGGCTTTTCGGTTGGCGATTGCTTTGGACTTACCGAAACAACGGGTCCGGCATTGTTTAATTGGGCGGTACCAAAGCCCGATGGACATGGCATTCACTATGCGGGACCATTGAAGGGTAATGAATTGATTATTCACAACCCCGATAAAGATGGCGTTGGTGAAATCTGGTTCCGTGGTTCCATGCTGATGCCGGGTTATATTGATAATGACGAGGCGAACGCGGCCGCATTCGAAGACGGCTGGTTTAAAACCGGCGATGTTGGTATGCTTGATGCCAAGGGTCGCTTAATTGTAAAGGGGCGCCAAAAACAACTTATCGTTTTGGAAAGTGGTAAAAAGATTTGGCCCGAAGAAATGGAAGATTTGTACCTGCAAAACCCAGATATTTTGGCGGCGGCGGTATTTGAATACAAAATAAATGATAAAGTTGTACCGTATGCCGTGTTCCAGGTTAAACCGGGGACCAAGCCAGAATACATATCGCTTCTTATCAAGGCATCAAACCTTAAAATCGCACAGTACAAATGGGTTAAACATTTCGCGATTACAGACAAGGAATTGCCCCAGACATCCGCCAAGAAGATAAAGCACTATATGGTAAAAGAGTTGCTGGACAAGGGCGAATATCAACGTTTTGATGGTTAAAACAAAAATGGGGCGATTGCCCCATTTATTTTTTCCCTCTTTTCAAATGGTTGACAAATCGAAAAAATGTGCTATATATAAAATAGCCAAGGGGGTGTTATTATGAATAACAGAGATATAAGTATAATGCGCAGTATTTTACGATATAATGCAAATCGTGCCTATATGGGTAATTTGACTGGCGCGGAATTAAATGGCGCGTTTGAATTATTTGTACGTTCCCAAGACTGGGACAAACCAATAATCAGCCAAGCAATTGATACTGGATATATTGACGGCACTATAATTTGCCGCGCGGTATGGCACGAAATGTCGTATAACCCGAAACGCTTTGGCACCGTTTCCCCGTTTTTACACAATGGTCGCGAAAACATCTATCATTTTTGCCAAGACGGCAACGAAGTCCCGCTTAATACACCGGGATACCCAGTCGTTGCAGAAATTCGCCAAAAAATGAGAAACTTTTTGTTCTATAACAAACTAGAAAACGGCAGTTGGTATGACGTTGTTGATTCGTCCAAAGGAAATATGGTTGTTCGATTTGTAAGTGGCGCATCAGATAACAAATATAAAATGTTGGCGACATTGCGCGATATGATACACATTGTTGCAAGTCAAAACTCCAAAGACGTAAATATCGCGGCATATCGTAACGCAATGAAACCCATTATTGATGCGCGCCACCCGAACGGCGTTCGTGCGAAAAAAGAACCATATTGTGCGGACAAAATACTTACCCAAGAAAAGCAACGTCGCGCATTTGAGCAAGCATGCCAAGAACGCATGGACGATGCCGAAGAAAGCGCGATGATCACACTGGACAGCCGCACACGTTCTGGTATTTCCGCCAAACAATATGAACAGGCTGTTGAAGATTTGGAACAAATACGTAAGAAAAACAACCAACACACAATATAAAAATCGCCCCAACGGGCGATTTTTTATTTATCACCCTCTGGAAAAAGTTTTGCAAAATCGGCAAATGACATATTTAATGAATTCAGCACTTTGACCAAAGTGCTCATTGATGGCCAGCGTTCTTTACCCGTTGAAAACACCCGTTTGCTTTTATTAAATGTTGTTGAATTCAAGCCACTTCGCAATGCCAAACCCGATACACTCACATGATTCAAAGTCGCCATTTTATCAAATGCCGCCCACGTTTCAAGATTTGTAATCATCTGAACATTTCCTTTCGCTATCGCATAAACTGCCGATTCGCAAAAACCGTATTCGCATTATAATTGAACAAACACACAAAATCAATCTGAAAGATTTCTTATTTTTCAAAATAAAAAATGCCCCACCGGGACATTTCTTATTCGTGGCGGGCTGGTATTCTGTTGCTAACTTTCCTATACCTAAATATGAAAGATTGCAAAAATTTAAACTTTAAACTAATATGATAAAAACTAATGGTGAAAGTATGATAAATATAGTAAAAAAATTTAAACAATATTCAAATACAGATGATATTTTGAAATTAGTGTATGGCATCCCATCTCCCGAACATTTTGACTGTGTTTTTGTTGCGCCATCTTGGAATATAGAAAAGGTTTTTGATTTATCATCAATTAATACAGAACTATTATTTTCTAACCAGGATATAACCGCACATAAAATTACACATAACGACAAAAAATACCTGTATGTGCAATTAAAAATTGGTGCACCAAATATGGTAGATTTTTGTGTGTCTTGCTGTGATCTGGATTGCGATAAATTCATATTTATCGGATCCGTTGGGTCATTGGTCCCAGAAATAAATTTAGGTGACATTATTATCCCAGAATATTCGATATCTGGTGATGGGGCGTCATTATATTTACACGATGCGTTAGATACAGATAACATGTTCAAACCTGCATATTCTAATCCGGAATTAAACCGCTATATCAAAAATGTTTGCAGGACACAAAACATAAATACCGTAAAGGCAGTTCCAATTTCTGTGGACAGTGTTATGTGCGAATATCAACATCTGGACGAATTTAAAAATATGGGTGCAAATGTCATAGAAATGGAGACCGCAACTTTTTTCAATGCGATGAATTTAATCGGCAAACCGGCCTCTGCGGTTTTAATTGTGGCCGATAATTCTTCGGTCGGTCAACATTTAATAGATATCGACAAAGAAACGCGAGATAAGTACCATGCTGCAAGAACATACATAAAGAATATTTTGTTGAATATATAAAATAAAAGCCCAAAAAATTTGGGCTTTTAATTTTTATGGCGGATGGGGAGGGATTCGAACCCCCGGAAGCCTTGCGACTTCAACGGTTTTCAAGACCGTCGCATTCGACCGCTCTGCCACCCATCCTAAACTTTTTTATATTTCCGCCGGTCTTTCAACCTGCGGTTTTGTTCGCCTTTCGCACCTGACGGTGCTGCTCACCACTCGTTCGCGCTCGGCAGCGCTTTGCTTGCCTTGCTAACTCGTATGCAAGACCGTCGCATTCGACCGCTCTGCCACCCATCCTAAACTTTTTATATTCTCAGCCAGGGTCACCCATGGTTTTCTCCTTTGCGCTGCGCCTATTCTAACTTTATTTTTTCTTAAACGCAAATATATTTTGCGGGGTTGAAATATTACATACACCGATAATAAAATCAATCAATGCCCATATTCCCGTTATAAAGATACCATAAATAGAGCAAGTTAAAAGCAACATACAGATTCCCGTGCCTATTTTGCCGGCATAAAAACGATGCGCGCCAAAAATGCCCAAGAACCAGCATAACAGCAAATACACCACCATAGATTTTGACCAATCGTATTCACGATAGCCACACTTTGGACATGCGGCCGCCCGATCCGAATAACGACGTCCACATTCACGACAGTAAATCATTGCCATATTTGCCCCCTTTTATTTTTTACGAATTGCCAACGTGAAAACAATTGCGCCAGCGACAAACATAATTCCCGACAGCAACATTCCCATGGTCAGCCCCCACGAAGTCAAAAAACCAATTTGCACATCGGGCATACGGAATTGTTCGCAAACAATACGCACAACCGCATATGCCATGCCCATAATTCCAGACAGCGCGCCCGGATATTTACGCAAATTTGTAAAGCGATATAATATTGACATTAACGCGAACAAAAATGCGCCCTCGCCCAATGCCTCATATATCGGACTTGGGTGTAAGGCTGGTGCATTTTCACCAAACTTTACCGCCCACGGCACGCTTGTTTCAGCGCCCATAAGTTCCATATTTACAAAATTCGCAATACGACCAAAGAAAAGTCCGATTGGTGTAACCACCGTCAACATATCAAGAATCGAAAACGTGCGAATCTTGTTTTTACGGGCGAACAGCCATACGGCAATCATCACACCGATAAGTCCCCCGTGAAAACTCATACCGCCATGCCACACCGCCAATATTTCCAGCGGGTTCAGAATAAAAAATAATGGGTTATATACCAACACATAACCCAATCGTCCACCAATAATCACGCCCATAATAACAGCGGTCAACAAATCGTCCAGTTGCTTTTGATTCATAGCAACCAGCGATTTTGGTGATTTCAACATTCTGCGATATAACAAATAACCCAATACAAAGCCCGCAATATAGGCCAGCGCATACCACCGTACCGACAACCCAGCAAGACTGAACGCGACCGGTGAAATTGGATCAATTGTTATCGCCATATATTATCCACGTTGTTTTTCAACAATGCTTTTATATTGTGCACACTGTCTATTATACAACTCTGGATTACGTTTTGCCAACAATTTTAATACGGCATAGCGAACACTGTTCACATCGCTGTTTTTTGCATATGCAACCGTTTCTTCGATTGTCGCTTTATCCGCACCCAACATACGCAAATGTTGACGCATAGAATCCAAGCACCCCGCTAAACTTCTGTTGCAACTTTTCAACCAACTATCCTCAGCAGATCTATGTGCTTCACGTTCTGCTATTTGACCGTTTATAAACAATATTTTATCCATATTATCCAAAATGTTTTGACCACGTTCACCTACACCTATGGCACCAATAGTAAGTGTATGAGCATTCGTTTCTACATTCAATTTTCCATAACTACTGCCAGCTGACATAATCTTGATCCTTTTGGTTTTTTGTTGTATTTTGACTTGAAAAAGGAAGTCCATTATATTATATAAATATCGAATGACAAGGAGAAAATTATGGTAACACGTACAAAATCTGTATCAACACGTACCGCCAAATCTGACGGTATGACAATGTACTTAAAACGCGTATTTGCGTTAATGTGCGGGGCGATTGGTATTACCGCGCTTACATCTTTCTTAACAATGGCGACCCCTCTGTGGCAGGCACTGTTCACGCCGACCGGACTTTCGGGCTTTTATTATGTTTTGTTGTTTGGTGGTTTGGCGGTGTCCATTTGGGCCCAGGTTCGCGCATTTCACCTGAAACCATCAACGGCGGCGCTTTTACTGGCACTGTACGCGATTATGATGGGTATGGTGATGACACCACTGTTATTGGTGGCGGTGACCAACAATCCATTCACAATTCTGTTTGCGTTTGTTTTGACCATGATTATGTTTGGATGCATGGCGCTGTTCGGGTATAAAACCGTCCGCGACTTGTCTTTCTTGGGCATATTCTTGTTTATGGGAATGATTGGTTTAATCTTGGTCGGATTGGCATCGTTCATTTGGCCGGCATTGGTTGGTGGCACATTTGGAACGATTGTATGTTTGATTGGGGTTCTGATATTCGCACTTTTCACCGCATACGATATGCAGACGTTAAAGAACGCATATTTCTATGTCGGAAATGGCGAACAAAAGAACCAGTTGGCTGTATTGGGTGCATTACACTTGTACATTTCGTTCATCGCAATGTTCCAGTATATTTTAAGTTTATTTAACCGCGATTAAAGAAAGGGATATAAAATGGCATATAAAATAGATAAATCACAATGTGTTGGCTGTCATACATGCGCGGGCGTTTGCCCAATGGGCGCGATTAAAACAGATGCTGACGGCAAATGTATAATCGATCCGTCAAAGTGCGTTTCGTGCGGAACTTGCGCTGCAATGTGCCCCGTAAACGCGATAAAGGCCGAATAATATTGAAATTCGGGGCGACTGCCCCGTTTTTATTTGTATTTCACCCTTGCAAAATCTCTAATTAGTTATAAAATATGCCCATATTGAAATTTGGAGTAATAAAAAATGCCTGCAAAAAGTGTAAATGATATTGTCGCATTATGCAAACGTCGTGGTTTTATTTTCACCGGTTCTGAGATCTATGGTGGACTGGGCGGCGCGTATGATTACGGCCCGTATGGTGTCGAATTAATGAAGAATATTCGCAATGCGTGGTGGAACGCGATGATTTATTCCCGTAATGATATTGAGGGGCTTGACGCCGCGCTTATTTCCAACCGTTTAATGTGGAAATATTCTGGGCATGAGGCATCATTTTCCGACCCATTGGTTGAATGTAAAAAGTGCGGTACCCGCATGCGCCAGGATAAAATGAAAGACCCAACAAAGTGCGATAACTGTGGTTCAACAGAAATCACCGAACCACGCGCATATCAATTGATGATGGGCTTGTCCATTGGTGCAATGGCGGACGGCGCAATAAACGCATACCTGCGCCCCGAAACCGCAACAACAACATATGTCAATTTCAAGAACGTATTGGACGCAAAACCACATAAATTACCATTTGGTATTGCCCAGATTGGTAAGGCTTTTCGTAATGAAATCTCACCACGTGGCTTTGTTTTCCGTATGCGCGAATTCGAACAGGCAGAAATGCAATACTTTGTAAATCCGTCGGACGATGAAAAGTATTTTGAACAATGGAAGGCAACACGTTTGGCATGGTGGATTGACGTTTTAGGCATTCCGGCTGAAAAATTACGCTTTTTGCCACATGAAAAGTTGGCACACTATGCGAAAGCAGCTGTTGATATTGAATATGCTTTCCCAGATGGCTTTGATGAAGTTGAGGGTGTCCATAATCGTCAAGACTTTGACTTGGGCTCACACACAAAATCCCAAGAAGAATTCAAGATTCATGCGAACGTTCTGGAGAATAAAGACAGCACGACCAAACTGGCATATTCCGATGCTCAAACGGGCGAAAGTTTTATTCCATACGTCATTGAAACCGCAATGGGTGTAAATCGCGCCATGTTGGCGGTTATGATTGAGGCATATACCGAAGAAGACCTGGGCGATGGCAAATCGCGCGTTGTGTTAAAATTGAAACCATGGTTGGCACCGGTCAAAGCGGCGGTTATTCCATTGGCACGTAATGTCCCAGAATTGTTGGAAATATCCAACAACATTGAAAATGATTTGCGCAAATTGGGCATTGGCCGTATTGAATTGGAAAACAGTGGTAATATCGGTAAAAACTATCGCCGTCACGACGAAATTGGTACACCGGTATGTATAACGGTTGACCACCAAACGATTGAAGACGGCACCGTCACACTGCGTTATCGCGACACAATGGAACAAGTGCGCGTACCAATCGCCGATGTCACAGCCAAGGTTTTGGAAATTGTGAAACAATAAAAAACGCACCGTTTGGTGCGTTTTTATTTATTTGCATCTGGGATAAACACCACGTCGTTATAGTACGACAGAAAACGCGACCCCGTTACGCAATAGAACTTTTGTAATGAGTCCTTGTATTCGCGAACCGCCGCAACCCAACGTTCATCAATATCGCTTTGGGCACCCTGGTACGCGGTAAATGCGCCAACCGCACCACCAACACCCGCACCAATAACGGTACTTTTAAGGCGCGCTTTATTACCCAAATCAACAATACCGCCATCGGACGCATCAACATACATTGGATAAAAGTTTTCCAACGTTATACTTGGGTCTTTTGCGCGTAAATCTTCACCTGGGTTACCATCACCATTGCGGAAATATATGGAAACATTTTCGTTCGCCACTTTCCAGTTCCGCCAATAATCTGATTTACGACCGAACGCACTGTCTTCAAATCCAACAATCAACACTGGTTGTTTCGGACCCGCGTCCATTTTGGCCGAATCAATTGGACGATATGTATGGCTTATCGTTTCGTCCATACCCACTTCCATTGTCTTGTTTTTATCTTTATCTGTAATAACCATAAATACATTACCAAGGCTCTTTAATGCGTCCAAATCTTTACGTTCCAAGCCCTCTAACCCTTTGCCACCAACACGAATTGACACCAGGTTTGATACCGTTGAACATTTGCTGTCATCGACACCACAGCGCATTACCGTTTCACCGTCATCTAAATCGATATAGTATTTATAGCATTCGTTCGTCTTTTCTTTACACAAAACACCCGGGGTTGCAGACGCATCTGGCACTAAATTCGGACCCGTCACCAAATATCCCCACAAACACGATGTACTTGCGCCATTACTGTCTGTGCATTTTTCGATACGCAATACGGAATCACCCGCGGCCATAATATTTCCAACAATACCGCCCGCCGCCGCGTTTATACCCGCCGACATAATCATATTGCCCGCTTCATAACCGCTGTACGAACCAGCCGCACCAATCGCCGCGCCACCAACTGCACCAACGACAGTGTTTGTTATTTTGCTTTTACTTGTACCGAAAATACCGTCTTTGCCCGCATCATTTTTACCGCTGATATTTCCACCAATACCACCAATCAACGCCGCAGCCGCGATTTTCAAACCCGCGTTTTGCTTTTGTTCTTGGTTCATAACCTTTTTAACATCTTCGGTTGTGGGTTCCGCATCTGCTGGGAAAAGCACGTTTTGTGCATCCAGTGTATATGATGACTCTGGGAAATCTGAAATATTACATTTTATTGTTGAACCCGCGGCAACATTTGCACGCGCCAAAACCGCATCTGTACCATTTTGTCCCATCTGATAGCCACGCAACTCAACAACTGCGACACAAGTTTTCGCACCACCGGCACCCAAACCCGCGGTTGGACGCGCCAAAGCAAATTCACCATTTGGATAAATCTGGGAACACATTTCCAATTGGTGTTCTTCGCCGGGTTTTAAATCACTTGCCGTCACATCCGCATCGATTCCCGACATACGTGCAACATCGTTCACAGACGCAACTTGCTGTTGCATACTGGCAATACGTTGCTGTTCCACCATTTGTTGTTCATAGAAATTGTTGCGCGTTGCATTTCCGATACGAACCGCAGAATATGAATCACCACCCACCAGCGCACCAATGGCACCAATAAATAAAGAGTAATGCAAGATTCTTGTTTTGCGCACCATTTCTTATCCGAATTCTACGATTTGCAATGTCTTAGAATTGCAATCTTAAACGCACGCCGACATCAACCATGCTTAGCCGTCCGCTTTCATACCAATTGGTATAGTGATAAACACTGTCATATGGTGCTGGGCTTTCGCCACTGGCCGAGCCACTGTCTTTCATCCATTCTGTCTGGGACATAACGATACTGCCCGATGTTTTAACACGACCCAGATTTGTATAACGCACAAAGAAATCAACCTTTAACCCGCCCGACAAATCAGATGTCACACCACCTTCCAGCATAAATGCCAACTGTTCATTGGTTCCGCCATTATGATATGCGATAATATCCGACACACCCGTCAACACACCGTCTGGTAATGGGGCGATATCTTCAACTTCGACATAATAATGGTTATCAGAAACGACATAGTCCGCAATCGTGTTCAGCGATAAACCGGCACCCACACCAATATACGGACGCAGTGAACCGCCCGCGATATAGCCAGTATAAGAATCAATGTTGTAATACACGTTCAACATTGTTGCGTTTGCGGTAATCGCACCACCGTCAACAGACGCTTCGGCAAAACCGCCGTCACCAGTTGACGTCTGGACCATATCTGAATATGCCAAACCACTGTACCGCAAAAGCGAAAAATCAATACGAACATCATTGTTTATCGCGGCACCAACCGAAATCTGTAACGGCAACACTGTATCTTTATCAAAATCCGCCGACTTGAACGCGCCCGGAACAAAGAATGCTTTATCTTCACCAGCATAGTCCGCCGTCATTGAACCCATAACAGATGCGCTGTATCCCGCGGAAACACCGACATATAAACCACTGTCGGCCAATCTGTCAAAATCTGCGGGCTGATAATACTGGCGGCCCGCCGCCGTCATATTAGACCCAACCTTGGGCAACATGCCCGTAATACGTGACGGATTTGCCGCAACATTTGGGTTTGCAATAATAACCTGATTTTGATTTGGAACGACCACACCATTTGGCTGGACAGCGTTTTGACGGTACACAACATTACCATTCGGCACCATCACTTGATTAGTCATGCCATTTTGATACCCGGAATAGACCGGATATGCGGCACCCGCGCCACATGGCGCGACAAGCACGACCCCAACCAAAGCGGCAGAAACACTGAACTTTTTCATTCTCGCTCCGACTTCCTTTTGATATATTATATCATAAAAAAGGCCTATAAAAAAGTATTTTGTATATACAAAAAACGCCCCCACCGAAAAAGTGGGGGCATTTTACATCGTATATTTGTTATTTTTTGGTTTTTTTAGAACACAACGTTCAAACGAACACCCATTTCTGCCTTGAAATCGGTTGTACTTGCGGACAAGTGTTGACCGTCGTCAAGCGTGTTCTCAAAGAAAGCAGCAACTTGCATGCTGTCACTTGCTTGATATGCAACAGTAAAGCTTTGTGCAAATTCGCTGAATTCGTCATGCATGTGCTTATATTCAGCCAATTTGGATTTAACCATGGCCTCTGCACCTGCACTTACATAGTTAACTTTGGTATGAATACCCTTCAAACCATTTTCTGCATGATATGTATATTTCAAACCAATACCGAACGACCAACGATCATTGACCTGGTAAAACGCATTACCACCAAAGTCATATTCGGTTGTTGATTTCAAATCCACAGAAATCTTGTTTGGAACGCCTGCGGCTGTCAAACCAGATTTAGACACATCAATTTCATTGTTGTGGTTGCCCCATGTGCGCAACAATTCAACAAATGCACTTGTGGTCCAACGATCCCAAACCTTACCAATCTTGGTTCCAACATGGTAACCCCAACGACCATTCGAGAAGTTATCATACACAAATGTTAAACCAAGTGGTTTATTTTCTAATGAACCCTTCATCTTGCTGATACCACCCAAGTGGAAGTCGCCATAAACGTCCCAGATAAAATCTTCGGACAAGATACGATATGTCGTACCGATGCGCCCCAGATGGAAGCCATAGCGGTCCGCATCATCGTTATGTGTATAACCCATTTGACCATGGACCGTCCAACGATCGGTAATACCATAACCCAATTCTAATGATGGACGCCAAATTGGAAATTCTACTTCACCATCGTGAAACAATTTCTTTTGAGCATCATTGCTGTCGGTCACCTTGTACATGACCCCAAAGCCGACCTTGGTGTACAATTCGCCAGAACTTGGCAAGTACAATGGATTTTCCATATTGCGCATAGTATTTGCAACATATGGACTGTCTGCTAATGCCGGCGCAGTACACAACGTAGCCGCCATAGCAATTTTTAACGTTTTTTTCATCTTTTTTTACTCCTTAGTATTTGATGAAATGAACCGACCCCCATTATTGGCAAGATCGGTGGCACATATCAACGCCGGAAACCATCGGTGGCAACTTTTACAATATGTCCATCGTCAACTTTGCTATAATCTGGGAATAAAGTCAAAAAAAACTTTATCTTGACATATCACTTGAAAGTGTTTATGTCACGCGCTATAATATATTCCAGGTAAACAAGAATAGAAAACATAAAGGGGGTTGCCATGAAAAAGAACAACATGGCCCAGGTTGCCAAAACCCAAAAAGCGAAACATAAAAAACAACATATTATTTCTGCGGAAAACCGCAAGAAACTTATTATCGCACATCATCAATTGTATCATGCGATGTTTTTACGTGGATTGTCTATGGGTATGTCAATTGGTGCGGCATCACACACCGCGATGCAATTTGTGCGTGCAAAAATATCAACAATGGATAAAGCAAATCCAGTAACGAAATTTTTACTACGCGTGAATAAACGCAGTGCGAAACATATTGCGAAACGCATTATGTTGAACAAACACCGCGATATGCCGGTTACATTTGCATCTGAACAACGTAAAAAGGTTGAAGCGCGCGTTCCACAATGGACAAACAGTGCGTTAAAGACATTCAACACAATTGCGGCACAATACAAACCAAAACAAAAGGTTGTTGCAAAAGCCGCGCCTGTCAAACAACCTGGCGAATTACCAACAATCGCTGAACAGAAAAAGCGTGTTGTGGGTGTTATCACGATGGTTGGATTGATACGTGCCAACGCGATGCAACAAAAACAAAACGCAAGATAAAAGAAACGCACCAAACGGTGCGTTTTTTTGTCATCCCCGCGCAGGCGGGGGTCCATTGCGTCGCAGACAATAAATATCAAAAACTATTTTTTCTTATACGCGACAACCAACGGCACCAATTTATCAAAACCGTCACCCACCCATACGCGTGGAATGACAAGGCTGTTATGCTGACCGGCGGACATTTTCGGTAATTTTTCACCATTTTTCGCGTTTATGATGTCTAACAATTTGACCGATACTTTTTCCACCGACCCCGGCACCAAAAATGTTATTTCATCACCAGCGCAAATTTCATTACGCAATTCAAATGTGATGTTTTCGCCGTCGTTCGCAACAACCACACCCGCCGCGTGATAGTCGGATACCGAACGCGCTGATTCATAGTTATGCGCACTTGGTGGCAACGGCCCGTCAAAGAATGCCGTTGTATATCCGCGCGTTTCCAGTTTATTTAAATCGTCCATAAATGGCGCGGGGTCAAAATGTTCGGGGTCACGCGCATACGCATCAATCGCCGCACGATACGCATGTACAACCGATGCGACGTAGTATTCGCTGCGGTTCCGCCCCTCAATCTTTAATGAATCTGGTTCCGATTCCAGTACTTCTGCCAAACGTGGCATTAAACATAAATCTTTGCTGTTCAATATGTACGCGCCGTGTTCATCTTCTTGCAAAGGCATTTCAACACCGGTTTCAACTTCGCGCAAAATTACATCATATTTCCAACGACACAGTTGCGCGCACGCACCACGATTTGCCGGACGACCCGTAATAAAGTTCGACAGCAAGCATCGACCCGAATACGCCATACACATTGCGCCATGAACAAATATTTCCAGTTTCATATCGGGACACGCGGCACGAATTGTCTTGAAATCACTGTGCGACAATTCACGCGCCAGCACGCAAAGCGATGCCCCCGCGTTTTGCCAGAACTTAACCGAACGGGCGGAACAGATATTCGCCTGGGTCGAAATATGAATTGGTATATCGGGGTGATTTTCCCGCACCCACGTCACAACACCTGGATCGGAAACAATCAACGCGTCTGGTTTCAGATAATTTATAATTTCACTAACACGTGGCAAATTTGGATATTCACAGTCGTGCGCAAAAAGGTTGAATGCCAAATAAACTTTTTTCCCCGCCGCATGCGCCAAATCTATACCCTGCTTTACTTCGTCCGTCGTAATTTTCGCACGTGCGCGCATTGAAAAACCCGGCAAACCGGCATAAATCGCGTCTGCGCCGTAAAGTATCGCCGTTTTAAACGCATCCAACGTTCCCGCCGGCGCCAATAATTCAGGTAATTTTTTCATACCCGTCATTTTAACAACGATTTTTCTAAATTCCAGTTAAAATAAAAACGGGCTTTCGCCCGATTTTAACTATAACTGTTTTACTTCAATTAATGTCAGAATAGCATTGCGTCTTTGTTTTTTCATTTCCATTTCATATTCTGCATTATTTTTGACTTTCTCTTTTTCTTTTTTCAGACGTTCTTGTGCCACATCCAACAATTCGCCAAAGGCGTTTTCCCATTTCTTTTTCCATTTTGTTGTACACCCAGCATTTCCAGCCCCCGCAAAGCCGTTCATTGACAGTATTACTATTGAATTACCAGACCTTTGATATTCTATACCGTTTTTTGTTATTTGTTTGATGCTTTTATCCTTACTTTTTACATATTTATATCTCAAAATAATAGATGATGAGTTATAACAAAACTCTAACATAAAATTATCAAACTCAAAACAATCTCCGGCAATATATTTATGTGAAACCGTTTTAGATTCTTTTATTTTTTGTTTCAATACTTCCAATATTTCGCACTCGATACGATACGTACTATATTCTTTCATTTTTTACCTTTTTATATTTTTGCCACGAAACACTACCACAGAAACAGAAAAAGTCAAATTTTACAGCCCCCTACCCTTGAATGCACGAAACATGGATTGACGCATAAGCGCACGAATTCCTAATTTTTGTCTTTTTATCCGTCTTTGCGTTGCGTGTGCCGACAGTTCTTTTCTTATGCTTTCTACTTCGCAACGTTTTTTGCTGTGCTGCTGTTCTTGGTCGCGCTGTTCGTTTTCTGCATAGTTTCTTGTGCGGGCAGCCGACAACAATTCACAAAACAAATCGTGCTTTTCTTCTTGGGCCGCAGATTTTGAATTATCCCGACAATCCATTGTTTTGGTTTCAATACCCATTTTATTCATAACGACAAGGTATATTTTACGTATATCAAAAGAAATGTCTATTTTATCAAGGCGATAAATCTCGCAATTTTCGTGAACATCACAAGAAAACCATCTGGATTCCTTGATTTTATTATTCAAATCGGCAAAAAACGCCTTTGTCGTTTGCGATTTCTGTTCTGCCTTGTTTTCAAGTTGGTTATAAAGCGACATATAAACACCCCTTTTTGTCCTGTTTTTCAACATACTAGCACAGTAAAGCAAAAAATCAAGAACCCCAAAAAATGTGCTTGATATTTATAAACCAACAATGTAATATAAGGCTCACCAGGCCAGTTTAGCTCAGCTGGTAGAGCATCTGATTTGTAATCAGAGGGTCGTTGGTTCAAGTCCGACAACTGGCACCAGGAATAAAAGCGCCGTCCACATGGACGGTGTTTTATTTTTTATCTTTATTACCACCAAAAACCAAAGACAATATAGCCAGCCAGCCAAGAATTTTAACAATCTCGGTAATGATAATCGAAATTTTTTTACCGCGCGTTATCTGTGTCATATTTCAACATTTACCACAACATTTCTTAAAGCGCAAATAAAAACACCGCCCAATTGGGCGGTGATGTGTAAAGGTACAAAACTTATTCTGCTTTTTGTGATTCTTTGGCGGCATCCAGTGCGTCTTGGACTTTGGCCGCGGTTTCAATTTGTAACAACTGATTTTCCAACGCGGTACGTTCCGATGATTTATAGCCCGTCTCGCTTGGTTGTTTTTCCGCCGCTGGTTTTGCGCCACCGTTTTCCGATTTTGCTTCTGGCTTATTCGCCGATGCTTTGCTAGATACCGCTGGATTTATAAGATTCTTGTAAATCTCCATCGCTTCGTGTGTTCCCGCCATATCCCGCGCCAGCAATTTATTTTCCGTTCCCGGAATAAACCATTCGTCCAGTTTTACCGCGGTAACCTGCATTATTGGGCGTGTACGTGCGGTCGCCAACCACTTTGGCAACATCGGCGCATCGGAATAGTACCACAGTGCCACCCAATACACGACACCCATAACGACAATTCCACGGACGATACCAAATATAACCCCCAGTACATGATCGGTTAAACTCATAATACTGCCCTGGATCCAATCGCGCAGTTTTTGATTGATAAAACCAACCAAAATTAAAATTGCGAAAAATATGATGAAATATGATGCGACCAATGTACCAACCGTTGACTCGGTTAAACCAAACCACGATTGTAACAAACCGTCCAATGTGGGAGAGGCAAAACGTGCCGCAACCGCGGCAACAATCCATGATAATGTCGCAATTGTTTCATATACACCGCCCCGAATTGTCGCCCAACCTGCAGACGCCAATACCAAAGCGATGTATATGTAATCAAGTACCGTTAAATCAAACATAATTTGATATTACCCGCGATTATTTTTTCTTGTGACCGGTACCGACCAAGACAAAACCCAATCCGGCAACCAATGCAACTAACAATCCATAAAACCAGATTGACGAACCCTCGTTATTTTTTTTTTGCCGTCTCTTCGGACGCTGCTGTAAACTCTGAAATCGCACTTGTTCTGTCTGAATGACTACTCTTGAAATCTTCGGCGTTTTCTTCCAGTGCCTTTTTGTTTTCGGCGGCGGTTGCCTTATCCGCATCACTTAGGTCAACCTCAATCGCTTCACGTAATTCGCCCTGCATAAAGTCGGCATATCCCTGGAAACATTTTTCACCGATAACCAAGACCGGAACACCACCCGATTCGTATTCGCATTTTTTCAATGCAGCTTCAAATGTTGGTCTGTTTGCGTCTTCAAATACGTTGACCTCTGTGACCTTTAATTGTGGGTATTCATAAATCAAAGTGCTTGAAATAAATTCACGCGCATTATGACAATGTGGGCATGTTGGCGAATAGTAAACAGTGATGTTTGCCGCAGATGCCGCACCTGCGAACGCAACGCCGCACAATGCCGAAAGAATTGATAATTTTTTCATAATTGTTTTCTCCTTTGTATTTGGTAAGTCAATTATAGAAAATAAAAATTATTTGTCGCAAGTGCTTTTTATAAAACATACCAATTTTTTTGCCAATGTGATATAATATACATAACAAGATATGGAGAATCAGATATGAAAATCGCAATTATTGGAATTGGTTCGGTCGGGTCGGCGGTTGCCACCGCGGTTAAAAATACGGGTCTTGCCCACGAAATTGTTTTATACGACACCGATGGTGTTCGCGCACGTGCCGCCGCCGAAGATTTGGGCCACGCCGCGGCATTTTCGTTTGATATAAAAATCACCGCAGCAAGTAATTATCGCGCAATACGCGGCTCTGAAATTGTAATTATATCGGCGGGCGCGAATCAAAAGCCGGGTGAAACACGTATGGATTTGTTACATAAAAACGCGGCCGTTATACGTGACATTGTACCACGCGTTATGGCGAACGTTGATAACAAAAATGTTAAACTGGTTATCGTCACAAACCCACTGGACGTAATGGTTATGTTGGCACAAAAATTATCAAAGTTGCCTGCGGCACGCGTTATTGGAACCGGTACAATGCTGGATTCGGCACGTCTGCGTGTGATTTTATCGCGCACACTGTCCGTATCGCCCCAGTCTGTAAATGCATATGTTTTGGGTGAACATGGCGACAGCAGTATTGTTGCATGGAATTGCGCAACAATTGGTGCAATTGGGTTAAAAGATTTCTGTAAACAAACAAAAACACCAATGACGGACACTACACGCGCAACAATCGAACATCGTGTTCATACCGCTGCATATGAAATTATCCGTGGACGTGGCGCAACGTGGGACGGTATTGCCGGCGCGGTTGCCGATTTGGTGCGTTCAATTGCAAATGATGAAAATCGCATTTTGACAGTTAGCGCGGTTGATGGTGTTGGCGCGAAAGCAATTGCAATGTCGATGCCACGCATCGTGGGCGCAGGTGGCGCAACAAAAATGCTGGTACCGCAAATGGATAAAAATGAATCATCGGGTCTGCGGCGCAGTGGGAATATCATTCGGAAAAACTTCGATAATATCGGAAAGTAATCAAATGGGGCAAACGCCCCATTTTTTCGGCATTCAATCATATTTATATCGCATAAAAAACTGGTATGATTGAATGGCACCCAAAGGGGAAAAATATGTCAGATGATATTACATATACACCTTTTCCAAACGGCAACGGTTTTTATGCGTACTATAACGGACAACCAATCGGCAAAATAACATTTGTACGAACGGGTCCAAACGCTGTGATTATTGACCATACCGAAGTTGATGATGAATACAAAGACGGCGATATTGAATTAAACCTTGTACGATGCGTATGTAATATTGCCCGCGAACAGCACCGCAACGTGTTACCAATATGTCCCATTGCCCAAAATATGTTTCAACGATATCCAGAATTTGATGATGTGCGAATGTTGCGCACCCGATAAAAAAAACTGGGCAACGCCCAGTTTTTTAATAAGATTTAGCAACAAACACCATTGTTGGATCATTATCATCTAAACACCGACGAGAAATCTTGTATTTTTCAATCATTTCGTCAAAGCGTTCGTTTGTCGTTAAATCATATTTGATACGGAAGAATCCGATTTTACCTGACTCTAACGCAGATTCTAATTGGTCCAAATTACCAACACTGTGAATCATTGAAGCATTGCGCTTTTGCGCCGCCACCAACATATCAGATTGAATCTGTTGCAACATAGGACGGATATTTTCAATCAATTCGTCTGCTGTCATTGATTTCTTGGAATCTTTACCAATATCACGACGCGTCACGGTAATTGTATCTGATTCAACCTCACGAATACCAACCTCAACACGTAATGGCACACCACGTTTAATCCATTTCCACATTTTGTCTGGCGAACGCATATCGGAATCATCAACCATTACACGCACACCTTTTTCACGCAAATTCTGTGCCAACACATGTGCATAAGCATTCAAAACATCGGTTGTTTCATCGCGCGTAATTGGAATAATCACCACTTGATATGGCGCAACCGCCGGTGGCAACACCAAACCATCATCGTCACTGTGTGTCATAAACAGACCGCCCATCATACGTGTTGATGTCCCCCACGACGTAGTCCATGCATGCTGTAATTTACCATCGGTACCCAAAAATTGAATACCAAATGATTTTGCAAAATGTTGTCCCAAATCGTGCGATGTTCCCGCCTGTAATGCCTTGCCATCTTGCATAATCTGTTCGGTGGTATATGTGTGATCGGCACCAGCAAATCTTTCTTCGGGTGTTTTTTCGCCCATGATAACTGGTATTGCCAAAACTTGTTCCATAAAGTCACGATATACACGATGCATTTTACGTGCATCGGCATTTGCTTCTTCGTGAGTTGCAAAAACATTGTGCCCTTCCTGCCAGTTAAATTCGGACGTACGTAAAAACATACGTGGGCGCATTTCCCAGCGCATAACATTCACCCATTGATTCAACTTCATTGGCAAATCACGATACGATTGTACCCAACGCGACATTGCTTCACCAATAATTGTTTCAGATGTCGGACGAATAACATACGGTTCTGTTAATTCTGCTTCGGGATCTGGTTGTAATTTACCATCAATCTTTTTCAAGCGATAATGGGTCACAACAGCCGCCTCTTTCGCAAAGCCCGCAACGTGTTCTGCTTCGCGATTAAAATAGTCAATTGGAATCAACAATGGAAAGTTCGCATTTTGTACGCCACATTCTTTGATGCGTTTATCCATTTCATCGCGCATAAGTTCCCATATTGCCCAACCATACGGTTTAATTGTCATACAACCACGCACAGGTGCGTTTTCCGCCAAATCTGCGGCAACGATTAAATTTTGATACCACTGACTAAAGTCTTCGGCACGTGTTGGTGTAATTGCTGTTTTCATTTTACTACTCTTACTTTGTTGCTTTTTTGTCTTTTAATTCCATATATTTTTCAGAAACCATTTCGCCCAGTTTGGCTGCGATTTCTTTGCGATTTAACCCGGTTAAATCTGGCACTGGCAAAACCGTCATTTCAATCATCATACCGCCCAGCATCATAACATGATACAGTTGTCCAAACGCACTGCGTTCGCGCGCGGCCAATGGTCCCTGCTCCATTTTTTTATTATCAAAATACGCATAGTGATTTGCCATATCTTCGGGCGAAATTACATCGCCATTACGAAAACGATAGTTCACAACAACGGGCTGAACTGGAATATTGGTTCCTTCTATGACATTAAACAACGCACTTTTAAACTGTTTAACATACGCGCCGTTTGTTGTTGTACCCTCTGGAAACACAAACAATGGATATTTAATATTCGCCAACGTTTTTTGTACCGCTTCCAATGCTGTTGCCGCAGTTGATGGGTTACGATCGACAAAAATCACGCCAAACTTTTTTGCGACCCAACCAACGATTGGCCAACTGGCAACTTCTTTCTTGGCAATTAAACTGCCCCCAAAAGCCACCGGGAACATTGCAATTTCAAACACTGAAATATGATTTGATACGACCAATACCGGACGCTTGGTCGTTATTTTGCCGTGAACACGAATTTTTATTCCCGATATAATTTTCAAGAACCACATAAACACGCGCATATATGCAACCGATATGCGTCCCGTCGGCAACAAGAAAATAATTGGTGTTTGGATAACAACCATTATCCAAAACAACCCCATACGAATACCACCAGTAATTGTATTGAAAATATTTTGCTTACGTACCGCCATTTTAACTAATCCGCATCTGTATCGTTTTCTTTTGCACTATCTTCGACATATTCTGCGTCATCTGCATCTTCACGTAACACAAATCGCACCAACGAACCCAAGATTTTTAATGGTCCGGTCACTGGGAACAATACGATTTTGCCAAGTGTTTTTACCGCACCATCATCAATATCAACATCTAAATCAGACAACGCGTTTTCACGACCCAAGAAATGTTTTTGATATGTTGCACTGATGTTTCTAGTTTGCAGTGTCACAAACACATCATATGTATTGAAACTTTTATCAACAAAAACACCCTTACCAAAATCGGCACCAACGCGCAGATATCCCTTTACCAACGGTGGCATTTGACGGAATGCTTCATCTTCATCAACAAAAGCCTGGGGCATAATGTTCATGCGCGACAATTCTGGATTTATACTTTCGTGGAAATTTTCCGTCAACACTGTTGCGCGCAAACGTGCCGGTGCCAAATGATGATAGTATAAATATGAAATCGCATGTGCCGACAGTCCCGGTTTTTGGCCAACCCAAGACGCAACACCGAACAAAACACGTACCTTGCGGCGCAATACATATTCCGACAACCCCGCCCACAGCAAACGCATAACCAGCGCATTTTCACGATATGCCGGATCCACGCACGCGCGTGACATTTCGGCGATATTACCACGAACTTTTTTTATCTTGGAAATATTGAATTCGCCTTCGGTATAGAAACGTCCCATTTTTTCGGCAGCCTCGCGATCTATGATACGATAGCAACCGACAACCACACCATTATGAAACACCGCCATATATTCGGCAAAGCGGTCAAAACTGTCATATTCTTCGCGCAGATTTTTCTGTTCTTCGGTGGCAAAAGCCCCCTCTTCTTCACAGAAAACAGCATAGCGCAACGCACGCACCTGGCGGCGTTCTTCTTTATTTCTGGTTAATCGAACTTCGAAATCACGAACCTTGATAGCCATAAGAAATCCTTATATTCATATTACTATTAACTACACAGTAGCAAAAACACGCCCATTTTTCAATTGTTTTTATTTATTTACACAAAATCGAATTTTTTGCTGTGAATAGACATTTGTTTAATTTAAAATATCACATATCTAAGGATATTACATGAAACTGTTTCATAAAGTTCGTGAACTGGACGGCCACAGAAAAATCTATTTTTGTGGGATACCTATTCTGTCCTATAAAAAACACGTCAAAACACCGGATTTTACATATCACATTATGAAGTATATGGGCGCAACACATTGCGACAATCTGGAAAACTTGATATTGGGCTCATCACACGGACGTGATGGTTTTGTTCCCGGGAAAACCGATTTCAATTTATCAAATTCATCGTTGGATTTGTATCGTATTTGGCATTTGTATAAATACGTCACAAAGCACAATGGCAAAAATTTGAAAAACATAATTGTATTTTGGTCGGTGTTTCATGCCGGTCTGCAACTGAAAAAAACACGAGAATGGCGTAATACAATTCCGTACAAGAAATTATATGACATAGATTATGCTTTTCCATTACCTGTGAACGATTCTTTCTTTTTAGACGCTATTGAAAACCAACTTTGTGGTTTTGTATGTCCGTCTGATTTTCGTGGCAAGTCAACTTACAATGTACACCATAATGAATCTGCACAAGAATTGGCACAAAAACATATTAAAAACACTCTGCGCAACAACAATCAAATACAATATTTGGATAAAATTGCCAAACTGGCACGCAAGAAAAATCACAAATTGTACGTAGTTTTGCCACCATATCGTGCCGACTATTTAAACGCGTTGCCCGTCGATGAAGTTGTTTATCATGAATTGTTTGATTTTCTGAAAAACAATACCGATGTAAAACTTTTCAACCTTCAACATGATTCTGACTTTACAGATGATGATTTTGATTCACCAGACCATTGTAATGAAAATGGTGGCAAAAAATTGACCCGTAAAATACGGGCCGCAATGCGTAAACGGAATTAGTTTTTATTTCAATTTATCAGACAATTCTGCAATTGCAATTGCGTACCAGTTGGAACTGTTCCACTTTTTAATACGATAGAAATTTGGATATGCTAAATATGCTGTAATAACTGGCATTGGCGCAACATCTGTATCGGGCGATTCACTTGCCACCGCCGTTTCACGTGCCGCATTTATCGCCGCCACATCACCAACCAAACCCGCCACCATATCATTTGTCGGAATTGGTGAACCATCTGGATTTACAACACCCATCGCCGCCCATTCGGAAAGTGGTTTTTTCACATCACCTTTTAATAACGATGTATCAAAGTCCGCTGGCAAAACAACGCGCCGTGCAATACGTTCGTTTTCGTTCCAGCCCAGTTTGCTTAAATAATTCCCGGCACTGAACATTGCATCACCGACACTGCCGATAATATCGATACGTTTGTCGCCATTTCCGTCAACACCGTATTGCGCAAGTGTTGTTGGAATAAACTGAAAATGCCCCATCGCGCCGGCCCAACTGCCACGAATATCGTTTATATTTAATTTATTTTTATCGGCAATTTTCATAAGCGCAATAAGTTGATTTGTAAAAAATGTTTCGCGCCGTCCGTCATACATCAACGACAAAAAAGCATTGGTCAGTTTATGACGCGACTTTACTTCGCCATAATTCGATTCCATACCCCAAAACGCCAAAATAACGTGCGGTGGCACACCATAGGCATGTTCAACACGCGATAACATTGTCGGGTACCGTACGCGCATTTTTTTGCCATTTTCGATACGTTTTTGATTTACAGTACGGTCCAAGTATTCATTTAACGATAATTTGAATTCTGATTGGTTTTTATCGCTTTTAACAACCGATGGAACAAACACCGGCATACGTAAAGTATCGTCAATTGTTGCCTGGGAAATATTTTCAGATGCCGCGCGACTGCGTACGCCGTCCAAAATCGATTCCCAGCGCACCATATCAAACTTGCCCTCGTCCGCACGTGATTGGTTTGGCATACATAACGCCACCGCCAAGACAATGCGAAAGACAGATTTGAAATTCATGGGAATCCCCCGTATTAAAACGCGTATTTAACACCAAGATGAATTCCAAAAGATTGCCAATTGGCTTCTTTCAGAGATTCCGTCACAGGTTCTGTATGCGCAGCAACCGTTTCATAAATTGGGTTACCATTTTGATCAACGATATATTGACCGGTTGCTTCATCAATAAGGTATTGACCATACGATGCGACATACAATTCACCACCAATTTTTCCAACATGGAAATAATTCGTATCAACCTTTAATGCCAACTGTAAACGATTTGACAATTTCAAATCATATTCCATTTCCGCCATATATGAATATGCGCCATTATCACCTTCGTCAAGGAAACTTGGGTTCTGTTGCCAATCTTCACGATTTGGCCAAATACCTTCGGCGGAATACTTTGGCAAGCCAAACTGAACATAGAAGCGCAATTTATCCGCCAACGTCATCTGTTTTTCAATTTCCAGACCAACATAGAATCCCGACCAAGTTGTGTTATAAATATGCGTTGTGCCATCAACCAAAATTGGGCCATCACCACCGATAATAATACATTCGCCACCATACACACCCCATGGTACATATTCCATACTGGGCGTATATTCGGTCATTGTAAAGTTTTCGCCCAACACTGCATACGGGGTCGAAGAATCAACCAGTTTGATATCTTCGGGTGCCATACAAACCTGGTACCAATCTGACTGGGGCGCAACATCGGTTGGCAATGTGTAATAATACCCCTGTTCGTCACCATATACATAGTCACCACTGGTCGCCATCAACGGCAAATAAATTCCAGGATTCGGGTACAAATGGTTGGACATTTTCAAGTTATGCTTAAACACTTCGTACCCGATTGATGGTGATAATTTCCAACCGCCAATATCCCAAATATGATGTGCGCCAATTCCCAAACGTAAATGATTTGAACGGCCCGCTTGGTCGCCCATTGAAATTGTAAATATACCATATCTTTCATCGGCCCAATCGTATGGTTCCAAGTCATAGTCCATTGACAAACCGCCCGATTCCATTTCGCCGTACGAATAATCTGCATATGCAAACAAATCAAAATTACGCAACGCAAAATTATGCTGGATTCCAACATTAACTTCGTTGAAAATCATATCGTCCCATTCAAGAATCGAATTCACACCCGTCTTGAATTGGAAATCAGAAAATCTACGTGAAAATCCGGCGTACATTGTTGTTGCAGGTTCACTTTCCATTGGCAACGCCATACCATTTGCCGTAAAAGTACCATTTGCCGCACCAACATACGTGCCATTCGACAATACCGCCGAAGTGTTATCTAATACAGGGTTTTTCGGGCGTGGCACCTGGTACGTATATGTGTTTGTTCCGACAATTTGCTTTTGGCCCGACTGGCCGACATATTGGGTATAGCCCATATTGGAATATTGACCATACGCGGCACGATTTGCCGACATTACTGGGGCCGTTTGATAGTATGACGGCACCCCTTCATTTACAGCAAACGCCGCAAAAGGTGCCAAAAAAGCCGCCAAAAATGCGATTTCTCCCGTTTTCATCCCTATTATTACATTCTATTATATCATAAAAAAGGCCACCAAAAAAGCGTTTTCATTTATTTCTTGCACCGAAAGTATGTCTGGGTACAATACCCGTACAATGATGAATGCCCATAACATTTATATTCACGTACCTTTTTGCCTGTCAAAGTGCAATTATTGCGCGTTTTTCAGTCAAGCCTGTGCCGCACCCGATTGGGAAACATATACGCGTGGTATTTTGGCGGAAATTGACGTCTGGTCTACAACCCTGGGCAAGATTTCCGTTCCAACAATATTTTTTGGTGGTGGTACACCGTCACTGATGCCGACAAAATATTTTGCCCAGATTATCGAACGTTTGCACGAACAATTTGATGTTTTACCAAACGCGGAAATCACACTTGAATCAAACCCGGGGACACTGGACGGCGCACGATTGACCGAGTTTATTACAAATGGCGTAAATCGCCTGTCTATTGGGGTACAATCATTAAATGATGACGAATTATCTTTTATGGGTCGTCGTCACGATGTTCGTACCGCACTAAAATTACTGGAAACGGCACAGAACGCGGGGATTCAAGTATCTGCGGACTTTATTTACGGTTTGCCGGGCCATACATCAAAAACGGTTGAACAGTTATGTCGTGATATAAATAAATTGAATCTTACGCATTGTTCAATGTATGAATTGACGATTGAACCAACAACCCCATTTGGCAAGATGAATCTGAATATGCCGACAAACGATGAAATGGCCGAAATGTACACCACAATATCAAACACTTTGGATTTGCCAAGGTACGAAGTTTCTAATTATGCCGCGCCTGGCTTTGAGTGCACACACAATCAAAACGTTTGGGACGGCGACCCATACATTGGTTTGGGACGTGGTGCGGCAGGTCGTGTGTTTATGAATGATACTTGGTACGAACAATTGGGGAACAACGAAAAATTTGAACCAATGTCGACAAAATCGCGCGCTGTTGAACGCGTTATAACGGGCCTGCGCACCGCGCGTGGTGTATTGCTTGCAAAAGATATTTTAAATGTGCTAAATAAAGAATACATAAACGAACACCCAGAACTTGTGATTACGTGCGGCGACCGTTTGGTTGCCACCGACCGTGGAATACTGGTTTTGGACGATTTGTTGGTGAACATAATAAACTAGAGAATTTTTATGGAACACAAAATATTAAACTTTTTCGGCATTTGCGCGGTTGTTATTGCAACTGCATGTGCCGTATATATGACAAAGGGGAAAAATATGGACGCTGGGATAAAACTTGAAAATATGGATTTGGCGGTGCAACCGGGCAATGACTTTTATGCATACGCCACACGCGGTTGGGCGGTCAAAAACCCGATCCCAGACGATTATACACGGTACGGTTCTTTTGATGTTTTGCGCAATACAAATCTGGAACGCGTGCGTGAAATTGCCGAAAACGACAACGGTAAAATCGGCACATTGTATCGCGTTGCTATGAACGCCGACAAATTAAATGCCGATAAAACCGCACCAGTTGCAAAATACTTGAACGAAATTGACGAATTGAAATCGGCAGATGATTTACCAGCATATTTGGGCAAGGTGCACACATTTATATCGGCATTTTGGGGTGATGGTGTCGCCTTGGACGAAATGGACAGCGACCACTACATTTATAACATTGGCCAGGGCGGACTTGGTCTGTCACGTGATTATTATTTCGACACTGATGAAAAATCGGTTAAAACACGCGCTGAATACAAAAAGTTTATTGAAAAACAAATGAAGAATTTTGGCGTGCCTGTTTCTGCTGACAAATTATATAAACTAGAAGAACGTATGGCGAAATCTTTTTATCCAAAGGAAAAATTACGCGATCCACATGCGAACTATCACAAAATGCCAATTCAACAAATTCGTGAACAATTCCCAGGTTTTGATTGGGACGCGTATTTGTCGGCACGTGGTGCTTCGGCCGCAGAATTCATAAATATCAATCAACCCGAAGCAATCACAGAATCAATTAAAATTATGCATGATACCGACTTTGATTTGATTAAAACATATCTTAAATGGCGCATTCTTCGTGCATCTGACGCATTACTGGACGATGCAACATATGATATAACATTTGATTTTTATAATCGATTCTTGGCTGGACAACCGGAACCAAAACCACGCTGGAAACGTGCGGTTGCGATGCTGGACGGTTCACTTGGCGAAGAGATTGGTCGTCTGTATGTAAAAAAATATTTTTCAGCCGCGGCAAAATCGCGTATGGAAAAATTAGTAAAAAATCTGCAACGCGCATTGGGCATGCGTATTGAAAATCTGGACTGGATGAGTGATGAAACCAAGTCGCGCGCACTGGAAAAATTGTCCAAGTTCCACGCGAAAATAGGATATCCAGAAAAATGGCGCGACTATTCCAAAATGAAAATCGATGAAAACGCGTCATTATGGGAAAATATGGCGAACGTTTCCAAATTCGAAGATAATTTCTGGTTGGAAAAAATAGGCAAAGAAAAAGATCCATCACTTTGGTATATGAACGCGCACGAAGTGAACGCCTATTACGACCCATCAACGAACGAAATTTGTTTCCCTGCGGGAATTTTACAATATCCATTTTTTGATATGGACGCCGATGACGCATTTAACTATGGCGCGATTGGCGCGGTAATTGGCCACGAAATGACCCACGGCTTTGATGACCAGGGTCGCCAGTTTGACGCAAACGGGAACCTGCGCGATTGGTGGACCGCCGCGGACGCTGAAAACTTTGTAAAACAAGCAAATGTATTACGTGACTTTTTCGACAAAATCGAAATCGCCCCGGGCATTCATGCAAACGGTGAATTTACACTGGGCGAAAACTTGGCGGACTATGGTGGTGTGACAGTATCTTATACCGCATATAAAAACTTTGGCACACCATCAAATACGGCATTTGATTTGACCCCAGATATGCGTTTCTTTATCGCATACGCTGGCGTATGGGCGGGAAATATTCGCGAAGATGAAAAACTGCGCTTGACCAAGGTTGATGTGCATTCATTGGCACGCAATCGTGTGAACGGCATATTGCCACAAATAAACGCATGGTATGACGCATTTGGCATAACCGAAAGCGACAAAATGTATATCGCGCCCGATAAACGCGTAAAAATTTGGTAAAACAAAACCGCCATTTTTGGCGGTTTTTTTATGAAATCTTAAAATCTGGGCGGGCTTTGCGCAGACGTGATAATGCACCCGCTTGCATTTCACGAAATGCCTCTGGGTTCCAAATCTGAAAACTGTTACCACGACCAACAAAAACTGCCCTATCTTTAATGCCGGCGTGCGCCAATAAATCGGCGGGGATAACAATGCGGCCCGTCACATCAAATGGCAATGGGCGCGCATCTGCAAAAAGCATTGCCGACAAATCGTCCAACGTGCCATCAAAAACACCCATTTTGTCGGTTGCTGCCGATAAATCTTCCATTCGCGACATTGACATGCCTTCGATACAATTATTTGTAAAAGAACGATATAACACAACACCTGCGAATTTATCAGACGAAAGCGATGCGCGAAAAGATGCCGGCACAGAAATACGCCCTTTGTTATCCAAACGATTTTCATAAGATGAGAGAAACAATGTCATTTTCTAATCTTTTCTGGGTTTTGCACCGACATCTTTATCGTGCTTCGAAAAAAATTTAGCACGCGAATATTTGGTTGTCAATGACAAATTATAATTAATTTATGGGATTTTATGGTCACGCAAGTCAAAAACAAATATTTTTAAATAAAATAAAAATAATTAATTTTTTCTCTTGACCTGCGATTCGTTTTTGTTCTATGATTGATGTATAGACAAGGAAGGAATCTATAAAAAGCCCAGAAAACCGCCTAAAAGCCGGAATTCTGCCAAAAACAAAAACGACAGGAAAAGTTGATTTCGATTTTTGTAAATACATCGTGTAAATACAAAAGACGATCAATTTTACTTGTAAAACAAAACGGAGGGACGCACATGTCGACAAAAAACATCAAAGACATAATGATTGCCCTGAACAATGTCTTGACGACAACTGTTTGGGTAAATAACGATCGCCAGATTATATCGCTGGCTGACGAATTGCACATCGGGAAAAACAATTCCCCACGTTCAATCGAAGATTTGGCTCGTCCATCTTTGGTTGGTGCGTATATATCGTTGCAAATTCGTACCGATAACTTCGATATAGCCGCCGAAACTTTGGAAACAAAAGATTTGGCATTACGTGTAAAATCTATGGTCTTTGCAGAAGCAAAGAAATTACTGGACGCGGGCGATGTATCAAGCACGTCTGGTGTAGCAAAGGCTGCATAATCCCGAATTCCTGCGCGTGTGCGTTGGTTTTCTGGGGGCAAAAGTTTTCCGTTTACGGAAAGGAAGGGAGCGCCGCCGGCAAGTAATTGCCGGCGGTTCAATTTTCCCATTGTTATTATATAGAAACAAAACGACCGTGATATTCTGGCCATATTCATACATATTATTATTCACCACACAATTACGAATAAAAAAACCGCCCAAACGGGCGGTTAATTTGTTAAACAACGTTCACATTATGGATTTGACGTTGTGGTGTTTGATTTACATACCGGCGTTGAGCCCGATGTATCAAGTGTATAACCACTGTTGCAAACACATGTTCTTTCAGCTGTGTCTGGCGAAGAGTTTTGCAAGCCCGAACAGCTACATTTACCTGTTGAACTTGTCCAAGTACCGCCACTGGCTACACACGCTGATCTGAATGTTGTTGAAATACCAGCATCTAACCAATCATAAATAGCATCAAGCGATGTTGTAACGTCCACATCCCCTTCGTCCAAGCCCAATGTGACCGAACGGCAAGAGTTGATAACCGGCAAACATGCCTTGATTGCCATATCTGATGGATTTGAATTTGTCGATGCATTAAACGCATAGTTGTTCTGGCTTAAACACGCGGTCACGTCAGACAAACAACTTTCTGCGTAATTCGCCAAAACGTTATCCTGGGCAACCTTTATCTGACGGAAGGCACGTTCCAACCAACCGTTAACAACATTGTTGCTTGGCATATATTTACCTGTTCTGTCATATGTGTAATCCTGACATTTGTTCAAGATTGATATGCACATACCATAGTTACGTCCAGTTGCGTCATCATGATAACCCATCTTGTTTTGCAAATATGCGGACATTTCAGCCGAAGACGATTTTTTCGCACTGTCCAATTTTACCGTTTCTTCAAGGTATTTAGACATTGTGTAATCGTTGCTTTGCGACGGAGCCCACATATTCTTGGAATTTGTGTTCCATGTTTTGTACAAACCTTTATCCGCTGCTAATTCACTGTTGTCATCACCCCAACTACCACCAGACATACCCGGCATTGAACCAACAACAACTTCGCCTTCTACGATATATTTACCCGTTGGGTCCAAACAATCTTCATAGTCTGTACCGCAAACATATTCATCTTGCATACAAGAATCCAATGCGCTGATACAACCACGCAAGTCATATTGATTCTTTTGTTGTGCAACCATCAAACGCGCTTTCTGTAAAACAGTCTTGGCATTACGTACGGTTGCAACCATTTGTGAATTTGCATCTGATAAGGAACGTTCATAAACGATACATTGTTTGTCGATTTCCATATCATATGAATTAGATATAACTGCCGCATCAACACCCTGAGCAATACAGTTATTCAACACAGCAACCTTACAACGCGCAGCCGCTGTTTTGTATAACGCTTCACCGCGCTGATTGGTAATTGCCGCCGTATTACTTGATCCGCCCGTTGTAAACAACGATGTCAAATCAAACCCTGTGCTGTCGATATTGAAACTCAACAGATTCGACAAATCTAAACTGATACCTGAACTGTCGCCAATTGCACTGGCCGAACCGCCCTTAACATCAACAATCATATTTTTAATACGGTCCAAATCGTTTTTAAGTTTTGTGCTGTCCGTATTGTTTTGCATTGCCAATTCTGCTTCGGTCTGGCTGAACAAGGTTGTAATTTCTTCGCCTGTCAAACCAATATATTGAATACGTTGTGCAACTTCTTGTAATTCTTCGGTTGCTGATTTTAATGCAGCTTCGGTCTTTTCATAATTTTTAAGATTCTTGCTACATGTGCAACGACCCTGGTTATCGTCCAAAACGTTACAGAAATTATCCATACATGCCATATATTGTGCTTTGCAGTAATCGGTCATTTCCGCCAAAGTATCCATTGTAGCGGTTGCTTCGGCTGCACTGCTGGCTGTTGTTACACTGGACGAAGAAGAAACACTTATTGATGGCGAACGCATCATATTACTGGAACCGCTATTACCACGCGCGCTGACACTTCTGCCGATATACAATGATTTATTTGTTGTATCGGTTGTGACCAAGCCCGCCCGTTGCGATGTAGATTGTGTCGTTGTTGCACGTGCGGTATTCACACCGTTATTCGCGCCACGACGTGTTGCAACACGACCCGTATTCGTGTTTCCCGATGCACGCGAAACAACCGAACGCGCGGTACCGCGACTATTGTTTGCTACAACGCCACGCGAAACCGCGTTACGCGATGCAACTGTACGCGCACCATTCACCGCCGCACGATTATTTGTCGCACGTGCTGTTGCCCGAGGCATTTGCACAACTGGTGAAACAACAGCATCATTTTCGGCAACGATTTCGTCACCAACAACGACACCATCGTCCATCATTTCCACATCTGCGAATTCAATCGCGTCATCGAAATAAAATGGCGCAACTTCAGCAAATGCGGGCAATGCGAGCAACCCACCAACTACGATTACAAGTCTTTTCATAGCGTAAACCTTCCCTTCTAATGCTTATATTTTATCACATATGGCAATATTGTGCAAACAAAAAAATGAACACAAAAAACAACTTTGCGATATGCAAGTTGAAATCATTCCTGAAAAAACAATTTGTTTAACCTTGTTTTATGAATCAATGGTGTTATAATCGTGCCGCAAGGGTGAAATCGGTGCTGTTATCAACAAAACTTTCGTGGTGTTTGCTTGCGTTGCCATTGGTTGGGTGTACGACCGTGCCAACAAACGCCCACGACAACCGGTTAAATAACTATACACCGAAAATAAAGCCCGAAGATTTTGACTATGACCCGATGGACACCCCTATTGCTCGGTGCTATACCGATGAATTAAAGTCCGGTACCGACACCAGTGGTGCGACGTTGATTGACGATGGCACATCTGCGTTTTTATTACGCGCGGCATTTGCGCGTATGGCAACCAAGACGATTGATTTACAAACCTATATTTATAGCAACGATTTAACGTCCAAGGTTTTAATTGGCGAACTGCGTAATGCCGCGGACCGCGGGGTCAAGGTTCGCATCTTGCTTGACGATTATGGCACGAAATCTGATGTGGCGGACGTTATGCTGCTGAACCAGCACCCGAATATAGAGGTTAAAGTTTTCAACACCGTGCGCAACCGTGCCAAAATGTTATTTTTACCACAGTTATTTATGGACTTTAACCGCCTGAATTCGCGTATGCACAACAAACTGTTCATTGTTGATAATGTCGCGTTTATTACCGGTGGCCGAAATATTGGCAGTAATTATTTTTATCCTGAAACATCGGCGAACTTTTCCGACACTGATGTTATGTTTATCGGCGCGATGACAAAATACGCGACAAAATCTTTTGATGAATATTGGAATCACAAATTATCAATTCCGGCATCGGTGTTTCCAAAGGCAAAATCAAAACGTGCTATGCGGAAATTGGAACGCAAGTTCAACCAAATACAAACACGCAGTGCCGAAGACGCCCGTTCATATAACGTTGCGATATCTCTTGCCCAGCGCGAATTCAGACAAAAACGATTTGGGTTCAGTTGGGGTCACGGTACATTTATTGCCGACCCACCGTCCAAGGTTGAAATGACAATGTCTGAAAAAGAGGCATACCGTGGCGAGATTATTAAAAAATTACAAGAATTATGGTCAACAACTCGCAATTCTGTATATGTATCGGCGGCATATTTTGTTCCCGGCATGGGCGGGTTGGAACATATTCGGCGCGAAGAAAATTCCGGTGTACACGTAACAATCGTCACGAATTCATTATCTTCGACAAATTCAGCATCGGTTTATGCCAAATGGGAAAAATACCGCAAGAACCTTATTAAATCGGGCGCAGACATCTATGAATTTATGTTGTCGGCGGAAAATCTGCGCGCAAAAAAGCACGGTCGCGCGCGCCAGGCACGTGGCTTTTCGGTTCTGCACAGCAAATCGATTGTGTTTGATGACAAAATATCATGGATTGGCAGTTTTAATCTGGACCCGCGCAGCGCATATTTCAACACCGAAAACGTTGCGATATTTGAAAGCCCCGAGTTCGCGGAAAAATTACGCAATATGATTATTGACGACACAAAGACATCGTGGCACGTGACACTGGACGGCAATTTTGTTAAATGGTCGGGGCAACGCGAATTGGATTCCAAACCACATGAATATTACCACAGTCCCGACACAACCATATTCCGCAGAATATGGAAAAACATTTGTAAATTGATGCCCGAAAAATATGTTTAGTGATGTGCGATGACGTGCAAAATTGTGCTGATCACGAACAAAATCGTTATTACCGCCAAAATAATCTTTGATGTATGATGCGAATGGTCGCCATGACAATGGTCGCATTCACAATGACATTCACGCACGACCAAGAACCACGAAATACCCAGCATTACCGCCGAAAACGCGAAAATCCATGGTTCCAACCATTCTGGCATAAAGTGTGAATGTGCAAATTCGGGTGCAAACAACCCCACAACCGACAGCACGATTGGCAACACACAACAAAACATGTGTGGCAAAATAGACGCTATAATTCCGATACTAATTGCTTTCTTGGACATCTTTACACCTTTTTTTTCTTGGTATCCCCAGCGAGAATCGAACTCACATCCGGGGTTTAGGAAACCCCTGTTCTATCCAGTTGAACTATGGGGACGAACGAAATATATTTTATTCTTCGATTTTAATATTGCAAGTCATTATAGTAAAGGGTATAATAACGGCACAAAGTTATAAAAATATAGAGGAAGAAATGGCAACAATTACAAGAACAGATTTTGCAAACAGATTGCGTGAACGTTTTGGTCTGACAACAACGGATGCGGCGAAATTGGTTGATGTTGTGTTTGACGAAATACGTGAAGCGTTGATAAATGGCGAAGAAGTTAAATTTGCTGGATTTGGTACATTCAAGATTTTGACCAAATCGGCACGTATGGGTCGCAATCCAAAAACTGGTGCACCGGCGGTTATATCTGCACGTAACGTGGCAACTTTCCGCCCCAGCGCAGAATTCCGCAAACGTGTTGCAAATGGAAAATAAAAAAGCCGGCAAATGCCGGTTTTTTATTGATTATATTCGCACTTGTCTCTGTCTTCCTGGGATATACTGTCAACTGCATCCACAACCACAGGTATATATTCTTCGGCACCGAACCAATCTGTTTCTACAAGTTCATCAACTGCCACCCCCAGACTGATACAGCCACCACTTCGTCTTTTATCTTTTATCTCTGTGCCGTGCAAATAAAAACCAGACCTGCCAACTGACTTGTTGGATACAGATGGAACTAATGGCACTCTGTGTTTTCCCCAAGCATTTTGTTGCTCACCTTGCATTGCTTCTTTGTGATTTACCAACGCTAAATACACACCATTTGGTAAATGTCCAACACCACCTACGTATTGATATGCACCATCTTGACAATATGAACGCCCTGAAAAACTTGGTTTGATAACATATTGTGCCAAACCATTTTCACAGGCAACTAGTACTTTGCCATTGAAAATTAAAACTTTATTTGATGTGTTATTTGATTGTAAACCCTCTGTAAACTGAAAAGTTTTACCAGCATATTTTATGTCCAGGTCATTCATATTATCCAAACAACTGCTATCTGGAACAAAAAGATCAGACCGACTGCACATAGCATTTTTATTTACTGTGACAGATTTAATACAACTGTCCATATCATAACCCAAGCGATAATCATATACATCTTGATTTGTTTTCTGTAATGCCCTGGTTAACAACTCTTTGTCCAACAAGCAATTAACCAACATAGATTTATAATCATATTCTTGATTTGTTATATTGTGTAATTTCTCGCTTGATTGTAATCTTCTGATTGCCTGCAAAGCGGTAAACGTTCCCTTTTTAATATTCGACACATCTGCACTAGTATTAATCTGTTCTCGTAATCTTGCCCTACCAGCGACACAGGCATCATACAGCACATGGTATAAATTATTTATTTCGCCGACTAAATCATTTCCGTATTCAAAACACATATCTTGACCAGATGAAACTAAATCTTCAAGTAAGTCTAAATCTTTCACATAAAAAATTTGATCGCCGACTTGTAATACCATCAAATCATCAACTATCGTCTTTTTGCGAGCAACAGCTTTATCTTCTAACTTACGTACTGCGGCACCCACAACAACAGGGCCCAAAACTTCTGCTCGACAAGACAAACAAAAACAGGTCAACGACAAAAATAAAAACATAAATTTTTTCATTTTATTTAAGCGCCCCCTCGCACGCATCGGCAACGCTTACTGCTCGTTTAATCGCCCCTATTTGTGTAGCGTTAAATACCATCGCCGTACCTGATGCAACGGTCGTTGTTCCCGCAAATATATTTGATGCAGTGTTTAGTTTTTTCTCTTTCTCTTTACCTTCTATGCTATTATCTTCTCGTATCTTATCAGAATTTGCTTTTGCTGACGCTATTGTTCCCGCAACACCCGTTGTTGCACCAATGGTACTGGATATGGTTGCACCACGTGCACGATTATCTATTTTAGACAAATCAACTGTTTCCCATTCTGAACACGATGATATTATTTTTTCTGCCTGTGCCTGCTCTGTTATATCTGTATCACCATTTATACGCGCCTGCATAAAGACATTAGCAAGTGTTTTAGTCGCTGTAATACAATCTTTTATTTGCATTTGCAAATCACCCTTTACATGGTTTGTCCCCGCAACAATTGCACCTGCAATATTTGTAGCCGCCGCACCAGCCATTGTGCCAGTACGCCAATTTCCCAACCTTTTCGATTTATCTGTTAATTCTTGTTGTTTTTTACGCAAACTGGATGCTAATTCAAAACCTTCATGCGTGCCAGTTTCTGTGAACAAATCAGCCAAGACACCGTATAATTCTTCTTTAGTTTTGATTTCTTTTGCACCACTTGCGTCCAATTCTGCAATTAATTCTTCCAATTCGTCCGCTTTCTTATCAACTTTTGCTTTGGCGATACCTGTTCCCAGTGCAACACCAGCGGCAACTGTTCCAGCACCAGTTATCGCAGTATTTATACCTGCTAATTGTTTCATATCACTCATTTCATCTGATATACCAACGCATGCATTGCGCACATCGGTAATCGCATCGGATAATTCTGATGCATGGGCAGATATGGAAAAACAAATCAATATTATCGCAAAAAGACTTTTCGACATTATCATCTTGATAAATCTGGTTGATTCTTAACTTTTTGCGTCTTTTCTGCATCCATTTTTAATTTCAATTTTGCAACCGCACGATCATATGATTGACGTGGGAATTTAATATCAACCATTTTGCCATTCCCAAGATGTTTTTTGACGCTTCCGAACTGAAAACCTCTTATTATATTTCTACGTTCAAGAAAATCCATCAAAACGCCTCTATGTTTTGCTTGTTCTTCGATTGGCATACGTAAAACAAACTGTTCCGTACCATCAAGATGACTAAGATGCTTTTTCATTGGCAAACCAATATTAGAACAAATCCATTTTGCCAAATCTGCATACTCTTCTTCTTCACGATAATCTTTATTAAGACAGATATAAAACCACTTTTTACCACCAGACGTTGCTTCACCTACATAATCACTCATATACGCCAAAATATTAAGTTGATCTTCTTTTGTTTGCTGTTTTTCAATTCTGCGATTTATTTCTGCATCTGCAATCAAGTCTTCTTCACTTGGTTGCTGTTCTGGTACATTATTTGCGCCTTTGGCATTGTGTTTCCATTCCTGTATTTTATTTTTGATATTATCAAAAAAGCCAGCCATAAAAGTCTCCTTTATTATAAAAACATTTAACAAAAAACCGCACAAAATATTTTGATCGGTTGGAGTTTGATAACAATTAGCAAAAATTGCGTGCTTTATTCAATATATTCAGCACACCCCAACCATCCTGTTGGGCATTTTTCATTGCAACTTTCGCAACGTTTGCTAAAGGGTTATCAAGCCCATTACCGAAACCCTCGGTAACACAGGCATTATATCACAAGCCTATATTTTTTACAAACAAAAATATTGTCTATAAACAATAAGTACAAATACCGGCAGACGCCGGTTTTTTAACAACAAAATTTATTTTATTCTTCGTTTTGTAATTGTGCGCGGATATCGGCGACATCTTCGGCGCGTTTTTTAATCAAACCGTTCAAATCAGAATGTGTAAAATCAGCGGCATATTTAATTGCATTTGCAAATGCCAGTGCATCACTGTTTCCGTGTGTCTTGAATGAAAAACCATTTAAACCCAAAAACGTCGCACCCGCATAAGAACGTGGATCGATTTTGTGTTTAAGGCGTTTAAACACGTGTACCAAGAAAAATCCACCAATTATTGCCAATATTGATTTCTTGAAATTTTCAACGATAACGCGTTTGATAAGTTTTGCGGTGCCCTCCACCGTTTTAAGAACGACATTACCCGTAAATCCATCGGTCACAACAACCTGGACCACACCGGCGGAAATATCATTTGCTTCAACAAAGCCGATATATTCGTATGGCAATTTATCTTTGTTTTCTGTCAGCAAGTGATTAAGGCGTTGCAGTGTTTCATTACCCTTGGTTTCTTCTTCACCGATATTCAACACACCCAGTTTTGGTTTTGGCATTTTACCAATAACTTCGGCATAGACACTGCCCAATACGGTAAAGTCAAAAAGGTTTTCCGCATCACATTGAACATTTGCACCCAAATCCAGCATAACAACACGTGCGTCACCCGCACCACTTGGTAACATTGTTGTAATTGCCGGACGTGAAATACCATCAATCGTTTTTAATGCCAATTTCGACAACGACATTAAAACACCGGTATTACCAGCACTGATAACCGCCGCACTTTTCCCTTCACGCACGTCTTTAATCGCCATATACATTGACGTATTTTGCGCGTGGCGTAATACTTCACGAATTTTATCGGTTCCCTGAATCACATCGGGCGCATCAATAATTTCACAGTTGCGCGCAACACGTGGATATTTCGACAACAACTTACGCAACGCACGTGATGCACCGAACACGCGAAAGAACACATGTTCTTCGCCATTTTGGTACAGGTATTGATTAATACCACCAAACACAGCGCGGGGACCTTTATCCCCACTCATTGCGTCAATTGCGATAATTTGTTTTTCGTTGTCTTGCATAGTTTGTATTTAATAAAAAATGGCAGAAAGGCACAAACGCGCCCATTCTGCCGTTAAATGCGTTTGTTTATTATTTCGCACCACAAGCCGGGCAAATATGATGTGGGCGTTTCTTTTCGCCACATTTTTTGCAAACACCGCATGGCATTACTGACAATGCGTCATGGCTGCGACGTTGTGCGCTGCGTGCTTTACTTGTTTTACTTTTTGGCGTTGCCATTTTTCTATCCTTTTTTTGTCGATTGCTATTTTATAGAAATATTCTTGTTTTGCAAGGAAAACTTTAATTCGATACGACCTGGGCGACAAACATTCCGTGATTATGTAATAATCCAACCACTGGTGTAAAGTCGTCAAACCCCATATAGAACTTAAATCCTTCGGCTTCTAAATTCTTGACTGTTTCTAATTTGAACTCTGCGGTTGTGCCGGGATATGTATGTGGCTTACAAAAAACGCGTTTCTTTATATTCGGTAACAAACCGTCTATAAATGCCTCGACTTTTTCTTGGCCCATTGCCCAACGACCCGTGATGAACACGATTGTAAAATCACGACCCAGTGTTTCCAAAATCCGAATCATATTTTCGTTTGGTTCACCAAAACGGTCATAATCTGCGATTGCCCATTTATGAGCAACCACACCATCAATGTCACAAAAAATCGCAGGTATTTCGTTCATATTTTTTCCATAAAATATGCCCGACCGATAACGGCCGGGCACCGTTTATTTTTATCTTAGATGTCCAACAACTGTTGTTGGTTGCCACCTTCGCGTGCCAACTTTTCAGCCTTTTCTTCTTCCTTGGCAATTTCACGAACACGACGTACGTATGCGCCGGTGCCAATTGGAATCAGACGACCAACAATCAAGTTTTCATTGATACCGACCAATTTATCGGTTGAACCCGAAATCGCCGCATCAACCAGAACCTTGGTTGTCTGTTGGAACGATGCGTTCGAAATAAATGAACGTGATGTCAATGATGCACGGGTCAAACCGACCAAGATTTGTGACGCTTCGGCCACACGTCCACCATCATGTGCTACACGCGCATTTTCTTCTTCGAAATCAACGCGGTCAACAACCTGGCCCATCAAGAATCCTGTATCACCTGGGTTCGTGATTTCAACACGACGTGTCATTTCACGGATAAGAATTTCGATGTGCTTGTCGTTGATTGACACGCCCTGCAAACGATAAACTTGCTGGACTTGTTCAACCATAAATTGCGCCAATTCTTTTTGACCCAAAATACGCAAGATGTCTTGTGGAACCGGATCACCATCGACCAGTTTTTCGGCCTTACGTACTGTATCACCGCTGCGCACCAACAGGTTTGTACCCTTTGGCACCGCATATTCAACTGGCGCCGAACCATCGTTTGGTTCAATACGGATAATGATTTTTGATTTAGAATCTTCCAATTCAACCGTACCATCGATTTCCGCCAACAAAGCAGGGCTGGCTGGACGACGAACTTCCAACAATTCTTCAACACGTGGCAGACCGCCCGTAATATCGCTTGTCTTTTTCGTCTGAACTGGAATACGAGCCAAAATATCACCGGCAACAACCTTGTCACCACTGGACACATTCAACACAGAATATGTTGGCAACATGTATTCAGCAACTTTCTTGCCACCCAATGATATGACATTACCCTTTTCATCAACCAATGTGATTGCTGGGCTTAATGGCTTTTTGGTATTTGTTTTCCAGTTAATAACCTTGTGTGAAACAATACCAGTCATAGAATCAACTTCTTCTTGGACAGATACGTTTTCAATCAAGTCTTTGAACTGAACGATACCGTCTTTTTCGGCGATGATTGTGTTGGAATATGGATCCCATTCGGCAACCTTTTCGCCTTTTTCAACCTTGTCACCATCGTTTTTAATCAACATAGATGCGTATGGCAATGCACAACTGAACAATTCTTTGCCTTTGCTGTCAACAACGGCGACTTCGCCATTACGGCTAAGCACCACGACACGACCATTTGAATTTGTAATCGTGTTGACACCCGACAATTTCAATGTACCGCCAACTGGCATTTCGATAAAGTGATTTTCCGCACCACCAGACGCAATACCACCAATGTGGAAGGTACGTAACGTCAACTGGGTACCTGGTTCACCAATGGACTGACCGGCGATAACACCAACCGCTTCACCAACGTGGACCAGCGCATTACGCGACAAATCCATACCATAGCATTTCGCGCACAAACCATCACTGTGACATGTCAACACTGAACGTACATCAACAGATGGTAACCCAGATTCATTAATCGCACGTGCCGCTGACTTTGTGACTAATTCACCGGCTGGAACAATAACTTCCTTGGTAATTGGGTGCACGATATCATGTGCCGCTGTACGACCCAAAACAACATCACCCAATGGAACTGTCAATGTTGAACCCTGGTACACTGGCTTTGCAGTGATATATTCGTCTGTACCGCAATCGTGTTCGGTAATAACGGTGTTCTGTGCCAATTCAACCAAACGACGTGTCAAATAACCTGCCTCAGCTGTTTTCAACGCGGTATCCGACATACCTTTACGCGCACCGTGGGTTGACGTAAAGTATTCCGCCATGGTCAGACCTTCTTTAAAGTTCGAAATAATTGGAACTTCAATAATAGAACCGTCTGGCTTCTGCATCATACCACGCATACCTGCAACCTGCTGAATCTGACCCTTGGAACCACGAGCCTTAGACACAGCCATCATATAAATACTGTTCCAATTTTCGCCCGTTGTTTTACCCAACGCTTCGTATGCTTTATCACCCAATTCGTCGGTTGTTTTCTGCCACAAGTCAATCAACTTGTTATGACGTTCACCACCCGACAACAAACCGTTTTGATATTGCTTTTCGATTTCGGCTGCGGCTTTGTTCGCGTTTGCAATCATTTCAGCCTTTTCTTTTGGAATAACGATATCGTCAAAACCAATTGAAATACCAGAACGTGCCGCTTGTTCAAATCCGGTGTTCTTTAACGAGTCCGCCAAAATAATCATAGCCTTGTCACCGCAACGTTCATACGTCAACGCCAACAATTTTTTGATTTCACCCGATGGCATAACTTTGTTCACCAAATCAAATGGCATATTATCAGACTTTGGCAACAATTCACCCAAAATCATACGACCAGCTGTTGTTTCATAACGTTTGCCATTGATACGTGCAACGATTGGCGTGTGTAATGTAATGGTCTTGTTTTCCAATGCCATTTTAACTTCGTCCATATTGGCGAAACGTGGCGATTTTTCGGTGACAGTTCCGTCCATCAATGAAATATAGTACACACCCAAAACCATGTCTTGTGATGGCACAATCATTGGTTCACCGTTTGCAGGCGACAAAACGTTGTTCGATGACAACATCAATGTACGTGCTTCCAATTGTGCTTCTAATGAAATTGGCACGTGTACAGACATCTGGTCACCGTCAAAGTCCGCATTGAACCCTTTACATACCAATGGGTGTAAACGAATTGCCTTACCTTCAATCAAAACTGGTTCAAAAGCCAACAACGACAATCTGTGTAATGTTGGTGCACGGTTCAATAATACTGGGTGTTCGTGAATAACTTTTTCAAGAATTTCCCAAACAATATCTTCACCGTTTTCAACCATCTTACGTGCGGTTTTTAACGTGTTTGCATAATCACCCGCAAGCAAGCGCGCAAAAACAAATGGCTTAAACAATTCCAAAGCCATTGCCTTTGGCAAACCTACCTGGTGCAACTTTAATGATGGGCCCGACACAATAACCGAACGGCCGGAATAGTCCACACGTTTACCCAACATGTTCATACGGAAACGACCCGACTTACCGCGCAATGAATCAGACAATGATTTCAATGGACGGCGGTTTTGTGAAACCATTGGACGTGCCTTATGTCCATTATCGAACAATGAATCAACGGCTTCCTGTAACATACGTTTTTCGTTACGAACGATGATTTCTGGCGCGTGCATTTCCATAAATCTTTTCAAACGATTGTTACGGATAATTACACGGCGGTACAAATCGTTCAAATCAGATGCCGCGACATGCCCCGCGTCCAATGTGACCAATGGTCGCATATCTGGTGGGATAACTGGGATAATATCCGGCAACATCCATGCTGGATCTGTCTTGGAATCCAAGAATGCTTCGACCAACTTTAATTGTTTGATAATCGATTTACGTTTTGCTTCTGATTTTGTTTCAGCCAATTCTGCGCGCAGACGTGTACGTTCATCGCCCATATCCAAATTCGCGATGATTGAACGAACACCTTCGGCACCAATACCAACATGGAAAGCGTCGGCACCAAATTCTTCGACGGCCGCTTGGTATTCATCTTCGCTGATAACATCATATTGTTTCAGGTTTGTTAAACCAGGTTCAATAACGATGTATGCATCGTATGAAATAACCTGTTCCAACTTCTTTTGTGGCAAGTTATTTAACAATGTTGCGATTTTACCTTCACGTAAAAACCAAGTGTGCGCAACAGGCATTGCTAATTTAATGTGGCCCATACGTTCACGACGAACAGATGATGAACCAACTTCAACGCCACAACGTTCACAAACAACACCGCGGAACTTGATTCTTTTATATTTTCCGCATGCGCATTCGTAATCTTTGACTGGACCAAAGATTTGCTGACAGAACAGACCCTCTGGCTCTGGTTTCAACGAATGATAGTTGATTGTTTCTGGCTTTTTAACTTCGCCATGTGACCAAGACAAAATTTCTTCGGGTGACGCGATTGTAATACGCAATGCGTCAAACTGTTCCTTGGTTTCAATTTGTCCAAATATCTTTTGCAACATATTTGTCATATTTTTCTGCTCCTTTGTATTAGTTGCTAGTTGTTAGTTGTTGAATACCAACAACTATAACTAATCAATTTTCTTTGGTGTCATCGCCAGACCCAAACCACGTAATTCACGAACGAACACGTTGAATGCTTCTGGGGTTCCAGTTTGGATATCGTTTGAACCCGAAATGATGGATTCGTACATCTTGTTACGGCCGACAATATCGTCAGATTTAACTGTCAACATTTCGCGTAACAAGTGCGCGGCACCATGCGCTTCCAATGCCCACACTTCCATTTCACCAAGTCTCTGGCCACCCATGTGGGCTTTACCAGACAATGGCTGTTGTGTGACCAATGAATAGTTACCGGTTGAACGTGCGTGAATCTTTTCATCAACAAAGTGATGCAATTTCATCATGTACATAACACCAACGGTAACAGGACGCGCAAACTTTTCGCCCGTCATACCATCGTACAGGTTGAACTGACCTGTTTCTGGCAGACCCGCCATTTTCAACATGTTGTGAATATCGTCAGATGTGGCACCGTCAAATGTTGGTGTTGCCATTGGAACACCGTCACGCAACAATGCTGCTTCGGCACGAACATCTGTGTCGGTCATCTTTTCCAACTTTTCTTTCACATCCTTGCCATAGATTTTGCCCATCAAAGTGCGCAAATCGTCGGTGACCGCACGTTTTGCTTTGACTTCGTCCAAGACATCGCCAATTTGCTTACCCAACGTACGTGCCGCCATACCAAGGTGAGTTTCCAAAATCTGACCGATGTTCATACGGCTTGGCACACCCAACGGATTCAATACGATATCAACCGGGGTTCCATCTTCCATATATGGCATATTTTCGATTGGAACAACCGTTGAAACGATACCCTTGTTTCCGTGACGACCAGCCATTTTATCACCTGGCTGTAATTTCATCTTGTGTGCGATGTAAACCTTGACCTCTTTCAACACACCCGCGTTCAATGAATTGCTTTCGGTTGCCTTGGCAATTTCTGCATCGGCACGATCGTTCAATTCTTTCAACTTGATAATGTGTTGTTCACGCAGTTCATCAATCTTGGCCTGGTGTTCTTTATTTTTAACAACCAACTTTTTAACATCAGATGGTTTAATACCTTCGAACACTTCTGCGGTCAATTTCTTACCAATAAATGGTTTCAATGAACCCGTGCCAGAATCAATAACATCGTTTTCTGCAATCTGGAAGATTTGATCCGCAAAGCCCTTTTCGATAATCGAAGTTTCTTCTTCGCGGTCTTTGTTAATCTTTTCAATCTTTTGCAGTTCAATCATCTGGGTGCGTTCGTCTTTTTTAACACCATGACGGGTCAAAACGTTCACACCGATAACGGTACCTTCTTCGTTTGGACCAACGCGCAGTGATGTATCTTTGACGTTCAACGCCTTTTCACCAAAGATGTTGCGCAACAATGCTTCTTCTGGGGTAAGCAATGTTTCAGATTTTGGTGAAACACGACCAACCAAAATATCGCCTTGTTTTACACGTGCACCAACGTAAATGATACCAGATTCGTCCAGATTCTTTAATGCTTCTTCGCTTACATTTGGAATGTCGCGTGTGAAACTTTCTGGGCCCAACTGTGTATCACGAACCTTGAATTCTTTTTCAACAATCTTGATTGATGTGAACGCGTCATCACGTGAAATACGTTCGGAAATCACAATAGCGTCTTCATAGTTGTATCCGCGCCATGGCAAGAATGCAACCAACACATTACGACCCAACGCCAATTCACCATAGTTCATAGATGAACCATCGGCAATGATGTCACCCGCGGCAATGCGGTCGCCAACACGCACCAATGGTTTTTGGTGAATAAGAGTTTCACTGTTGCTACGTTCAAATTTTTCCAAGTTATAAATGTCAACACCCGTCACAACATTACGGCTGTTCATACATTTAACAACGATACGATTTGCATCAACCGATTCAACGACACCGGCGTGTTTTGCAACCTTACCCGTACGTGAATCACGCGCAACTTCGCGTTCAATACCCGTACCAACAAGTGGAGCCTGGACACGCATTAATGGAACGCCCTGGCGTTGCATGTTCGAACCCATCAACGCACGGTTAGCGTCATCGTTTTCAACGAACGGAATTAATCCAGTTGCAATGGACACCACCTGACGTGGTGCAACGTCGATTAAGTCAATTTCTTCTTTTGGAACCATTGTAAATTCGCCGTCGACACGTGCCGTCACGACATCGTCAGCCAACACACCCTTGTCTGATGTTGGGGTGTTACCCTGGGCGATTTTGTGACCCAATTCTTCGTCTGCGGTCAAATAAACAATTTTGTCTGTGACGCGACTGTTTTCGACAACATAGTATGGTGTTTCAATAAATCCATATGGATTCACACGTGCGTATGTCGCCATGTGCGAAATCAGACCAATGTTTGCACCTTCTGGGGTATGAATCGGGCATAAACGACCATAGTGTGTTGGGTGAACGTCACGCACGTCAATGCCAGCGCGTTCACGGTTCAAACCACCCGGACCCAATGCAGAAATCAAACGTTTGTGTTCCAATTCAGACAGTGGGTTATATGCGTCCATAAATTGTGACAACTGTGATGTACCCAAAAATTCTGAAACCAAACTCATCAACGGTTTAACATTGATAACGTCTTGTGGTTGCATATTTGCGATATTCGGACTGGATAATGCTTCACGAACCAATCTTTCGATACGCAACATACCGGCGCGGAAGTTTTGTTCCAACAATTCACCAACCGCACGAACACGACGATTTGACAAGTTATCAATATCATCAATTGTATCTTTGTGGTCAATAATGTTGGTCAATGTTTTCAGAACCGCCAAGAAGTCGCCCTTAGACAACAAACGGTCGTCTTCTGGACGTTTGCCAGAATCGATTTTCAAACGTTTGTTCATCTTGAAACGACCAACCGCAGACAAATCATAATATGCCGGATCAAAACCTTGACGTTGGAACAAGTTGATTGCCGCTTCCAACGTTGGACGTTCGCCCGGACGGATAATGTTATAGATTTCAATCAATGCTTCTTCACGATTTGTTGTTTTATCCGCCAACAATGTGTTGCGCATGTGCGCCGTAATTGTTGCGTTATCAATTGAAATCAATGATATTTCTTTGACACCCAATTTTGCCAAGTCTGACAAAATTTCTTCGGTAATTTCTGTACCTGCTTGGTACAAAACTTCATCACCATTCATAATTGGGTCGAACAAATATTCGCCAACCAATGATTCCGAAGCAATACCAAATGTTTTTGATGCCGCAACGATTTTTGCCAAACGTTTTGATGTCAATCTGTCGCCCTTGGCCGCAAGAGGCTTTTTGTCTTTTGGATTTATAATATCATAGTTCAAACGATATTTATCCAAACCATCAAATACGTTTGTGTCGCCAATCCACATTTTGCCATCGAACTTTAACGCAATGCGTTTATAGAACGCCGACAAAATTTCGGTATCGGACATACCACGAATATTTGGTTTACGTGGGTCAGCCAACCATTTCTTTTCGTCTTCGGCACTTGGCAAGCAACGCAACAGAACGGTTGCTGGAATCTTGCGGCGGCGGTCGATACGAACGTAAATAACACCTTTGGCTTCTTCAAAGTCAATCCACGAACCATGTTCTGGGATAATACGCGCGGTGTATGTGATTGGGTTGCCCGCAACTTTTGCTTCTTTGGTTGTTGCGAACACAACACCTTGGGCACGATGCATTTGTGAAACGATAACACGTTCAACACCAGACGCGATAAAACTGCCACGTTCGGTCATCAATGGCACTTCGCCCATAAATATTTCTTGTTCTTTGATATCGCGCAAAGATTTTTTACCATCTTCGGCAATATCCCACAAAATCAATCTTAATTTTAATTTCAATTTGCTGGAATACGTCATATTACGCAACATGCATTCTTTGACGTTATACACTGGTTTATCCAATGTATATTCAACAAATTCCAAATCTGCAATACCCGCATAATCTTTGATTGGGAACATAGATGCAAAAACATTTTGCAATCCGATGTTCTTACGATTTTGGGGTTCTACATCCGCCTGTAAGAAATCTTTATAAGAATCATACTGTATTTCAACTAAATCAGGAAGCGGAGTTTGCAAAAAACTTTTACCAAAAGACTTTCTAAATTTTTGGATAACGGCCATGGGTTTCTATCCTTTTTATTTTTGCGTTTTGCAAACGAAATATATTTGCTCTTTTTACGCCCACGGGCCCACCAAAGATTTTTTATCAATGGTGGGCGCGGACGACCCAGACTTTCGTCCGGGGTTTATTTGAATACGAAACCGCGTATTCTGCGGGATTGAATTATTTCAATTCAACTTTTGCACCAGCTGCTTCGATGGTCGCTTTCATTTTTTCAGCTTCATCTTTTGCAACTGCTTCTTTGACAGCCTTTGGTGCAGATTCGACCAAAGCTTTTGCTTCGCCCAAACCTAAACCAGTGATGTCTTTAACAGCTTTGATAACAGCCAATTTGTTTGCGCCAACATCTGTCAACACAACATCAAATTCTGTCTTTTCTTCAGCTGCTGCACCTGCGACTGGGCCTGCGGCAACTGCAACTGCGGCTGCGGCGCTAACGCCCCAAGTTTCTTCCAACGCTTTGGACAGTTCAACTGCTTCCATAACGCTCAACTTTGACAATTCTTCAACTAATTTCTGAATGTCTGCCATTTTGTACTCCTTTTAATCAGAATGTTACCATTCCGGTATTTATTGATTCTTTTTTCCATACTCTGCTGAAACGCGTGCAATGCGCGATGCTGGTTCGACCAAGATACGCGCGATAGTACCACGAATTTCCAACAGGGAAGGAAGCTTGGATAATTGCACAATGCCGTCTTTGTCCAAGACGTCTGCATCCATTTTACCGCCGATAATGTTCAGGTTTGCGTGATCTTCGGCAAACTTGGCCAAAACCTTGGTAACCGCCAACGCGTCTGTTGCAACTGCAACCGCGGTTGGACGTTTCATCATATCGGATACAGCTTCGAAATTAGTATCTTTCAATGCCAATTTCATCAAACGGTTTTTAACGACCTTGAAAACCGAAACCAATGGGCGCAATTCATTACGCAAGGCTTCGAATTCTTTCACTGTCAAACCATTGTTTTCAACAACGAAAACACCGTTTGCTTCTTGAAGCGACGACTGCAACGCTGAAATCAAATCTGATTTTTCTTCGCGTCTCATCTTATACCCTTACTTCTTCGTTTTGTTTAACTTTCCACCGGACTTTGACATCCAGATGGGGCTCTTACTTCCTGCCCCAAAGAATTTTTCTTTGTCTATGATGGCAATTAAGCCGCAATTTTGGTGCGACACCATCAGTCTTGGACAGAAATCTCGTTTTCTGGTTTGGGTCGAAACCCAAACCAAAATATTATTTCACATCAACCTTTAAGCCTGGACCTTGTGTTGTGGCAACAGCCGCACCCAAGATATACTGACCCTTGGTCGATGATGGTTTAACCTTTTTCAATTGATCAATCAATGCGTTTGCATTTTCAACCAATTTATCCGTTGTGAACGACATTTTACCGATACCGGCGTGAATAATACCGTTCTTTTCGGCACGATATTCAATCTGACCAGCCTTGGCGATTTTAACTGCTTCGGCAACGTTGTTTGTAACCGTACCCAACTTTGGATTCGGCATCAAACCCTTTGGTCCCAAAACACGTGCAACTTTGGACATTTTCGGCATCATGTCTGGTGTTGCGATAACGCGGTCGAAATTGATTTGACCACCCGCCACCGCTTCAATCAGTTCTTCACCACCAACAACATCTGCGCCAGCCTTTTTGGCTTCGTCTTGTGAATTGATTGTGAACACTGCAACGCGGACAGATTTACCCGTACCATTTGGCAACGACAACATTCCACGAATGTTTTGGTCAGCCTTGGTTACATCAATACCCAAACGGATTGCAATTTCTAAACTTTCGTCAAACTTTTTGGACACATACGGACGCAATGCTTCAATAGCATCAGCCAACGCATAGACTTTTGTTCTGTCTAAATTTGCCCAAGTCTGTTGCTTTTTTGTCTGTTTCATATCTTATTCCTCCACCTTTACGCCCATAGAACGACATTGACCCGCAACGATGTTCATTGCAGATTCAACGGTAGAGCAATTAAGATCAGGCATTTTTGCTTCTGCAATTTGCTTGATTTGATCTTTTGTGATTGTTCCAACAAAATCGCGACCTGGCTTGTGTGAACCAATTTTCAATTTCAATGCTTTTTTAATATAGTAAGACACAGGTGGCAATTTCATAATGAATTCGAAACTGCGGTCTGTGTAAACCGTAATAATGCATGGAATTGGCATGCCCGGTTCTTTATCAGCGGTTTTGTCGTTGAATTGTTTACAGAATTCGGCGATATTAACGCCAGCGGCACCCAAAGCCGGCCCAATCGGAGGCGCAGGGTTTGCCTGTTTTGCGGGAACGACCAATTTGACCAATCCCTTAACTTCTTTTTTTGCCATTTTTTCACTCCATTTTTGTTTGTTGTGTTGTGGTACGATGTGGCGCATCTTCCACGCTGTGCGATTTTACAAAATCGCGAAAACTCGTTCTACTTTACACCTTTTCAACCTGGGTAAAGTCTAATTCAACACTGGTTTCACGACCGAACACCAAAATTGTAACGGTCATTTTTTGCTTTAAATTATCTGCTTCGGAAATAACACCGTTAAATCCAGCAAATGGTCCATCAATAACATGAACTTCTTGGCCAACTTCGTATGTAATTTCATCAACCGCAACGGCACCTTCTTCAACCTGTTTCATCAGGCGGCGTGCTTCTTCTTCGCTAACTGCGATTGGCTTTTGTTTTGCGCCAAGGAACATAACAACCTGAGGCATCAATTTGACCAACGAAAACGTTTCATTATTCATAATCATTTGAACAACGATATAACCTGGGAAAAACTTCTTTTCAGATTTGACGCGTTTGCCAGCCTTGATTTCCACAACTTCGCGTGTTGGAACCAAAATTTCACCAAAATATGCATTTAAACGACGCTTGTCAATTTGTTCGCGCAAGCCACGTGCGACCTTGTCTTCACAGCCTGTATGAACGTTTACAACAAACCATTGCATTTTGTCTTCCATCTAATACTTCCTTCGCTAGTACGTTTAGAAAATCCAACTCACAATCGCATTCAGTGCACTGTCAACAACAAAAAAGAACAATGCCGCCAAACCCGAAAACACCAGAATCATTATGGTTGCGCGCGTAACATCGTCACGTGACGGCCAAACAATTTTGAACCATTCGGCACGAACAGATTTAATAAATTCCAGCATTTTTTTCATAAAATTCGTCCAATTTTCACCAGTGTTACGACCATTGTTTGCCCAGAACTCTGGCAGGGGCAGAAGGAATCGAACCCTCATCCGCGGTTTTGGAGACCGATATTCTACCGTTGAACTATGCCCCTGTACTATAAAATATCGCCCGATTTCTGCCGCAATACCCCCAATGATCCGTGCCAAGATACCACAGCCATATAAAAAATCAAGTGGAAATATTATAAAGTGTAAAAAAAATCTGTGCAAGCGAAAATTCATACCCCATAATTTTAAATATCACAAAGGCGTAATTTTTGCTTGCACTGGCCCGCGGATTTTGTCTACAATCAGCATATATTAAGGAGAGAAATCTGTGCAAAACCGCGTAGAACCGCCAATTTTGCTGTCCAGACTGCTTACGCTTGTTTTTGCGGCAACGCTGGTTGTGTTGGTCGTTTTACTGGTCACGCTGTATAATTTGTTCCCTCTTGACCGACCCGAAGTGTTCTTTTTACGGTCATCAAATGCGAATAACACCGAAATTACATTGACCCAGGTTATGCCCGATGGCGAAGACTTGGAACGCTATAAACGCGCATTTATCACCGAATACATCAAAAACCGCAATGAAATTGTGCCGACTGTTCGCACAATGAAAAAAAATTGGGACGGTCAAAATGGTGTGGTCAAAACAACATCAACCGAAGATGTTTTTGCTGATTTCTGGAACACATCGATGTATCAAGAATTCTTGTTAAACAACGCAAATTTTGATTTTTCGTGTTCGGTTGAGTTTCCATCGGGCAGCGTAAACCGCTATACAACCGATGGTTCGACATACACTGTTGATTTCAAGTGGTTTTGTACAAATAGTTATGGACAGACCGACCGAAAAGATTATAGAATAAAAATAACATTGGTAACCGATGATGTCCAATCAATGAAATGGGCGGATCACATGGAAAATCCATTGGGCCTGCGTGTCGCTGAATATTCGGTTGAATCTGGCGATGGTGACCCATTAGATGCATTCGTTGTTGGCAACGAATAAAAGCGTAAAAAGGAAAGGAAAATGACGTTTTCGAAAACAATTAAATTGAACATATCCGTACTGTGTTTGGCGTGCGTGTGTGCGATGCCGATGTCGGCATTTTCTGCACAAAGTGCGTGGAACAACCCAAGTGCAAATATGGCATCGGGCAGTACTAAACCTGGATACGCACAGTTGTCTTGGTCCAAGGGAAGTGTTTTACCAATCAAATTGCGTAGCGGTATGGTTACAATGGTGACATTGCCTGCGGGCGAACAAATCGAAGACGGTATGTTCGGCGATGATGCTTTGTTTAAATTCGAAGGTACCGCCGGAACAAACGTTATGTACCTTACCCCGAACCAGGGGGTCCAGGGTGGCGACACCAATTTAATCATCACTGGTAAATCGGGCAATAAATACATTTTCTATCTGCGCGCTGAACCAACTAATTCTTCAGAAGTTACCTATTCCCAGGTCGAAGTCGTTATGGGTGACGGTACCGCGTTGCCATCGGCGGGTAATACGGCACCGGCGGGCAATATGTCATCAGTGTTCAAGAAAAGCACAACAAAATCCAACACGATTGGCGTTGACGGCGAAGATTATGGTTGGATTAAATCTATGAAGATTGATCCATCGGAATTCCGTTTTGATTTGGATATCTTTGTTCCAAATCCAGACGATTATGTTATTGCACCGGAACGCGTATGGCGTGACCGCATATTCACATACATCGATTTCGGGGACAAGGTTATATCTATGACCCAACGTCCAGTTGTGTCGCTGCTTGTCGAAGGTGGTGAATCACCGGTCGGTTTCCGTACCGATGGCGAAGACGGTCGTTTAATTATTGTTGAAGCGGTTGGCGATATGGTACTGCGCAGTGGTCAACGTATCGTATGTATCAAGAAACGTGAAAAACCATTCTTGATCGCAGACACCGCATCTGTTATGGCACTGGCCGAAGCCAACGTTGCACAATCAATGATGTCGGGACAATCGCTGAATAATATGACATATGGCTATGATACGGCGGCGATAAATGCGGCGGGTGTAAATAACACTGGCACACCGGTTATGATTGGCAACACTGCGGGCAATGCGACATCGGGTTACTATATGCCGGCTGGATTTATAGCGGGCCAGGCATATCCACAACCATCGGCACAACCAACGATTGCACCGTCCACATCTTCGGGTGTTGTTACAATGATGCCAACTGAACGTGTGACGGCGGGTTCATATTTGCCACAATCGAATATTCCACTTATCACCAGCAATCAATCTGGTGTTGCCGTTGAATTAAAATCTGACACATCGGTCAAGGCATTGAATGATTACTGGGTTGACTTGCTTGCCAAGTTCAGCGGTGATGATGGCCAAGGTTTATTAACACCATACAAGAACAGCGTGTTCTTTGCGGTTGATGAACAGGGTGTTGGTGATTTGGGTGCGTCTTCTTCGGCGGCACGCTTGTATCGTTTACGCATTGGTCCAATGGCCGACATTGATGCTGCACAAAAGTTGTGCGACCAATTGTTAAAGTTCAGCGGTGCAAGTTGCAGTGTTGTACGTATTCAATAATGGTTTTGGACGGTTAGCAATATGAACAAAATAAAACAACAATTCTTAAATATGCGTGATGCGACACCAAAGCATGTTCAATGGTTGCTTTTGGGTGCGGCATTTGTTGTTGTTCTTATTTTATTCACATTATTAATGACGGGTAATAATAAACAAAAGACACCGACCGTTACCAAAGATGAAATCCCTGTAAAAATTACATTGTCATCGGACACGGTTGATTGGTCAAATGTTACTGTTGGCACAAAAAAGACCGAAACGATTTCCGTAAAAACAACTGCACCGGCCAAGGTTTCTATGGGACAAAACAAAACGGTTGATGGCTTTACGGCAAAGACCACGTGTACCGAAGCGGCGGTTATAAATGCCAAGATTTCTTGTAATGTATTTTTGGAATATGCACCAACAATCGCCGCAAAACCAGAAACATTGACATTATATATTTATTGGCGCGGTGAAAACGAACCAGAGTCAATGAAGACCGCTGAAAAAGTTATTGTTGTTTTGGGCGCGGCGGCACCTGAAAAGGTTGCAACCACGGCCCCAACACAAAAAACCGCTGTTGTTTCCGAACCAGAATACGATGATGACGAAGACGACTTTGATTATGACGACTATGTCGCACCAAAAACAGCCGCGGCGATTGAACATGATATAAAATCTATTGCACCATCTGACCCATTTGATGAACCGTATGCTACCCCAACCCCGAAGTCTGCACCAAAACCGGTGGTAAATGAAACGGTCAAAACAAAACAAAATTGTTCTGAATTTGCGTTTCCGGGTTATGATAATTACGGCACACAAATCGGTTGGATTAAACCAGAACGTGGCGGATATTATTTTCATCCGTTCTCTGATAAAGATTGTAAGAATGCAACGGGTATATATAACGCAGACACTGGCATAATTACCGATATCAATGTTGCCGGCAAAAGAATTGGCACAGACGCCGAACATATCAATTCCGCATTGGCAACCGGTATTGTTCCAACATTGTCTGAATCACCACGCGCACGTAAATCAAATCGTTCTTCGGATAAAATAAGCGATGCAATTGGTACAATGGGTAAAATTGATTTAACACCGGCACCGGTTGTTGATGTCACATTTGGAACGACTGATTCAAATGCGATTGTTGCAACACAACCATACGACCGTACATTTATATTACGTCAATATAAACCAATTCCGGCAACTATCGTTTCCGATGTACGTGCCGATGTTGCGTTGGACGCCGACAATTTACATTTCCCGGTACGCGCAACGGTTGATCGTAATGTGTATTCCGACAATGGTCGTACAATCATTATTCCAACTGGTACACTGATGTTGGGTTATGTCACTGGAAATATCCCTGGACCGTACAAGGCAATTGGTCGTATGAACATTAAATGGTATCAGTTTATATTGCCAAACGGTGTTGAATTTAATTTCAACGGTGCCCAAGAACCATCATCTGCTGATGCCCAGGGTCGTATTGGGGTTCCTGGCCGTGGCAGTACGGACTATTTGGAACAATTTGTTATGCCAATGTTGACATCTATTGTGCCGGCGGCGGTAAATATGATTGCGCCAGTGGCTGATAAATTTGTAAATCAAATTGATTTGGATAATAACACTGTTGTACAAAGTGGCACAATGCGTTCATCTGAATTGGCGAAAAATGAAATTATCACAACTTGGAACCAGGTTGCCCAAAAATTACTTGTCGATATGATGGACAACACCGTTCCACCATTTACAATTCCGGCAGGTACACGTATAACCGTATATTCACCATACGATTTAATGGTCGCCTGTACCGACAGTGGTAAAAAATGTTGGATGGACGGCGCGGCGGCACGTGCAAATACAAAGCGCAGCGAACCAACATGGAATGCACATCCCGACTATTCTGACGGCTCGTGGACTGGCCAGGCACGTTCGTTTAATTTAAGCAAATATTGTGTTACCGAAAACGGCGTGTTAAAGGCACCAGCAAATGATTCTAATTTATCCCAAGAATTACAAAAACTTGGTTATTCATACAGCACGCTTGTCGCGTATTGCCAGTCCAGTAATTACCAGGCAATCAACAATGCAAAACAAGAAGCCGTATATCAAAACCAACAATCAACAAGTAATGCGAACAGCATTGCCAGCACCGGTGGCAAGGGTAGCCAGGCATATAATGAAAAAGTGTTGGGATTGAAATATGACGATAATGGTGCGATTGAAAATCCATTCCAACAAAAAAGCGAATCGGCACCGGCACAAACAGAATCATTGATAAAATGTGAAGATGGCACCCCACCCGATGGCAATGGTTGTTGCACTGGTGAAATATACACCGATATGGGTGACCAAGGATTTAACTGTTGTCCGGAAACTGGTGGCGATTGCTTCCCGCCGATATTATAACGGGATACCCAAAATTATAAAACCCCACATTTGTGGGGTTTTTTATTTAATAAAAAGGACCCTATATGAATACATCTTGATAATGCGTGCGACAAATGCGCGCATTTTATTTATCGCAAAAACAACATTTTTTACGATTCGCATACCAAAACAATAAAAACACAGACGAATCAAAAATCCGATTCGCATTTCAACCGAAAGTTGTAATATTTTATGTTTTCCACACATAATTCTATAAACAAATTACAACGATTTCTTACCAAGGGAGATATAAATATGACCGAAACACAACCAATATCCACCAACGAAAAATTCCAAAGCGCAGAACAATTATGGTTTTGGTTTTTATATTCTAAATCTGTCCAAAATGGATACGTTCGTATTCACGGCAACGCGACACGTCGCCCATGCGAATTGCTGGACGTTGAAACACTTATAACGAAACTGTACCTGTGCGGAAAATTAAACGATGAACAATTATCAGTTATGAAAAAGTACGGTGATCGGCGCCGTGCCCCACACCAATATATTTGGGCGGAAAATCGTGATGCCGCAACTTGGCGCAGTGCGATGGAAACAATAGAAGTTGCCGCGCGCGATTTGGGTTGGTTGGAAAAGTAATTATGAACAAAAGGAATACAATATGATTATCATCGCGTTTTCAGAAAACACTTCCAAGATTTTACCACGCATATTGTGTCGCCGATTTCGTCATTGTGCGCCAATAATATGTAATCGTAATAATTTGATTATGTACCAATTTATTCGGCACAACAAAATTGAACAAATAAACCTGCGCACACGCGACATCGCGATATTGCGCGCATATGGTTGGCGTTTTGTTTATATCCCAAGCGATATACAACTACACACGAACTATTTATTAAACGCGTATTCGTGTGTTGATTTATCCAAGCGTACGATCGGTATGAAATCAGTATTTATACAAACGCCAAACGCGTTATATAAATATTTAACACGCAAATAAAAAATGCCCGTTCGGGCATTTTTTATTTTTCCATATTACGTTTGATTATGTACATCTGGGCAATTCCAAATAAATTAGACATTGTCCAATACAGCACCAACCCCGCCGGCATCCACGCAAACATTATCGTAAAGATTATCGGCATCCAACGCATTGCGCGTTGTGTTTGTGCGGCGACATCGTTTTTATCGGCCGATTTGGTTGCGCCCGATTGTAAACGCTGTTGCAACCACATACTTGCCCCCATCAATATTGGCAATATGAAATATGGGTCCATCACCGCCAAATCAGATATCCACAAGAAGTGCGCATTACGCATTTGCACCGAAATAATCAACGCTTTATACAACGCAAAGAAAATTGGAATCTGAATCAGCATCGGCAAACAACCCGACATTGGCGAAGTCTTATGCGTCTGATACAATTTCATCATTTCAATTTGCAAACGTTGTTTATCGTTTGCGTACAGTTTTTGTATACGTTGCATTTCTGGTTGCATTTTTTGCATCGCCGCCATTGACGTATATGACTTACGCGTCAGTGGCCACATCAACAACCGCAACAAGATTGTCATTATGATAATCGCAACACCATAATTCATAACAATCGCATTTATCGCGTTTATCAACCACAACATCGGCATCGCCAAGAACCAGAACCAACCATAATCGATTGTGTCGCCAATACCGTTTATTTGTGTTTCTGCGCTCTTTAACGCGGAACTGTCGCGCGGTCCAGCATAAAGGTATGTTTTAATATTCGCGCTTTCATTTGCCGCAACGGTTACCGCGCGCGTGTTTATCTCGGACTGATATTGTTCGCCATACTTTTGTGCACGAATCGTTTGGTCGGGCGCGTCAATATCGGCGATTGTTTCCCAATATTGATCCGCAAAACCGGCAAAGCCGTTTGTTGTTGTATATGCGCGTGGCTTTTTCGCCAGTGCACGCCAGTCATCATGTTCAACATCGCCGTTCACATATACGACCAATCCCGAATAAACACCCGCAGAAGAAAAAGTATCATTACCGCGACGAATTTTTGCGTACGGCGCAAATGAAAAATCTTTTTTGGAATTATTCTTAATTTCGTCATTTACCGTTATCACATAGTTATCAACACTGACCGTACGATTGAAAACAACACCGTCCACATTATGCCAAGTGTATGTGTTACCTTCCGCTTTCCATACTGTATCCGCAGTTGGCGCAGTTGTGCCAATACCCACAACACCAATTTCGGCAAAATCATTTTCACCCGATAATAATTTCACAGTGTCGGTACTTTTCGCGTTTGCCTGAAAATCACGCAGGTCGATATTTGATATGCGCAAGCCTTGAATATTGGCTGTGATTTTATCCGATGATATTTCGCTTACTGGAACGTTTGAGACATCAACAACCGCTTCTTGATTTGTGTCTGGTGCAACAACAGTTTGGTTTTTACCAAACATTACGCCCAATGCCCACCAAACCGCCATAAAGATTATGAACCACCATAAAAAGCCACCACGCGGCGACTTTTTCTGGGCGCTTCTATTCGCGTTCCACGCGGCAAATCCCGAATTATTATTGTCTAAATATTTAACCATTTTACCCTATCCTTTTTATTTTCCACATACACAACGCCGGCGCGCCAAAAACCAATTTAATATGTATAAACCAACACCAACACAAATGAAAATGTCCCCAACATTAAATGCCGGCCAATGCGCGCCACCAATATGAAAGTCCAAGAAATCAACCACCGCACCGAAACGCACGCGGTCAATCAAATTACCCAGCGCACCACCAATAATAAACGTCAACGGTAAACGTTCGTGTGCCTGTGCGCGCCCAAAGGTGTAATACGATATAAACCCAATTACAAAAGCGGTTAAAACAACAATTACTATTGGTGCCGCCTCACCCAACGCGCGAAACAACGAAAAAGATGTTCCCGGATTCCAAGTGAACACAACATTAAAGAAATCGGTTACGTGCGCCATTAAATATGGCACCGGTATCAGTGTCCACGCCGGTGCAAACGCCGGCACCCGCCCCGTTATTAAATGAATTAAAACACCCTTGGAAACTTGGTCCAGCAATATAATTGCCAGTATTATAAGTAAATATTTGATTATCTTTTTCATTTGTGCCCTTTCGCTTTTTACATCAGGTTTTAATATAGCAACCCAGGCACATAAAATCAAATAAAATGTCCCAACAAAGTGGGACATTTATTATCCAACCAATCGTACTGAATTATCCAGTTCCGAATAATCAGAATCACGCAATTCATTTAACACACTGTGCAGTTTTGCGTCCGAAAAGCCCATGTGATGCAACGCACGGAATCCCAATATAAACGCAGTTTCAATTGTTTCTGGCATTGCCCGGAACGCACCATGTTTACGTAATATTTTGCATTCCGCCAAATTGCGCGCACGAACGTAAACCTTGACCCGTGGCGCAATTGACTTTACCGTCAAAAGCGCGTCTTTGGCAGATTCCGCATTATCCAACGCGATAATTACCGCGTCTGTTTTGCGCGGATGCAAACCAAAGTTAGTCAACACTTCGCCATTTTTACAATTGCCAAATACAACGTTATATCCATTTTCACGACCGCGCACAATTGCGTTCACATCCATATCAATCGCAACATACGAAACACCATTTTTCTCCATCAATTTTGCGACAATTTCCCCAACGCGTCCAAAGCCCAATATTACAACCGATGGATTTACTTCTAAGCCCGAACGATCCAAACTGCGCGGACGATATGTCGCAAAAATCCAACCGCGCCGACGCAAGAAATCATAAATTGCCAACAATACTGGTGTTGTCATAATTGACAAGATTATAATTGCCGTTAAGATTTCGGAACTGTTCATTGGAATCGCATTTATGCCCGCGGACTTCATCGTCTGTAACATCAATAAACCAAATTCGCCCCCTTGGGATAAAATCAGCGCCATAAATGTTGCGTCTGGCAAAATAGTACCACGCACACGCGACACCATAAACAATGCCATAAACTTCACAAAAACCAAGCCAGCCAAACCGACCAAAACATATTGCCATTTTTCCAACAATAATGGAACGTTCAGCCCCATACCCAATGCAATAAAGAAGAACGCCAAGAATAACATTGAATACGGACTTATTTCCGCGCTGATTTGATGACGATAAATTGTTTCAGACATCAACATACCGGCCAAAAACGCACCCAAACCAACCGGCAGTCCCATCATATCCAACACCGTTGCCCAAATAACAATGTTCAGCATCACCGTCAGTAATAATGCCTCTCGACTTTTAAGTTTTACAACGCGCTTTAACAATGGGTTCAATATAAAACGACCAACAAACACCACCGATATAATAAGCAACAGCGACAACACAACAACGTCAATTGCCGTTGCACCCAAATCAAATGATTTACCCGCAAACACCGGCAACATTGCCAAAATAGGAATCGACAATAAATCTTGGAACAACAGGATTGAAAAAGTTTGATTACCAACATTGGTGTTTAATTCGTTGCGGTCCGATAATAATTGTAAATCTTCGGACGTACTGGACATCGCCAAAATAAGCGCGACCATAATGCACCCCAACACCGACCAACGCGTGATACCAAACAGCACCGGAAACAACATAATCGCAACCATCAAAACCTGGGACGCACCAAGGCCGAAAATCGTTTTACGCATAGACCACAGGCGACTCATATTTATTTCCAAACCGATATTGAACCACAAAAACAAAATGCCCATATCGCCCAGCAATTGCCACGTCTGGTTCATTTCGAACAGATTTAATCCAAACGGCCCCGACAACACACCCGCCGCCAAAAATGCGACCAGCGCACCGATACGCACCGCGCGTAGCATGCACACCAACACGAACAATATTCCGAAAAACATTAAGAATGATAAAGGCATTTTCTCTCTCCGCTTTTACATTAAATTATATCATAAAATCTTGGCGATTTTTACAAATGTTTCGGGCGATAATTCTTCGGCGCGTTCGGTACCGGTAAGCCCCAACTTTGCCCAATCGACATTTGGTAAAATTCCACGTATCATTTTGCGCCGCTGACCAAAAAGTTTGGCAGTCGCACTTTCGATTTTTGATAAATCGCCAATAGATTTTATCTTTTTTACATTTGGTACAATTTGCACAACGGCACTTTCCACCTTGGGCCGCGGAACAAATGCGGTACTGGGCACACCAAACAAGATTTTTGCGTCCGCAATAAGTGATGTTAAAACCGACAACCGACCATATTGTTTGTCCCCCGGGGTCGCGACAATACGTTGTGCCACTTCGCGTTGAAACATCAGTGTCATAGATTTTATTGGCGCACCCGATGCCATTTGTTGCAACCAACCAATCAACAATTCCGTTCCAACATTGTATGGCAAATTTGCACAAATCGCATATTCACGTACGCCCAGTGAATTAAAATCAACCCGCAACGCATCACCATAAATTATTTCCAAGCGACCGCTTGATGCATCAACCACTTGCGACAAAATCGGCGCGGTTGTTTTGTCTTTTTCAATTGCGATAACACGTGGCGCACCCGCCGACAATAACGCACGCGTTAAACCCGCCGGACCCGGTCCAACCTCAACCACCGGTGTTTTTTTAATGTTTGGTACACTGCGCGCAATACGACCGGTCAGATTCAGGTCAAAAAGAAAGTTCTGCCCGAATTGCTTTTTCGGTTCCAATCCGCAATCGCGCATCATTTCTGAAACGGGCGGCAAAGATTCTAGTTTTAATGTCATAGTTCGCGCCGTCCCCCAAATGCCAAAGACAAAGTACCATCGTCAATATAATCCAGATCGCCACCCAACGGCACACCAGAGGCAAGTTCGCTGAACTTTACACCGTCATTACCAATTACCGACATGATATAGTGCTGAGTTGTTTTCCCCTCAACAGTATTCGGCAACGCGAAAATGATTTCGGTTATATTTTCATTTTTAATACGCCCCGACAAATTACCAATATTCAAATCATCGGGCATCACACCATTTGCCCCCGACAAAAGATTCCCAATAATATGATAGCGACCATGAAATACAGACGACTTTTCAAGTGTCCAAACATCACCCATATCGCGCACGATACATATTTGTCCATTTGCGCGCGAATTATCACGACAAAACTCACACGTGCCCATACTTTTATCAGTCAAAACACCGCAAACATTACATGGCACAACATTTTCAGTCGCGTCCAAAACCGCCGCGGCTAAGTTTTCCGCGCGACCATCACGATTTTGTAAAAGCGACAAAACAATACGCACCGCCGCCCGATTTCCAACCCGTGGCAGTTTTGCAAATTGTTTTATCAACTTTTCAATTTTTGTATTCATTTTTCAATTCCATCCCGCGACAACATCTTTTGCTTACTTAAATCTGCCATCGCAACTTCAAACGCATCTTGACCATCTTGGCATGGGATATCTGGTTTATAACCATGCAATTCAAAATTGTCAATTTCCAATTCACGATAGTTAAGACCAACACTAAATATTATGTTGCTGACCGGTAAAAATCCAGTTCCCATATTACCAAACCTTTCCATACCAGCCGAGTTGTCCCCAACGACCCTAACATATGGATGATGTATCATACGCAACAAAAACATTTCAGAAGAAGACCCCGTATGTCCATCCGTCAAAATATATACTGGTTTTGCATAACCCTTATCTGCGTTAAACTTTGTCATCGGTTTTTCATTACATGCCATTGGATCAGAATCACCTTTGACATTATCCCACCAACAACCATTTGGACGAACCATAGGTAAAAATCTTGCAGCATCTGGGTTGTTTCTTACAAATGTGCGTTTCGCACTGCGCACATTATCGCCATACAGATATTTTGCCAAAGCATCAGAATACTCACTACTTCCGCCACCATTACCACGCAAATCTACAATCAAAGCAGATGAATTATCTAACAAATCTTTGAATGCCAACAGTTGTTCACCAACCCATGTATCTGGATACATTCTGCGAAATGCGATAACCGCTATATTGTCTGGGCGCAACTCTGTTACAAGCGTATTTGGTTTTGCCAAATTTTTCCCGACATTTTTATAATCTCGTTTAAAAGAACACCTTGCCTGAGTATCATTAAAACCCAACCAAATATGATTATCGGGAATCGCTGCAACAACATCTTTCAATCTATTAAATAATTCCAAGGCGGTCATATCTTGATCACTGTGATAAATATCTAATAATTTTTTCAGAACTTTTCTTTTAATAATATCTTTGTGAAAAGGCCAACCGCAGTACACATTTATCAGAATACGTGCATATGTCGAAACGTCGTGCTTTACTTCATCTTTGTTCAACAATTGTTCAACATTCTGTAAACTACGTCTTTCGTCAACACCGACAAGGGTTACCCCTACAACATCCTCTGTCTTGGACAATGCCAGCAATTCGTTTTCCATATCTGATATACTGCGAATCTTGAACATTTAAAACCCCATCAATGAAACACATAACAATCTATGCCGGCAGATGATGCCTTGGCCTTTAACGATTGCGCTGCAGATTCCGACAAACCATACGCACGCACGCGGAAGAGTCCATTTGGCGCGGTTTCAATAATTGGTGTTGCGCCAGTCGCACGTTGCACGGTTGCAATCATACGTGACGCGGCATCGCGCGTTGAAAACGCACCGAATTGAACACCCGGCCCACTTTGTGTGGCATTTGGCACATGATTTGTTGCCACATGATATGCGCCTGCAAAAGTGTTCACCGATTGGGCATTATTATACACCGGGGTCGGTTCAACCTGCTTTGGTGTTGTATCAACCGGCGCCGCAACTGGTGTATCATGCACAATCATTGGCGGGTTTGGATCGCGCGCAATAATATCGAACCCTTTATCCAGCAACTTTGCCGATACAGCGGCGCGCACATCTTTATTTTCTGCGCCCAAAACCACCGCCATTAAACGTCTGTCGCCACGTTTTGCGGTCGCAACAAGTGAATATTTTGATTTGTTCGTATAACCCGTTTTCATACCGTCACAGCCCGCATACGTTCCCAACAAACGATTTCCGTTTGTGTATGTTTTGCCACCATACGTCCACGATTTAATTCCAAAATATTTCCAGTACTGTGGAAAATGCTTATACACCGCCATTGAAACCAGCGCAATATCACGCGCCGTTGATAAATGGTCGTCATCAGGCAAACCCGAAGAGTTCTCAAAATTCGTCTTGGACAAACCAATTTCGCGCGCCACACGTGTCATGAGCGATGCAAAGCTCTCCTCTTTTCCACCTTTCAGATTTTCCGCCAACACGCGCGCAACGTCGTTCGCACTGTGTACCGCAACCGCCTTGATCGCGTCTTCAACACTTATCTTAGACCCCGCTGGAATCCCCAGTTTAACCGGTTCGGCATTTGCCGCCGCATTGGAAACGATTAAATAGTCGTCCAAGTGCAACCGCCCATGTTCCAGCGCATCAAACGTCAGGTACAGTGTCATAATTTTTGTTAAACTTGCCGGATAGTTCAAATCGGTTGCGTTTTCAGAATACAAAACGCGTCCGGTATCCATATCGGCGACCATTGCCGCGCGGTAATTTGCCGCGTTTGCAACTGATGCCAAAAACAGCATTGGCAAAATAAGAAATCTTCCCTTCATAGCAATTAAAGTTTAGTAAAATTTTGCCCATTGGGTCAATAGAGAAAAAAGATAAAAAAATACCGGTGTTTGCCGGTGTTTTTTAATTATTTTTTACCCTATTCTACCGTATGCGCGTCCAAGAATAATGACTGTGACAATGCGTTAAAAAAGTTTTGGTATGCAACGGGACTTGCAATTTCATCTAAACCCGCTTGGGCATTTGCGCGAACCAACATTTGTGTTTTGCCAACCGGACGAACAGATACCGTCAATTTAGAACTGTATGTGAAAGATGTACCGCTGACCGTACCAAGTGTTTCGTCTGCGCGGTCAATAATGAAACCCAAATCTTGCATTGTGGAAATCACACTGCGCAAAACCATTTGTCTGTCACTGGTATCAAACATACGCGATTGATAATTTCTTGTTTCGACCTGGGAATACGATGTTCCCAATACATCATCATGCGTTGAAACACAACCACATAACAATGTCACACCACACAAAGCAACAATTACCTTTTTCATATCTTATTCTCCTATATCGAGTATGCCGTTAAAAACAACGATTGGCTAAGTTTATCAAAGAAATCTTGATATATTTCGGGTTCTTCTATCTTTTCTATTCTTGATTCGTTCATGTTGTTCCATATTATACGGGCAAATTCTATACGAACATTGTAACCCTTTGCTTCACGACTTTTTGTTGAAACCAATGTTGTATAAATCTTTTGCTCGGTGTCATAGACCGGGGTGGTTCCACCCATTGCCGCCAATAATATTATGGCCGCTTTGGCGCCTGTACTGCCGGCTTCGCGATTTTTATATGCGGTAATCAAACCCAATTTTGTTTCTGTTTCGTCCAATGTGAAACCTAAATCTTGTAACACACCCGCAGACGCGGCCAAAATTGTTTTTTCGTCATCTGTTTCGAAACGCGCCGTTTCCATTTGACGACGTGCCAAATAATATTCATCTAGTTGATAATAGTTATCATATGACACACAACCAAATAACCCCAGCGCACAGAAACAGATAATAAAAAACTTTTTCATTTATTTCGCCTTTTTAGAATGTTGATGTACGATATGCAAAGTCGCGCACACGGCTATTTTCATCAAATTTCACAATTATTGTCAACATTCTTTGGTTTCTTGTTTGTTGCGAACTGCCAACACCACCAATCAACAGCCAAGCTCCCGCAGAAGATTTCGACACGTTGCTGGACACGCGGTCATACACCCATGTTTCACGGCGTTTGTCATCGGTCGTCACCATATTTGGTGAGCCCAACACTTCGACCACTTCCGCAGAGGTCATACCAATTTTGATTTCACGTTGCGCCTTGGCCACCGTTATTTGTTCTTCACGAATCGGGTCGGCCGTATTACACGCGGTCAATAATGGTGTGGTTGCTAAACAGATTGCTAATAATACTTTTTTCATATAAAACTCCTTTCGTTGTCCGTATTATAGGAATATATCCAATTAAAGTAAATAGCAATTTCGGAATATTTTAATCCAGTGTTCGTAAACTTATTTTATCTTCATCAACAATTACCAATTTACCGTTATGAATACCAAATCGGCGGGCGGTGTTAAAGCCGTCACGCATACCGTACAACTGTTCATCATAAACGGGCGACACACCGCGCAATAAACATAACTGGTTCGCGATTACCGCGTCATTACATACCGCGATGATTGGAATATCGGGTTTGCGACACGAAATCTGGGTCACACTTTCCGCATCGCGCGCAAAAACGACAATCGCAACCGCGTGGTTCAGGAAAGCCATAGAAGACACCGAACGCGACCAATCATTTTGTGGTGTGTTATCAACACGCGACCAATCGTATGGGTTTGCGATTGTATCAGAGTCAGAATACGACAAAATGCGCGCCATTTTATCAATGACGTTCACTGGATTTATTCCGATTGTGGTTTCTTCACTTGTCATTGTTGAATCGGCACGTAAATACGCGGCATTTGCAACATCGGAAATCTCGGCACGTGTGGGAAATTCACTGTCCACCATTGTCGCCATCATTTGTGTTGCCATTATCACCGGCTTGTTCATCATACGACATGTGCGAATAATTTGGCGCGAAATCGCCGGCACTTCTTCAAATGGAACCTCAACCGCCAAATCACCACGCGCAATCATAATGCCGTCCGCCGCAGACGCAATTTCTTCGATTCGTGCAACCGCGTTTGGACGTTCTATTTTCGCAATAATCTTTATTGGGTGCGCGGTGCGTGCCGCGATAAAGTCACGCACGTATGCAATATCACTTGCCCGTTGAACAAATGAAATCGCAACATAGTCGGGACGTTTCGTAATTGCATATTCCAAATCATCGCGATCTTTGGCCGTCAGTATATTTGTCGCTACATCGGTATCAGGCAAATTGAAACCGCGCCGCGACCAAATTTCCGTACCGCGCACAACCGTTGCAACCACACGATGCGCAGTTGCCGAATCCACCGTCATTTCAATCTTGCCATCATTTAATAAAATGCGGTCACCAGCGCGCAACGATTTCAACACATCGGTATCGGGCAGACAAACACGTTTTGAATTACCAGGCGTATTATCGTCATCAAAAGTGAATTTTCCACCAACCTTTAATGGATATTTATCATCAGTCTCGAAATCACCAATGCGGTGTTTGGGCCCCTGAAGGTCAACAATTATACCAATTGGTTTGCCCAGTTCCGCCGCCACATCACGAATTAAATCAATCTTATGCCCCTGGGTTTCACCACTGTCATGGCTGAAATTTATACGGAACAAGTCCGCACCCGCCACAACCATATCACGTATGGTTTTGCGGTCGCTGCTTTTCGGGCCAATTGATGCGGTGATTTTGGTAAAATTGTACATGTCCCCCCCAACATTACAATTTTGTTTATCTTGATTTTTCTAATTTATGATATATCATATGTCCCAACATAACAAGGGGAAAAATATATGAAAAACGCAAACCACGGTGCAATTGATAACGCACAACTTATCAGTATTATTGAAAGAATTGAAAAGTTAAATGAAGAAACTGCCGCAATCGCCGCTGACATCAAAGAAGTGTACAGTGAGGCAAAGTCCGCGGGCTTTGATCCGAAATATATTCGTCAAATGATACGTTTGCGTAAAATGGACCCAGATGAATTGGTTGAAACAGACGAATTGACCCAAATGTACCGCAATGCGTTGGGGCTGTAATGAAGCGTTTTACAAAAACAATTGAAGATTTTACATGCGCACATTGTGGCGCACATGTTTCGGGTAATGGATACACAAACCATTGCCCGAAATGTTTATACTCACGTCATGTTGATAATGCGCCGGGTGACCGTGCATCAACTTGTGGCGGAATGATGGCACCAATCGCCGCCGAAAAATCGGGCGAAGGTTTTATCATCACCCATAAATGCGAAAAGTGTGGCAAAATAATTCGCCAACACGCCGCCCCCGAAGACGACATCGACACAATTATTTCAATTTCTGCCGACAAATCTTTTATATTTGGAAAATAAAAATATCGTTGCGGTAATTCCGCATAAATTCCTATACTTTATGTATGTTAGAATTTTGGAAAAACCAAAAAGATAATCTGTTTTTATATGTGCCATTTATAATGGCGGCTGGTGGCGCATCATATTTTGCGACCGCAATCGAACCACATATTCCTTTTGCGTGGATGATTGCTGGCATTTTGTTTGCGATTTTATGCCTTTGGCGTACGCCGACAATTATTCGCGCAATTCTTGTTTTCATTTTTGGTTTTTGTTATGCGTGCGCATATACCAACATAATCGATACACCCGTGCTCAATCGCGATTTACACGATGTTCATATTACCGGCCACGTTTCAAACATTGACTATACCACCGACAAGGCGCGTATTTATATTCGTGTACCAGCGCAAGAATTAAATATAAATACCGATAATTTTACAACGGTTCGTGTTTCAATCGATTCCGAAAAATTGCCGAGTATAAATGACGAAATAACAACAACCGCAAATCTTTTTATGCCCGGCATAGCGGACACACCGGGCGGATTTGATTTTGCGCGTTGGTCATACTTTAACGGCATTACCGCAACGGGATATATTGACGACTTTACCATTACCCACCCCGCAAGACACAGCACCGCAAACAACGTTCGCGATTTTATGCATCGGCGCGCACAATCGGTTTTGGTTGACGGTTTGGTATTGGGCTATAAAAACACGATTCCCCAAGGTGAACGGAAAACATGGACCGCCGCGGGTGTCGGCCATATTTGGTCAATCAGTGGTTTTCATATGACACTTATTATGGGTTGGTTGTTCGCACTGTTCTATTTTATTTTCCGCAGTATTCCGTATGTCGTTCGGCGTGTACCCGCCAAACATATCGCAATGATTTGCGCGTGGTTCGGACTGATATTATATGTCGTTTTATCAGGCGCATCGGTTGCAACATTGCGCGCATTTTTAATGGCAACAATTATATGCGTTGCGGCATTACTGGGGCGTAGTGCGTTTTCATTACGCAATGTGGCACTGGCCTTTTGTATTATATTTTTAATAAATCCCTTTTACATAATGACCGCTGGATTTCAGTTGTCTTTTTCCGCGATATTTGGACTTGTATGGTTTTGGGGAACGGTCAACCCAAAATTACCAGACAATAAAGTTATCAAAGCAATTTATACCGCGCTTTTAACCGCGATTATTGCGTCCGTATTTACCGCACCATTTATCGCGGCGCATTTTTATTCCGTGCCACTGTACAGCATTATCGGAAACCTTGTTCTATTACCGATATTTTCATTTTTAATTATGCCACTTGTCATTCTTGGCGCAATGTGCGCGATAATTGGAATACACGCACCACTGCATCTTGCCGATATCATTTATAACTGGTCTTTTTCTGTTGCGAATTACATATCGAATCTGCCCGGCGCAACAATAACCGCACCATATATTTCTAATACTGCATTGTGTTGTATAATTTTGGGGCTAATGAGTATCGTTTTAATCAAGCCGTTACGATTAAAAGAAAACTATATCTTTGGCGCGATATTTATACTTGCCGGAATTATTACAATTTGGGTATCACCAAAGCCACTGTTTTTCGCAACCGCTGACCATGAATTAGTTGCTATGGTTGATAATGATACAATTGTTTTCAATAAATCACGCGCATCAAATCATTACTTTACATTTGATAATTGGAAGCATTTTGCCGGTGTTCCCGCCGACACACCAAACACACGTGCCAAAAATGATAAGGGTTTATTTATATTCCAATCACCAAAAACAACAATTGCATATGTACAAAAGTTCACCGCGACACAAAACAATATCGTGAATCTTTGCACCGATGACAATGTTGATTTTATTGTTTCATACCTGAATATTCGTGCGCCATATTGCGAGCATAAAATATTACATGGCGGATTTATAATGTATGAAAATGGCGAAATTATTTATCAGAATCCGCATCGCCGTTGGCATAATCCGCACTGACAAAGAAGAGGCCACTCGCCGGTGCGGTTGGGCCCGCCACGCTGCGATTTTTTGCCGTTAAAACTTCATCAATATCGTATGGTTTACCCGCACCAATTTCAACCAGTGTACCAACCATATTGCGAACCTGGTGATGTAAAAACGAACGCGCAGAAAATTCAAAAACAATTTCATCACCATTTTTTGTAATGGTCACCGAATCAAGTGTTTTTATTGGTGATTTCGCCTGACACTCGCTGGCGCGAAAACTTGTAAAATCGTGTTTGCCGACTAATTTTTCCGCGGCGCGCTTCATTGCGGTTATATTTAATTTACGTGGCACCCACCAAACGCGACTTTTATTTAACACCGGCTGGGGCCCACGATTTAACACGACATATTTATAGTGACGCGCGCAACAGTCAAAACGCGCATTAAAATCATCGGCAACAATTTCACAATTCAATACCGATACCGGCTGATTTACCAAATAAAAGTTCAACGCACGCATAACGGTTTCGGCGTCCGTCTCTTTTTCCAAATCAAAATGCGCCACCATGCCAAGTGCGTGTACACCCGCGTCCGTCCGACCCGCACCAACAACGTCTGGACGTTCGCCACAAAACGAAAAAATTGCATCACGCAAAATAGATTGCACGGACGGACCCTGGGCATTTTCCTGCCACCCGATTAAATCTGTACCATCATATTCCAAAACAACCTTATAGCGCGTCATTATTATCTCTGTTTTGTGTTCACCAATTCAATGCCCAAAGATTTTAATATTTTTCTTTTTACTGGTCCGACATACAACCTTGAATATTTTGGTGATTTCCAAGAATCACAAACACCCGAACTGCACATACAAATTTCATCCAGATATTTGCAACAAAAAATAAAGTGATCTTTTTGCCCACAATGTACACAGTTATAGCAACACTTTTCAGTGGACAAATCACCATATTTTATTTTACCCGATAAATATACCCATCTGTAATTATCACTGTTGCTGACAAGCGATTTATTTTCATAAACAATCTTTGCTTTTTTCATTTAATGTACCTTTACCCATTTTTGAGTTAAATGATTAAATCTTACCCCACAATTTTCTGCCATACATTCTATGTGGTCTTTTTGTCTGTCCCTTATGTATCTGAACTCAATGCCCGCCATTTCTGCCCGAAATTTTTTAATTGGGTTCAGATGCAACCACCAAAATCTTTGTGATGCCCACTTGTTGCACACCCCATAACCGCACAAACAGATTTCATCAAGGTGTTTGCAACATACACTTTGTCTGTATTTTTGGCCATTAAATGCACAGTTCTCACAGCACTTTCCAAGTTTGGAATCAAAATACGCACCATGACGTACCGATACATCGTGGTAATTATCACTGCGAACAACAAAACCCTTTGTTTTATAAATGATATTCGCCATTTTATTCACCCATTCTTACCGCTTCGCCACGAAGACCATTTACAAAACTTTTCCAGTCCATTGATTTTTTGCCGGCGGGCTGCAAAGTTATGATTTTCAGTTCACCATTTTCAACGCGTGTTTCTAAAATCTTAACATCAATACCATTGATTTTGGTTCGACCACAACCCAGCGCACGAATTTGGTTGTGAATTTCAACGGGCGATTTTGCCCAATCAATAATTTCATCATCACCAACAAATTTGCGTGTAAATGTTGGTTCACCACTTTGCGCAACCGGTACGTATTTTTCCGGTGCGCTTAAATATTCCACCAACATTTCTGAACCAATTTTGGAAACAAGTTTTTCAATTGTTTCGTTTGTGTCGTTTTCACCGATTTCAAAAGGCACGCGCATCAACACATCACCCGCGTCCAGTTCCGGCACAATTTTCATTAAACAAACCGCGCTTTCTTTATCACCATTAAAGATTGCCGTACGAATTGGCGACGGTCCACGATAGCGTGGCAAATCACTTGGGTGAATATTTATAACTGGCGCAGAATTCAACACATTATCACGCAGGATCACACCATAAGACACCACAACGACCATATCGGGCGCATAATTATATTCGTTTATATTGGTGTGAACGGTCAACCCGTTTGATTCCGCCCATATGTGTACTGGCGACGGGGTTAAAATATGTTTCCGACCAACCGGCTTTGGTGCGCGAGTAAAAACCGCGACAATTTCGTGTCCGGCTTTCTTTACCACGTCAAAGATTGGGACAACAAAATCATTTGTTCCCATTAAAACCAGTTTCATTTTTTATGCTTCCGTACCTTGCGCATAACCATTTCGCGCTTTACCGGCGTTAAATAGTCGATAAATAATATTCCGTCCAAATGGTCTGTTTCGTGTTGCACAATGCGCGCCGGCAGTCCCGACATTTGCGCGGCCAACAACTCACCTTTTTCATTTGTCCATTCAACATCAACCGTTTCTGGACGTACCACATCGGCAAACACCGGCAAATTATCCGGCCCCAACACCGACAAGCAGCCCTCTTCCATTGAAACGACTTTTTCACTTTTGCGAACGATTTTCGGATTTATCATTCTGAACACTTCTTCGGTATCTGGATTCATCATAACCAAAAAGCGCTTTGTGATATTCACCTGGGGCGCGGCAAGGCCAACACCATTTTGTTCGTGCATCATCTGAACCATTTCGTCCATTGCACGCAAAATATCGGGGGAAATTTCACCCACCGCATCGCACTTTTCGCGCAAGACAAGATCGCCACAAAGTTTCATTTGCAACATTTACAAAACCTCTTATAATAAATCATAGCAAAGGATTACCAAATGACAACTTATATTTTAATTTCGCTTGGAATAATCATAATTATGCTTATCGTGTTGCTTTTTCGCCGTCCAACGGTGGATATTTCGGCACTACGCGAAGACAACGCCCGCCTGCGCGAACGTTTGGCGGAACGCTTGGGCGCGCTGTCGCAAAACGCGATTGAATTAAAGAACATCAGTGCCGATATCGCGAATTTCAAGAATATACTTATGGGCAATAAACAGGCACGCGGAACATTTGGCGAACGGCAATTGGCGGACATTGTGACCGACATTATGCCACCAGAAACCTATGATTTTCAGCATGTTTTGCCAACCGGTGTTCGTCCCGATTGTATTATTAGACTGCCATATCCGCCGGGCGATATGATTATCGATAGTAAGTTTCCACTTGAATCATACAACCGCATGGTTGCGGGCGACGACGGTGCGAAAAAGCAATTTGAACTGGACGTGCGCAAGCATATTGACGCAATTGCCGAAAAATACATTATTGCCGGCACAACCGCGGAATCGGCGATGATGTTTATTGCATCGGAATCTATATTTGAATCACTGCACCGCGATTTTCCGGCGACAATTGACTATGCCGCGCGCAAAAAGGTGTTCATTGTTTCACCGTCAACATTGTGGGCGACATTGAACACAATTCGCGCAATATTGTCCGACATAAAAATCAAACGCGTTGCCGCCAAAATTAAAAAAGAATTGGAATTATTGCTTGGTGATCTGGACCGTCTGTCTAAACGCGCGGGCGCAATCGATCAACATTTTGCATCGGCGCAAAAAGACATTGATGAATTACAAACATCTATTTCTAAAATTGCACCGCGTGCTGAAAAGATTCGTGAACTTGATTTCGGGGAATAAAACACAAAAAAACACCGGCAAACGCCGGTGTTTTTATTTGGAAACTCTGCACCCTGTTTTACGATTTATCCAAACTTGTTCATGGGCGATTTTCATTATTGGCATATCAGATTTACTGTCTGAATAGGAACGCACAACATTTACCACGACTTTATTTTTCCGCGCCCATTTTTCCAATGCCACCACCTTGTTCTTGTTATAGCACAAAAACTTATATTTCCATGGTTTGTCGCCATACATTTCCGAACACATAACCGCATCAAATTTCATATCGCGAACCAATGGACGTAATAAATAGTTTGGCGATGCCGATATCAACAGCACGATATTACCCGCTTTTTTCTCGGCGGCGACACGTTCGAGAGCCCAACCAAAGCGATTTAATTTATGCTGTCTTATAAAATCGGGTGCCAATTTTTTAACCATTTTTTCGGTTAAAAAGCAACGCATACATTGCCGCCACCAAATACCATTACGATTAAATGGACGCATAAGAACGGACAACAAAATCAATGGCGTAAAGAACCAAGTCCGTACCGAATGCCGAAAACAGTACCGCCCGAATTGAAAGTTAGAATCAAACGCCGACAGCGTTCCATCAAAATCAAACACAACAACATTTACTTTCTTTGGCATATTTATTCCTTTGCGATGATTATAGCAACAGTTTACACATTTCTGCAAATCAAAAAACACCGGTGTTTGCCGGTGTTTTTTTACTTTTGTAATTCTTTGCGGATTTGCATTAGTGTTTTGCCTATTCTGTTTTCGCCACTGCCGATTCCAAAACCGCATTTATAACATACTGGGCATGCCTTTAACAAAATCGCATCACCCGTTTGCAACAACATTTTTGCTGCGTCTGGGTTTTGTTTATATCTTGCCCGCAGGCCACGTTCCATTATTTCATATTTTTGTTTATCAAAATCTGGGCGGCGATTTACCTTATATTCCGGTGTTTTTGTTATTAAACGCGCGTCATCGGGGTTTTTCATACCTAAAATCACATTAAAACGCGCATCGGTTGCGTAAAACTTCATCGCTTGGTAATAGTGTTCAACGGTTGGAAATGTAAATTCACGACCATCAACCATCATACGAATTGGAAATGCCGCCAATGGTGACAAAAACCAATATTCGCCTGTCGGTGTACAAAATTTTATCTCTGTTGCCATATTATTTACCCCCGAAAACATTACGCAATTTCGCACGCAGGTTTTCCATTACCACAAACAATGCCGGTGTCAGTGTAAATGTCAAAACCATAGATGCCAACATACCACCGATTAAAACAGACGACATTGCGATTTTCATATCATCACCACCAAACAATTGTGGTGCCATACCCGCCGCGACCGCAATAGATGTCATCAACACCATATTTTTACGCGCGTTCAGTTCCGTCCACAATGCGTCCGACACCTTTTCACCGGCACGCACACGATTGACCGTTGGTTCAAGAACCAAAATACTGTTATTCACAACCAAACCCACCAACATAACAAACGCCAACATTGCCCCAATGTTCATAGATGCGCCCGACAAGAACAACATCATAAACACCCCAACAAAACTTGTTATAATAGATGTCGCAATTGTAAGTGGGTGCGTAAGCGAATTCAGAATCGCCGCCAGCAACATATATGTCAACAGTGATGCCAGCAAGAATGCTTGTCCTATTTCGCCCTTGGTATCGCCCTGGATTTCGGACATACCGCCAAATTTATATGTGTATCCGGGTTGCCAATCTATGTTGTTAAGGGTCTGGGTCACTTTGGCTTGGACCGGACCAAGCGTTGACTTACCCAAATACATATCAATTTCGGTTATTCTGTTTTTATCCAGACGGCGAATATCGGGTGTTGCGCGCACCACACGTTGTTCACCCAATTCGGACAGTGCAACCATACCCTTTGGCGAATTAGCATAGACCACGTCCAAAATGTTTTGCGTTTTGAACGGTTTGGCAAATTCCACAACAATCGGATATTCGTTTCCGTTTTCTTTGTATTTATAACTGTCGTTCCCATACAGCGCAGAACGCAACACCGTTCCAGCATAGGAATTTTTTATACCCCAAAAATCCATCTTGTCTGCATCTGGGATAAAACGAACCTCATTCGCGGGGGTTTGTTGCGCCAAAACCGCAGATTGAATTTCTTCTATGTTATTCACTGCGGCGATAATTTTATTTGCGTATTCTTCACGTATTGCATCGTCTTCGCCATAGATATTTAATACAATATCACTTGTACTGGATACGGACATACCCGCGTGAATCTGGATTTCAGCATCTGGGATATCGTTCATGGTTTTCAATATTTCTTGCGCCAAAGTTTTATCCGATTTACGACGCAAGCCCTTGTCCACCAATTCAATACGGATGTTTATATTTTGTAATCCTTGGTCGCCGATTTTCGCAGTGACTGATTTAACCTCTTGTACATCACTTAAACGTTTTTCAATCTGCTTGGTGATTTCCAATGATTTGTCGTATGTCGCACCCATTGGCGCACGCGCAATAATCGTAATTTCATTTACATCGGTTGCTGGTTGGAATTCGTTTCCAACAAAGCGCATCAGGAAAGTTGACGCAACCAAAACCAAAAACACCAAACCCACAACACGACCCGCGTGCATCATTTGATAATCAAACCATCTGTGCAACCACGATGTCTTTTCCACCTTTTTGTTTTCAGATGCCTTTTTCGCCATTTCGCGTTTATTTTCTGCCGACAATTTCAAGAACCGCGCAATCATCATTGGGGTCAGTGTAAAACTGAACATCAGCGACAACACCGTTAAATACACAACCGTCATACCAAACTGGGACATAAACTTACCGGCAATTCCGCCCATAAACGCCAGTGGTAAAAACACCACAACATTTGTCCCGACACCTGCCAAAACCGAAACCGCAACACGTTTTGTACCATCAATTGCCGCCGATTCACTGTCTTTGCCATTACGCATTTCTTGTAATGCCGCTTCAATCAAAATAATGGCATTTGACACCAATGTACCCAACGCCGAAGAATATGCCAACAATGTCATTGCGTTGATTGTAAAGCCACTTGCCGATACAAACTCAAAACCCGCAATAAGCGATGCCGGAATAACAACGCCCGCGATAATGGTTGAACGCCAATTGCTTGTAAATGCCAACAATACCAAAATCGTGAATACAACACCCAAAATAATTCCGTTTATTGTTTCGTCTGTATCGTCTGAAATCGCGGTTGACGTATCCGAAATAATTTCAATTTCGGCATTAGAATTCGGGAAATGTGCCGCAAAGTCCGCGCTTAATTCTGGTAATTTTTTACGCAACGCACGCGAAATCATAATGGCATTACCATCGTTTGCCTTTTCCACAGATGCAATCACAGAATCGTTTCCGTTATACCGCGCACCATTTTCAATATCACGCGCCGCATCTGTCACAGACGCGACATCTGACAATTTGAAACGAATACCTTCGCTTGTTGAAATTGGCAAATCTGCAATTTCATCAACAGACGCAAATTCGCCGATAAAACGCACGTTTTCACTTGATGCACCATATTCAATTTTACCACCCGGCACATTCAAGTTTTTATTCGCCAATGCCGTTATAACATCCATAATTGTCACGCCACGCGCCGCCATCAAATCTGGGTCCATTGCGACACGAATTGCACGTTCACGACCACCAAATGTTGAAACCTTGGCCACGCCGTCAATCGCGGTAATTTTGTTTGCCAAAACATCGTCAATATATTGTTTAATTTCTGTTGATGACGGCCCACGCAAAACGATATCCATAACCGCCTGTTGCAGTGGGTTCATTTTTTCAACAACCGGTTGTTTCAAGTCGTCTGGAAATTGCGATGCCAATGCGTCTATTTTTGTTTTAACCTCGGCTGCTTTATCATTTGCGTTCACCCCCAGGTTAAATTCAGTCATTATAAAGCCGCCGTTCTCAAAAATACGCGAAGTAATGTGTTTAACACCTGGCACTTCGGAAATTGCGTCTTCGGCCTTTTTAATAACTTGGGATTCTATTTCGTCGCTTGATGCACCGGGGTACACAAATGTTGTTGTCACCATGGGAAAATCTATGGATGGCGTACGTTCAATGTTTATGCGCGGATACGCAACCAAACCCAACAGCACCCATACCAAAACGAACATTAATGTAGTGACTGGACGACGAACGAAAAACTTTAACATTTTTTACCCCTACTTTATAACCTTAATCAAAGCACCATCTGTGATATGTGACGTAATAACGACATCGCCATCGGCAACACCAGTTATCATTGTGTTGTCTGCATCACGACGAACAACGTCCACCGACACAATATGCGCAACACCATCGCGCGCAACAAACACATTACCATTTTGCACCGCGTATGTCGGAACATAGAAACCCGATGCGCGTATTTCAACACTGTGTGCACCATTTGTGACCCCACGCGTACGTACAATGTGCATACCAGAATCTAAATCAAGCGAGTTTGATACCGATACAATTTCACCACCGCCGGTGATTTTTTGTCCCACACGAAAACGCGCGATACGCATACCCGATACAAGCCCGCGATTATCATTTATAAACAGTGGTTCATATATCACGCCGTCTGTTTCATGCATTTCCACAACGTTTACCGGCGCACCATTTGCGTTTGCGTCACGCGTTAAATTAAACACCGATTTGTTTTGTTCCATACCGAACATCACAAAGCGATATATAAACATCAACGCAAACAAACCAAACAGAATACGCAAGAAAATGTGGCGCGTGCGCTGATTATTCAATTTTTCAATTTTTGCCTTTAACTCATTCATTTTATTCACCCAACTTTTTTACAGATTCTGCCGCCATTAAGATTTTGTATTTAGAATTCAACAACGCCATATCCAATTGATATAAACCGCTTGAAACCTCTGCCAATTCAATGGCTGATGTTTGTCCGGCGATAAAACGTTGTTGTGAAAAACTATACGCACGCGCCGCCAAATCACGCGCATTTTGTAAAGTCGCAAGATTTCCACGCAAATGATTATATTGTTGGATTGCGGTGTTATATTTTTCGGTTGTTATCTTCTTGGACTTATCCAAATCTTGACGTACCGCTTCGGCATTCATTGCCTCTATTGTCGCATTTGCGCTATTTACACCACCCGAAAATATCGGCATTTGAAACGCCAGGCCCCAATATGCAGATTGCTGACCTTCTTTATCAAACAATTCATCTGCCGCACGTCCCATTGACGAATAACTGTATGACGCCGTTGCCGCCAATGTTGGCAAAGCACCCGCACGTTTTGACCGCGCAGACTTTTCATACATACGAATTTGTTGGTTCAACAAATCCCACTCTGGCGTATTAGACAATTTTTTTGCGTCCAGATTTGCAAATTGTTTTGGAAAATCGGTTGTTAAATTCAATTCTTCGTCCACGTCAATCCCCGCCAAGATTTTCAGCATACGATATGCCGTATCACGATTGAATTTTGCATCTGACAAATTGATTTCTTTGGTCGCAATATCAGATTCAATTTTAACCAAATTGCCGCGATTTGCACGTCCCGCCGAAGTCAAATTACGGCGCGCATTTTGTGCAGATTTAAGGTCTTGTTCGGACAATTTTACAATTTCGTCTGCCATTTTTGCCGTCCAGTACAGGTCAACCGCACTATAACGCACCTCACGCATGACCATTTCTTTATTTGTTTCGGACATTTTTATCGCACTGCGCACAGAATCAACCGCATTTCCAATTTTTCCAAATGTGTAAATCGGTTGAGTAAAAGTCAAACCCGCCGTAAAAATATTATCCGGCATTTCAATTTCTGAAACAGGATTACCATTGTTTATATATTGACCGATTATTCCCCCCAGTTGTGGTGGTAATGTAACTTTAGCCGATGACGAAAACGGTTCTTTGACATCAACCATATTCATATATGATGCCGAACCTTCTAACTTGAACCAGCGGTTTGCGTTTGCCGCGTCCAGCGATGCCTCGGCTTTTTTAATGTTGGCATCGGCCTTTTTCATATCTTGTGATTCTGCCAATATCTTGGAAACCGCTTCATCTAATGATAAATCCATCGCAAACAGTGGCGTTCCAAACACCGCCATAAATATCGCAAAGAAAAACCCCATACACTTACGCATTTTATGCAACCTCCATATTAGACAGAACCTTATTTATTGTAGACATTGCCTCAATCAACTTTGCTTCATCATCGCGTGGTATTTTCGCAAAAACCAATGCGATAGTATTTTCAAATTCGGTAATCATATTTTTCGCAACATCCGCACCCGCCGACGTCACACTGTACCATGTGTTGCGACGGTCATGCGCATCAACTTCGCGTAAAACAAGGCCCTTAGCCTCAAGATTTTTAAAAGTCGCACACAAATTTGGTGTTGTGGTAAATTCGCGGTATGCAATATCTTTCAATAACGCACGCCCCCCCAGGTATAAACGCACCAAAACACTTATTTGCGAACGCGTATATTCGACATTTCGTATCATCTTTGACTTCATATGGTCCATCAAGCGATCCATAATCATCATATTGTCTTCAATCAAGCGAATAAACTCTTTGTGCGCCATTTTATCCCCCTTTTTTTATCAAAAATACTGGCAAATGGTTAAAACTGGCAATTATTATATGTTTTAATAAAATTATTTCAAGTACTAAATTCAATAAAAAGTGAAAAAAATTGTACAAATGGATTTTTCATGTTAGACTTTAAAGGAAAAATAAGAGGTTTAACCATGCAAAAGAATCTTGAAACGACCGCAGAATTGGAAAAGATGAAAACAGATGCGCGCATTTTGCGTTACCTTATTATCAACTCTGCCGTTGTACACAGTACCGCATCCAAGGATCAAATGGGTTGTAAATATATCTATGTCAAACCGGGCATGTATGACGAAATTATGGGCATATCAAACATCGATTTTGTCCAGACAATTTATGCATCACACGGAATAAACCTGCGCAAACATACATCGCACTTGGACGACAAGGAAGAAATTGTATTAATGATTCCAGGTACCGAAATATTGAACCTTTCTGATATCCAGGGTAAGTTTTTGGTTGATACCGCGCCATTGAACTATAAACACTCGGACCGAATGGCACGTTATCGCGCGACCGAAATAGTAAATCTTATTTTCCAGCAAAGAAGAAAAGAAAACCAAGCAACCAGATAAACAAAACCGCCCAAACGGGCGGTTTTTTATATAAAAGAAAACTGTTGCAAAATAAACAAAGAATATTATAATCTGCCTTGTCCTTGGGGTGTCGTCTAATGGTAGGACAAGAGATTTTGGTTCTCTTTATCATGGTTCGAATCCGTGCGCCCCAACCACGATTCCAAATCGTTCGATTTCAGCAATGAGTCGAACGTTTTTTGTAGAGAAAACCAGCATTTTTTACCATCTATCACTGAGTTCGAAAGTAAAATACCAAATATACATCTCCTATCCTGCACTTTCGAACTTTCTATAATTTTCCTTAGATTTCCAACAAATTTTAAGATATTTGTTATAGATTCAGCAATATCTACATTATTTTCTTGATATTTTTCTAGTAAATGCTCGTTTTCCAATATCGTTGTTTCAATTTCAGCAAGTGTGGTTGTATATGTTGATTTATCTACTAAACCGTCTAACAACATTTTTACCAATCTTGACTTTCTTTCTTTTGCAACTGAAATATTATGTTGAACATCTGTCTTGGTTGCAATTTCTATATTTTTACTTTTTAAATACGGTTTTATGTTCGATTTGATTTTTTCTATTTCGTCGGGGGTTAAATATAATTTATCTGCAACATCTTCATAAAATTGTTTTATTATTTCGTCTTGATTTAATGTTTTTTGAGTGCAGGTTTTAACCATATGCCCACACTTATAATGTATGTATTCTTTTCCACTTGGTTTTTTGTGCATTTCAGGTGTCATTAAATGTCCACAACATCCACATTTAAAGATTCCGGTAAATGGAAACAATACATCTTTATACCGTCTTTTTGTTATCTTTACTGGAACAACAGGTATATCTTTTTCGTTTTTATTTGGGTATTGATTGGATAATAAAATCTGCACAGTATCAAATAAATCTTTATCTATTATTACCGGATGATTGTGTTTATACATCTTATCTTTAACTTTCATCATACCATAATAGAAAGGTGTTTTTAATATCTGGTATATTCCAACTCTTGATAAAAATTTACCTGGCCTTCTTCTGTCCCCACGAGAAGTCAAATTATGTTCTTTACACCAATCAACTAAACTGTTCGTTGTCTGTAATCCTGTTGCATATGCTTCAAACATTTGTCGAATCAAAGGCGCCCTCTCTTCATCCAAAACTATATCAGCCCTGCCGTCAGCTGAACGAATATTCTTATAACCCAATGGTGCTATACCTTGCCACCTCCCATGTTCCCAATTATATTTCATGCTTCTTTTTACATTATCACTAAGATTGCTGACATAACTTTTTGCAGCAAGAACACCAAAATCCCATCTCATATTGTCAGATGTGTTTGATTCTGACGATATAATCAGATTTTCACGAACAAAATGTATTTCAATCTTATTTGCATGGACTAAATCACTCAATTCGATTGATTCCCTAAAACTTCTTTGAATTCTGTCGATACAATCAGCAACAATTATTACTTTCATTTTTTGCTGCTTTACAAAACTTAGCATTTCAGTAAATTTCTTTCTGTCCCCTCGGGTTGAACTTTCGGTGATTGAATATTCTTTAATTACGGAGAATGCCTGTCTTTTACAATACATCCTTAAATTTTGCAACTGTGCATCAATCGATTGGCCTAATTCTTGCTCTCTTGAACTGACTCTGGCGAATATTACGGCTTTTTTACCAATAATTTCAGATACATTTGTCATATAAACCCCTTTGTTTATACATATTTTGTCGTGTTCGAACACAAAAGTAAGCGACTTTTTTCAGCATTTTGGCCAAAAAACTAAGCAAAAACTGCTTTTTTTACTTATTTTTTATATATTTATTCGTCGTGCAGGATAGGAGATGTATATTTGGTATTTTACTTTCGAACTCAGTGATAGATGGTAAAAAATGCTGGTTTTCTCTACAAAAAACGTTCGACTCATTGCTGAAATCGAACGATTTGGAATCGTGGTTGGAGTGTCTTAGCATTTCTCGAACTCGTGATATACTTGATTTACTGACTCTTGGCCGAACTATTAATAATTTATTCAATCGTTATCCGGTATAAATATTTTTGCTTTTTGTAGCGGGTATTCCGGTATGCCATATG
>JAFXUI010000001.1 GCA_017535105.1 Alphaproteobacteria bacterium | reverse complement strand
GATGTCAAGAATCCAGAATCATTTGTAAGATCGCTTGTCTTTGTCGGCAAGTCTGCTGTCTTAGCATAATCAGCCAACGATTGATGTGATGTCAAGAATCCAGAATCATTGGTCAAGTCACTGGTCTTGGTTGGTAAGTCTACTGTCTTAGCATAACCTTCCAACGATTGATGCGATGTCAAGAATCCAGAATCATTTGTAAGATCGCTTGTCTTTGTCGGCAAGTCTGCTGTCTTGGCATAATCGGTCAAATCAACCTGGCCATTTAATTGCGCTTGTTGGATTGCTTCGTTCATTGCAGCCGTTGTTGCATAGTCAGCCAACGATTGATGTTGTGTCAAGAATCCAGAATCATTTGTAAGATCGCTTGTCTTGGTTGGCAAGTCTGCTGTCTTGGCATAATCGGTCAAATCAACCTGGCCATTTAATTGCGCTTGTTGGATTGCTTCGTTCATTGCAGCCGTTGTTGCATAGTCAGCCAACGATTGGTGCGATGTCAAGAAACCAGAGTCATTAGTCAAGTCACTGGTCTTGGTCGGTATTGCTGGTAAATCTGCTGCCTTGACATAATCATTCAATTGTTCTTTTGTTGCCAAAGCATTAACTGCTGTCGCCAATTCTTCACTTGTTGCATAATCACCTGTCAAAGCCGACGCATTCAACAATGTTTTCCATTCTTGATCCTGGGCCGAGCCAGATGTATAACGCCATTGCAAATCGTTGCCCGATGTATAACGAATTTCTGTTTCACGAGAAGATGAAATTGCACCCTGATCTTCTAACTTTTCGACCAATTTATCAACATTGATAGAAACTTCACCGGTGCCACTAACTTCTACAACACCGTCTTGGCTTCCCTGGACACCACCAACCTCAATCAAATCGATTTGATCTTCGATTGCGGCAATACGACCAGACAATGTTTCGTTGCTGGCCTGGGCATTTGGTGCACCCACAGATTCTTCCAACGTATCAATTCTTTCTTGTAATTCTGCAACTTCGGCAGCAGAAGCACTTGCCCCAGAACCGCTGGACGAAGAACCAGAAGGCACACCTGTAACAGTGCTACCCAAATATTTACCAATTGACAAACGCTGTGTCGTCGTTGCTGCTGTGCCGGACGAAGCTTTGCCAGAATTGTTTGTCGAAACCAAACGTGTTCCAGCCGGCGAAACACGTAACGAACCCGCACGTGTTGGTGTAACCGCACGCGTAGAAGTCGAAGCCGCAGACGTACCATCATACGTCCCCGTACCACCCAAACTGCGCACCGAAGCGGCCGCCATAGCATTAGTTGTTAAACCCGCGCACAAAACGCACAAAACGGATATTGTTGAAATTTTGAAATTATGTTTTTTCATGGTCTCTCTTTCCATATCTACAATATTATCATATTTGCGAATCGGGGTCAATAGCCTTTTACGTTAAAATTCATATCTGACACCAACAGATATCGAATTATCCATAACAAAGCCCATCTTATTCTTGAAATAGAAAGTGTTAGCGAGTTCGCGTTCATGAGTCGTTCCCCAAGTACCCGCAAAACGGTAACGTAAATCAATCAAGAAACTGTCGTCCAAACGGTATGAATAACCGCCCATCAAACCAAACATTGGTGAAACACCGGTCTTGCTACGATCGTCCTCGTCTGAAAAACCAGGAGCGCTAAGCGTAGTAGTTGGGAATGAAATACCAAGACCTGCACCAACATAAAAGCCGTTTGTAAAATCATAATAACCGTTTGCCATCAAATAAGGCAAAGAGAACTTATATTCGACACCTTGACCATCATCATTAAAATCAGCAATATACCCTGCTTCGACTTCGGCACGCCAGAAATAATCAAAACGTTTACCAAAGGCAAAATCTACACCGAACAATGGTTCAAACGAATAATCATTGTGATCTTCATTAGGATCCAATGGGACAGCATCAGTTGAATATTTATTTGTCCAACTTAGGAAATTCAAATCAGCACGCAATGCGCCATACCAACCAGATTTTGATTTATCTTGATAACTGTATGTGACATCGTACCCACTGCTAGTTTTTTTCAATGCTTTGGGCTGTGGTGCCGCAGCAAAAGCTGGCGAAACGACTGTCAAAAGTGCAACTACTGAGACTAATTTTTTCATGGTATTTTCTCCCTTTTAATTTTTATAACAGTATATCACATTTCGATATCGTTCCCAAACGAAAAAATCACATATTGACAACTTTTGTAAAAACTTGTAAATTTATCTCGTCACGAAAGGATAGAAAATGAAAAAAGTTATGTTTATTCCGATGTTATTGGCCTTGGCCGCGTGTGTCAGCGCACCAGACAAAATTGAAGACAATAAGGTTTTCTTTGCGTTCGATTCGGCTGAATTAAACAGTTGCTCACAAAAAGAATTGAAAGCGCAAGCATTGTATATGAAAAAGAACCCAAATTCTAAGGTTGTTCTTGAAGGTCACTGTGACGAACGTGGTTCAACAGAATATAATTTGGCGTTGGGCGCACTGCGCGCGGGAAATGCTGCACACGCACTTATCAAAGACGGCATCGAACCAGAACGCATCAAAACAATTTCTTATGGCAAAGAAAACCCACAATATCCGGGTACTGGTGAAGAGGTTTGGGCCAAGAACAGAAACGTTACAACCAAAGTTAAATAAAAAATTTCGCCCGTTTGGGCGATTTTTTATTGTTTATTTTCTTGCCCGTAAAAAATTTTTTTACTAACATCGAAATCATGGAAGAAAAGACAGCAATTTCTTTTGCAAATGTTGCCGCGACATATGACAACGCTAACGAAGTACTTAGCGATGTTTCTTTTAATATAAGCAGTGGCGCATTTTATTTTTTATCGGGCGCATCGGGCGCCGGTAAAACAACATTGTTACGGTTGATATATCAACTGCACAAACCATCACGTGGGCAAATTAAATTATTCGGACAAAATACCGCAGAAATGACACGTGACGATATCGCGAAATTGCGTCATAAAATGGCAATTGTATTCCAGGAATATTCATTATTATCACACATGACGGTTTTTGATAATGTCGCCCTGCCCCTGCGTGTGCGTGGAATTGCCGACAAAAAAGTAAAACAATTGGTGACCAAGGTTTTGGACTGGGTCGGACTTGGGAAATATGCCGATGTAAAGCCAATGGAATTGTCGGGTGGACAACAACAACGCGTATCGGTGGCGCGCGCCATTATTGTCCAACCGTCTATATTACTGGCGGACGAACCAACGGGCAATTTGGACGATGAAAACGCATCGCGTTTAATGGAACTGTTTATCCAAATGAATAAATTGTTCGGTACCACTATTATTTTGGCGACCCATAATAAAAAGTTGATGGAAACATATAAGTTTCCGGTAATTCACGTTGAAAATCACCGCGTCGGCTTTGTCGGCAAATCATCAACTACGGCTGAACCTAAAAAAGTATGGAAGGGGCCGACCCCTAAAAACTATTTTTCGGAATTATCAAAACAGTTTGACGATATTGGAAACGCATAAAATATGAAGAAAGCAACTGTATTTTCATTGGTTCGTGACCAGTCGGTATTTATGACCGCGATAATGTCGTTGCTGACATTTTTATCTGTGATGACGTTGGGCATCGCAATTTCAATCAGTACCGGTGTTGTTGATTGGAACGCACAATGGAAAACATCTGCAACTGTCCAGGTCACAAATCAAAAAAGTGAACCGGCTGTACGCAAGATTTTGAATGACAATAAAACCAAAATTGAAACATTGCACGAAATATCAGAATCTGAAATGTCCGACCTTATGCGGCCGTGGGTATCGGGTGGCAACGTATTACAAAACTATTTACCAAAAGTGTGGGAGGTTAAATTCAAATCTGAATCAGATTTGCGCGATATGTCAAAAACAATTTCGCCACACGCACGCTTTTTAACACATGCCAGCGCACTACACGCATCTATGTCTGCGGGTTGGAAAATGATAATGATTGCTGGTCTTATTTTAGCATTAACTTTGGGAACAATCGCGGTCTGTGTTTCGTACATCGCACGCAATACTGCAATGTTGCACAAACGAGAACTGGAAATATTAAATCAAATCGGCGCAACCGACTCGTTCATTGCGCGCCAGATGCAAATTATCGTCGCAAAAATTTCCGCGTGCGCTGGACTGATTGGATTTGTTGCCGCGGTACCAGTATTACTGCTTGTTTTGTCATCGGCACATTCGGCACGTGTTGGTTTAATGGCTATGTTAAATATTACTGGGGTTGGTTGGGCATGCTTGGTTATTCTGCCAATTCTAATTACGATATTTGCGATATGGATGACTCGCCGTACAACACTAAAGATTTTACAGAAAGATTAAATGAAATTTTTAACACCTTCATTTTTATTGCTGGGAATTTTTGTCATGGGCGGCATGGTATTTAAATCGTCCACCCCGCGTGGCTGTGCCGACATAATGCCCGATGATTCAATATTCGTTTTAACTGGCGATTCACGCCGTATTCCATTTGCCATGCGCCAGGTTAAACAATATCCCGATACAGATGTTTATATTATTGGTGTTGGTGCAACAAATACTGCGGCTTTTGATGCGGTACACCCCGTCACATTGGAATCAGAATCTAAATCAACATATCAAAACGCAATTGCTATAAAAAATATCGTTGAAAAAACTGGACTTGACCGAATTGTTATTGTTACTACCGAAGATCATATGAACCGCGCCGAATACCTTATACGGCACGAATTACCAGAAACCGAAATCGTTACTTGTCCTGCGACCTTGTACGGAATGCCGGCAACGAAACGATTGGAACGCTGGACCACCGAATACATTAAATATATCGTCACATTGTTTGGAATCAAAGAAGGATAAAAATGTTCAGAACAATTATTTTTAAATTGTTGTCTGGTGTTCATTTTGTTTTATGGTCACCAATAATCTTGGTGGGGCTGATAAATGGCCGACTGAATAATTTTTTGGTAATAAGTTGCGCGCGTGGATTGGGATTACTTGCACGTATCGTTTGTGGTGTGAAATATACGGTACACTTTCCACCAACCGAAGAAAACGGTATTCCAATGTTGCCAAATGGGAACACTCGTTTTGATGGCAAGGCAATTATCGCATCAAAACACATGTCGTTGTTGGAAATAATCGTTTTGGCCCACGTTGTTCCAAATGCGTTTTTTATCTGCAAGCGTGAAATTATGTGGTTTCCAATTTATGGTTGGGCCTTTTGGCGTATGGGACTGCAACCGGTGAACCGTTCACGCGGTCGCACAAACATGAAAAAGTTGGAACGCGATGTCGCAAAGAAAATTATGAACGGTCGCACACTTGTCATTTTCCCCGAAGGTACACGTGTAAAACCTGGCTCGCACGTACCATTGCGCCGCGGTTTATTATTCTTGGCCCACGAATTAAGATTACCGATTTTACCGGTTGGAACAGATTCTGGCCTTTATTGGCCAAAACGCGGGAAAATGACCGCCGGCACCGCGAATATTTACTTCGAACCGATGTTACCGTGTAATGCGTCATTGGAAGAAATAACCGAAGCGATAAATCGTCACAGTGCATAAAAAAATGAAATAAAAAAATCTGGCATTGCCAGATTTTTATTTACACCAACTGTAGCGATGTACACCATCAAACGAATGCCCCAAATTTTCTTTAATTAAAATCTCACCGACATCACGCCCATCTGACAAAATAACATTACCTCTAATTCTTTTATGACGTTTACCCGTCTCTTTGGCATTTTTCACTTCTACAACGGACCCCGCTGGCAACAACTCCTCTAATCGTTGTTTTGCTGTAATCGCAAGATCTTTTTCTGATTGACATTTGCCATTTAACTCTGGGGCATCAACGTTCACCAAATAAACACCTATTGGATTTTCATCACTTGATACTTCTGCAAAGAAAGTATCCCCATCAACGATCGTACCCACAGTTACTGATTTTGCGTACACGCCATTTACTAAAATCAAAGATAAAAAAATTCCAAAAAGATATTTCATAGTCACCTCACCCATTACATCAAGGTTATTTACACCAATCAGGAACGACTTTATAGTCGTACGCACGACCAATTTTTTCCTTAATTAAAATTTCACCGATATCACGACCATCGGACAATTTTACATTGGCTTTCATCTTCGTTCTGCCATGAAACTCATTTTTAGTATTTTCCTTTACTTCTACAGTTGTCCCTTCTGGGATTAATTCTGCTAATCTTTCTTTTGCTTTATATCCAAGATCAACTTCCTTTTGGCATCGCCCATGCAATTCCGGAGTATCAACGTTTACCAAACTAATACGCACTTCTTTACCCGACATTGTTGCAAAGAAAGTATCCCCATCAACAACCTCTTTAACTGTTGCAGATGTTGCATATGCACCACTCACAACAAACAATGCTAAAAATATTCCAAAAATATGTTTCATGCCACCCTCGCTAATGTCATTATTTTATCACACCACAGCATCTTTTTCAATAAAAAGTGCCCTTAAAATACACGTACACACACCTATCTATATCAAAATTCAATTATTTACTTGGATTTAGGTTTTTTCTGAACCGAAGATCCAGGCACTCCAACTTTTTTCTTGCACCAAGGCTCATGATTTTTGCCATCATATGATTTGGCAAGTTTTTCTTTGATTAAAATTTCACCAACATCACGACCATCAGGCAAGACTACATTTGCTTCAACATACTTATACTTATCATTCTCCTTGATATTTTTCAATTCAACGGTTGTTCCCTGTGGCATAAGAGCCTTTGCGCGATCTTGCGCTTGTTGAGCAATTTGTTTTACTGCGCTACATGTCGCAGGAAACTCTGGTGCATTTGCATTAGCAAACTGCACTTTCTGTACAACATCATTTTCCGTATCACTTGGTATTACTACAACAATTGTGTCCCCATCAACAACTTCCAGAACTGTTGCAGATGTTGCATATGCACCACTCACAACGAACAATGCTAAAAATATCCCAAAAATGTGTTTCATATCGCCCTCTTTTTTAATGTCATTATTCTATCACACACAAAGATTATTTTCAATAAAAACCGAAATCAGTCGCACCAACTTTCACGCCGCCCGCCACTGTATGCCCGACCAAATTTTTCATTAATTAAAACGCGCCCCACATCACGACCATCGGGTAAAATTACATTAGCGTCAATTCGCCCAGCATACTTATCATCTTTAATATTTTTCAATTCTACAATCGAACCATTTGGCACAAGTGCCATTAACCGATTACGCGCCGCATTTGCGCGCTGTTTTTCCGATTCACATTTACCGTTCATTTCAGGCGTATCAACATTTATTAAACGCACACGCACGTCAACATCAGTATTTTTGTCCAAATGTACAACCGCCGCAAAGGTATCACCGTCAAAAACATATCCAACCGTTGCCGGTACTGCAAATGCCAAACTCGGCACAGCAAGCATTATAAAAAAGAACAAACTTTTTATCTTCACCCGATAAACCCATTCGTTTGCATATTCCATAATTTCTTGTACGCCCCACCCCGCCGTAGCAGTTCGTTGTGCGAACCCGCCTCAACAATACGACCACGCGACATTACAACTATACGGTCCATATTACGTAAAGTTGATAAACGGTGTGCAATTGCAACAGTCGTCTTGTTATTCATCACCAGTTTTAACGATTTTTGGATAAACAACTCGTTTTGGGAATCAAGGGCCGATGTCGCTTCATCTAAAATCAAAATCGGCGCATTTTTAAGCAACGCACGCGCAATTGCAATTCGTTGACGTTGACCACCAGATAATTTTATTCCGCGATTTCCAACCAACGTATCATATCCATTTGGTAACCCCATAACAAAGTCGTGAATGTGCGCGCGCTTGGCCGCAGTAATTACATCACGGCGTGATGCATTTGGTCGCGCATAACGAATATTTTCCAAAATCGTCCGATTGAACAACACCGATTCTTGCGGGACATACGCGATATGCTGACGCAAAGAATCTTGTTTTACATCACGAATATCGGTACCGTTCACCGAAACCGCGCCATCATTCACATCATACATACGCAACATTAAATTACACAGGGTTGATTTTCCAGCCCCCGAAAGTCCAACAATACCGATTTTTTCACCCGGCTTGATATGCAAATCAAAATTTTTCAACACACCCCTGTCGCCATAACCAAACGAAACATTGTCAAAGTCTATTTCCGGCGCAGATTTTAATTTCATATTCTTGGCATTTGGTTTATCTGCGACCTTTATTGGTGCATTTAATTTTTCCCATGCCACTGTCGCAATGGCAGACGCCTCGGAATATTCTTGAATGGTCCTGTTCATATCTATAAACGCCCCAGATATTGCGTTGAAACCAGCCAACACAAATGCCATATCAGAAATATTCATCTGGCCCTTTGCGACCAAAATGACACACAAAACAATCATTGACATCTCGGCAATTGTCGCTGTCATTGATGACGGGACCCAACGAACCCTGTCTTGATATTCTTGTTTTTGGTATAAACCCATTAATGGCTTGCGTGCATCATATATATATTGCGCTTCGTATTCTGAACTGCCATTTTGTTTTACATTTAATGCATTATCTAAAGCGTCTGTCCGAACACCACTCCATTTAGCAACCGCTAATGTATGTTCACGGCGCGTTTTATTATACGGTTTCAATTTAAAATATTGCCAAACAACACGAATTATTCCCTGGGACAAAGCCAGCAATAAAATCCAAACATTTATTTTCAACATTATTCCAACAATCGCAAGAAAACCCAATCCAACACCAATTATGTTGGACCAAAACTGATACGTCATTTGAAATTGATATTGCGAAACATCACGCGTCCAGGACAATAATTGCCCAGATGGGTTATCAATAAAATATTGACCATCATTTTGGAAAATACGCTGAGTTAACAGCATATTTTTATACGCCATAATCCGTTCTGTGTAATACCCGCTTACAACAGAACGAACAATTGTTAAAAAATCTTCGGCTAAATATAAACATATCACCCCAAGAATAATATATACGACATACCTTATATTATGAATATTATTCCCATCAAAAATAGAAAATATAAATTTATTGGTTAATGGAAAGACTACAAGACGGGCGACACGCATCAAAATTCCACCAATAAACATTGTCCCAAAGAACAATGGGAACTTTTTCACAATCAACCAATAAAAGCCTTTGACCGTTTTTGGAAACGTCATCTCTCTGCCTTTTGTTTATTCCTACATTAAACGTGGGGACCATGTTGGTTCCAGACCGTTCACATTTTCTGGCAAATCAATGTCGTAAATGTTTTGTCCGGTAATATCAACACTGCGAATATGGCTTATGCGTTCAATATCGTCAATCGCGCGTTCTGTTTCATAATATACAATGCGGCGCGAACCCGGGGCCCATGACGGTGCCTCCATAAACCAGCCACCCGCCAAAATCTTTTCGTTACGACCACGCGGATCCATAATGCCCACATAGAACGTATCGTCCGCAATTTTGGTGAACGCAATAAACTTACCATCGGGCGACCACGCCGGCGTTGCATAGCGCCCCGCCCCGTATGTTATACGCTGTTCCGCCAAAGAATCTAAATCAAGTATATGAATCTGTTGACGACCCGACCGATCCGAATTAAATGCCAACTTTTTACCGTCTGGAGAATAAGACGGACTGGTATTTATCGAATTACCAAACGTCAACTGGCGCAATGATTTGCTTGCGATGTCGTATTCATATATGTGGGTAATACCGTCTTTGACCAATGACAGCGCGATTTTTGTACCGTCTGGTGAAAAACGTGGTGCAAAATTCATTCCACCAAATTGCCCAAGGCGCCGTTGTTCACCCGTATCTAAATCCAGGCTCCAAACCATTGGGTCGTCATCGCGATATGATAAAAATACAACCGTCCGCATATTTGGTGAAAAATGTGGCGACATAACAAACGATTTTGCTTCAGACAAATAACGCAACCCGTGGCCGTCTTGGTCCATAATGGCCATACGCTTTTCACGATTATGTACCGGCCCCGTTTCCGCGATAAACACAATTTGTGTATCAAAATAACCAATTTCACCGGTCAGACGTTCATAAATCGCGTCCGCCATGATGTGCGCCATACGCCGCACAGATTTTTTAGATGCAACCAAACTCTGCGCCTCTATTTGTTCGGTACCATTTATATCCCAAACAAAGAACTCTAATTTATAATTACCACCCGATTCCACATTCATACGTGCTTGGACCAAAACTTGCGTTTTAATTGCCATCCACGACTTGAAATTCGGCATTTCGCCCATTTTTACATATTCTGGAAACGCATCATGCGAAACAATACGAAACAACCCCGTACGTTTAAGGTCGGCCTCGACCACTTCACGTATTGTTTTGGCGTCCGAAGATGAAACACCCGAACCCGTTTCGAACTTTTGTACCGCAATCGATGTCGGGTCCAGTGCCCCCGCAACAATATCAACTTTCAATTCCGCACGCACTGGCAAAACAAACGCGAAACAAATCGCGAACACCGCAAATATTTTTTTAAGCATATTTTTCCTTCCTAATTAAATGACACAAGCCATTGTATACATACCATACGCAAAAAGCAAAATATTATTTACAAAATCACGATTTACAACCGCCATTACAACCGTCTTTACACCCGCCGATACACATGTATTTATATTTGTATTGACAATTGTAAATACACTGATATAGTCAACTGTAATTACGAACGTATTGTTTAATGTATAGGGGTGTCAAATGCCAAACGTTATGCAACAATTGTTTATAATGAACATCGAAGCGTTATTGCGTGAATATGCCGCATACAAGACGTTTAACAAGTCTGACTGTGTAATCAATATGCGTATTCCAAAACCCGTTCTGGACAAGATTAAACAACTGGCAGAACAACAACATGTCCCCTATCAGTCATTGATATCATCTGTTCTATTCTCACTTGCTAACGTAGAGGACAAATAAAAAAACGCGGTCACATCATGACCGCGTTTAATTTTTATCGTTTCGATTATATTACCAATCCATCACACAACCCAACGCCTTACCACCGGATGCACTGACCAAGAATTGTAATATCAAACCAACACTGAACAACAGGATAAATCCAATCAACAGACCTGTACCCTTTGTCTTCAGATCTTCCATTGCACCGTCTTTTCCGGCACCCTTGGAAATATAGCCCCATGCCCAACCAGCGATAATGAATGCCGCACCGATAAAGCAGAACGTCCGCAGCATGTTAAACACACCGCGCAGATCCTTCATAAATACACACAGCGCACTTTCATTAACCACAGCAAATGCCGGGCTTGCAACCATCATGCCGATAATCGCCATATTAACTTTATTCATAACTTTCTTCATAGAAATCCCCTTTCTTATATTTTCTTGTAATACAATTTTATCATAAAAAAAGGTGTTTTTCAAATATAAAAGGCACCCGCTTGGGTGCCTTTTATTTTATCTCTACAATGATTTACATTGCAGGAACGATAACATAGTGCTTGTTTGCTTTTGCGCACTTTTCACAACCACATGATGGTGCTGGCTGTGCCGCACGTGTCAAAACCGCGCGATTTGTACGTGGTGCAACCCCACCATTGTCACGAGCAAACAAATCAGCACAACTGGTGTTACGATAAACAACACGCTTATCTGTATCCAATGTACGAATGTCGTTCGAATAATGTGAACCATATTCACCATAATAGAAGATGCAATCTTCCCCGTCTTGAACATAACGCACACCGCCACGATAATAATCGTATGATGCACAACCCGCCAATGCTGCCAATGCGACAATTGAAACCAAAGCTTTTTTCATAACTTTTTCCCTTGTTAAAAACGGCTCTCTCAAGACGCCCCCGATTCGACGATTTAATTGTTGCACAAACACCCCTATTGTCAAGCAATTCGCAAAAAATCCCCTACTTTCCGCCAAAAATATGCTATAATTCGGATAAATGGAGAAATCACTATGAAATACTCAGATTTTGGTTTGGTAAATACGCACGAAATGTTTGCCGATGCGTTGCGGGGGCGATATGCGATACCGGCATTTAATTTCTATAACATGGAAACCCTGAACGCGATTTTGGCGGCGGCACGTAAAACGCACAGTCCGGTCATCTTGGCTGTATCTGAAAGCGCGCTGAAATATATGGAAACCGATATGTTGCTGGGACTAATTACCGGCGCATGTATATCACCACGCGAACAGATTGCGCTGCACCTGGACCACGGACATTCACTGGACGCATGTATCCACGCAATTGATAACGGTTTTTCATCGGTTATGATTGACGCATCAAGTTTACCATTTGATGAAAATGTAAAACTGTCGCGCGCGGTTGCAAAATACGCCCACAAACACAACGTTTCGGTTGAAGCAGAATTAGGTATTTTATCGGGTATCGAAGACGAAAATACCCAATCAGAAAATTCATCATATACCCGCCCCGATGATGCGGTTGAATTTATACGTAAAACCGGGGTTGATTCTCTGGCCATTGCCATTGGCACCAGTCACGGCGCATACAAACGCAAAAGCGATGACGAATCTTTGCGGTTCGACATCTTAAAACAAATCGCAAAACAATTACCCGACTTTCCATTGGTCTTGCACGGTGCATCAACAATTCCAACAAAATATGTTGATATAATAAATCAATGTGGCGGGAAAATACGTGGCGCACGCGGAATCGATATTGCCCAACTAAAACGCGCCGCTAAAACAAACATCTGTAAAATAAATATCGACAGCGATTTACGGTTGGCATTTACCGCGGGCGTACGTGAATCATTAAAACAAAATCCAAACGCATTTAACCCACGTGATTATTTGTCGTCGGCCATGAAAAATATGACCGATGTGTGTATCGATGAAATAACACATATAATGGGCAGCAAAAACAAGATATAATATGCCGACAAAGATCCAGAACGATTTGTTTAATATGCGCGATGAAAAATTCGCACAGTTTAACGCGTCATTGATACCAACAACCGAATCGAAAAAAGTGATTGGTGTTCGTACACCCGATTTGCGTAAATACGCAAAAACAATTTCTGATTCCGACAAGTTTTTATCCGAACTGCCCCACAAATATTTCGAAGAAAATCAGATTCACGCATTTATATTATCCGACATTCGCGACATAGAAAAATGTATAAACCTTATTGATGTATTTTTGCCGTATGTGGACAATTGGGCCACATGCGACCAATTAATACCAAAAATTTTTACAAAAAATCTTGATATACTTTTGACATATATTCGCAAATGGATAAAATCAAATCACACATATACTGTTCGATTTGCAATCGGACTGCTTATGCGATTTTATCTGGGTGAAAAGTTTAATTCTTCGTATGCAGATATGGTTATAAAAGTCAAAAGCAACGAATACTATATCAATATGATGCGTGCGTGGTATTTTGCAACTGCACTCGCGAAAAATTGGAACGATGTTATTGGTATTATTGAAAATAAAAAATTGGATACTTGGACACATAACAAAACGATTCAGAAAGCGATTGAATCATACCGAATAACACCGCAACAAAAACAATTTTTAATCACATTAAAAATATAAAAAAAATCATAACAATATCTTCTACCATTCTACACGATAGCATGGATTCGCTTTGCTCCAGTTTATATTTGTCTTGACAACTTTAGCTGGTGCACCTGCAAAAACCGCACCAAGATTTGTATCTGCGACCTTATAATATTTAATAGATGCTTTTGTGTACACACTATTATAACCAACAACACAATTGTCTGGTATTATTGAGCCCTTCAGAACACTAACATTTAATCCGAGCCATACATGATTACCAATTACAACACTTTCACCTAAATTTATCAAAGTCCCATTTTCATTAAATATCGAATGAGAATCACTTGGGAAAATAACACAATTTCTTGCAAACATACAATCTTTCCCTATCTTAACTGTAAGATTTGGTTCATCAGCAAGAATCATAGTTAAACCACAACAAAGAAAGTTTTTTCCTATTTCAACAGTGGTATTATCCTGCATAATATTTTCTGTTTTCAGATTATTTATAAGATATTTTGTTTCTTCAATTTTTATCGTACAATTAGATTTCATTTTAAGTTCACAATTCTTAAATTGGCACGGTTCATGTATTTCGACAATAGAATTATGACCATGAAATTCTACCTTCAGTCCCTTTATTTTTGGGTTATACACACGTTCTCCATTTGATTTAAATAAAACAAACAGATTGCCTTTATCATCAACATAAAACTTTTTACAATTTACATGTAAAAACCTTGAAATTTGCTTGATAAATCCACCCATTACAAAACTCCTTTTTTATCATAAACCGAATAAAAAACCACCAAATACTTGGTGGTCAGGAGGTTCAAGACAATTTGATAGAATTGTGCTGCTTATTCAATATATTCGCAAGCCCTCCTGACCATATTAGTCAGGGGACTTATCGTCGTAACACGTCCACTATCGCACACGCCACGGGAACATATTCCAACGCTATCAAAAGGGTCTTGACACCCCATCACAGCAACTCACTGTGACAGAAATAGTATACAAGACATAAAACCTACAATCAATAAAAAATTGGCAACGAAGAATCTTCATTGTAGTATGCTTACAAAGCACACTACAAAACAAAAAGAACCGTCCCAAACGGACGGTTCTTTTCAATGCAATAGGACAACTTATTTTGCGCGTTCAACATATTCCAATGTTTCAGTATTCACAACAATCTTTTCATCTTGTTCAATAAACAATGGAACCTGGACACGCACACCGTTATCCAAAATTGCCGGTTTACCACCAGACGATGAAACGGTTTGACCCTTTAACGCCGGTTCTGTTTCGACAACTGTTGCGATAACTGTTTTTGGCAACGAGATAGATACCGGGTTACCTTCTACAAAGTTCGCCTTGACCGTCATTTCCGGAGCCAAGAATTTCATTTGTTCGCCCAACGAATCTACTGGCATTGTGAATTGTTCATAGTCGGACAAGTTCATAAAGAACGCATCTGTGCCATCTGAATACAAATATTGGCAATCGAAATCTTCGACCATCAATTTTTCAACCTTGTCTTCGGCGCGCCAACGATCGCCCCCCTTGTTTCCAGAATCGATATCGCGCAAGTCCGCCTGGACAAACGCACCACCCTTACCCGGTTTAACCTTGGTAATTGATGTGACAGAATAACGTTTACCGTTGTGGGAAATAACCCAACCAACACGCATATCGTTTGCAATGTATGATGCCATTGTAATACCTCTTTGATTAAAAATACCGCGACAATTATAAAATCTTGGGCCATAAAATCAACATTTTTTTAATAAAAAAGCCCCACAAAACGTGGGGCAAACCATAACCAATTCGCAATTACATACGCATTGGCATCAACACGAATAACGAATCGGTTTTCTTGTCTGTTGATTTGATGATTGTTGGTGATAATGGGTCCTGCATTTCCATTTGGAACTTGTCACCCTCTACTTGACCCGCAACGTCTAACAAGAACTTTACATTAAATACAATTGTGAATGAATTGTCACCATTGTATTCAACATCTAATTCCTGGGTCGCGGTTCCGGCATCTGGGCTAGACGCATTGATAACCAATTTATTCATAGAATATGTCAATTGAACAGATTTTGTTTTATCAATTGATGCAACCGAAACCAAGTCCACAGCATTCACAAATTGCTTTCTATCCAAAATTGCAATCTTGTCATTACCCTTTGGAATAACAACGCGATAGTTTGGATATTGCGCATCAACCAATTTACTTGTCAATGTGGCTGGGCCAACGGTAAAGCGAGCCTTGGTATCCGACAATTCAACCAAAACATCGTCTACTGTTGCATCTTCCAATAATTTGGACAATTCACCAATTACACGGCGTGGCAAAATGACCGATGGCATTTCCGCACTGCCCGCTGGGGCCGCCATTGCACACAACGCCATACGTTGCGCGTCGGTTGCAACCGCCGTAAGCATTTTTGATTTACCCTCTTCGGATATGTGGAAGAAGATACCGCCCAAGTGATAACGAACATCATCGGTTGGAATTGCAAACTTTGTTTGATTAATAAGGTGCGCCAAATCACCAGTTGTCATTTGGAACTTGGTGGTCAAATTGCTGCCCGCCATTGCCGGGAAGTTTTCAGCCGGCAAAATTGGCAAATGGAATACCGCACGGCCACTTGACACAACCAATTGGTCACCCGATTGCTTGAAACTTATTTCGGCATCATCTGGCAATTTACGAACAATGTCATACAGCATTTGGACCGGCACAGTTGTTTTGCCACCCAATGTGATATCCGCGACCACATGTTCCACCAATTCCAAGTCAACGTTGGTTGCCGACAATACCAAATCGTCACCAACTTCAATCTTTACATTCATCAAAATCGGCAGAGTTGCACGCTTTTCCACAATAGATTGCATGTGCCCCAGCGCACGGATTAAAACCTGACGAAATACCGAAAATTCCATTTTGTATGCTCCTGTTTATTATTACGCCTACATTCCTTTCGGGGTAATACTACCAAAAAACACCGATTCGGTGCAAGCACCATTTTTAGTTATAATTTATATTGGCTAAATGTATAAAATACGGCGTTTATTTTTCCAAAACTTTTTCCAGTTTGGCGCGTAATTTTTTAATATCGTCATATTTTGTGAATTTACCACGTTCAGCAATGGAAATATCGCCTGATTCTTCGGATACAACCAACACGACCGCACCCGACTGTTCCGACAAACCCAATGCCGCACGATGACGTGTACCATATTTCCAATTAAGGTTATTCTGGGACAATGGCAATATCGCACCCGCATAGGCAATACGGTTATTTTCAATTATCATTGCCCCATCGTGTAATGGTGTTTTATTAAAGAATATTGTTAAAATCAGTTCGGTTGTTATTGCCGCATCAATACGCACACCGGGCTTTGTAATTACGCTGTCTGTCATTTTCATTGGAAATACAATCAGCGCACCCGTATGTTTCGCCGACATATATTCCACCGCCGAACAAATTGCGTCCAAACTTGATGTGTCACGCATACCAATTCCACCATGTGCGATAATTTCACGCCACGTATCAACATTACCCATCATCGCAATAAACTTTCGCAATTCCGGCTGGAATACAACAATCAAACTTAACGACAAAAACAATGCGGTCCAATGGAAAAAGCGCCCCAATAACCAAAGGTGAGCCCACGACATTACGAACCCCAATATCCACAATGCCGCCAAACTGAATAACCCACGAACTAATTTTTCTGATTGAGTATTTTTAATGAACGTCCGATAGAATATCCATATCAGGATAACGATTACCAGTATTTGTACAAGGTCCAGCCAATTAAACATTCACGCCCCCTGATTTTATGTATTCGCCTATTCTGTAGTTTCGTCCAATTGTTGCGTATTGTCAAATACACTATTCATTAAATCAGAAACTGGTGTATTAAACCATTTTGGATCATCACGCCGTACTGGTGCACCATGTTTTGCCGCGGTCCGACATGGTTCATCATCTGCCAACCAATTTTCCAACAAATCACCCGCCACCAGTCCGATTCCGGCACCTGCAACAACTGACAGACCACCGGTGAACGGTGCCAACAACAAACCGATACCTGTTGCAGATGCAACCTTGCCCGCGACCGAAAGGCCACTAACCTTTACATCTGGTTCGGATAAATTGCCGGTAATTTCTACCGAGTTCACAACGTTCCCCGAAAGCGATAATTTAAGTCCGCGCACCGGCACCGTTGTCAACGCCAGTTTCATTTTTTCTTTACCTAAATCGACACTGCCCGCCAAACGCGCATTGATTGCATTTGTTTCAACGGCAACACCATTTTGTGTTTCTGCCAACCCATTGCGCAATTTTACATTTACCGTTGCGCACTTTATTTTAATTTTATCGTGTTCATTCTCGTCTGAAAACATATCTTGAATACTGTGACGCAATGATGTCAATGTATCCTTGCCATAAATATTAGAAACCAAATCTGAATGAGCATATCCCGACCCCGTTGATTTGATTAAAACAGGTCCCGTAATTGTTTTCATAAACTCTGATAAATCACGTCCATTTGCAACTGCATATATACTGATGTTCACAGGCAAATCTGAAATCACATTGTCTTCACGCACTTGGTACATCAATGTCCCTATGTACATGTTTTCGGCGCGTACAGCCGAATTAGCATACACACGACCATCTGCATCAATATCAAAATTAGACGCTACTCGGAACTTGCCATCTGCGAAAATAAAGTTCATATCAACACGACCATGACCCGCATTTGTTGTAAGTTCTGCGTCCATATCGTCCAAAGACAAGTCGCGATATACAACTAAACTTTTTATTTTTATGCGCGCCTGTAAATTAACATGATTTAACACATCACCGTAAAGTGGCGTACCCTTAAACGCATTTAAATCGCGCTTTGGGTGTACCCATGTATGCGTACGCGGAAACATCTCTTCTAAATCAACCTTGCCTGCATCAACATTCGCAATAATCTTTGGTATGCTTTTCGACCAATCATATTCCCCAGACACATTGACATTTACACCACGCACCGCAATTGATGACTTACGCAAAGTCAATTTACTTTTACCAAAACCACCCGCCATATTTATTGACATTGGTGGTAATTCAGCCCATTTCTGTCCAATCGCCGAACCAAATGCCGCCAAATCTGGAACGTCCCCCTTTATGATAAAATCAATCGGGGCTAAACTTGTACCTTCTAATGCAACATTCGCGATTAACGGTGTTCCGCCTGTTGTGAAGGCGATACTCATTGGATAAATTTTGCGTTCTGCATTGTATTCTGAAAACGACACAACAAATGGGAAAACTTTCATTCCAGATTTCAACCAACCCGAAAACTCGCGTTTATTATTGCGCGACATATACCGCATTTGGAAATTAGATATCGCATATTTTTCACCATCAATATTCGCACTTAAATTATGTATTTCCAAACCACCAATTCCCATGCTTTTAACCGGGTACTTTGGTTGTGATTTTGTTTTCTCTTTATCTGGGTTTTTGTCATCATCGGTTTCGTCATCATTCGATACCAAAGAAAATTCACCATTTGAATTTTTTTCCAATGCTATCTTGGCATCATTTATACTGACATTTTGTATTGTTGGGTGATTACGTAACAACGACACCAAATTCAAAGTGACATCAATTTTATCCGCATCAAAACCATATTCAGACTTGGCCCATTCGGCATTTTTTACGCGAACATTATGTAATTCAATTTTTGGACGTAATGAAAATTTCCACGATACCGCGCCATCTATTTCCACCGGCATTCCGGTTGAATTGCGCAACACGTTTAAAATATTCCCACGCAGTGTTTCAAGATTTACCTGACTTAACGCGACAAATACCGCCACCGCCATCACGCCAAAGAACAGGCCAATGATACGAAACACTTTCAGAAAAATATTTTTCTTCTTTTTGCGTGCCATTTTACTAATCACATTTCGGTAACTGTAATTCCAAAAACTTCATCACAGGTTTCATAAACTCTGGTACCCCCGCACAGAACGTTAACAACCGTCCCGTTGTTGGGTGACGAAATGTTAAACGATATGCCAACAAATGCAAATTGTTTGTTGTCAGCATTGCTTTTAATGCGGCGTCCATTCTTTTTTTGCGACCATATACGTCATCACCAACAATTGGTGCATTCAAACAAATCGCGCTATGTACACGTAACTGGTGCGTACGGCCGGTTTGTGGTTTGAATAAAACCCACGATACACAACCTGCCGTTGCCAACACTTCATATTCCGTTATCGCCCGTTGGGGACGTTGACCTGTGCCATTGTTTATGCGTGTTGGGGAATCAAAAACCTGACCTTTGCTTATATAGTTATCTATGACATCGTGCTTCTTTTTCACATTGCCATTTAATAAAGCCAGATATTCTTTATGTGCTGTTTTTGATTGAAACTCTGATGCCAAACTTTGTGCGGCACGTTGATTTTTTGCGACAACCAACACACCACTGGTTTCCCTGTCCAGACGATGTACCAATGATATCTTGGCATATGGAAACATAGCCGCCGCCATTTTATCAATCGATTTACGAATACCTGTACCACCCTGCACCGCCAAACCCGCCGGCTTGTCAAAAACGACAATATCGTCATCACTGTGAATTATACATTTGCGCAATTGTTCCAAATCAGACAAAGAAAACTTTTCGCCCGACTCTGTCTTCTTGGTTTTTTCCGCCGTATATCCAGAAATTGTTGGTGGCACCCGGATTGCATCACCAGAACGCAGAATTTCGGTTCCACGAACACGCGAAGAATTCAGCCTGATTTGCCCACCACGACAAAGTTTATGAAATTCGGCATTGGGCAACGATGGGAAATGTCGCCCAAACCAACGCATAAGGCGCGTTCCGTCTTCAACCTTTGAAACTATTTTGACATCCGCCATACGCGGCCCTCGTAACGTTTAATCACCGTATGTGATATGAACGGTATTGTTGCCCATTGCGTTACGACAATCACCAACCGCCCCACTCTGTTTACCACCGGACATTTGATAACCAACCGAATCGGACCATGCTTTTGTTGCCAAAAATTCGCAATCAGATTCACTTAAACCCGTTATACCAACAATAAACTGGCGTGAATTCGATGGGTCAACCGACAATGTATATGTTCCACCATATGGGTTTTTATTCGACATACCAATTGCACCAAATATTGTTGCATCGTTGATATTAGAAAAGTCATCATATTCGCCCAACAACTGGCGTACACCCGTCACAATCTGCAGCACTTCGTCATTTATCGCACTGCGTTTCTGTGTACGCATAGCCGTCGCAATCATGCCGATTGCGCCAACGGTGATAAGGCCCATAATGGCCAATACACCAAGCATTTCGATCATTGATCGACCAGATTCTTGTTTCATTTTGTCCCCCATTTGATTTTTCTTTATATTATTTTATCATAAAGATTATGAATATTCAATTTACAGATTTAATTGAAAATGCCCCGCGGTCCCCTGGCGTATACAAAATGTATGACCAAGACGGCGTACTGCTTTACGTGGGCAAGGCAAAAAACCTTTATAACCGCCTGAAACAGTACATTGACATATCAAAATTGGAACCCCATAAACAGGTTATGCGTACACTGGTCGCGCGTGTTGATTGGGAAATCGTCCCCACAGAATCGGACGCGCTTATTCGGGAACAAGAACTGATTAAGACCCAAAAGCCGAAATATAACATTATGCTGACCGATGGGAAAATGTACCCGATGATTGCGCTGACCAAGTCGGAATACCCACGGCTCATGAAATTTCGTGGTCGGGTTACCCAACGTCGTGATGTTTTTGGACCATACCCATCTGTTTCCGCATTAAACGAAACAATTAAAACCATACAAAAGGTATGTGGCTTGCGTACATGTACCGATACATTCATGCGCAATCGCGCACGACCATGTCTGTTACACCAAATCGGACGATGTAGCGCACCATGTACAGTCGCCCAAACCGATTACAATGAACGTGTTGCGTTGGCACGACGAATTTTGACCGGCGACAGCGAACCAATCATTCACGATTTACAAAAACAAATGCAAAAATATTCCAACGAAACCGACTTTGAAAACGCCGCAATTTGTCGTGATAAAATTGCCGCATTGACACATACATCAAATCGCGGTATACAGCGGAATCGTGTACATAGCACAATTTCAAATTGGGATAAAAACGTTGATGCTTTGGAAAAATGGTTGGGTATAAAAATAGAAACAGCGGGGGTATTTGATAACTCGCATTTATTCGGGACAAACCCCGTTGGCGCGATGATAACATTTGGACACAATGGCTTTGATAAATCTGGATATCGTCACTTTAAATTAAACGATAAAAAACGCAGTGGTAACGATATCGCAATGATGGAAGAATTTGTTTCACGTGCCGTTACACGTGGACCAAAACTTGACTTAATAATTGTTGATGGTGGCCCGGCACAATGGAACATCGCACATCGCGTTGCACCAAACATCGCAATACTTGGTGTGACCAAGGGTGTTGTGCGTAATGGCGACGAACATTTTATTATGCCCGATGGAACCGAGTATCACGATATGCCAAAAGATTCACCATTGTTTTTAATGTTGCGCGCCGTTCGTGACGAAGCACACCGATTCGTCATTACATATCATCGTACAACACGCGCCAAAAAGATGACTGCGTCCGTATTAGATGAAATTGACGGCATTGGTCCAAAACGCAAACACCTGTTACTTGCCCACTTTGGTTCACCACGCGCCATAATGAATGCCGATATTGATGCCCTGCGTCGTGTTCCAGAATTGGGTGACAGTTTTGCGAAAAAAATATATGACTATTTCCATTCGGACGTGTTATAATCAGATTACATATATAAATAAAGGAGAAAAAATATATGAAATTCTTTGTAAACTTCTTGTCTGCATTCCGTATTGCTGCGGCTTTTGCGATTATACCAACCCTTTGGTTTCAACTGACTTGGACATCGTTGATATTGTTTGTCTTGGCGGCTTTGTCCGATTTCTTTGACGGATATTTGGCACGCAAATATGATGTTTGCACCAAACTGGGCGGTGTGATGGATCATATTGGCGACAAACTGATTGTCGTGAATACATTTATTATGTTGACGGTTATGATGCCATTGTGGTTTGTTGTCGTTCCAATAATCATTATGATTGCACGTGAATTGTACATCAGTGGCCTGCGTGAATTCTTGGGAACACAAAAAATTGAAATGCCGGTACCAAAGGCACGCTTTTCAATGGGCAAAATTAAAACCACTTTACAGATGATAACAATTACTGCGATTTTAACATTGTTCGCATTAAGCACATTGAAAACACCGATGTCACCACGTTACCTGATGGCGTTCCGTGCGTTGTTTGGTTTTGGTATGATTGGTTTATGGGTATCGTTATTGGCATCTGTTTGGTCGGCCACAGAATACACATTTACATTTATTGAAAAGTTGAAAAAAGTAAAAAAGAAATAATGTAGAACTAACACATATAAAAACGCGCTATGTACATCAAATACTGTGCATAGCGCGTTTTCTTATAATATTAATTTAACGTTAAAACCAACCTTTCTTTGCGGACTTGGTTTCAGAAAATTCTGTTAAAATCTTTTTCTGTTTTTCGGTCAATTTTGTTGGAATAGATATTGCAATTTCGATATACAAATCACCAAACGAATCGGCACGTCTTCCTGTTGGCATACCGTGACCACGTACACGCAATTTTTCACCAACTTGGGTACCACTTGGAACCTTAACCGACAACTTTTTGTCATCAATTGTTTCTATTTCAATTTCACCACCCAGCGCAAGTGTAGTGAACGGAACGTCCATACGCATAATCAGGTCGGCCCCATTACGTACGAATCGTTTATCTGGACGAATACGCACGTCCAGGTAAAAGTCACCAGCCGGTGCACCGTTGGTACCCGCTTCGCCCTGGCCCGCCAAACGTAATCTTGCGCCATCTTCGATACCGGCCGGAATCTTTACATCAATACTGCGCGATTTATGAACCGCACCCGTTCCGTCACATGCCGAACACTTTTTATCAATTTTATGCCCCAGACCGTTACATTCCGGGCATGGTGTTTCCATTGCAAAAAATCCCTGGCGCGTATGAACAAAGCCCGAACCGCCACAGCGCGTACATGTTGGGGCCGGTTTTCCGTCTGCTGTACCGTACCCATGACATTTTTCACAATTTACCTTGCTTGAAAAGTTGACAGTATGGTTTGTGCCAAAATAAGCGTCGCGCAGGTCAATTACCACTTCGTCCAACAAATCGCGTCCCGCACGGTTTTGTGCCGCGCCACGCGCACCGCCACCCATATCAAAGCCGAAACCACGCATAGCCTCACGCAAAATGTCGTCCATACCAGCGCCACCACCCATATCAAAGTGGAAAGCACCGCCACCGAACGGATTTCCGCCAAAGCCGGCCCCCGCAGATGCCCCATTACCACCGGCAAATGCTGCATCACCAAAACGGTCATACGCCGCACGTTTCTGTGGGTCTTTTAGGATATCAAAGGCGTTATTGACCTCTTTAAACTTTTCTTCGGCTGACTTATCCCCGGGATTTTTATCCGGGTGGTATTTAAGCACTAATTTATGATACGCCCGCTTGATATCTGCATCTGACGCGTCACGGGCCACCCCCAAAACTTCATATGGATTTTTGTTCATTTTTACGTCCGTAAATACTTGTTGAGATAAATATAGGGCGCGCGCCCCATAAAATCAAGTCCCCCGCCCTAACAAAAATTGCCGTATTTTCGGGATAAATGCAATTTTTTCGTTTGCACAAAATCAAATAATGTTCTAATAATATATCACCATGGTTGAAAAGAACACACATACATACGATGCATCTGATATCCAGGTCCTTGAGGGGCTGGAGCCTGTCCGTCTGCGCCCTGGCATGTATATTGGCGGTACAGATGAAAAGGCGTGGCACCATTTACCTATCGAGATTCTGGACAATTCGATTGACGAAGCGGTCGCCGGATTTGCGAAAAAAATATCGGTCGATTTGATTGATGCGAAAACGATTGAAATTACCGATGATGGTCGTGGCATTCCGGTTGACGAGCACCCAAAATACCCGGGCAAATCTGCATTGGAGGTTATTTTAACCACCCTACATTCGGGCGGTAAGTTCAATAATAATGTTTACAAGACCAGTGGTGGTCTGCACGGTGTTGGTTCAGCGGTTGTGAACGCACTGTCGTCCGAAATGATTGTGACTATTTCCCGTGATGGGTATGAATGGCACCAGACTTTTTCCCGTGGTGTCGCAACAAGTCCCATTACACGTGGTGACGCAACCAAATCGCACGGAACAAAAATCCGTTTCACAATTGATGATCAGATTTTCGGTGCGAACGCGGTGTTCAAACCAATTAAAATATATCGTATGGCGCGGGCCAAGGCTTTCCTGTCGCGCGGTGTAAAAATTGATTGGCGCTGTAACCCAACATTGCTTACCGAAGATATGGGTATTCCCGCCACAACTACATTTTTCTATGCGAACGGTGTTGCCGATTTCTTGGCGGAAAAAACTGATTCAGAACCCAAGATTTTACCCCGTATATTCAGTGGCACGGTTGATTTCCCAGACGATGCTGGCCGTGTTGAATGGGCGTTAACAATATTGACCGATGAAAATGGCGCGGCATCTGATGACGGATTTTTCGCATCGTATTGTAATACAATCGCAACCATTGACGGTGGTACACACGAAAGCGGTTTTAAATCTGCGATTACTAAGGGAATAAAAGCGTATGGTGAAAAGGTAAATAACAAGGCCGCGGCAAACATTATTGGTGAAGACGTATTTGATTCCGTTGCGGCGATTGTTTCGGTGTTTTATAAAACACCCCAGTTCCTGGGCCAGACCAAAGAAAAATTATCAAACCCGGAAATCGCGCGCTACACCGAAAACGCCCTGCGCGATCCATGGGAAATGTTTTTGGCGTCCGACCCGAAAACAGCAAACGCGATTTTGGACTTTGTAATCAATTTGGCGAATGCGCGTATCAAAACCAAACAGGTCAAAGATATTGCGCGTAAAACCCCGACCAAACGTGCACGTATGCCAGCAAAGTTGGCCGACTGTTCTAAACACGGGGTCGAAGGAACCGAATTATTTATTGTCGAAGGCGAATCTGCGGGCGGTACCGCAAAACAGGCACGCGAACGCGCGACCCAGGCGATTATGCCATTACGTGGTAAGGTTTTAAACGTTATGTCTAATTCCGATGAACGCTTTAACGCGAACAAGGAATTAAATGAATTGATTGATATTATCGGTGCCGGCACTGCGAAAGATTGGGACGAATCAAAATTACGTTATGAAAAAATTATCGTCATGACCGATGCCGATGTCGACGGTTCACACATTGCGTCACTGTTGATGGCATTTTTCTATCAGTATATGCCTCAACTGATTTATGGGGGACATTTGTATTTGTCTTGTCCACCACTGTATAAATTAACATGTGGCACTGAATCAATATACGTTGATACTGATGAAGAATTGGAAGAATTACAGAATGGTAAATACAAAAACAAACGTGTTGAAATCTCGCGCTTTAAGGGGCTTGGTGAAATGATGCCGAACCAGTTACGTGAAACAACAATGTCACCAAAAACACGCCGTTTGATTCGCGTTGATTTACCACCGAAAACAGACGACGGAATGGAAGACACGGAAAAAACACGTACAATTGTTTCCGAATTGATGGGTAAAAAGCCAGAGTTCCGATTCAAGTTTATTACCGAACATGCCCAATTTGTGAAAGATTTATTTGTATAAAAAACGCCCAAACGGGCGTTTTTTATTGTATACCAACTGAAAATTCATCACCCCAATCGGCAACCTTTTGTCCACCGACTGTGCATTGGACGTCTTCAAAGCCACTCTTGACCTGACTCTTTTTAACAACGTGACTTGTGATTAAACCACCAGCGGTACCCAACACAACGCCCGCAATTGAATCAGATGCCAAACGCGCTTTGTTAAAGTTACCCTCTTTATCTTTCCATACTGACTTTTCAAAACTCGCAAACTTGGTTTTCAATCCTTCGACAAGTGATTGAACTTTTTTCTTTGCTTCGTTTTCAGCGGCAAGTACTTCTTGATTTGGGTGACATGTTGCCCCAAGCCATTCATAACCAGCTTTTTTACATGTGCAAACACGTTTTACAGAATCCCATATTGCAACGTCTGACGCTGCCTTACATGCTTTTGCTTCGGCTATTTCTTGACACTTACCACCAATGAATATCAAATCTAACCCGTTGCACAGGCACTTTTTTCCGTCCCAATATGCGCCCGTATCAGCCGCCGCTTTACATACTGATTCGTCTGTATTTTCTGTGGCTTTAACGCATGTTCCACCCTTACCGTCTTGGTTCATAACGAAATTACCACCATTTACACAGAAGCAACTACCATTTACAAACTTTGCAACTTTTGCACTTAAGTAACAACACGCTTTACCTTCGGCTGTTTCACGATTTGTTACACATCTCTGTAACGAAGGTTCACTTTCTTCGACATCATCACTTGGTACAACAGCACCTTTGACGCACTTGCTACCTTGTCTTGAATATCCCTCATCTGCACATTCCCACAACCAACAAACCTTGCCCTCTTCTTCACTTGCGCCATACACTTGGATTTTAAAATCTCCATCTTCTGGCATTTCATAGCCATCACAGAATTTTACGACTGCTTCTGCGCTCCAATGATCGTCCAAGAAACGTCCCTTTAACCAAGATTGTTCAACAACATACTCGTCTTTACCCTGGACACATCTACGTACGTACGGAAATTCCGAAAACATTTCGCCACCAATACCAACACGCACAGCATCAATCTTTGACAAGTTTGATATATTGCAACATGCATACTTTCCAACCACAGGATCGGTTTCACAGTCGGTTTCAGCAAAAATTCTTTTTCCTGAAACAATTGCACCACCAACTGCACCAACAACCGCACCTGCTGCGATAGCAACCCCATAGGCAATCTGACCGCCCACAGGTATAACATTTATAATTGCTGCCGCTGCCGCCGTTGATCCAGCACCAGCTAAACCACCAGAAAGAGTGCTTGCGCCAAAGTCACTCCATGTTTTCTTTTGTTCCGATACACCATTTGCAGCAATAAGGCCTTCGAATCCTTGATCTTGCATTATCAAGCCACCTGCTACTTCTAATGCCGTCACTGCTACACCAGGTTTCACTGGTGTCGGGTTTACTGGTTGTGGGTTTACCGGTTGCGGGTTTACTGGTTGCGGGTTTACTGGTGTTGGTTTCGGGGTTACCGGTTTTTTAGGAATATCATAATCAAATAATTTTATTTGGTTTCCAGGTCTAGAAACTTTTGACAACTTCATACCTGTATCTTTTCCCCGGTAAAACAATGACACACCGTCTTGTGAAACAGTATATGTACCCTGTTGTGTCGTTTGTACCCAACCCAATGGATTCGAAATGTTCCCCAATTCAAGAACAGCCATTGCCGAATTCATGGTAAATAAACAACACAAAAATATCAGAGTTTTTCTCATCGTTCTCCCCCATTGGAACAGTACTTTTACTATATTTTATCATATTTTGGGACCCGTTCCAAATAGAATATATGAATATAATTCTGGGATTATGTCTTTCTTTACAACCGCAATAAAAAACGCCCGAACGGGCGTTTTTATTTTATATCGACTTTATTGTATGCCGACCGTAAACTCGTCACCCCAATCGGCAACCTTTTGTCCACCGACAACACATTGGATATCTTCAAAACCACTCTTGACCTGGTTCTTTTTAACAACATGGCTTGTAATTAAACCACCCGCGGTACCCAACACAACACCCGCAATTGAATCAGATGCCAAACGTGCTTTATTGAAATTACCCTCTTTATCTTTCCATACCGACACACCCAAACTTGCAAACTTTGTCTTTAACCCCTCGACAAGTGTTCTGACTTTCTGGGTCGCCTTTAATTCGTTTTCGGCGGCAACTGTCTCTGCACTTGGGCGACATGTTTTATCAACCCATTCATAGCCGGCTTTCTTGCACAAACAAACAAGGTTTTGCGAATCCCATGTTGCAACCTTGGACGCCGCTTTACATTCTGTTGCTTCGGCTATTTCTTGGCATTTGCCAGCAATGAATACCAAGTCTGGTGCGTTGCACAAACATGTTGTTCCGTCCCAATATGCCCCGGTGTCGGCCGCTGATTCACATGCTTTTCTGCGAATTGATTCATCTTTTTCAACACAACCAACTGCGGCATTTTCAAATTTGAAATCGTTGCTTTTACATTTGCATTCGCCATTGCCCAAAAGCAAGTTCTTACTTTCCGAACATGTGCACTTTCCATTTTCGTAACTTCCACCCGAAGATGTACATTTGTTACGATTGTTTTGGGCTTGCTGTTGTTGCTGATTTTCTGCCGCTACCAGTTTTGGATCTTTCACACATTTACCATCTGGTTTGGCATTTTTATCATAGACAAAACCTTCTTGCGAACACTTACATGAATGTCCATCTTTTTCCTGGCCTTTTTCCTCATAGCATAAGCACGCACCAGTTTGTTCATCATAGATACCGCCACTGGTGTCCGCTTCACACAATTCTTTCCAATTACGGGGTTGGATACATTTATTACCATCACGAATATAACCCTTGCTGGTATCACATGAATATTTTACACAAATATCACCATTATCAATAACCCAACTGGACGCGTTATTATGAGATTCTTCTGTGTCTGGATTAATAATTTCTCGTATTACACCTTTTGCCGCAATATCGCCGGACAAATCTGGCGAATCTTTACATACCTCTGGCGATTTATGCGTCCACTCTTTCTTATCTGGGTTACATTCCCACACTTGATTCATAAACTCACTACCACTACCTGCAACACGCCCAGTATGTAAAAAGATTCTGTTTCCGGCACGACAAGACGCTTTTTCACCATTATCACATACAAAGCAACCATTCAAACCAGAACCAATCAAATGCTTGCTTCTTTTACATTTAGCAGATGCCAATGTGGTACAACTCTGCGCCATATCTTCTTCGCACCGCCCATTTTTATAAGAATACCCGTCATCACAGAATAAACATGCCGTATTTTTATCCCAATATTCAGACAAAGCGATGTTACCCGTTTTATTAATATCACCATCAATAATTGCGCTTGTTTTCACGCGCAATGTCGCATTTCCACGTACTGCACGATTTTCCCAACCGTTAAGAGCCTCGCTTGGGTTATCACAAAATTGTGCGACTTCTTTATCACGCAATTTTTCTTTATTGCCATCTTGGACACATTCTTTGACATACCACGCTGTGCCTGACTTCATTAATATAAATTGCCCGGGTTTAACACCATATTTACTGCAATTTTCAGCACTGAATGCCGGCATGGCCATGAATAAACACAACATACAAATAATTATTTTTTTCATTATTCTCCCCCATTGGAACAATACTTTTAATGTATTTTATCATATTTTTCGCCCTGTTCCAAATGGAATATAAAAAAATCACCGCACAATAGCGGCGATTTATTCACAACAACCAAACAAGAAACTCTTTATTTATATTCCGCAATCATATCGTTTATCTGTGCCGCCAAAACCAAATCAGACGCCATTTGTTTTTCAATCTGTTTTATCGCATACATCACCGTTGCATGATCGCGCCCACCAACATAATTTCCAATTTCCGAAAGTGACAACTTTGTTACACCCTTTAATACAACCATCATTACCTGGCGCGCCAAGACCAATGAACGATTGCGACCCGTACCACATACCGCGTCATACGATACACCCATTGATGCGCACATTGATTTAACCATCGCAATTGGGGTTTTTGATTTCTTTAATACGTCCACCAGTAAACGTTCAGCAACGTCCACAGTGACATCGGCATTCATTAATTCGGCGTATGTTTTGATTTTATTTGCGACACCCGCAACCATGTGCCCGTCCGATGCGATACGCGATGCCAATGCCGATGCAACGTTTGCAGAAACACCCGCACGCATAAGCATTACACGTTTAACATTATCATTTGGTGCCACCACGTCCGCCGTCAAACCAGACGCAAACAATGATTGGGCATGTCTGTCAAAACCGGTCAAATTATTTGGGGCCGTATTTGATGTTAAAACAACGTTTTTACCAGCATTGCGTAAATCGATAACCAACTGGACAAATTCGTCCATTGTTGCACGCTTGCCCGCCAACGCGTTCACATCGTCCAAAATAAATGTGTCACAGTTACGGCAATAATCTTTGAACGCGTAAATATTATGGTCACGCAACGAACGTGTGAATTCAGAAACAAAACCGCCACCCGTCATCATTACTACGCGGCCCGCGGACGCATCACGAATACACCCCGCCAATAATGTTTTGCCCGCACCCGATGGCCCATAAATAAACAGCGGGCTGAAAGAAACAGAACCCGCTGATATTTTTTTACATGCCGACAAGACGAATGCGTTTTCTTCGGATGCAACAAACGCATCAAATGCACATGCGTTGGTCGCTGAACGCATTGGCGCATATGTTGCGACCGAATTGTCATTTGCAATTGGTGCCACCGTGGCGCCACGCACATATATATTTAATGATAAACCATGTTCACTTGCAACCGATGACAAAACATTTCCATATACAGACGAAACATAGTCCGCAGAAAACTGATTTTGCGCACCCAGTTGTAAAACATTTTCGGAAATATCAAAATCCAGAGGTTCAATCCAAGCAGAAAAACAAGCGTTATCAATTTTTGCGGCAATGGCCCCACGGATTAAATCCAAGTTTGTCATTTGTTTTGTTGCCGCTACCTGCATGTCGTTTCTCCTTTCCTTCCCTAAAAGAGTTTCCTGCTTTGTGCGTAAGAGTATAAAAAGCACCCTGCACATAAACGCTAAATTTTTCCGTTACAAAAAATTTAGTGTTTATGTTTGCCCTACTTTGGTTATACCCTCTCGCTTTGTCAGTGGTTAGTTTTCTATCTTATTGATATTCCGCCAACCGCTTTGGTGATTGATGTTTATCAATCGTTTGGATTACAGGAAACAATTTATAAGATAATTTTCGATTTGCAAATAAATCTTGATAAAAAATTAAAGATTTATTTTTTGACAACGATTCGTTTTTTTACCAGTTTTCCGCGCTTTGTATAGACACTGTATAGACAAGAAAAGATTCACAGTCGAATGTATCCACCGTCCACTTTTTTCACAGCACCGCGCAATTCCAGTACAACTAAATCGCGTTTAATTTCCGAAACACTTTTTTTGACAATTTGTGTCAATACAGATTCGGACAAAGGAATTGTTCCTAATTTATCCAAAACGTCATTTTCTGATTCGGAATTTATATTTTTTTCGTTCGATTTTTTTGTCGTTTTTTTATCGCCAAAGAAATCCGATTCGCCCATACATAATTTTGCCACACCATTCGCAATTAATGAATTTGGACCAACGGCCCGTGAATCTGCGGGGTGTGACGGAATCGCCCATAATTCGCGTCCCATTTCCACACCGAATCGCGCGGTTGTCATACTGCCAGATTTCAGGTCTGCTTCACCCAATATCAACTTTTCAGACAAACCTGCAATCCAACGATTGCGTTGAACAAAGTTTGATCCCGTTGGCTTAAAGCCCACCGGCATTTCACTTATTACCACACCACGTTCCACAATTTCATAATATAACGATTCGTTTTCCAGTGGCCATATATAATCAACCCCGCCACCCAGGACCGCAATTGTTTGTGTGTCGCCATTCGCACGTAGTGCGCCACGATGTGCCGCCGAATCGGTTCCCATTGCCATACCCGATACGACTGCAAAGTCATGCGATGCAAATGCGGTTGCCAGATTCCCCATAAACTCCATACCAGCAGCGGTCGCGTGCCGCGTACCCACCATACCCACACAACGCTTTTTCAATGTTTCCAAATTACCCCGCGCCGTAATCACCGGCGGATGATTTTTTACCGCACGTAAAAGTGGCGGATATAAATCTTCATCGTCTGATATGTATGTAATGTTTAACTGTGCCGCCACGTCCATTTCGCGTGCAACACTGTCGCGCACTGAATCGTTCACACCGATTGCATCAACCGCCGCGTCAAGCGCGCCAAATTGCGATATGATTTCGGCATAGCGTACCGGTCCGATTTTCGGTGTACGTAAAATCAACAATTTATTAAATAAATCTGACATACGTGTAATATACTATATATGAATAAAATCTTGAATTAAAAAATCCCGCATCGCGGGACTTTTTATTATTTTGCGTTTTCCAACAAGTATGTATAGTTTATTTCGCTACATTCTTGTGGTTTTTCGCCCGACCATTTATCGTCAGCGCACAAATTTTTCAGTTCTTTCAAATCTTGCATAACCGCATCATACTCAGACTTATTTTCGTCCTTTAACACAAGCAACTGGGAACGTAACAATTCATCTTCACTAAGATTTCTTGTTGCCTTTTGTCCCTGGACCGCACCATCAATCAATTTGTTTCCAAACAATTCCATGGCACCAACACCCAATGCCGCGCCACCAACTGCGCCACCAACCGTTGCCCATGTACGACCTTTCTTTTTGGCGTCCAATATAAGTTGTTCGATTTTGCCTTCGTCTGCCCATGAGCCACAAGTAATATCGCGACCCATTTCGAAATATTTACCCGGGAACCCACCCAAATCGATTCGAGAGTCCGCAGATTTCAATTCAACACGCACAAAACACGCATTATTAGCCGGTGTTTCAACATCTTCTATCATAGTTGCATAATTACCGATGTCGCTGTACCGTGACGCCCAAACAAAAGTATTGCCGATACCAATGTTATTTCTTATGCAGGCTTCGCGTTCTTTTTCACGCATATCAATTGCTGGTTTTTCTTCGGGTTTTGTTTCCGGCTGTTGTTCTTGTTCTGGGGCCTGTTCATCAACACGTCCCATCGAAGCCGGTGGTGTATTATTCAAATTAGAGGCCGTTTTAATACCAACCGTTGCAACCGGTATTGATGGCATACGTGCCGCATTTGTATTAGCATAACCGCCCAAACGACCAGTCGCCGCCGATGCAAAATCAGCACTTAAAATACCAAGCATACAAACAACGAACGATGTAAATACCCGTTTCATTATATAAACTCCCTCTTGTATTATAGAGAATATTATATCACAAATTTGGGTTAAAATAAAGAATAAATAAAAAACGCACAAAAATGTGCGCCTTTTATTATTTTTTCCATTTCCACTCTATACGCGACTCTTGCCCCCGGATAAGGCGTGCAATATTCGCATGATGTCGCAGAACACTTAAAATAACCGTTGCCAAGAACGCATATCCAACATTTACATCTATAACAAAACCAAATACCGGCACAAGCACAAAAACAGTCAATGCCCCCAGTGATGAAAACCCGCTTGTCAGCGCCACAATCAGCCATTCAATTCCAATAAATACAAATGTCAACGGTGAAATTGCTAACAGCATACCGAACAAACCCGATACACCCTTGCCCCCATGAAATTTAAGCCATATCGGGAAACAATGCCCAACAATCGCCGCAAAACCGCACCATGCCCCAACGCCGATACCACCATATACCTTACCAATAAATACGGACACTATTACCTTGGCCATATCTAAGGCCCATGCCAATGCCGCAAGACGCAATCCGCCGACACGCATAACGTTTGTAGCACCGATATTACCAGATCCAACCTTGCGCAAATCGCCCTTGCCCGCAAGACGCGTCAGCAACAGGCCCATCGGAACAGACCCTAATAAATAAGAGATTACTAATATAAATATGTACATCATTTCATTTTTCCTTGATTTTATGTTTCTTTTCTATAAAATATCAAAAACATATCAAAAATAAAAGGAAAATAAAGTGGCAAATCATAAGTCATCTAAAAAAAGAGTTTTGGTAACAGAAAAGAAAAATGCTGTAAATACTGCGCGTCGCAGTGCGGTTAAGACAGCAACCAAAAAGGCAATCAAGGCTATCGAATCTGGGGATAAAGCGTCTGCAGTTGCTGCAACACGCGCCGCAGAAAGCAAGTTGATGAAATCTGCTGGCAAGGTTATGCCGAAAAAACGCGCTGCCCGCAAGATTTCCAGATTGACCAAGAAAGTTGCAAAAATGGCATAATTTTCTGTAAAATCTAACACTTTAGGAAAACCACCCCCGTCGGGGTGTTTTTTTTATTCCTTTATCCAATCATATATGACGATTTAGTTGAACCATATAAACACCGTTCCCGTTGGCGGTGTTCCAGATGGCTGAGTTGTCGATACCGTATCAAACCGCAAATCATTACCAGCAGCAACCGTAGACGATGTCGCGCCAACTGGCAAGCGCGCAACGTCCAAGGTGCCACTGGTAATGTTTGTGGCGTTCGTCGTATCAACATTTGCGACATTCCCAAGTCCGACATCACTTTTTGTCACCGAAACATCTGATGACAAAGCGTGACCATTAACCGTTGTTGTTGTGGGCACGGCCCCAACGTCCGCAGCGGTTGTCGGCACAGTTATATTTATTGTTGTATTCGTTGTAGCATTAGCAGAAAACGTATCAACATCTGTTCCATTTTTCTGGATAGTTAACACACCTTCACCAACCGTTGGTATGGTTGGTTTGTTTTTAATGTAATCATCAGCTGTCGAATCGCTTTGCGACCAGTCAGCCTGATGCGGTGTTAACGATGAAACAATTGATTGAACGTATTGCACACTGGCGATGTCAGCGCGCGCGGTGGAAACAAGCCCACATATTAAACATATCAAGATTATACGAACCGGTTTCATATATATCTTTATCGCTTTCAACCTTATTTATTTCTTGCGTCCAAGAAACAAATATTTTACGCAAAAAACCGGATTCCTTAAGATAACGACAAAAACCGAACTTTAAGTAATTAAAATTCGATGTCATCAAACTATAAAAAAGTGCCAGTTTTTTGTGATTCCTTCTCCTGTCTCTCTACCGTATCCACGCGGCCGCATGAATTCGGTTTCAATCCTATCCTTACAAATAAGGTTAGTAAAAATCTGTTATGTATGTAAAGCACTTTTTTATAAAAAAAATCCCGCATTTCTGCGGAATTTTAAAAATATTAAAAATTATTTTTTGATTAATTCAATGGTGCACCCCAATGTTGCTGAATCGTACGTTCAGAATCCATCGGGCTTATCAAAACTTGTGGTGTTAAGATAACAACCAAAACATCACGTTGCGCTGCCGTTTCACGCGAACCAGACAATGCCATAAAGTCCGGATCACCCAAACCATAACGGGTATCACTGTTATTCTGTTTTTCAAATCCAGAAACAACCAACATCTGACCTGATTCCATAATTACTTCTTGCATGAAACTACGTTCTTCAACCTCTGGCAACTGTAATGTGACTTCGCCAATTGTCTGGGTTGACATCTTTAACAATTCACGTACAGACATTCTGAACAACAACAATATCTTGCCGTTTTCCAAAACGTTCGGTAACAACTGCATTGAAAAACCTGTTTCCAAATCATCTTGGTCAACCGTTGACGATTCGACTGTTGTAAAGTTACGAGATTCAAACCGTTTGATATACCCGGTTGTACGTGTGTTATTCACAGGCGCAACACGGTTATTACGGGTTGTCACACCAACATTGGTAACCAACGATACTTTACCCTGCTTTGCCAATGATTGAACCAGCGCATTTGTTCCCGCAACACTTGCCAACGAACCATTCATAATATCGTTTTGTGTGTATGCGCCAGCAACTTCGGAACCATTGACGGTGTGTGTTGCACCCGACAATGCCGATACCGTATTAGACAACACCGCGATATTCATTGAACTTGCTTCGGTAGTGGCCAAATTGTTCTTTGGATTTGCAACGATATTCAATCCAGACGTTGAGTTTATCGCCGCGGCCAAATTCAGACCAAATGCGGAATCATTAGAAATAGACACCTGTAACACTTTGACGTCAATTGTCACCAATTGCGACAGACGTTTGTTTTGACGATTGATATAATCACCAACACGCGCCAAAATTGATGGTGGTGCCGTCACAGTAATTGTTCCCAAACTGCGCGATACGGTAAAGTCGGCATTACTGCTTTTACCGACAATGGCGGAAATTGCACTTTCAACTTCGTCCCATTCTTTTAATGTAGATTCCAATGAAACCTGGTTACCATCATCTGTATTCATTGCGGTTTGATACGAAACCTCGGTCCCCAGAGCATACAATGCAAATGTACGAGTTTCTGTTTCATAGAATACAATTGATGTTTTGTCATAGTACCACAACAAATCTAAATCTGTTGCAACCTGGGACAACAGGCCGGACAATTTTCCGGTATATGCGATATTCATTGTCTTTTTCAGTTTTTCAGAACTGACCTGGCTGTCGATTTTCACCGGCAACCCAGTAACAGCGTTTATATCATTTGCCAAGACTTGTAATGTCACTGGTTCATTTAATAATATTGTAACCCCAGAATCCGTTTCGAATTTTGACGGCAAATTATTCTTGTGTTCTGGCACCAAAGATTTATTACCCAACCATACACCATCAGACATAGAAACCGTATCGCCACTGGCAACCTTGGCACGTGGATTTTTAGACATCTCGAACGCGTCATATGCATTCACGAAATCTTGATCGACCGACGCCGCAACTTTGGCCGATTCCTTTCGTGCGCACCCGGTCAACACCGCGACCCCCATAACGCATACAAACAATATTTTCATCGTCTTCATCATATGTGTTTTCTCCTACGGTCAAACAAATATTTTATTCTTCTGTGGTTGATACGACCAACACCCGATTGCCCTTATAGAACTTGGCATATGGAATTGGTGTTGCGCGTCCAAAGTTACGAACCAGCGCAGACGCGACATCAACAAAACGCCCCTTGAATACAGCACTTGCTTCAATTGGATATTCACGTGTTGTTGTCCAAACCAAATCCCAACCTTCTTTGTCGCACCATGACTGCAAAACTTCGCGTAATGTCTGGCCATTTGCAACAACCCATGAACGAACCTGGTCTGTAACGACCGCTGGGGCTTCGGCATCCGCTGATAAATCAACACCAATTTCGGTTTCGTCTGTCGCCGCAAATTCGTCCGAAGACGCTTCGGCGTTCAATTGTGCGATTTCTTGTTTTGATAAACCCGTCTTGGCCAGATATGCCGAATAACCGTCGGAATATTTATTACAAGATTTACGACCACTGCGTGACATCACCAAAACATCGCCACCATCGTCTTCCAACACTTCGCGATGTAACAATGGCATTTCGGAACCGTTATTACATTCGTCATCAAACCCAACTGGAATTTGTGTTCCATGCAACATATTTGCGCCGCCCGACCAACCAGAAAAATCGCCACGTGTACCCAAATTGAAATTATTTTCAACGACCAGGTCCGAACCAATCTTGGACACGATACGGATATTGTCCGACTGTTTTGATTTGCTACACGCACCTTCGGCACAGGAAACTTCGACATCTGCATCAGAACCAGCCAATGGCCATGCCGGCACTTCGACAGATTGTTCAGAATAATCTTCGCGCACCGCGTCATTTTGAACATCGACCGTCTTATCCTGGGTATAAAAAACCTCAGAAGTGACAACCTGGGGCATACCGTCACTTGCGGCAAAGCAATAACCCGCCGCACAACAAAACATTGCTGCAATTAGAATCTTGCGGAACATATGAACCTTCCTTTCTTTTCCTATTTAATATGTATATTATACCAATTTGACCGAATCTGTGCAAGACCTAAAAACACCCCACCCAAAACAAAATTTTTATTCACAAGATAAAATCGCACGAATCGACAAAAGGTGTTATACTGGGATTGTTAAAACACAAAAATGGGGATAAAATTATGGAAAACATATTGATTTTGGTCGGTATTTCACTTCTGATTGTCTTGTCTGTTTGGGCCGTTATTATGACCGTTCATACAAACGCATACATAAAAAACATAAACAAGACACTGGAATTTCAATATAACCTTATTGTAAAAATGCAATCGATATTGAAAACAAAATCTGCAACGAACGCGGTTGCCGAAAATGCCGAAATGATTTACCAAGATTTATTACAGAATCTTATTCCCGTTATGGCGGCAATCAATATTATGCCACGAAACACCAATGAACACCCATTGTGGCGCGCACTGGGTGGCATTATGGACGAATATGCGAAAAACCCATTTGCGTTGGAAAAACTGCGTCGCGCGATTAAAAATAATGCCGAAGTCGCACGCAACATTGAAAATTACATCGCACGCGCAGACAGTTTGCTGTTGCATTTAACAAAAACCGAACCAGACGGTATGTTGACCGCAACATTTACAAACGGGCTGTTGGGACAATCTCTGACATTCTTTGCCCAGGCACGTACCTTGGCCAACCAACAAGACAATGAATAAGTTATCTGAAAATCTTGTTCGCGATATATCCGCACGCCGTAAAGAGCCGAAATGGCTATCCGACTGGCGCGTGGCGGCTTTTCGTGCATGGCAAAAAATGACGGAACCACATTGGGCTGAATTTGACTATGAGCCAATCAATTATGATGCGTTGAATTACTATAATGAATCAAAGCCAATCGATAATTCCGAATTAAAAGAAACCTATGACAAAATGGGTTTGCCTGAATCAGAACAGCGCGCCCTGCTCGGCATGGCGACAGATACTGTTATTGACAGCAAATCTGTACACACGTCTTATTCAACCGAATTGAAGAAGTTGGGAATTATCTTTTTACCCTTTTCCGATGCCGTTCAACAATATCCCGATTTGGTAAAAAAATATCTGGGAACGGTTGTACCACAAAACGATAACTTTTTTGCGGCACTGAACGCAGCCGTTTTTTCAGACGGTACATTTGTCTATATTCCGCCACACACAAAATGCCCGATTGATCTTGCCAGTTATTTTCGAATTGAAACTGCGAAAATCGGACAATTTGAACGCACGCTTATCATCGCCGATGAAGGTTCCGAATTGTCGTATATGGAGGGGTGCAGCGCCCCCCGCCGACCAAACCACCAATTACACAGCGGGGTTGTTGAAATTGTTGTACATACGGGTGCAACTGTAAAATATTCAACTGTGCAAAATTGGTATGCCGGCGAAAATAAAAACGGGAAAAATGTTGGTGGCATTCTGAACTTTGTCACCAAACGTGGAAAATGCGATGAAAACGCAACACTAAATTGGACCCAGATTGAAATTGGTTCGGCACTTACCTGGAAATACCCATCTTCAATTTTAGCCGGAAACAATGCACATAGCGACTTTTATTCACTTACCATAACACGTGGTGGACAATGTGCAGATACGGGTACAAAAATGATTCATATTGGCGACAACACTGTATCAAATATTTTGTCGTACGGTGTTGCCTTGGACAATTCAAAACAGACGTTTCGCAGTATGGTTTCGTTTGCGGGTCACAATTCCAAAAACGCATCAAAGTGTGATACACGTATAATTGGAAATCGCGCGGTTGCAAATACATTACCGACCATAATTCATACAAACGGTGACAACACCCAAAGTCACGAGGCAACAACTGGTGCAATTGATGCAAAACAATTACAATTCCTTATGCAATCGGGAATTGACATTGACACGGCAACGGCACTTATTATCGGTGCAAATGCGGCGCCAATTATTGCACGATTACCAATGGAATTTTTGGTTGAATCTAAACAGTTGATTCAGATGGCACTGTCGCATTAAAATAGGAATACAGGATAAAAAAGAAAATGTTAGAAGTAAAAAATCTTTTTGTATCTATGGACGGACGTGAATTGTTGCACGACGTAAGTTTCCGTGTCAAACGTGGTGCGCGTGTATTGTTGTCTGGACCAAATGGTTCTGGGAAATCAACAATTGTACAAACAATTATCGGCAACCCCGAATATACGTTTGATGGGGGGTGTATTATTTTTGATGGTCGCGATATCACACACGAAAACACAACAACGCGTGCGCTTCTGGGCATATTTATCGGTGCACAAAATGTGCCTGAAATACCGGGACTGACGGTTTTAAGTTTTCTGAAACATTCCATGGTTGCGCATACGCATTTTAATACCGGTCGCGAATTATCTATGGCGGAATTTTTGTCGCAATTGGAATCTGTGCGCGAAAAATTAAACATTCCAAAAGATTGGTTGAATCGCAGCATAAATGTCGGATTTTCTGGGGGTGAACGCAAACGTTTAATGTTATTGCAACTGATTTTAACACAACCAAAACTTGCAATATTGGACGAACCAGATTCCGGTGCTGATGCCGACACACAAAAGCAAATTGCCGACACAATAAGCGCGATGCGCGACACAACATTTTTATTCATATCACACCAATCACAGTTTACGAAAATGGTTAAACCGACTGACGAAATAAAAATCAAAAACGGAAAAATAATACGGGGGTAAAAATGCATACAACAATATTTCTTTTATTAATGCTTGCTTTTTTATGGCTGGGACGTTCAATATTTATACCATTTTTGGTCGCACTGTTTTTATGGTACATGATAAATGTCATTGCCGATTATTTCAGACAAATTTTACCATATAAAAACAATACATCTTTCTTGGGGCATTTGTTTGATTGGGCTTCGCGTATTTTGTCATTTGGCGCAATTGGTTTTACGATATATCTATTTGCAACACATATCCACCCAATGTTCGCACAATTACAAAGTGCCCTGCCCGTATTGCAAGACAAATTGTTATCGGCAATGAATTATTTATCTGGTTCTCTGGGAATATCGGTAGATACGCATATCTTACCAAACTTTACACAAATCGCCGCATCGGTTGGTGCATCGGCGGCATCTATTGTGGCATCGGTTGGAATGATTTTGATTTACATTTTGTTCTTGTTTGTTGAACAAGAAACATTTCGCAACAAAATGAAAAACCTTTTTGCCAACAAACGCCAATCAAAAAAATATGCATATATAATTGAAAGCGTTGATAAAAATATGAAACGATACCTGTTTATGAAAACCATAATATCGGGTTTGACTGGGCTGTTTGCGTATGCATGGTTGCGTATGATTGGTTTGGAATTTGCAGGCGCATGGGCATTCTTGATTTTCATTATGAATTATGTACCAACAATCGGTTCCATTACCGCGTGTGTTTTGCCGGTATTGTTTGCGTTGGCGGTTGGACCATCTATACACTTGGCGATACTTACCGCCGTCGGGTTAATCGCGTTGGAAATTATTTTTGGAAACATATTGGACCCAAAACTTACTGGAAAAACATTGAACCTGTCAACATTGGCAATTTTGGTGAACCTGGTATTTTGGGGAATGATTTGGGGCGTGATTGGAATGTTTTTAAGTGTACCATTACTGATGGTCATATTTATCATCACCGCCCAATTTGATTCAACACGTCCGATTGCGGTATTGTTGTCTGAAAATGGCAAGATTCCAGATATTCGTGACGACGAATAATTACGAAAATAAAAACGCGCTATGTACTGGGTTTTCTGTACATAGCGCGTTTTTTTATATCCCCGTTCTTTACAAACGTTTCATTATTGCAATCGCGTTTTCCAAAATAAGACGCGCGGATTCTGAATCCAATTTTTCTTTGACTTCTTTTTGCTTGTGCAACCCGGCCTCTTGTGCGGCGGTGGCACTGGATAAAGTTTCATCAACAAAACAAATTGGCAAATCGGTATATTCGGCAATTTGATTGGCAACTGCGCGAACCTGTTTTGTTGTTTCAGATTCCGACCCATCGGTCCGCAACGGCAAACCAATAACAATTCCCACCACACGTTCAGACACCGCCAAATCAGCCATTTGGCGCGCCATATCACCCCCGACAATCGGTTTACGCGCAAAAACAAATTCCCAGCTTTCGTCTGATACGGCAACCCCGGTACGCCGTGCGCCCCAATCGAATCCAATAATGCGCGCATTGCGCGGAAAATCCTTGAAATCTGGCATAATCATTGTATAATCAACCTCTGGTTTTAATAATAGGATCTAAAATGGCGTTTAGCAAGCAACAATTACACAAATTTGCCGACCTTATTCGGATTGAAATTTCTGACGAAAAACTGGAATCTATGAACATTGATTCTGTGGTTGATTGGCTGGATAAATTACAACAAATTGACACGAACGGTGTTGAACCAATGTTGAACCCGGCATCACATGAATTGCCCCGTCGCGCTGATGTTGTCACCGACAACGCACCACGTGCGGACGTACTGAAAAACGCGCCAGACAATGCTGGCACTTCACGTGGGTATTTTGCGGTACCCAAGGTTATGGATGGAGATTAATTATGGCAAAAAAAACAGATGGTTTGGTTTTATTAAACGACGAAACGGTATTTATGCCACAACATCAACGTGAACGTTTACCCGTACGCATAGACGAAGACACAGCACGTCGCATTAAAAAAATATTGGAATCAGAAACACCTGATGCTTTTTCTTGTATAAACTCTATTTCTGCGGAATGGACTGATGGCAGATTGTTTATAAACACGAAATACAATCCGCGCACAAAATGCCAACCAAATTTGTACACACGCGCCCGTCCAATACGCACCGGCATTTGCATTGAAAAAATGTGCCATGGTAAATGCGTTGATAAATTTATGCGTGATATGGTTGTCCAACATATTTTGCCTGAATTGTATAAAGACAAACAAAGATAAAGGGAATATAAAATGGAAAAAAAGTACGATGTTATTTTAAACTACTCTGCTTGTGCTGGTGCACATAATGGGGGTGTTGAACCGTTGCATTGTGGTTCATTGACCGAACAACAAGTTAAACAATATTTACAGGAACTGGCCGCCCAGAAAAAAATATCGTTTTATTCTTGTCCGAAACATTTAACTGCACATTTCGAGAATAAAGAATCATCAAGTGTGTATTTATCAAGCATGTACACGTGTCCAGACGCCCCACAAGAAGAAAGCAAGGGTTGCTTGAATCTTTATATGACTAATCATGCCAGCGCAGGCATGTACACAAGCAAATGCCACGATCGCGATTGCTTTAATAATATCAGAAATGGCAAATGCACTGATGCGTTTGTGATTGAAAATATCGGTAAAAAATTCTTTGCAGATAAGTATAAAGACAAGCAGAAATAAAGAGATTTTATATGTCCAGAAAGTATGATGTAAATATAATGATTAGCAGAATCGGTGATATTTATACCGACTGTTCTTATAACATCAAGTCCGAACCAATGACCGAAGCCAAGATAAAAGATTATCTGGCGACGTTATCATGCAATGGAAAAATACCTGAAAATTCTTGTGTGCGCCGTATGTTTGCAAATATGTGTATTGATACAACCATATTTGTATCCAATACTGCCCCAGATAACCAACATATCAACAGATATGATGGCCGACTTAACATTTGTCCAATCTTGAAAAGAACCAGTATATGTACGGCAAAAAACTGTGCGCGCAAAATTAAAAATGGCAAATGCACAGACACCTTTGTAATTGAAAACATCGGTAAAAAATTCTTTGCAGATAAGTATAACAAAGAACAAGCGAAACAACGGTAGATTATTATGGCACACAAGAAGAAGTTTCACGATTCGATGAAATATAAATCCGAACAGGTACAATCGGGTCCAATTTATATCACAAGAACATATAAAGAAAAACGCACAAAGCGTATAGACCTTTTGCGTCAACAGTTTTGTAAAACCGCAGATCCATTAACCCAAATGGCGGGGCGCACCACACAAGAATTTATTAACATATACAATTCGATTAAACCAACTCTGCAGCGTTTAAGCTCGGAAGAAGTTGCTACATTTTTAATTGCGAACAATATTGCACAACGCGGAAAACCATTACACGCAAGTACTGCTATTAAAAAACTTGAAAAAATGCGGTACCAAGGCAGCATTAACGCATTCCTTGCAGAAAGTGATATTGAACGTAGCCAAATTGAAAATCTGGTTTTCTTAGAAGACAAAAATCACGAATATAACTTGCACTATTTCTTGTATAAAAAGTATGGTGTAATGTTGTTGAACGCCAGTACGTATGATTGCTGTACCAAAATGATAGAAAAATATAAAACATGGGGCAAAGCTGGTGCAGACAAGTTGCGTCATTATGAAAATTTTGCTAAAAAGTTTTATACATCTGATATAACACAAACAACACGATAAAAAACCAGGAACAAAAAATGATTGATTTAACAATATGTGAAGCATTGGAAAAATTGAAAAGCGGCGAATTAAGCGCGACCGAATTGACGCGTGCTTATTTAGACCGTATTGAAAAATATGGCGATGAATTAAATTGCTATATCACGCGCACACCAGAACGCGCTTTGGCTGACGCTGAACTTGCGGATAAACATTATGCCGATGGCACTGCGCGCGCGTTGGAGGGCATTCCAATCGGTATGAAAGATTTGTTCGCGACACGTGGTATTCGCACGACTGCGGCATCGCATATGCTTGAAAATTTTGTTCCAGAATATGAATCAACTGTGTCTCAAAAATTGATTGATGCGGGTACTGTGTTGTTGGGTAAAACAAACCTGGACGAATTTGCAATGGGCACGTTCAGCAAGACATCATACTTTGGTGCGCCTGTCAACCCATGGCAAATGGAACGCAAACTGACCGCCGGTGGTTCATCGGGTGGTTCATCGTCTGCGGTGGCAGGTGGTTTATGTATGGCGGCGACGGGTACCGATACTGGTGGTTCGATTCGTTTTCCGTCCGCAATCACTGGCTTGGTTGGAATGAAACCAACCTATGGTCTTTGCTCACGTTGGGGCTGTGTTGCCTTTGCGTCAAGTTTGGACACCCCCGGTCCAATTGCACGTACGGTTGATGATGCGGCATTAATGTTGTCGGCAATGGCGGGGCACGACGATAAAGATTCAACAAGCGAAAGTGCCGGATTTAATGCACATACACCACTTGAATCAATTTTGGGTGACGGTAAAAAATTACGCATTGGTGTTATTCGCGAATTGAATAATGTTAAGATTTCTGATGATATGCAGAAGTTATTTAACGACCGTATCGCCGACCTTAAATCATTGGGCGCCGAAATTGTTGAGGTTTCAATTCCAAACATTTTGGACGCGTTGGCGGCATATTACATTATCGCACCGGCTGAGGCTTCATCGAACCTTGCCCGTTACGATGGTATGAGATATGGCCTGCGTGTAGAGGGTTCCGATTTAATTGACACATATAAAAAGACACGTGCCGCTGGCTTTGGTGATGAAGTCCAACGCCGTATGATTATCGGTACCGCCGTGTTGTCCAGCGAATCGTATGAAGTTTACTTTATGCAGGCCGCACGTGTTCGCCGTATGATAGCAGACAGTTTCAATGCCGCATTTGAACAATGCGATTTGATTATTTGCCCAACAAGTTCGGGTACGGCAATGCCATTAGATTCCGACCTGACACCACTGGAATATTACGCGTTGGATATGTTTACGGTGGCGATGAACCTGGCGGGCATACCGGCGTGCAGTGTCCCCGCGGGAATTGCACAAAACGGTTTGCCATTGGGATTACAAGTCATGGGTAAACGTTTCGATGATTTGCGCGTGTTACAATTGGCAAAACACATCGAACAGTTCGCCGGCGTTGATAATCGTCCAACCAAGATAATGGGAAAATAAGGGTAAAAAAAAATGGTGGCTAGGAACGGAATCGAACCGCTGACACAGGGATTTTCAGTCCCTTGCTCTACCAACTGAGCTACCTAGCCAACGGACGCCATAATAAGATACGAAAAACGAAAAAGCAAGGAAAAATAAAAATGTTTACAATAAAAGGCAAAACAGGTGATTGGGAATTGGTTATCGGATTGGAAACTCATATAGAGGTTTTATCCAATTCCAAACTATTCAGTGGCGCATCGGCGGACTATAATCCGACCATTGCCCCAAACACCCAGGTTTCAATGGTTGATGCGGCAATGCCGGGTATGTTGCCGGTATTAAACGAATACTGTGTTGAACAGGCAATTAAATTCGGCCTGGGGATACACGCCGACATATCGCACCGCAGTTCTTTTGCCCGTAAACAATATTTTTACCCTGACCTGCCCCAGGGATACCAGATTTCACAGCCACCAGAAGTCGCACCCGTTGTTGGTCGTGGCTATGTTGAAATTATGGGCGATGACGGAAATCCAAAAAAGATTTTCATTGAACGCGCACACTTGGAACAAGATGCCGGTAAGTTGAAACACGATGTTCACCCAACAAAATCTTTTGCGGACTATAACCGTACTGGTGTTTCGTTGTTGGAAATTGTCACGTTCTTGGATACGAAAAACCCAGAAAACAATTCATATATCACGTCACCAGACGAAGCAGAAAGATATCTGCGCGAAATTCGTGAAATCGCACGTGCACTGGGTGTGTCTAAGGCAAATATGGAAGAAGGTTCCATGCGTGCTGACGTAAATGTATCGGTTCGTCGCGTTGGTGAAAAGACTTTCCGTACACGTACCGAAACGAAAAATATGGTTTCGTTTAAGTTTATCAAAGCCGCAATAGAATATGAAGCACGCCGTCAAATCGAAGTGTATGAAAACGGTGGTCAGGTTTCCCAAGATACAATGCGCTATCACCCAGACGATGGCATAACAACCGTTATGCGTTCTAAGGAAGATGCGTTGGACTATCGTTATTTCCCAGATCCCGATTTGTTGCCGTTGATTATTACAGACGAACAAATCGAACGTATTCGCAAAACTATGCCGGAATTACCATCGGCAACACGCGCCCGCTATATCGAACAATATGGTTTATCGGAATATGATGCTGCGCGCCTTACCGAAACTGTTGATATCTCTCATTGGTACGATGCGGCGGTTGGCGGCAAACCAGAACGCGCAAAACCGATTGCGAACTGGATGATTTCTGAACTGTTTGCACACCCCGAAAACTATGATATCGAAAACAAGAAATCAGGCATCGTTGATGAAATGCGTATTATCACACCAACCGATTTATCTGAATTGGTTGATATGATTGCGGCAAATGAAATCAACGGTAAACAGGCCAAAGAAATCTTTATCAAAATGTTGGACGGCGAAGATGGCACACCGCACACAATTGCCGACAAGTTTGGCATGAAGCAAATTACCGACACGTCTGCGATTGAGGCAGCCGTTGATGAAGTAATTAAAAACAACCCAGCCCAAGTTGAACAGTACAAGGGTGGCAAGGTTGGTCTGCTTGGCTTCTTTGTTGGTAATGTGATGAAGGCGACCAAGGGTCAAGCCAATCCGGCGGTTGTGAACGAAATGCTGAAACAAAAGTTGGGGTAATACGATGACACGTCTTATAGATGTTATTATAGAACACACCAACAAAGACCTGGAAGCCGTCAAAAAAATGAAAAAACAAATGGACGACATAATGGCGGGTCAAACAGGGGTTGATTCCAAAGGCATTTGCGCCCAATATCGCAACGCGGTACAAACAAGACAAAAATTATTTAAACGTACACAACATAAGTAAGGATAATTAAATGAGAGTTTTAACAATTGTACAAGATGATGGTATCACAGGTGTTCGATACGGAATGCTGGAAGTTTCAGACAAAGCATCTGAACGCGCTGTGGCAAAAAAATTATCAAAACAATATGAAAACACTAAGGGTCAATCTATGACCGCAATATGTCATCGCACAAGACACAAATAAAATGCCGGACAAAGATTTGCATCTTGATATTCCAGAAATTGATTTAACCATGGACGACAAAGAACGTGCATTAGCGTCCGCGGTTGAAAAAATGCGCGATAAAAAACACAAGAAAAATGTGCTTCTGCTTGTCGCTGGAATGTTCTCAATCGCCCGTATTGATGCACATACAGCGATTAAGCCGGAAATTATTTTTCCACCCGAACAACCAGATTTAAACGCAAAGTTGCTTGAACAACTGTGCAGCAATCATCAAGAAATAAACATTTCGCAACACATTGAAAAACCGATGTCAAATTATCGTAATCCGTTTGTAAGTAAACACGACGAAAAAAATCTTAAGACAAGATATGCAAACCAACAATTTAATCAGTTAAAGAAAAAATATTGCATAATAAAAACAAAGCGTAAATAAAATATGAAAAAATACTTTATCCAAACTTTTGGTTGTCAAATGAACGTCTATGACGGCTGGCGCATTGCGGCAATGTTGGACGCGCGCGGTATGGTCAAAACAGACGATGTTGCCGATGCCGATATTATCATATTGAACACATGTGCTGTTCGTGCCAAGGCAACCGATAAAGTATATTCTGCATTGGGCCGTATACGTCTTGTAAAAAAGCCAGACGCAATAATGGGCATTGTTGGCTGTGTTGCACGCGAATCAGGCGCAGATGCATTTAAACGCGTACCAGATTTGAACTTTGTTTTGGGTCCACAGAGTTATCATAAATTGCCCGAGATATTGAATGACCCAGACATGCGTTTATTTAATATTGAATTATCTGGTTTGGAAAAATTCGATGAAATGCCACAAATGGAAAAATCACCACTTGTCACATACGTCCCAATTCAAGAAGGTTGTAACCATTGCTGTACATACTGTATTGTGCCATATACCCGTGGCCGTGAAATATCGCGCGCATATGCCGATTGTGTTCGCGATGTCGAATTGGCTGCAAATACAGGCGCGGTTGAAATCTGCTTTTTGGGACAAAACGTCAATGGATATAAATATACCGATGAAAACGGAACGACATACCGTTTGTCTGATTTAATTAAAGCGGCGGCAAAAATTGCCAGCATTAAACGTATCCGTTTCACGTCCAGTTATCCGACCGAAATGACCGATGATTTAATAAATATGTTCGCGGTTGAACCAAAATTATTACCATTTCTTAATATGCCAATTCAAAGCGGTTCGCCCGATGTCTTGAAGCGCATGAATCGTCCATACGATTTGGATCAATATATGAACATTGTTCATAAATTGAAATTGGCGCGACCAGACATTCAAATATCTTCGGACTTTATTGTTGGGTTCCCTGGTGAATCAGATAATGATTTTCAGAAAACATTGGATATAGCGCATCAGGTTAAATACATAAATTCATTTTCGTTCAAATATTCGCCCCGCCCCCATACCGCCGCGGCAATTATGCCCGACCAGATTCCAGAAACAATAAAGTCAAAACGATTGGCGATTCTTGATTCTGAATTAAATGAAATTCAACGCGCTTTCAATGAATCGTGTATTGATAAAACATTGACCTGTCTGTGTGAGGGTCCCGATAAAACTGGTCATCACCTTGTTTATCGCACTCCATATATGCAACAGTGTATCGTGGCGCGCCCAGACGGTGACCCCAAACAAATATGCGATATAAAGATTACCGCCGCAAACAAGGCATCACTGCGCGGAAAAATTGTCGATTAAAAACCGAACTTTCCGTTTATTGACGCGCGGTACGATGGCCCCGACACATTGTCATAAAACACACCAACCCCAAAATCCGCCCCCGCTGCGTCTAAACCCGACCATACGGAGATATTTACCGATGCGCCGAACCCGCCGTCTGAACGTACAATACTGCGCGCCATATAATCATACCGCAACCCGTCAATTTCCAAATCAAAGCCTGCATTTGCGCCCGCACCAACATACGTGTCCAAAACATTATCATTTAACACTTCTGTATATTCAGACCCCACCATAATAAATGGCGTGACATAATATTCATCAACATCAAACTTGTGCCCAAATTCACCCGCCATATACCCCGAAAAACCGTCTGGATTCTTTTTTGTTTTACGCCCATTAAATATTGGTCCCGCATTAAAATGCGAAAAACCAACATCGCCGTATATACGAACAAAATTATCAGATGATAAATTATCAACGATATCCAGGCCGATTCCATATGAACTACCCGTGTATTCATTTATGTCATCTGAATATTCCAAATCGGCAAAATAACCCGATATTGTTAAATGTAAATCGTCTGATATTTTTGTACTTATGCGCGGCCCCGCGCCATTTAAAATAATATCATCAGAAAACACACCAAACGGCATAAAACCAAAAACCGTATCATCGTCTATGTGCATTGTTTCCAGCATTTTATGCGCATACAGTGTTTTAATTGGTTGCAAAAGTTTTATTGGATTTAATCGTACACTTCGCGACATAATATGTTTCAATTCGGACATTGTTTTGGCTTTGTCCATTTTGTTTAACAATTTATCTTCGGGCAAATCAATTCGCAATTGATTCAAGAAACGCCCCGCCCCATTATTTAATATTCGGCCATAGTCACCCGAACGAACTGTCCGCACAAAAATACTGTTTGTAACCTTGTATGTTTCAAGTTCATACATAATATCAAGATTATCAGAATCAACATAAACAACCCCATCACCCGAAACATTGGCAAATAATAATGTATCTGTATTTATAACATCGTGCGTATGTATAAACAGATTATTAGTTATACGAACATTACTGATACTCTCAATCAAACCCATTTCCAGTTTTGCGTTATCAAATTCGAATTTATTGGCACCGATTGTTGTATTTTTAATCGTGTTCCAATTTAACGTGGTCGCTGTATCTTGAACCAAGACTCCATAATTACCCGCCCCGATATTTGTAAGGGTCGTTATATCCGCCGCATTCTTTATAACCTGGGTAATGGTCGCGTTTGTACCAAGTGTTGCGGCCGCATTATAAATGCCGGTATTTTCGATATACACATTACAATTATTACATACGTTTAAGGCACTTGTAATTTGACCATTATTTACGATATTCAGTGAGTTTTGTATGTAAATTGTACCGTCCACAAAAGACCCACCGGGCTCGATTATGGTATCCAGTGTCATATACCGATCGCCCGACTTTTGTACGGCAACAATGTCTGTCGTGGCAAAGCATGGCAAACACACCAATATACCCAAAAACCAACAAAATCTGGTATACCTTTCCATAAGGAAAACCTTAGCACAAAGGAAAGTATTCCTAAAACAAAAAAATTAAAAGAAACGGGGAAAAGTCCCCGTTTTTCACATTGAACAAAGTAATCAAATTACTTTATTTTACCCCACGCTGCCTTGTACCCACCGTCACGTGTCAGCACCAATTTTGCGTTATTCAATTGCGCCGCTGTCAAACCACGAATGATATATGATTTTTGCAAACGACCCGCCTGTTCAATCTTTAACTTTGGCAAATCAATCGACATTGGCGATGTGTCACAGCACATACTGTCGTTATTACACGAACCACACTGATAAACATGCGCGGTATATGTTACCCCCGGGCGTAAGTCTATAAGGTCTGTTTTCATATGTAAGCCATCATTGGTTTCAACGAACTTTATTGTTCCCATTGCAGATTCGCCCCCGCGTGAACTACGTGTGAACATATTTGCCGTTACATTATCAATATCTGACACGTCATAGGTTTGATAGAACACAACTGTTTCTGTTAATTGCGGTGTCCCTGATTGCATTTTTTGTTGTTTTTTATGATGTTGTTTCTTTGCGTGATATGCTTGCTCATTATGATGCGTGTATTGTTTTGTTGGACAAGATGAACAGCCGGCCAATATAACAACAGCCCCAAAACATGATGCCAACGCGGTCAATTTTTTCATATATTCTCTCCTTTGGTTTTTATGTTTATGCATAATAATTTTATATTAAAAAATAAAACATATCCCCAGGTTTGATTTCATAAACCCCAGGAAACAATGCACATAGCGCGTTTTCATAAAAAAATATCGCCAATAAAAATTGGCGATACATACACAAAAGATTTTTGTTCATCAGAACATAAATCTTACACCGATATCACCACCAAAGTCATGCATTCCGGAACGAACATCGACATAGTTATATCTTGCGGAAACATCAACTGCAAATACTTGCCAGTCAAATGTCATACCCAGCGAACCCATTGCTGCAAAACGTGTTTTTTCTTCGTGATGTTTTGCAATCGCATCACCTTTACGTGTCACGTCTGTAAAGCCCATACCGATACCCATACCAACGAACGGACGAATCATTTGATAGTCGCCGAATTCCCAGTATGAATTCCACATCAACGTTTGCAACTTGCTTTCAATTTTTACATCTTTGATATCACCAAAATCTTTGGTGTCTTTTGCCTTGCTGAACAACGACCATTCAATTTCAGAACGCACCGTATCACAGATGTCCAAACCCATCGCAACACGGCCACGAAAATCGAGGTCTTCGGAAGATTCTTTTTTACCATTGAACGAATAGTTCAAGTTGTTATAACCCAAACCGCCACGCAATGCGATATATGGGTCCAAACCCATAACGGTAAATGCAGGGTCCTGGTTTTGACCGGCGAATGCTGGGGCCGCCAACACAATTGCCAGTGCTGATACTGCTAATTTTTTCATTTTTTCTCCTTTTTGGTTTCAGTTTTCATGTCTATGTAGAGAATAATAACAGACAAAATCGCGATATTACATAGGTATGGATTCCACCGCCAAAAAAGATTTTTTAGAAACGTTGCTGGAAAGTAAACTCTGCGGAAATCTTTTCATATTCACGCGAGTGAATGTTTGAATCTTTATTAGTATAACTGACTGTTATTGTCGGAACAAATCCCCAGAAATCAAACTTGTTGTTGGACAGCGACAACGAATACCGCTGTAAAAAATCGCGTTCTTTACCAATCACAGGTGTATTGTTTTTCACATAAACACGTTCACCTTGATATTGTGTCCACATAAAACTTGGTTCCAAATACACATGGAAACCGTATAACAATTCGGAACCGATACCAAAACTTACCCCGTATCTGTTGTTTGCATACGCATCATTTTGTGCCGTATTATGTTCCAATGTACCGCGCAATACTGTATATGTAGTAGAGTCAAGCGAATATGATATGTGTGGTAATGTCGAATAAGTTTGACCGTCCATATAGTCGCCGTATTCGTCATAATTATTATCCATCACACGAAAACTTAAACCCGATGATAACTTGTTCGTAAAATCATAGTTGATATCCAACCTTGTGCCCAATGCCCAATTATACCTGTCCCAACCATACCAACTTCGATTAGCGACCCCTGCCAACCAGACATCGCCACGTTCCCAGACATATCGCGGTCCAGTGGATGCCGACAAATACAAATCATCATATCTGTGCTTGTCATACACATTCGTGTATATAGTCGCATCATTTTTCCAACGCCAATTTTTGGATAACACAAATTCGTAATTCCCACCCAGCATTAAATTATAACCAACCGCACTTTCGGGTTCTGGTAAATCACGACACCACAAATAACCGAAACCACTTGTATCACGGATACATTCCTTGCCACCTGTGGCTTGGTTCACATTGGTATCGGGCGCGGCACCAAAGTTAAACCATACGTTCCAACGTTTATTTTGTCGCACGATATATCGCAAATACATCATACGTTGTCTTATTTCTGGTGGAATATCAGCCCCCGCCATAGCCAAGCGCAAATGATAATCTGCACGATACCATTGGCCTTTTTCCATATAACATATTGCAAGTTCATATCTAATCTTGGCAAGATCCGGCTGATCATCTAAAATTTTTCGATAAATCTTGATTGCTTCGTCAATGTTGCCTTTCTTTTGCTCAATTTGTGCAAGTAAATACCAACGTTCAATTTCAATCGGCAAATTATATGTCTGTGGCATTTTAACAAGGATGTCTTGCGCTTTTTCATATTCCCCAGCATAAACCAAATCACCAGCCAACTTCATAACATCAGTAGTGGACATCATAACATTTTTTTGTGTACCAGAATCATTGGCCAGCGCACACACTGGTACAAATATCGCACAACAAAGAATTAAAACCTTTCGCAACACGTTCGTATTGTAATGCATAAAAAATTAAATACAAATTATATTGAAAAATTCAGCCCGTAAAAACGGGCTGAATTTTCAACATATAAAACACCATTACGGTTCTTGCAGTTTCATACCCCATGCGGCCTGAACTTCATAGTCACGTTTTTCGCCGTAACCTTTCGCATTTTCTTGCCGTGCACGAATCGCCGCGGTACCAGCAGCCTCAGACGGAGTATTTACGCCATAGTATCCTGGGTTAAAGCTTACTTCCGCATAATTCCACGAACTATCCGCACCATGTAATCTGTATTGCGATGCAATATCATTTTCATCGGCGGCATCAAACGTCACATGATCCATAACACCATCAACCTGTTTGATTTCGACATCATAGTATTGTGGCGTTGCTGTAACAGGCGAAGTATAGAAAGGCATTGTCAACGTTTCTGCAATCTTACCACCTTCGGTAGTGACTTCCATTGTCGCTTCGTATGTCCTGAACTCTTTTGCTATATCACGACCAATTTCTTGGTTATTAAAGTCATCTTCTGTAATACTTGGATTAAATGTGATACCATAAGCGGTAGCAGCAGCTTTTTTGTCTGCAAAAGAGCACCCATTACATTCAACAGAAGTATACACCCGACCAACCGCCATACCCTTGTATGTCTGACCACTAACTGGGTTTAATGACGGTCTGTCTTCGTCCATGGTTGTTCCATGAATCGCGTAACCACCAGCAAACAATTGATAGTCTTCCTTGGCAAGTTCAACTATCATTGCATCATTGTCATGTTCTTTATATTCGCCACTTTTCGAAACGTCATGTGTCCACCCAGAACTTTCGTCTCCGCCATTCAAGAAAACGCGTTTTGTTTTGTATACTGGATTAAAACGTCCAAAATCAGAATACTGTAACGCAGTACCCTCACCATCAATATTGCCACCATATGTAACGACTGGCAGAACTTCATCTGTACGATTCCAATGTCCACCATTCAAATTATGTTCTGTTTCCAAGGATTCCAATGAACCAAACGTTGTTTCTGATGTACCAACTGTACGATATGATGCCTCATCCCCTAGTTTATAATATTCATATTTATCTGTGACGTTATTAAGTTTCCAATAACCCTTGGATGACCAACCTTGTGAAGCTCTATATGTCTCCAGTGCAGATTCATCTTGTCCAGAATTTGCAATTTCACCTTTCTTTTCGTCTTGGACATATTCAAATATAGGGGCCTTGAATGTGCTGTTCTCACCATCACGCGCAACTGCGGCATCAGCACCAACACCACCAACCACCATAAACATTCTGTCAATGCGCCCATCATCATTTATACCAAGTTGCAAATAGCCGTCCGCAGTATGTGCCGCATCCGCAGCATAAAATTTAACATCGTCCAATCTGTACGAAGAGAAAGTTACCCCACCCGATGTCACACTTGCAGAACGAGACAGGGGCAAAGAACTATTCGAAGAAACGATAACTTCCGAATTCATCTGTGTAATTGCTTGGTTACTTGTGATGTCTTCTGGCGCAATTGCACCACCATGCAAAGTTGCCGGAACCACGACATTACGAGCGGGCGTATTCGAACTTCCGCCGCCGCCACCACTACCGCCGCCACAGGCAGCCAATGCTAAAACAGATGTAAGAAGAAAATATTTTTTCATTTCTCTTTCCTTTGGTTGTTGTTATTACTTTAATGATACACGTAATATTTTGAAAAAAGCAAGTAAAAAGAAAAACCGCCATTTTGGCGGTTTGTTATTTTGGTGGACGCACAGGGACTCGAACCCTGGACCCACTGATTAAGAGTCAGTTGCTCTACCAACTGAGCTATGCATCCAGTGCCGCTTATTATACTTACTTTTGTTACAAATGCAAGTATTTTACAACCTACTTTTTCAAGTACTGAATCGGGTTATATGCCTTGGTTCCCTTACGTACCTCAAAATGTAATTGTGGTTTATCAACCTTGCCTGTTTGGCCAACGGTACCAATTTTTTGCCCCACCCCAACACGCGACCCGCGCCGGACAAGCATTGAATCCATGTGCGCATAAACCGTCATCCAACCGTCAGAATGCTGGATAATAACAAGGTTCCCCATACCCTTAACCTCGTTCCCGGCATACGCCACAACACCATTTTCCGCTGCCAAGACCGATGACCCACGTACCGCACCAATGTTGATACCATCATTAAACAGCCCATTGGTTTTGGCGCCATAGTTAGACAAAATCTTACCCCGCACCGGCCACGAGAATCGCGATGACGAACGCGCCATTATCGCCGGCTTTTTTGCCGCGGCCGTTGTCGGTTTTGCCTTTGGGTTCTGTGTTGGTTGTTTTTTATCGGCTTTCTGGGCGGGCTTTTGTGCCTGCTTTGTTGCCTGTTTTACTGGTTGTTTTTCAGTCTGTTTCTGGCCTGGTTTTGCCGATTGCTTTTGTTCGGTTTTTGGTTTGTCTGTTTGTTTAGTCGCTGGCGCGCTTTCCGTTTTTACCGGTTTGGTTTCAGACGGCTTTGCGGTACGCACCGGCGCAGTTGATAAATCTGGCACCTTTAACTTTTGTCCGGCATACAGCGCGAACGGCGCAGTTAAATCGTTCATTACCGCCAAGTCGTTCACCGGTATCGAATACTTACGCGACAATGAATACAGTGTATCGCCCGGTGTCACCGTAATATGTTCCACATCAACACGCGTTGTCGTTTTGCGTGACGCATCCACCTTGGCCACCGGTTTCTTTTCCGCCTTTACTTCTTTCTTGGGCTCTGGCTTGGGTTCAGTTTTAGTTTCTGGTTTTGGTTCTGGTTTTAGCTCTGCTTTTGGTTCCGATTTTGGTTTTTCTGTCGCCACAGGTTCCGCCGCACGAATACGTAATTTTTGCCCCACCTTTAACACGTATGGATCCGAAAGGTTGTTCATTTTCGCAAGTTCCGCAACCGTCAAATTATATTTTTTGCCAATCAAATACAGTGTATCGCCACGCACAACCGTCACAAATTCACCATCGCTGTACCGTGGCACATTTAATTCATCATCACTTGTTGAATCGTCTTTCCAGTTTATATCGTCTTCTGACTCTTTGGGTTCTGGGACTTCTTGGGACGCGGTTTCTTTCACTGGTTCGGTCGCCCTTTCTGGAATTGTTAAAACATCATCACTGGCAAATTCTTCGGTGTCTTCTTTTTCTTGCGGTTCTTCTTGTGTCTCTTCCTTGGCAACCTCTGTTGCTTCTTCCACTACTTCTTCTTGGACAGCGAGTTCTTCTTCATCTGGGGGAACGATATAATCATCAACCGATGAATATAAAACATAGTTATCAACGTCCGATGAGCCATATATTTCCGGTGACGCATACACACCATAGTCTGTTGCCGCCGAATTATAAATCTCAGGTTGTGCATTTGGATCCGCCAACAATGTCGGGTAACGTTCAGTAATAAAATCACCAACTGTATCGGGCAATGCTTTTATACGCGGCTGTAAATCACACGCCGCAAAACCAAAGGTTGCAAGCAACAAAAATATACTGATTTTTTTCACACCGAAATTATATCACATTTTCGGCAATAAATAAACATTTATACGTCTATTTTATTTCGTGTCCCGCATAAATAAAATGCTGACTTCAAACAACAACCACATTGGCACAGCCAACAAAATCTGGGACACTATATCGGGTGGTGTTAAAATCGCCGCTGCAATTACAATAAACACAATCGCATAACGTCGCATTTTCACAACCCGCGACCGCGATAAAATACCAAGTCGATTAAGCATCACCATAACCAGCGGTAATTGAAACGCAATTCCGAATACCTTTAACATACCAATTGAAAAAGATAAATAATCACGTGCAACCGGCAACATCAACGATGGCACCGGTGATGATTCATTTAATTCGATAAAGAATCGAAACACAAATGGCAACAAAACATAGAACGCAAACCCCGCCCCAATCAAAAATAAAATTGGCGACAACAGTAATATCGGCACGATAAATTTTTTCTCGTTCTTTTTAAGGCCCGGCGCGACAAACGCCCACACCTGCCACAGTGCAAAAGGAATTATCACAACCAGCCCAAACAAAAATGCCAACGACATTTGAATCATAAAACCATCGGTTATACCCGAATATAACAACGCCCCATTCGGCCAAGTATTTATCAATGGCGCGGTTAAAAAATCTTGAACAAACGGTGCAACACACCACCCCAAAACAAGCACGCCAACAAACACCGCAAACGTCCAAAGAATCCGGCGGCGAAGTTCGGCAATATGTTGCAACATTGTCATCTTTTTCATTTCGCGCGCCCCGTTTTTCGTTTTACAGATTTTGTTTTTTTACGCGGCAATGAAAAGTCCGCCAATATATCGTCAGTGGTTGTTTTGATTAAATCATCAATGGGTTTTTCTAAATCAATTTGTGTTTTGATTTTTTCAGATGCATCTGTAATTTTCCAAATAATGCCACGAACAAACTTAACCACGCGTGCTAAAAAGCGTGCAACATCTGGCCAATTGCGTGCCGGTACAATTAATACGGCAACAATTATAATAACACAAAGTTCTGCAACGCTTATACCGAACATACACGACCCTTAATCATAAAAGTCATCACCACCACTGGTACTGACTGTTTTATGCCGTCCAATTTGGAAATAGTTTTTACCAAAACTTGTTTTTGTTTTTAAGCCGTTAAACACAACGTCTGTTTTTGCGCCCGTTGCGTCAACCACACTCCATGAATTTAATTTGACTGGGTTTGCATCAAACACAACCGTCATGTTGCCCAAACCTTCTTGCCCACGCAGATTCATTTTTAATGAAAAAGTTTTCGCATCAGATTTTGTTTCAACAACATTGATATCGGCATTTCTTAAATTGATATTTTTGCGAATTAAAATTCCGGCCGGTGTACTGGATAATGGCACCGTTGTAATTTGATCCAATGATTTATCAAAGAAATATAAATCTTTGCCATCGGCAATAAGTTGCACCGGCATATTATCATAGTCCAACCGTACACGCCCCGGACGCAACATTGCAAATGTCCCCTTGTCTATGCGACCGTTCGAGGTTTGTACAAAGTCACCAGCAAGTCCCGTAATACCATTTAAATATTTTTCCGCGCGCGAAACCAACGTGGAATCAACCGCCGCATTTGACGTACCGATAATAAACAAACCCAATATCGCGATAAATATTTTTTTCATTTCTACATTCCCTTAAACGCTTCTATTATCTTTGCCTTAACGTTTTCCAGTGTATCACCACGCACAACGGCACCCGCCGCCATCGCGTGTCCACCACCACCAAAACTTTCAGCAATTTTATCAATCGCGGCACCACGACTGCGAATTGAAATTCCGATTTGTGTTTCTTTTTGTTCCTTTAACAAAACAACATATTCAACGCCCTTGATTTGTCCCAAAATATTCAAGACCGTTTCACCGCGTCCGTCCATATCACGATAGTCACGGCGTGAAATTGTCGCAATTGCTAATTTATTACGATAGAAAAATTCCGCATTCCCGGCCGCGCGTGCTTCAACCAAAATAGCCTTGCGCGATTTGTTATTCATAATTTCGACAAGGTTACGAATTATCACACCACCACGTACCAGGTCCGACATCACCGATAACGTTTCTGGCTTTTTCGCGAACTTGAAATTACCCGTATCGGTCAAAATACCAATCGCCAAAAGTTCCAACGTTTCCACATCGGCCGACCACCCCGCATCGCGCATAATGTTATATAAAACAATCGCCGCCGCATCTGCGGTCGCATCATTCAAACACAAATCTGCAATTGGTTTATCGTTTTTATGATGGTCGATTTCAACGACAAACTTAGCATTTTTCAGTGCATCAATCGGTCCACCAATTTGATGCTCTGCGCCATAGTCCAACACAATCGCAACATCAAATGACTTGGACGTTTTCACCTTGTCCCAATACAACGCACGATTTCGCAACGGCACATTGTCCAAATAATCTGGCACATTACCGTCATACAGACACACGCATTTTTTTCCATAATTCTTTTCAATCAAACGCGCCATTGCCAACACCGAACACAGCGCATCACCATCTGGATTTTTATGCGCCATAATCACGATGTTTTTAGCACCGCGCAATTTTTCATCAAAAATCTTTACGTTCTTTTTCATTTATCCAATTGCGATATCTTCCAACAAAAACTGTGCCGATACCGAACCTTTGTATTCGTTTTTCTTTAACTTGCCTAATACTGATATTTTAGTGTTTGTATTCGCATCGTCCAGTAAAAAATCACCAACCGGCGTTCCAACTAAATTAAATCCGACAAAAGACAACTGGTTACCACGGCTTGTTGAAATCGCCCCACGCACGTGCATACCGTTTCCCATAGTCGTTGCGAACCGCAACAAACCGCCGTGCAACACCAATGTTGGTTCTGGATTACCCTGGCCAAATGGTTCCAATACAGACATTTTTTCAACCAGGTTCATATTCGCCCCAGACGCGTCCATTTCCGCATCAACTGTAATTTCACCTGCGGGTGATTTACCATTCAATTGTTCCAAAACCGATTTTTCCAGGAACTCACAAAATTCGGTTTCTTTGTCCGCTGGCAATGAGAATCCAGCCGCAGCCGCGTGGCCACCACCTTCGGTTAAAATACCCGCCGCCAATGCAGAATGTATGATATACCCCAAATCAACACACGCAATTGAACGACCCGAGCCATTTATAATTCCATCGCACTTTGTCGCAACACATGATGGTAAATTATATTTGTCTTTTAATCGACCCGCGATGATACCCATTACCCCACCGTGCCAATTATCGCCACATACGAACAAACTGTGTTTTCCAGATGCACAACACTCGTCTGCCATTTCTGTTGCACGCAACATAATCGAATTTTGTATATCGATACGTTCCTGGTTCATTTCGTGTAACTTGTTAGCAAGGTCCGATGCAATCAATGGGTTATCCGTCAATAACAACTCCAGCGCAGGTGTCGCAGAATCAAGCCGCCCCGCCGCATTTAATCGCGGACCAACAACAAACCCCGCAGTATACACGTTCGCATTTTTAACACCCGCAACGTCCATTAAAACACGCAAACCTAAATTCTGACGCCGGTTCAAGATTTTAAGGCCCGTTGTCACAAACGCACGATTTAATTTAATAAGTGACATCGTGTCGCATATTGTCCCCAGCGCAACAAAATCCAGGTATTCACGCAAATCGGTGTTTTCAATTTTTTCACGTAATTCATTATCAATATCACGCGACTTTAATTCACGCCGCAATGCAACAAGTGTCATAAACGCAACACCAACACCCGCCATATATTCCAAACCCGATGTGTCATCATGACGCTTTGGATTCACAACCGCGTCCGCATTTGGCAACACATCATCTGGCGAATGGTGGTCGGTCACAATGACACGCAAACCTTTTTCTTTGGCATGCGCAACCTCTTCCACACCGCTTATACCACAATCAACAGTAATTATCAGTTTCGCCCCCGATGCAACAATTTCATCAATCGCAGCGATGTTTAATCCATAGCCTTCACCTTCACGTGTGGGCAAATGCCAAATTACATCACACCCCAACGCACGCAGATATTTAATCATTATCGCGGTGGACGTTATACCATCAACATCATAATCACCATATATCGCGATTTTATCGTGCGCCAAAACAGCATCTGCAATTATGCGCGCCGCCACATCCATATCGGTAAGTGTCGATGGATTTGGCATATATTTAATACTGGGGTTCAAGAATTCTTCGACATCACGCGGATCGGTAATTCCGCGCTGTGATAAAATCTTTTCAACCAAATGGTCGCTTGCATACGTATTATTCTCTGAATCTTCATACGCATCTATAACCCACGCCCGACCAAGCATGGATTTTTCCACTATCTTCTTCACTCTATACTCTTTTTTTATTATCAAGAGTATTATAATCTAAATTTATTCAAAAAGCAAAGGCAGTATTCCATCAAGTATTTTGCCCGCTGTCGGAACGGCATTTTGTGCCGCCGTACGTAAATTAAAGTTTTCTTTGATTCCCTTTGGTTCGTCCAATATGACAAGCAAAACATATTGTGGTGAATTTATTGGGAAAACACCTACAAAAGAAGTCAAATTACGTGTTTTATCAATTTTGCCAGTTGCATCACGTTTTTCCGCAGTAGCGGTTTTTCCACCGATTTCAATTCCCTTGATTTTTGCTTTTTGTCCACTGGTCTCTTCGGTAATACGGAACATAATTTCACGCAACTTGCTGGATATCTCTGGACTTAAAACACGTTCACCGTTGATTGCACCCAACCCACGTTTTTGTAACGTTGGATAAACATAAATTCCACCATTTGTCATTGCGTTCACCGCAAGCAACAGGTGCATCGGTGTCACCGATATACCGTGTCCAAATGATACTGTTGCACGTTCAACCGGTCCCCATTTAATCGGCATCAACGGACGTTCAGTTGTACCAAATTCCAAGTTCAACTTTTCGTCCAAATGTAAACGCTCCATAAATTCTTTCTGGGCACCATCGGGCAAATCAAGTGCGATTTGCGCACTGCCCCTGTTGCACGAATGAAGCATTATTTCATCGGCATTAAAGTTCGGGTGTGACGGTTTAAACGAACGCACATCGTCTATTTTTGTTGCAACCTTGCCCCGCGCGTCCAGTACCTTGTACGGTTGTGCAACATAATATGTTCTGTTTTGCAATCCGTTTTCATACGCCAACGCAGTGTTAAATATTTTGAATGTTGAACCCATTTCATACAGCGCACGCATCGGCTTGAACAAACGATTTGCAACCGGGTCCATATTTTTATTTTCTGGGTCAAAGTCCGGCAACGACACCATTGCAACCATTTCACCCGTGCGCGAATTCATAAGCAAACCCATCGCGCCCTTGGCCCCATATTTATTCATTGCGATTGATAGCTGTTCATACACCACCGATTGAACACGCGCATCAACCGACAAACGCAACGGATCAACATTTTGTGTTAAATATTCATCAAAGGTACGTTCTGCACCTTCAAGTCCATGATTGTCTGCACCAACAAAACCAACGACATGTGAAAACAGACGGCGCTTTGGATATTTGCGCATTTGCACTGGTTCAATATCAAACCCATATTTCTGTAAGTTCTTAACTTTCTTGCGATGTTCTTCGCTGGCATTTTTCTCAAGATATATGAATTTACGTCCCGAATTGACCAACGCCAAGGCGTCACGAACAGAATATTTATATGGCAACAAATCGTGAATAAATATTGCAACAGTATCTTTATCTTCGTCTGCAACCGAAGCCGGTCGAAATGTTATATGACCCGAAATAATATCTTTGGCTAAAATATCTTTACCGGTCCGATCCACAATATCGGCACGCGAAACAATATCGGTATCATTATTATATCGGCGAACCTCATTACCCGAAAAGCCTAAATACAATGTACGGACAACGAACAAACAAAATGCCAAACAGAACAAAAAATAGAGAAACGAAACACGACCAGCATTCGCACGTGGCACACGCACGTCTTTCAATTTGTGTTTAAGGATATCGTGTCCAACTTCCAGCATTATTTACGATTCTCCAATTCATCAACGGTTATATTTTTGTGAAAGCCGATTGTTTCTGCACGTGGTGTAATTGTTGTGACACGGTCGCGCAGGTTTCCAGGCAAAACATATTCCGCGAACTTTGTTTCATTGATTGCAATTTGCTGATTCGTTACGGCGATTTCTTTGCGCACACTGTTCAACACACGATTTTGCGTACGATAACAGACCTGTAAAACAACGGTCATGACCACTGCGGCGACAATTGCCGCAATACCAATCCGATACATTTTCTCGTCTTCGTTCATATCCCGTACCCGATTTTATTCTTACCCCATAAGTTTATCATAAATTCTGTAAAAAGCGAATCATTGAATTAACCCCGTTCAATCGCCCCGCCCCCAGATTCAGATTTAACGCATTAAACATACCCAATAAATCTAATTGCTTGATTTCTGTGTTTGTTTTTCCATCGACCATTGCAATCATTATCGCAACAATTCCACGAACAAGCGCCGAATCGGCCGTACCATAAAAATGATTTTTCAACCTACAGATTTCAACCCGTGATGCACACCCCGTAATTTCATTACACGTCGCGCCGTCTGGGACCGGCGACAATTGCGCACCAATATCCATAACCACTTCCAATTTGGTTGCCGCATCTGAAATACCCGACAAAAGATTTTTTATTTCATCATACGTCATTAAAATCACCAACCCTGATTCGTTAAATCTAAATCCAAACGTGCCGTATCCGACATCATAGAAAGGTTCCATGGTGAGTCCCATACCAACTCTACACGCACGGGCGCGCCATGCGCCACCCCCATAACACTTTCTTTTATTTGTGCCAACATTTCTTCCATCATTGGACATGTTGGACTGGTGAACGACATTGTCACAACGATTTCGTTTTCCAAAATATCAATACCATATATCAACCCCAACTCAACAATATTCACCGGAATTTCGGGGTCATATATTTGCTTTAACGCATCAACAATATCGCTGTATGTAACCGACATTATTTCAAGATTCCTTTGATTATATCGACAACCGCACGTGCTTCGTCCATTGTGTTCCATGGTCCAACCGATATACGTACCGAGCCATCAATTCCCATTAAACTATGAACCCAAGACGCACACATATTTCCAACACGCACACATACATCATTCGCACCAATCAACGCACCAAAGTCCAGTATGTGCATATCCGAAATTACAAACGAAATTATTTTTGCATCACGATTTGTAAGCAGTTTTATACGTGGCATTTTGGTAAGTTCATCATATATGTATGAAACGATATCCGCCCCACCCGACCACGCACTCCATTCACGAATCGCAATTGGTAAACCGGCAATCTGTGTCAATGGCAATGTACCCGCCTCAAATTTATTTGGTGATACATCTATATTCCAATCGTCACCCGATATTGTTTGTACCATACCGCCACCAAACTTGTCTGGCGAATAAGAATCGGGATCTTTGATATACATTACGCCAACACCGGTGTTCGCGCCAATCTTGTGTCCCGAAAAGCACATAAAGTCGCAACCCCATTCGCGTACATTAATTTGTGCGTGCGCCACATATTGCGCCGCATCAACAATCGTAATTACATTGGCATTTTTTGCACGCGCCGCCGCAATAATTTTTTTAACGTCCTGGGGCACACCCAACACGTTTGACATTGCCGTAATAACCATAACATCTGCGAATGGCATATTTTCATAATCTAAATCATATTTTTCAGTCAGCGGTATTTTGACCATTTTTGCGCGCCCCAACCGCACAACATTTTCCCACGGCATACGCGCGCTGTGGTGGTCAATATCAGAAACTGCAACGACACCAACATCACGCGACCCGCACACGATATTCACAATGCGATTCATCGCGTCCGTGGTACCCGATGTAAAAATAACATTACACGCATCGGTACCAATAAAGTCCGCGACCGATTTACGCGCAGAATAAAGCATCGCGTCCGCGGCGGCCGCACGCGCACACACACCCCGCCCCGTATTGGCATACGAATTTTCGATAAAATCGCGTTCCGCATCAATGACCGATTTTGACTTTAATGCACTGGCGGCGGCATCTAAGTATATGATTTTATTCATGTTATGTTTTCTCTTGCTTTTTTTGACGATTATAATACACTTTGGCCGAATATCAACAACCAAGGGAGAAAAAAATGGCTCTACAACACGCGAACGATGCGAACTTTGCAGGCATGATTGGTAATGGCATAACATTGGTTGACTTTTGGGCGGTATGGTGTGGTCCTTGTCGTATGTTTGGTCCGATTTTCGAGTCTGTATCTGAAAAACTAACTGATGTAAATTTTATTAAATTCGAGATTGACGATACAAACCGTCAAACTCCGGCAAAATACGGCATTCGCAGTATTCCATGTGTTTTGGCGTTCAAGGACGGCGAATTGGTTGAGGCTCGCACCGGTCTTATGGACGAAGAAACCCTTGGCAATTGGATTAATGAATTAAAGGCATCGTAAAATGGCAACAAAAAAAGATTTCAAGAAAATAGAATTACCACCAAAATACGTTCCGAAAAAGACCGAACCATATATGTGTCCGGAACAGTTGGCATATTTCTATCACATTCTGAACAACCAGAAACAAGAACTTATGCAAAGCAACGATTCTGTGTTAAGTTCGGTGCGCATGGCGGACAAAACAAGCAACGATGGCGTTGGCGATGAATCTGACAGTGCAATGTTCGAACAAGAAATCACAATGAACTTGCGTATGAGTCAGCGCGACAACAACCTGTTAAAGAAAATCGATGCTGCATTGGCACGTTTGGACAATGGCACATATGGTTACAGTGTTGTATCGGGCGAACCAATCGGGTTGCAACGTATGTTGGCACGACCATTGGCAACAATGACCATTGAAGAACAGGAAGAATATGAACAACGTAAAGAATAAAAAGTTGTAAAAAACACCGCATTTGCGGTGTTTTTTTATTTCTTTATCAAACACGCTTCCTTTAACTTTGACGTACACGCACTTTCTTTTGTATCCTTTTCATAACACGAATTTAATATACACGTCTTGAAATCATCTTTGACAGAACACAGACCACATTCTTGCATATTTGATTTTGTTACAGGTATTTTTCCGCTAACACTTAACGTTGAATCTGGCGTATTACAATCTTTTTCTATTGTTTCTCTGTTGCAACTATCTACTTTGACAGTATATTGACACAACCCGCCACCGATTTTTTTAATTTTTGTTCTTGTTCCCGGTGTTGTACACTTTCTGAATTCACCTGCTTTAGATTCTGTTCCACCACAGCAACAATAGTTATCTTTGGTGCCGGCATCACCATCATCTATTTCAGACCACACCCCAACATCCGATTGTTTATAATCACCACATTTGTTTGTACTTGGTTTACCACACCAGAAAAGTTCCGTGTCTGACTTATCACTCGGCTTTTTTACATAACAAGATTTGGCATCATTAAACAAAAATTCATACGTCACCTCTGCTGATGGGGTATCACCGTCACCATTATTGTTGCCACCTTGTTGCTCTACTTCTTTTGCCTTACAAGTATTTGTTGCTGCAATATAATCTTCGTTATCACTACACGTTTTTTTTGTTTCACAAACACCGCTGATTTCAACCATTCCAGAACTACAAACGCATTTATTAGAAGTGGCACTTTCAAAATGTTTTCCACCGGTACATTTATCAACACATTGACCATTGTGTTCTTCTTGTGTATCCGAACAATTCAATTTGTTTGGTTCACATTCGTCCGATGTATCACTTTTAAAATGTTGACCTTCTGGGCATTTCAACACACATTTTTTATTATGCACCTCACTACCCTGTGGACATTCTGTGGGCGCGTCACATGCAGGTGTTTTTGTTTCTTTACCGCACGCGTCAATACTTACTGTCTGTTTGCATGTACCACCACCAACATCTACTGTTTGTGTCTTTTCTTCCGGATATTTTTCACTAGATGGGTGTATTTTAAAATTTCCCCGTTGTGACACACTAGCATCACAACAATAATAAGAGTTGTCGCCATACTCAAAATATTTCAACGGTTCCATAAAGTCTATTTTACTATCTTCAGATTTTGGCGAAAATGAACCACAAGCGGAACCACTATGTTTTCCACAATACCAAACTTTTGATGGAATCGTTTCAATAGAAGATTTAAGTACATAACAAGAATTACTGTTTCCTGAGCTTAGTGTATATGAATTTTCAACTGCGGTATTAGCAGCATTCGCAACTTTTTGTCCCCAATTTTTTATTGCATTACCTATAGTATCCAAGATGCTTGCATCTGCACTACAAACAGTCATACACCCAAGAAAAAATACGACGAATAATTTTTTCATTTTTTAATACTTGTATTCTTTTTCTTGGTCGCCTTTTTTGCTGGTGTCGCTGGTTTTTCTTCGGTCTTCATTTCTTGCTTAAAAACCTTGACCCCACTGGCAACGTTTTTCATCATTGCCGGGATCTTCGCCGATCCAAACAAAACGACAACTAATAAAACAATTATGACTATTTCCCAAACACCCAAATGCATTTTATCCCCCTATATTATTTCGCGACATAGCAATCTAAGCCATCGGACTTTGCGTTCTGGCAGAAGCCATTTGCATCATTCGATGTAGCAAACGCAACACGCAGTCTGTATGTTGTTTTGCCGTTTATTTGTGCCGCAAGAATCACGAATTGTTTGCCATCAAACAAACTCTTGTGTCCCGCACGCATCTGACGTTCTGCGGTTTCTGCGGCCGCACGTGTGCCGTATGAACCAAACTGAACATACCATGAACCCGCCGGTTTCGATACCACTGGTTTTGCTGCTGGCTTTGCCACCGGTTTCGGTGCCGGTTTTGCCGCTGGTTGCGCCGCTGGTTTTGGCTGTTCCGCCACCGGCTTTGGTGCTGGGGCTGGTTTATCTGGATTAAACGTCACATCACGACGATCTGCAACAACACGAACCGGTACGCCATTGTTTTCAACAACCGGCTGTGGTTGTGGCATCTGTCTTGGCTGAACCACTGGCTGTGGCGCGGGTTGTGGCTGTGCCATCGGCTGTGGTGCCGGCATTGGTTGCGGCATCGGACGTGGCTGTGGTGCTGGTACCACCGGCACTGGTTTTGCAGGAACCTTTAACGTATCAACTTCTACCGAATCACCACCGACTATAACTTCTGGGGTATCCAGGTTGATTTCTTTGATATTCGCAGAATCGTCGCCAACCGTACGAACAATAATATATGTCGCCAATACAATTACGACCACCGCAAGTCCCATAAGCATCCATGGCTTACGCGGGCGTGGCGCGGCAAACGGCGTTGTTTCTGGTAACGCTTCAACTGGCGTATCATCGTCCAGATCTAATAAATCCAAATTGTTTTCTTCGTTATTATCCATGTGGCATCCCCCCATTGTTTGATGCCACTATTATATCACAAAAAAAGCCATTTACAAAATGTAATCGAATATTTTTAGAAATTATTGTGGCATTTGCCCAAAGTGTGGCGGCACAATCAGTTTATGATTTTGTTCAACAATCGGTTCGGTTTCGCACTTATGTGCACAGCCCATAACCGTCACCGCGACAACACCCAATAAAACAAGTGATACAAACTTCTTCATAACCTTCCCTTTTTTATACATTGGGGCGCAAAACATACGCCCCATATTTATTACAACGGCATCTTAATTGCGTCTGCCATTTGTGCGACAAAGTCGGCCAGTGCAACCGTTTCTTGTTTTTCCGAACCAAAACGGCGCAACGTCACCGTCTTGTCCGCCATTTCTTTATCACCAACAACGGCGATAATTGGCGTCTTGGCCAATGACAATTCGCGAATCTTGTAATTCACTTTTTCATCACGCAGATCGGCACGCGTATAAACACCCGCCGCACACAACGCCGCAACCACTTCGTTTGCATAGTCGCCCTGCTTTTCTGAAATCGGGGTCACGACAACTGGCTCTGGCGACAACCACAATGGTAAATTACCACCCGTCGATTCAAGCAATACGCCCATAAAGCGTTCGATTGAACCCAACAAAGCGCGGTGCAACATAATTGGACGATGCTTTTCACCATCTTCACCGACATAGGACAAATCAAAGCGTTCTGGCAAATTCATATCCAACTGGACCGTACCACATTGCCATACACGTCCCATTGAATCTTTCAAATAGTTATCAATTTTCGGACCATAGAACGCGGCATCACCTTCGGCAATTTCGTATTCAATTCCGTTCGCGTCCAGCGCATGCTTTAACGCACCCTCTGCTTTATCCCAAACTTCATCGGTACCAATACGGAATTCAGAATTTGGACGCGTTGCCAATTTCATTGAAATTTTATCGAAACCGAACTTGCCATAAATATCTTTAATAAACTTCAAAATTTTGACAACTTCCGTTTCCAATTGTTCTTCGGTACAGAATATATGCGCATCGTCTTGGGTAAATTCACGTACACGCATCAAACCCGACAAACCACCGGCAGCTTCGTAACGGCAAACCTTGCCAAACTCGGCCAAATACAGTGGCAATTCTTTATATGATTTAATACCCTGGCCAAAGACCAACATACCACCCGGGCAAGACATCGGCTTTACACAGAACGTTTTACCGTCTTGCGTTTTTCCCGAATAGTTATGTGCGCCATATTTCGCCCAGTGACCACTGCGTTCCCACAAGCAACGATCCATAATGGACGGGGTTGATATTTCCAAATATCCCGCACGTTCTTGGCGCGCACGCAGATATTCAATCAATTTACGATAAATGCGATATCCGTTGTTGTGCCAAAACACCGCGCCCGGCGCATATTCTGGTTCGAAATGGAACAAGTCCATATCTTTACCCAGTTTACGATTATCGCGCGCTGCGGCCTCTTCCTGCATCTTCAAGAATTGGTCCAACTCTTCCTTGGTTAAAAATGCATCAACATAAATACGTTGCAACATTTTGTTTTTCGCATCACCCTTCCAGTATGCACCGGCAACGGTACGAATCTTGAAAGAATCACGTGGTAAATCTTTGGAACTTTCCACGTGCGGACCACGGCACAAATCGGTAAAATCGCGGAACGTATAAACAGACAATTGTTCGCCCGCGGCATCATATTCATTTAACCATTCCATTTTATATGGTTGGAACTTGAACAAACCTTTGGCTTCGTCCAGGCTTACAAACCGCTGTTCAAAACGACCATTTGATTTAATCAGTTCGCGCATTTCTTTTTCTATTTTCGCAAAATCTTCTTCGCTAAATCTGTGTTCGGTATCAAAGTCATAATAAAACCCGTTTTCAATTGCCGGGCCCCCAGCAAACTTAACATCTGGAAATAACTTTTGCACCGCCGCCGCCATAACGTGCGCCAACGAATGCCGAACCGTTTCTATTGGATAAGACATAATAAGTACCTTCTTTAGTTATATATTGTTTTGTTTAATTTATTGTTTTTTGATTATAGCGCGCGCATAAAAAAGCGCAATTAGAAATTACACCCCCGCAGGGGTTGTTGTAGTTGTTGTGAAAAAGAACAAATTCATAAACATAGTGCCTTAATTATATTCACTTTTTGGTAAAAAGTAAAGAAAAAACCGCCGTTTTGGCGGTTTTAACTTTAACCCGCAATCATTGGGTAATCGATGATAGAGCCATACAGAACTGCGAAAAAGAAACACACACTGCCCGCAATAACAAAAAGGTGCCAAATCATATGGCTGAATTTTAATCGCCGCCATACATAGAATATGACCCCAACGGAATATGACAAACCGCCCGCCAAAATAAACCACAAACCACGTGGGGAAATATGACGTATCATATCGGGTAATATGAACAACAAAGTCCAACCCATTGCCAAATATAATGCAACTGTACCCTTGGGCTGTTGATGCGGATTGCGAATTTTAATAATCGCCCCAAGCATCGTTATCGCCCATAAAAAACCAAACACACTCCACCCCACTACCCCACGACAATTCACCAACATAAACGGTGTGTATGTGCCGGCAATCAACGCATAGATGGCGATGTTATCCCAAACTTCAAAGAAACATTCGCCCTTTTTACCAATCAACGCATGGCACATTGTTGAACCCAAATATAACGCAATCATTGTCGCACCAAAAATCGCGCACGACACAACCGCCCATGCGTCCCCCGCAATCGCGGCATAGACAACCAACAACACCAATCCGGCAATCGCTAACCCTATTCCGATACCATGTGTTAATACGTTTAATGCTTCTTCGCCACGTGTTGATTTACGTTCCCAACGAAAAAGTCCGGTCGCCCGCAACGCCTTTAATACTTTACACGCATGCGAATCGCATTTAACTTCGCGTAATCTTTTACGCACCACAGATTTTGATTTAACCATTTAACACTCTCCCTATTCTTTCTTTCACCATGTCACCCCCCATGACCATCATAATGGAATACAGGTCTGGTGTGTTTGTGCGACCCGCCAACGCCACGCGCAGGTTCATCGCAACGTCGCCATTTTTAACACCCGTCTTTTCCGCAATCGCGACAATCTTATTCCACCATGTGTCTTTATCGTCCGCTGGATTATATGTTTCCAAAAATTCTTTCAACACATCGCGGTTATATTCGTAATCGGTTGCCGGCACAAAAAGTTTATCCCAGAAAAACGCAACATTTTCCAACGTCTGTTTCCATGTGACAAAATCTTTACGCACGCGTTTCGGATTATCCCGTTCAATACCCAACACGCCGGCCAGATACTTTGCGTCCGCTACCTGCATCTTGTTATCATCGGTGCCATATTCATTTGCCCAATTTGTGACAGACGCGACCAAATCCGCAACCGACATTGCGCCGATATATTCCTTGGCCCACCACTCTAATTTTTTCATATCGAACAGAGCCCCCGACATTGGAATTTTCTTTGGTTTAATTTGGTATTCCCAAATGGACTTTACAGCACCCTTTAATTTTGCTTCTTCGTATCCCGATGCCGCGATATTGCCCAGGTATTCCAACACCGCCATTGTTGGCCAACCGTCCTGTAAAAAGAACGCAACATTTGCCTCTGGGTCTTTACGCTTTGACAACTTTCTTTGTTTGCCTGTTTCTTCGTCAATCTTGTCGATTGTTGATGTATGAATATACATCGGTGGTGTCCATTCCATCATACGAAACAGTTGTGTATGTAACGGCAATGACGGCAACCATTCTTCACCACGAATAACATGTGTTGTACGCATAAAGTGGTCGTCACACAAATGCGCAAAGTGATATGTTGGCAACCCATCACTCGATTTAATCAAAACAATATCTTCATTATTTTCTGGAAAACCAATCGAACCACGCACAGCATCTTTACAGAAAATACGTTGGTTTGGATTTCCGTTTGAATACAGACGAATTGATGGAACCTCGCCATTATCCAAATGCGCAATAATTTCATCAGCGGTCAAATCACGATCGCGCGCAAATTCGCCATAAATACCGGTTGCAAAACCCGCCGCCGATTGTTCTGAACGGATTTTTTCCATATCGTCCGCAGTTAAAAAACAAGGATATGCCAAACCACGTGCCAATAAATCTGCAACCACTGAATGATAAATATCTTTACGTTGTGATTGGTAATATGGGCCATATTTTTCATCGTTGTTATATTTCAATCCAAAACGATTCATAGAATCAACAATCACTTTAACCGCATCGGCAACTTCGCGTTTAGTATCGGTATCTTCGATACGCAACATAAATACCCCGTCCGATTGTTGTGCTAATTTACAATCAATCAATGCACCATACAGACCACCCAAATGCATAAAGCCCGTGGGACTTGGTGCAAAACGGGTCACGAACGCACCGTCTGGTAAATCACGTGGTGGAAACATTGCTTCCAGTTCCGCAATAGTATATTTCGGCGCCGCGTCCAATACACGTGCAATTAAATCTTTGTCTAAACCCTGTCTCATATTCAAATACCTTGTTTTTCGATTATTCCAATTTTATACTAAATATATGCAAAATCAAGAAATACGAACTTTTGGCCGGCGTCACGGCAAAAAACTGTCCGCACGAAAAGTGTGGCTGATGGACAATGTTTTGCCGGCCATTTCGCCAAAAAACATCAAAAAGGCCGGTAATTTAATTTTGGAAATCGGGTTTGGAAACGGCGAACACGTGCGTGATTTGGCCGTTACCCACACCGAATCGGTCATTGTCGGTGCCGAACCATTTGCAAATGGTGTTGCCGCCCTGCTCTCTGCAATGTGCGATGAAAAGACAAATGAAATTTTACCCGAATATAAAAACATTTATATCTGGCCGGACGATGTTCGTGATTACCTGCGCGAAACCGATTCGCTTTTTTCACAGATTTGGGTTTTGCACCCAGACCCATGGCCAAAGGCACGGCACGAAAAACGCCGCCTGCTTTCCGCCGAATTTATAACAACATTGGCTGGGCATTTATCGCCCACGGGTCAAATTATTATTGGTACGGACCACTGGGAATATTTCGATTGGATATGCGAACAAATCAAAACAACAAAACTGAAATATTCAACACCAGATATAAAAACTATACATACGCGTTACCAAGAAAAAAACAAGGCTGGAACAGTTGCCCCAAAATACATAGTTATTGAAAAATAAAAAACGTGCTATGCGCACGTTTCCGCCGCATACATCATTTTATACATTATCATTATCTATAAAAAATTCAGTTTCAGAAATAGTATCTGGTTTGATTTGTTGAATCAAACGAAACACCTGGTCAATACGTAAAACATTTTGACCCAACGCAAAATTCACCACACCCGACCAATCACCACGCGATGCATTTAACATCGAAAAAATACGACCAACAAAATCAGATTTATCACCCATATCATTTTCCAAAACTAATGTCAGAGAATCAATCCGTATTGTTGATAACATATCGAATACATTTTCCCAATCGAACACATCTATATCATCAACACAAAGTGCGACCCCGAACGATTTGTTAAAGAATAAACTTTCACGCACACCAGCGATTTCATTAACAAACTTTTGTAAATCGCGTTTTTTCATATAAACGATTGCGCCATCGGCGCCGTCACGAAAAGATGCACTTATTCGTTCAGATAAATCAGACATATAATCATCGTTTATTGCACCGTCTATAAAAAAACGCGAAATTATTTTAACATGCGAATTTTCAAGCCACGGCCAAACCGCACCCACACTCTTTGGTGCAACACATACAGATTTCATTTTGTATTCAATGGCCATTCCGACCACAGACGCCAAATCGGCGCCGACACAGTCATCACGACACATCAAACTGATGTTATCTTTAATCTCGTTAAAAATTGTCTTATCTTCAATCATTCTTCTTTTTACTTTATCATAAATATGATACAATAAAAGCGAAATGAAAAACAGAATGAACAACATTTTAGTTGGGCTGCTGTGGTTGCTTCTTGTGACCCTGGCGGCAAGTTTTTGGTTTAACATACGCTATGGCTTTAACATTTTTGTTGCCCAGCATTGGCAATATCTTGCGTATATGCAGGCGTCCAACCGTCCTGTTGCCACATCTTTCTATGTATCCATTGTTGTCGTGTTGATTATTGGCGTATTAGGACTTTACACATTATTACAGCCACGTCGTCGCAGAATAACTATGCCTGTTATGGACACGAAAAAACCAGATACGCCAATTCAACCTGTTGTCCAACCGATGGTTCAACCCGCACCTGTTGCGGAACAACCCATAGCACAAGCCGAACCCGTGGTCCCCGCACCCCAGGCAACCGCCCCAACACAAAGCGGGCTTGTCCGTCCACCGCGTTTAAATATTCCAACGGCTACGATAACACGTGCCCCCACGCCACATGTACCATTGTCGTCCACCACACCAAAGGCAAAAATTGATCCGGAAACAGAATATGCCGATATACATGAAATCTTTACATCGGCCGGCTTTGTGTACAAGGGTTCGCCCCGCATTAAAAATATGCAATCGTCCGTTATCGCCATTGGTGCTGATGAGGTTTTATGGCTTGGTGCAACCGGCGTAAAAACGTCCGATATGAAAGTGGCAATCGACACAATGCGCGGTGTGTTTATGGACACATTGGAAGACATCGAAATAAACATAAACGCGTTTATCATTGGTGCGCCTGACGCATCGGAAAACAGCGAACCATCAATATTACAATTTGCAACGGTTGATGAATTGCGCACATACATAATGGCACACCCAAATACATTATCTGATGACGACGCTGAAAACTTTGACGCCTATTCCGCATATATCGGAACGGTTATTGATTACATAGGAAAAATCTGATGCAGTTAAGCCAGGACGCCGCAGAAAAAAGAATTGCCGAATTACGAATGGACGATTTGCCCCTGGAACAGATATACCCAAAACCACACCCCGTTGCACCCGATTGGTTTCAAAAGTATCATGAATTAGTGCGCCAATTTACAACAACACTTACCGATTCAATCCAAGAAATTGCTTTTATGGGCCTGCCCCAACAAGATTTTATCGACTTGGTCATGGGTCGGCGTATGCCCGAAAATCTGTCGGTGCGTTTTCGTGTGCCACTTGTCTGGGGTGGCAAGTTGGAAATTGATAATCTGTTTATGTGTATGACCTTTCCGCATTCACACAATATGGACCGCTTTATTATTGAACAGGCTGGCAATGAATCGGTTTGGTTACCAAACCCAGCGAAAAAGATTTACATTCCCGCCAACATGGGTAACAGTGGTGACGGTGGCAATGCAACCGAAGACCGCTTTAGTCAATTGGCAGCACAAATATCAACGTCACATGGAATGGAGTAAAAATGACAACAACTGAATTTTTATCTTCATTAAAATCACGTGGCGCAACAATTTATCCGCCGGCGACCAAGCGTGATGTGGAACTTTCCAACAACGCGTTACAATCGCGGCGATGTGCAATGTTTCCGGCGGTTTTAATCGAACTGTACCGTTTTGCATCGGCAATAAATATTGGCAATGGTTACATCTTTTCCCCGATTGAAATTCCGCGCGATGCGCGTTTTCCCATACCGTCCATTATGGATATAAATATGCCGTTGGGCAACATACCCGCACTGCGTGGGAAAACGGTATTTGGTCGCAATGATTTATTTTGGTTCGCATTTGACGCGTTTGGAACGTTCTATATGCTGGATAACTTGAACCTGCGCATATTACGAAAATATGACGATCCATATCGCGCAATGTATGATTGTTTAATTGCGGGAAAATTCTGATATGAAAAAAATATCTGTATCTTTATCGGGACATCAAACCAGTATTTCACTGGAAGATGAATTCATAACCGCCCTGCACCAAATCGCAAAACACGATAAGGTTTCAATTGCATCTATAATAAACAAAATAGATTCCGCACGCAAACCGGGCACTAACCTGTCCTCTGCAATCCGCGTGTGGATATTAAAAAATCATTTATGATTTGAAACTTTTATTTTCTTTTCCGGCCAAGCATTACGCCGACTATCGAAAGCAACAAAATCAAAATCATTATCCGGTTACGACCAATACCGCGATAAATTGTTTTATGCGCACCCCAAACCGTACCGTCCAATGTGCCAACCTGGCCAATTGGTAATGCAGACAATATTTCACCGTTCGACAAAACAAACGCACTTATCCCTGAATAGTTCGCACGAATAATCGGCAATCCCGATTCAATCGCGTACCGGCGCACCATATCAAGATGCTGATATGTCCCGGGGGTTTTACCAAACCAAGTATCGTTTGTAATGTTGATTATGGCGTGTGGCGCCAAATCAGAGTCTGGTACCAAAGAATCAGAAAAAATAATTTCATAGCAAATGGCCGGCGCAAAAACAAATTCACCACCATCGACCATCATTGAAATCAGTTCCGCCCCGCCCCCGCGACTTAAATGCGCCGGTGATGGCATAAAACCGAACAAACTGTATTCACCAAATGGAACAAGGTGTGATTTGTTATATATGCTTGTAATCTTACCATCTGAATCTGCAACAATCATTGAATTATATGGCGCGCCGTCCAGAAATCCCGTTGCCCCAATAACAACATTTGTTTTTAATGCCGATGCCAACGGCATATCGTCATTGTTTGTAATTGTATATGGATATGTCGTTTCTGGAAAAACGATTATATCAGGTTTGTCGCCGTCCGATGCCAACTGAAACAATCTTATCAAATTTTCTTCAGCACGCTTTAATGCATCTTCGCGCGAATATACCATCTTTTGCCCCTGTGACTGTGCCGGTTGAACAATCCGAATGACCGCGGACTTTGATACATCGTTTGACGCAACACGAATATTATGTATGCCGGCAAATCCGCCACATACAGCCATTATGACAAAGAACAATAATATCCACCAACATTGCGCACATTTGCGATTTTTTAACATCTCAACTACACTTGCGATTATGCCGATTATAATAAACGTTAAACCCAACGCACCCCATACCGACATCGAATTCGCAATTACTGGAAATGGCAAGGCAATATTTGCAATTGGGTTCCATGGAAATCCGGAACAAAACCATTCGCGCAACCATAACACAAATGTCCACACGCCCGAAAACATAAACACCCGTCCCGCACAAGACAAACCGCCACGCGCAATAGCAAGAAACGGTAATGTAAAGAATAAAGAACCAAACAGGCCGATACCCAATAATGCCGGCACCGTCCATATTGCAAATTGTTTTGCTAACTCTGGCACGACATAGATTGAATTTAATGTCCACCACAGCATCGCGATTGCATACATTATACCAAATGGTGCGGCTCTTAAAAACTCATGACGCCAATTACCAAATTTTGTTCTGCGCATTGTCAACCAATATGCGCCCGCAACACCCAATACCGTCGCCCACCAACAATAGAACGGTGCAAACCCGAATGCTGTAACACCGCCAAACAGTGCATATAGCGCGTATTGCCAAAATCCATTTTCACGAATTTTTATCTTTTTAAAAAACGATATTGTTTTATCGCCTGGACAATTACAACACGAACAATTTTTACACTTACAATCAACACAATTGCATTTCCCGCCACAGCCGCAATTACATTCATCGGCATAGGGATTTTTATAACCCAACTTTTTCATTATAGCGATTTCTTTGGATTCCATAACAGACGCTTCGTCATCGGTTATATGATCATAACCCTGCAAATGTAACATACCATGTACAACCATGTGCGCGGTGTGTTCGGCAACACTTATGTTTTCCGCCGCCGCTTCGCGTTTAACCGTATCAAGTGAAATATAAATATCCCCCAATAAAACATCATCACCCAACTCAAATGACAACACATTTGTTGGTTTATCCATACCACGATATTTCTTGTTCAGTTTATGTATTTCCTTATCATCGGTCAGAGTAATTGAAACCTCAACCCCCTTGCGTTTCGGACCCGCCGCCGCCGCGATACGATTAAAATCAATATCGTATTTCTTCCAACGTTTATCATTTATATTTACATAAACTTGCATTGTATTAAACCCCTCTATACAGGCCTAGGCGCGACCTTCAGCATTTTTCTCGGTTTGTAAAAGTTTACTTTTCTGTGCCTTTTTCTTTAGTTTTTTATTTGCCTTATCAAACGCAACTTTCTTGCCACCATTAATAATCTTTGTGATACGATTGATAGCATTATCATACACGTTTGTATCAATTTTTGCCTTTATTGCATTTTCGCGTGCGGTCTTATAGTTTTGTAACGCCTTGTTATAATTTGCCTGTGCGTTGCCACTTTCACCCTTGTCTTCATAAATCTTGGCCATCGCTTCGCGTGCCAAACCAGCATTATAATAAGACGATGCTTTAACCCCGGCATCATACAACAAATCGCGGTGTTGATTCATATAGGCATTACATTCCTTGACCGTTTCTGTGCACTTTTCATAATATTCCAACGACTTGTTTTTATCACCAAGTTTTTTATATGTAAGTGCCAAACTGCTGTATGCTTCCATATTATTTGGATCTTCTTTGATTGCGCGTTCAAACAAATCTGCCGCACTTTCAAAATCACCCTTATCATACATTTTTTTCGCACTAATCAAAGTCGTCATAGATTCTTCTATTTGTTCCGACTCGTTGTCTTTTTCCACTTTGACACGATGCACCCGAACACCCTTGCCCAATTGGTTTAACGCCAATTGTCCGTCATTCAAACCTTCTACAACTTCACGGGTAGAATGCGATCTTTCAAGGGACATCACATATTCTATGGTTGCCGGCAAACAAATAAAATGCCCTTTTCTTATAAATGTATTTTGATCTGGACCATAGAACGCGTCAACATCTGCATTCAATACATCTTCTAAGGTAATATAACCAGCGGCCAACATACCACAAACCCACCGACGTTTCGGCGTTCCACCATAGTTATACATCGTTGGTGTCATAAACGCATCTGCTATTTTTTGGGGTGTTTTTGCATTGCTTAATTGTTGACACATTAATGGTATATGTCCAGGCAACTGATATCCAGCGACACAAAGCGCGACAAATTCCATTGCCGTCATTTCACGCGTCATGTTATCTTTTATCTGACCATATACATAATCTTTCAAATACTGTTGTGTATCTTCAATCGAAGCGTCCATATTTGCATCGGGTTCTGGCTTGTGTGGTTTATAGTTTTTCTTACGATTATATTCACTATCATCATAATCACGAATTTTCATACGACCGTTTGCGTCACGCGACCAAGTCATTCCAAAACCACGTGTCCACACATTTTCCCCGTATTGAACAACCGGTGTTTCACGATATGTTTCCGTATAAATAATGGGGATACAAGTGATGTTTTCAAGTTCGATACATTGATTGATAAAATCATCAGAATTTGGATTCAACTTTATCTTTGTTATATCTTTTTTTGACAATATACTTTTTACATTTTCAATTTTATTTTTGGCATTTTCTTTTATGTTATCTTTGTTATACATACCATACGCACCAGCCAACAGCCCCAGCAACATCGCATAATATGTCACGTATGCCGCTTGACGCGAAAATTTCTTGGTAAGTTTTGGTAATGTTCTTAATTTGCCATCTTTGTTCTTTTTCACTTTTTGTTTGGCATACTTTTTTTCCACCAAATCGATTGCTTTGTTATCCAAAGCGCCCTTGGCAATTTTATGCGAAAACCATAAAAATACGGCACTTGTCAAATCAAGTGTGGTTATATACCCAGACCATGCCGCATCACCAACCTTGTGCGCAATTTCACCATTTTTTATATTACCCGCGGCATCTTTTTTCAACGGACGCTTTATAATATTCCACGTTTCTTTAAAGTCTTCCTGCATTCTGGACCAAAGATCTCGTCTTTTTCTTTTAATCGCCGTGGTAATCTTTCTAACCCGTCTTGTCATACGAATTCCCTTTCCTTGAAATCTTATTTCTTTTTTCCAAACCCAGATTTTTTAGCAATTTTGGAACGTGTCCGCACATAGTCCGGCGCAACAAAAGGATAATCGTGTGGTAGTCCCCACTTTTCACGATATTGTTCGGGGGTTAAATTATATTTACGCTTTATGTAACGGCGCAGCATAATGTGCCAGGTGTTATCTTCAAGACACAAAATCTTGTCTGGACGTACCGACTTTGCGATTTGCGAATCGGTCGCTTTTGTCCCCAATAATGTCGCGCGCGCCTGGGCCACCGCCGCAGCCATGGTAAGTTTTGGATTTGCCGCCATTGCCGCCGCAGCCAAGTTCGCGACAGCCAATGCTACTTCGGCTTCTTTCGTATTATTTACCAATTGCCAACCTCTTTTTTATTTATTACAATTATTATATCACAAATAAAACATAAGTAAAATTAAAGTAAAATATATGTCACACGATACACGCCCCTTGGCCGACCAAATGCGTCCAAACACAATTGATGAGGTTTTGGGCCAATCCGCATTGCTTGGTGAAAACGGGCTTGTTCGCCGTATGGTTGAAAATCAGAAATTATCTAATTTGATTTTATGGGGCCCGCCCGGGTGTGGAAAAACCACAATTGCACGCGCATTAGCAAATTCGGTTGATATGGATTTTGTCCCGATGTCCGCCGTGTTTTCGGGAACCGCCGACATCAAAAAAGCGGTTGAAGCGGCAAAACTGCGCCAACAAATTGGCCGTGGCACATTATTATTTATTGATGAAATTCACCGCTTTAACAAAACACAACAAGATACCCTGCTTCCATATCTGGAAGACGGCACCGTTGTATTCATTGGCGCGACAACCGAAAACCCATCATTCAATTTGAACAACGCGTTGTTGTCGCGTTGCCATATTGGCGTACTGGAACCATTGGGTACCGATGATTTAATTGAACTGATGAATCGCACCGAAAAATTCACTGAAAAAAAATTACCACTGGATACGGCGGCACGCACGCACCTTGCCCAGATGTCCGATGGTGATGCACGATTTTTGTTAAACACACTTGAATATCTATTAAACGCTAATTTCAAGAAAAAGTTATCACCCGAAGAGTTGGACGGTGCTATTCAGAAACGCGCACCAATGTCGGACAAGGCTGGTGACGAACATTATAATTTGATTTCCGCGGTGCATAAATCACTGCGTGCGTCCGATACCGATGCCGCGCTTTATTGGGTTGCCCGAATGATGACGGGTGGTCAAGATCCAATGTACATATTCCGCCGTCTTACCCGGTTTGCCATGGAAGACGTTGGACTGGCCGACCCAAATGCATTACAAATAGCAATCGCCGCATGGAACGCGTATGAACGTATGGGTTCACCAGAGGGCGACATCGCGTTGGCTGAATTGGTTGTATACCTTGGTACCGCACCAAAAAGCAATCGCTTGGACGTTGCAATTCACAGCGCGTATGCCGCGGCAAATGAATTCGGTTCATTGCCACCACCAAAAAATATTCTGAATGCCCCAACCCGCATGATGAAAGATATGGGTTATGGCGCGGGATACGTTTATGAACCAGATACCGAAATTGGTTTTTCCGGTCAAAATTGTTTTCCAGAAAAAATGGGACGCCGCACATTCTATACACCGGTCGAACGCGGTTTCGAACGTGAAATTAAAAAGCGTCTTGATTACTGGAACGGTCTTCGTGAAAAACTTGGTAAAAAATAATTTTAGAACAAAACGTTCACTGTCAAACCGACTTGGGCTTCTTCATTTTCAAACTCATAATCAATATGACCAATCCATTGCGTAAAACCAATCTGGCATGCCAGTTTCAAATTCAACCATTCTTGGTCATAGTCAAAATTCGTTGATTTACGAAAAGTAAATCCCAAACCCGAACGCCAATTTTCGTCCATACGGAAATAAGATTCTGGGATAAAATCGATATATGACAAACCATGTTTATCATCAAAAACCCATGTCGATTTTAATGTCGCAGAAAGCGATACCCCCGCCCATTTACGGCCAAAGCGTAATCCCGCATAGTATGAAGAATCCGCAAATTCTGGTGATCGCACGTGTTTTGAACCACCAAACTTAAACCCAAATAAAACGTCCGATATCAAACGTGAATTATTATCTTCGGCGCGCGCCATACGATAAACCGAACCGATATCAATACTGGAAAAACCATCATGCGTATCAACAAAATCAATTTGATAATGAACACGACCATTGACCGAAAGCCGATCATTTAATCCGTAACGAAATGCCTGGGACAAACGTAAAATATCATGTCCGTATTCAATTCCAGATTCAGACAGTATTGCATCATCACGTAATATAAAAAGTGGGTCCGATGTGTCTGCTTCCAAATTACCAAAATCTGCACGTGCCGCAAACGGCGCGAGTATTACCAACGACATTATAAACGCACGAAAAAATTTTGGCATCTCACCTACCCCCACAAAAATACTTTATACATTGATGATGGCTATGCGCCACGCATAACCATCATCATAATATTTTCCAATTGTTTTAGAATTGGAATATCACACGTGTACCAATTGACCAGTCTTGATAACTGTCCAGGTTCACATCACCAATGTATGTAAGGCCTGTATCCAAACCTGGTACCGATGGATCATACCAATACAATTTTAAATCTTTATCGTTGGCGCTGTCATACAAAGAAGCCTTGGCATAAAGACTTACTGCGAACCAATCATTTGGTTGCCAGCCAATTTCACCCTTTACACTGAATTGGTTGTGCCAATCATAGTGACTGAACAAACCTTCGACATTTAATGTCCAATCTTCGTCCAACACACTAAACACACCCAAACCACCTTCGACATAAATTGCTTTGTCATCTAACTCTTGGGCGATGAACACGACAACATCGTTGGCCGCATTGATACCGTCACCATACGCTTCGCCATCAACATCGATGTACCAACCACGCAACAAACCATAGATTGTTGAACGGGAAACTTTATACCCTGCTTTCAATTCCAACATATAATTATTGGAAACATCTTTTTGATGCTGGAAATATCCGGACAATTCGCCAATCCAATCGGCAGTGTCAATCATACGCCATTGTGCACCAATTCCAAACAGATTCAGACCATTGTCGTCATCTTTATCCGATGGGTCATTTTTCCAATCGATTTCATAATCGGTGGATTCATAACGCAACATACCAACCAAAGCCAATTTATCGGTGATACCATAACTGAAGTCTTCTTTGATTGCGAATTGGCCTACATTCCATGTACCATCAACACCAGCAATTGATTCATTGATAAAGTCATACGAACTGGACGCATATGACAAATCAGTAATTGAACCAAATTTACCCTGAAGCGGTTGATAGAACGGATGTGCCAAATAATATTTACGTCTTAATTCTGTGCGCAAAGTTTCAGAACGCGATGAACGTACCGATTCCGAAGATGAATTATATTGTTTATACATCGCACTGCGGTTTGCAGGTTGTGTATAATAGATATTCTTGCCATCTTGACGTTGATATGTCGATGTATTAGAACGAGTCTGATATTTTGCATAATCAACACTTTGACGTGTACGTGTCGCCGGCGCACCAGACAATTCAGCCGATGAACCCGCACGCGCACCCATATTTGTCGCAGAATATGCCGGTGCAACACTTACCAAAGCAGCCGCAACAGCCAATAAAGACAATTGTTTTTTCATAATATATTTTCTCCTTTATTATAAAAAGATTATATCATAAAAAAACCGACAAAAAAAGTTGAAAGTACAAAAAATTTTATAGGACAAAAAACCGGCTTATGCCGGTTTTTTATAATATATGTCTTTTATTATTGGCATCGGGCGCACTTAAAATACCCTCTGCTTCCATTCGTTCAATCAATGTCGCAGCCTTGTTATAGCCAATACCCAATCTGCGTTGCAGATATGAACCAGATGTCTTTTTATCGCGCCGGACGATTTCAACCGCCTGGGCATATAACTCGTCATACTTTCCGCCCTTGCCCCCGGGTGCACCACCAATCGCCGCACCACCCGCTTCACCAGATTCATCAACACCATCAACAACCCCAGATACATATTCTGGTTCTGCCTGGGAACGCAAGAATTCGCCAATGCGTTTTAATTCATCATCTGAAATAAATGCGCCATGGATACGCACCGGAACACGCCCCGCATCACTGAACAACATATCACCACATGCCAACAATTGTTCTGCGCCCTTTTCACCCAACGTGGTCATAGAGTCAATTGCACTGCGCGCCTGGAACGAAACACGTGTTGGAAAGTTTGATTTAATAGTTCCAGTAATAACAGTTGTATCTGGTCGCTGGGTCGCCATGACAAGGTGGATACCCGCCGCACGTGCCTTTTGTGCGATACGTTGGACACATGTTTCAACATCTTTACGTGCCAACGCCATAAGGTCTGCAACCTCATCAATAATAATCACGATATACGGCATATCGGACATATCGACTTCTTGGGTTTCGAATAATAATTCGCCCGTTTCTTCATCTGTACCGATTGCAACCTGGTGTGTAAGTGTTTCGCCCTTGGCACGTTTGTCCGCCATAATCTCGTTATATGTTTCAATATTACGGGCATTTACCATTTGTAATTGTTTATATCTGTCGTCCATTTCACGCACCGCCCATTTAAGTGCATTAACTGCAGATTCCGGACTATTTTTCACAATTGGTGTAATAAGGTGCGGTATATCGTCCCAGAAACCAAAATCGGAGCCCTTTGGATCGATAATAATCATCTTACACTTATCGGGTGTAAAGTGATAAACAATGGACGTAATAATCGACTGAACGAACACCGATTTACCAGATCCCGTACGACCCGCAATCAACATGTGTGGCATTTTTGCCAAATCAAAATACATCGGGTTGCCACCAATATCCACACCCAGCGCAAGCGGTATTTTATATTTAGATTCAATAAACACCTCGTTCCCGACAAGCCCTTGGAACCGCACCATTTGCCGATTCAAATTTGCCATTTCAACACCAATCAACTGGGTCGATGGAATATGAGCAATACGGATATTTTCCGCCGCCATAACACGTGTCATATCGTCAACGGTCTTTTTAACATCTTTGATACGTGTGCCCTCTTCGGGCAAAAATTCATACAGCGTGACAATCGGTCCCGGACGAATTCCCGTCACACGACCATGTATGTTATAAGTCGAAAAATAACCCTCCATCGCGGTGGCATTCTTTTTCATTTCTGGGGTAACAACATTTTTACCAAAGTTAGATGCTTCCAAGAACATTGGGTCGGGCAATTCATATTCACCCGGTTCGGTCTTGACGGTGGCGCGTTTTCTTGTTGCACGCGATTTGCGTTTTGGTTTTTCTTCTTCCTCGTCTTCGCCTTCTTCGTCTTCTTCCCCGTCCGTTTCTTCTTCGTATTCTTCTTCGTATTCTTCATCTGCCTCGGCCGGCTGGACCAGGTGGAACAGCGCTAATACCCATCGCACACCACGCCACGTTGATAACGCCAACGACTGAACATGTGTCCACTTTATATGCAGTAGCATCGCCGACATTAAAACAAACAGTGCCAAGAACAATAAACCAATTATAATACCCCAACCACCGATAAGTGATGCTATATCAGAAGCCACAATCGCGCCGGCCAATCCACCAAACGTTGACGATGGCGCAATTATTCCAAATGCCGCCGCGCCCGCGCACACCGCGATAAACCCGCGTAATATATTATATTCGGGGGCATATTCAGCCTCCCACTGTAATGCCAGTGATGCACCCCACCGCATTGTACATAATATAAGGAATGCAGTTGGTATAAACCCAATCATATATCTTATAAAGCCGACAATGTTTCCCATAAACGATTGTGCGCCGAACGTACTGGCACACGCAAAACCGTCAAGCAACGAATTAGAAAATATCAAGGCGCCCAGTGCCCAAAAGCCGATTAATAATATGACCGCGCCACAAGCACGCAAAAACATTGTCTTTAACGCACCCGAAACATTATCTGGCAAAAACTTTGGTTTTGATTTCATAAGATGCATTTTATCATAAAAAAGACAAAAGTGTTAGAAAATAAAACCGCCGATATGGCGGTTATTTTATTTATGTCGAAAAGCCAGCCATTTTACCACGTCTGCGGCAATCATACCGATAAATGCCCCGAAAATTACATCGGACGGCCAATGTGCCCCAATATACACACGCGACAGACCAACAATTATCGCCAATGTCCATGTATACGGCTTAATCTTGGGCGCCAACATACCCGCCATAATTAACCCTGCAAATGCCACCGTTGTATGCCCCGATGGCATAGACGTCAGTGCCCAATCATATGAAAAAGGACGGAACCCAGTGATCCCAAGTGCCTCAAAAAATATCGGACGTAAACGACCAATAAAAATTTTAAGGAACTTGGTTACAAAACTTGCCACAAATATAGATGAAAAAATTAAAAAACCATAATTTGTTCGTACCTTGGATATAAAGTCTTTGGCGACCACGATTAAGCTAAACTGTTGCTTTGCGTTTTTATATTTTATACCTGAAACAAGTGTCTTTTTTATAAAAATCACCAAAAACGCAATAAACACCAATGGCAATACGATATGCGCCCGAAACACCCGTCCCAGAATGAATGCGACCGAACACAGAAAACCACCGCCCATACCCCATATATCACACTTTGGATTATGAATTGCGACATACAAAATTTTATCCAATCCAGCAATTCCCAACACGATAAGTGCAGCTGTTATAACCGCACCCCATAAAATCCATTTTGACTTTAATTTATTATCTGGTGTCAAAAACATATTTTGCCCCTTATTCCATAATCAGACGATTGTATATTTTTTTGTCGGTCAATATTTTTGCCGCAACCGCCGCAGATAACGAATCTTCATCTGCGCCACTTGTAATTTTTGGGCAACCACGCCGTATAGCGTCCGCATCAACATCCGTCTGTTTATTAAAGTCTTGGGCATTAAAGTTATCGTTTATAACGTTCAAGAAAAACGCGTTTTGTTGTTGCGATGAACGAATATTCGATAAACATACGATTGGGAACACACCACGTCCGTCAATATTGCGCCCCGAACCCGTCTTGATTGACTTGTTCATAATCTCCAGCGCACCACCATTATCCAAATCAATACGTGTCGCAATTCGTGCCAAACCCGCCGTTGGTGTTCCAACCAAAACACCACGCTGATTTTCATAAAACGCCGATGCGATTGCTTCGGCCGTGCCACGCGTCATATCCGACATTAACACAACCACGGGGACTTTCGTCACGGCATTACTGCCGGGGATAACTTCAACCTCTTCATACGCGGTTTGTGCAATTCGCATTACCGGTTCTTGACCAACAAACAGCCCCGCCAATTTTGCTGCTGCACGTTCATCATCACCATTTGCTACACGCAAATCTAACACAATACCGTCCAAGTTTGGATATTTCGCCAAAGCCTCATTCACAATTGAAACGGCGCCATTTGATACATTATGAATAATGATTTCCAAAACTTCTGTATTGCTTGAAGACCGATGAACAATGTCCGCATCTGCCAACACAACGGTTGCGCGCCGTAACACAACATCACGATTTCCAGACGGCGTAACAAGTTTTATTTTTGCCGTACCCGAATTAAACCCATCCATTACAGATTCCAATTCCGCATCTGACATTTCTGCAACCGCCACACCATTGATGTGTGAAATTAAATCACCAATATGAATGCCCGCAGCATCGGCCGGTGACCCCTTGAACACACCATGCACACGGAAATTACCACGTTCATCACGCACACCATTCAAACCCACCGATGTAAGCACGCGACCATCTTCCAACACTTCGGCGGCACGTGAAAAGATATAACGTCCACGTTCATCAACCCCACGCATTAACGCGTCCATAACCAACTGGTAAATCTCGCTTTCAGAAACCGAATGTAAATATGGGTCGTTCGCCCGCAACTTTAATACCAACGCGGTTGTGATTTCACCAAAACCATTCCAATCACGTGGTGCGGGACGCGGAAAGTTTCCAATAATTGAATCGCCCCAAACCAAAACAACACGTTCATCGGTCGCCGCAATATGTGCGTTTTTATTCAGGTTTTCCAACCCTTCAATCGCGACATTTATGCTTTTGCCACCCCATTTCACAGAATCAAGTTTTTCATAAATATCGGCAAAGGTCTTGGACATATCGAAAACACGCAGACCGTCTTGGACGGGTTCGTCTTCAAAAAACAACCCATCAGACATCGCGGGGGTCGCACCAAACACCAGCGAACAAATCGCCAATACCTTAAATAGATTTTGTATTTTCATATGCGCCCTCCCTGCTTTTATCTTTCTGCTCTTTAATATTTTGTTTCACGCAAATTAAAGTGATACAAAATAACGTTCGAGATATAAATACTGGTCAACGTTCCCATAACAATAGAGAATGTCATAGCGATTGCAAATTCTTGCAACATTTGCCCACCAAATATGTACAAACCAACCAATGCCAAAATGGTCGAAATACTGGTCCGCAAAGTACGCGACAACATTTCGTTCACAGACAAGTCAATCAAATCGTCCATTGGCATCTTGTGGTACTTTTTGATGTTTTCATCAATACGGTCATAGTTCACAACCTTATCATTAATAGAATAACCAATACCCATCAAGATAACCGCAATTGCCGTCTGGTTGAATTCCAGTCCCATAATCGAAAAGAACCCGAACATCAACACAAAGTCCAACAATAACGATACAAACGAACCAACGGCATAACCACCACGATAGCGAATCCAGATGTACACACTCATCAACATAAACGAAACCAAAATCGCCCAAATACCGCCACGCACTAATTCGCCACCAATTTTTGGTCCAACGATTTGTACCTGGTCATACTTTACGTTTTCGCCCAAAATATCTTTGATTTCACGGACGCGTTCATTTTGCATTGTGTCGGTTGAACCCTTTGGCAAACCAACGCGCACCAAAATTGCGTTACCGTCAATTTCCTGTAATTCTGGCGAAAACTGGGCCAACTCTGCACGCATCTTATCGATGGTGAATTCGGCATTTACTGGTGTAACCTCCATCGAAATACCACCAGCAAAATCAATGCCATAGTTCAATCCCTTAAACAACAACATTAACACAGACAATATAACCAGCGCACCTGAAATCCAGTACGATAATTTACGATATTTCATAAAATGCAGTTTCATAATTTTCCCCTTTGCATTTACTTTTTCCTACATAATAACTTTTCTGTTGGCATAACCAATTTTTCTGTTTTTGCCACCCATATACCAATCAATGATAACCTTACTTAACACAATACATGTGAACAAAGTTGTCATAACACCGATTGATAATGTAACAGCAAAACCACGAATTGGGCCGGCACCAAATTGGAACAAAATTAACGCACAGATAAGGTTTGTTAATTCACCGTCCAAAACCGCCTTGTTCGAACGATGGAAACCCAAATCAACCGCACGCAGTGTTGGTGTTCCCGCGCGTATTTCATCGCGTATACGTTCAAAAGGCAAGATGTTCGCGTCAACCGCCATACCCAATGTCAACACGATACCGGCAATACCAGGTAACGTCAGCGTTGCACCAAACAGTGCCGAAACACCAACAATCATAGCAAGGTTCACCAACAATACCGTATCAGCAATTAAACCAAACGCGCCATATATCATAAACATATACAACATAATAAGTAATACACCAACCGCCGAGCCGATTTTACCAGATGCAATCGTGTCCGCACCCAATCCCGCACCAACGGTACGTTCTTCGATAACGGTAAGTGGTGCCGGCAATGCACCCGAACGCAACAAGACCGCTAAATCTTTTGCGCCTTGCAGTGTAAAGCCACCGGAAATTTGACCACGGCCACCCGGAATTGGTTCACGAATATTTGGCGCCGACAAAACCTTGCCGTCCAACACAATCGCGAAACGTTCGTTCACGTGTTCAGTTGTAAGTTTTGCAAACTTACGCGCACCAGCCGCATCAAACACCGTTGTCACAACCGGCATATTGTTTTGATCAAAGTCCGCCTGGGAATCTTTCAGTGATTCACCAGAAACTTCGATACGGGAATAAACCGGCACAACCTGGCCCGGCATATCCATATATGGCAACAAGTCGGTTCCACTGGGCGCACGACCAGATGCAATTTGTTCTGGCGATACATTTTCATTTACCAAATGGAAAGTCATTTTTGCCGTCTGACCGATAAGTTCTTTGATGTGTTCCGGGTTATCAACACCGGGCAACTGAATCAAAATATATTTTCCACCCTGGGATTGAATTGATGGTTCCTTGGTTCCCAACGCATCAACACGGCGGCGAACAATTTCGATACTACGTGCCAACGCATCTTGGATCATCTCTTCTTTTTGCTTATCAGAATAAGACAATTTAATAACATCGCCCGATGATTCCACATCAACCGTATTACCCAACACGCCACGCAGACGACCCTTAGCCTTAGAAATATCGTCACTATCACGTACCTTGAACGAAACAACACCGTCACTATTTCTTAAATCTGCGTAACGAATAATACCCTTGTTTCTGTCGATAAGAGCACTGCGTACCTCATCATACAACTGGTTTGATTTATCCTTGAACATTGTTGCCGTATCAACTTCCAACAACAACTGGGCACCACCCTTCAAGTCCAAACCCAGTGGCACAGGTTTAATCCAACCCGGGAAATATGGCGCCAAACTTGGCGATATTGTTGGCACCGCCAGCAAAACCCCAAACACTGCAACAAAAACTATTGCTAACTTTTTAAACATAACACGTACCCCTTTACCTTACTTTTCAACACCTGCAACAGCGTTCTTGCTAACCTCAACAACAACACCCTTTGCAATTTCAACATCGATTGTTGTTTCGCCGATTTTCTTAATCGTACCATAAATACCGGCCGCCAAAACACGATTGCCAACCTTTAAAGAATCAAGCATTTTTTGATATTCAGCCATGCGCTTTTTATTTGGGCGCACAATAAGCAGATATATTATACCAAACACAACCGCACAGTATAAAATCATACCCCACGTATTGCCGGTTTGTGCAACATTTACCGCACTGTCCACAGATGGTTCCATTGTTTTTCTCCTTGTCTTTTATTTATGGTGTTCAGAATAGTAAAAAATCCCCCAAGTGTAAAGCACAAAAAGCGCCACCATCCCGCCCCATTAAATACGTTCAAACCACCCGTCTATTTCGGTCAGCGGTATAAATTTATACACCGGCCGGCCATGGTTGCATTCGCCCCCGCGCGTTGTATTTTCAATGTCGCGAAGTAATGCGTCCATTTGGGCAAAATCCAACTTTTGCCCGGCACGCACGCTGTGATGGCATGCGTAATTTGCCAATTTCAAGTGCAACTTTTCTTGTAATTCCGATGAATGACCGTTGGCACGAACCTCATCTGCGATATCATGTAATACCGCACCCCAGTCCATATCCCAATCGGCTGGCTTTTCAAAAATCGCAATTGCATCATCACCAAACGTATCAACATGCAACCCCGAATCGCGTAATTCATTGGAAATCGTCATTACCGCCATAACATCTTCGGTACGCAAATTCACAACAATCGGCGTAAGAAGTGGCTGTGTTTTAATCGTATGCCGACGCAACCGTTCATATGTTATGCGTTCGTGCGCGGCATGCTGGTCAACAATAACCAGGTTTTCACCAGACCACGCCAAAATATACTTATTACCAATTTGACCAATCACACGACCCAACGGTAAATCGGTTGTATTATCATCACCCGACTTTAATTCCGATTCAAACGGTTTTACGTTCCCATCTGGCGCCCGATTAAATGTATCTGTTATCCAATTGGCTGTCTTTTTATCTGAAACATGCCACGATGATACCGGCGGAATATTAAACTGTAATTTTTCTGTATGTGCATTGTTTCCTGGGGTTGCAGTGTTTTGTACAACCGTCTCGTTCATCGTTTTTGCCAAAGTGTCACGCAGTGATTTTATAATAAATGCACGCACATGGTTTGGTTCCAAAAAATGCACTTCGGTTTTTGCCGGCGAAACATTTACGTCCACCGCCGCGGAATCAATATCCAAATATAACGCGCACAACGGAAACTCACGCGCATGCATAACGTCCATATATGCGGCACGTAATGCGCCAATTAAAACCTTGTCATTTACTGGACGATTGTTTACAAACAAAAACTGGTCAACCGATGTCGCACGTCGTAATGTTGGCTTGGATATAAAACCATGCAGATGCATATTTGATGAAGCCGACGTCGCATCAACTGTCAACATTTGCCCTGCAACATCATCACCCATAACGGCGACAATTCTGTCCGCCAGTGACTGATTTTTCGGAAAACGCCATTTATTATTTAATGTAAAGCCAACGTCCCCGCGTGCCATTGCCAAACGTTTTACAACGTCCAACACCGACATCATTTCGGCGCGGTCAGAACGCAAAAACTTTAATCGCGCCGGCGTTTTCGCAAACAAGTTTTCAACACGAATACGTGTTCCCGATTCCCAATCAGATGGTCGAATATCGGTTGTCGTACAATCCATGTGCCAACCATTCTCTTCCAAACCATTACACGTATCAATTGTCATATCGGATACAGACGCAATTGACGGCAACGCTTCACCACGAAAACCCATATAAGAAATGTTTTGTAAATTATCATCGGGTAATTTAGATGTCGCATGCCGCATTATTGCGCGGGACAAATCATCACGCGACATTCCAGACCCGTTATCAATCACGGAAACCAGGGTGCGCCCCCCATCAACAATATCAATCACAATTTCATCGGCACCCGCGTCCAGCGCATTTTCCACCAATTCTTTGACCACAGACGCGGGCCGTTCAACAACCTCACCTGCGGCAATTTGATTTACCAAAAAATCGGGTAAAACACGTACGGGCATATTTAATTATTCTTTGAATTTTACTTCCAGAATTTCATATTCTTTTTCACCACTTGGCAATTTAACGATACACGTATCACCAACACAGCGACCAATCATCGCACGACCAACCGGCGAAGTACAAGAGATTACCATTTTACCATCGGCTTCGATATCCGACAAAATACGGCACTGCATTTTATTACCGTCTTCGTCTTCGGCAACAACACGCGCCCCAAACACGACACGATTGCCCGACAGACTGTCCACGTCAACAATAGACGCGTTTGCGATAACACCTTCGATAAACTGGATACGTTTATCAATTTGGCGTTGCTTTTCCTTGGCCGCGCTGTAATCAGCATTTTCAGACAAATCGCCCAAACTGCGCGCCCATTGGACAGTTTTAAGGATTTCTGGACGTTGCACCTCTTTCAAATCTTTCAATTCTTTGACCAAGGCATCAAACCCCGCCCGTGATATTGGATACTTTTCCATTTTACTTCCTGTTTATTTTTACCCCGCAATTATAAAACAACATTTTAATTTTGCAATTACCAAATGAAAGGGCTATAATTTTACATACTGTATTGAAAAACAGCGAAAAATTATGTTCAAATACAAGATTTTAAGCCGATTTTTATTGCGCCGCTTTTTTGGTGGCGTGGGTCTTGTTGTATTTATAATAAGTGGTATTATTTTGGCGGTCACATTTGTTGAACGGTTGCCATCAAACCCGAACGCAATTGCCGCACTTGTTGACGCGTGGACACGTCTTATGGAATATGTCCCGATGTTTTTGCCAATGGCGATATTTATGGGAACACTGTTCGCGTCATATAACCTGACCAAATCCAGCGAGAATGTTATTATATCCAGTGCAGGCTTGTCACCATATCAACGCGCGTTGCCATTTATTGTTGGCGCGGCACTTATCGGTGTATTTGCAACGGTTGCGATAAATCCATATTCGGTATATTTAACAAATCGGGAAATTAAAACCGAACACCTGAATCTTATTGATGGCGCAATATGGTTACGTGAAAGTGGCGATGATGGTTTTGTCACCCTGCGCGCAAAAACGATTTCACGAACAGACGATGATTTAATATTTAATGATGCAACTATCTTTGTCCAAAACAATGATTTTAAATTGACCGAACGCGTCCACGCTGACCAGGTTAAATTATCTGAAAACGGTATGGATTCGACAAAGGCACTTATATGGACATCTGACGGCAAGACTGTTAAAAAAGCGTGGCATACTGATTCCAACCTGACCCCGCGCACCGTTTTGGACCGTTATTTACAACCCGACCAGATCTCATTTTGGCACCTGCCCGCGTTTATTCGTAAAATGGAATCTGTGGGCATTCCGGTTCGCGCCCATTGGGTTCAGTTTTGGACATTGTTATTCTTGCCTCTTTCTATGATTGCGATGGCGATACTGGGAATTGCGTTTTCACAAACACGTCAACGCCGTAATTTCAATTTCAGTTTCAAGTTCAGCATTGGTGTTATCACGTGCTTTGCGTCATACTTTATAATAAATATGTTTAACGCACTGGGGTCAACGGGGGTATTACCAGCAATATTGGCAATCATTGCGCCGCCGCTTATTATTATTGCTGGGGCGGGAATGTTTATCGCCAGTTTTGATACAATATAATATGGGGGACGACATGCCATTACGTAAAAAGAAAAATTTTACATTTCGTAAGTTTGCGATACTTGCAGTTATCACACTTATTATAATATTGATGATAATATACTTTGCCCCAACTCAGAATATAACCGAAGTCGTGTTGGCATAAATGAACTATATTGATATATTTTTAGAAGCATTATCTGCCGAAAAGGGTCGCAGTGAAAAGACCCTTGCTGCGTATTCGTCCGATTTGCACCACGCCGACGAAACGATTTCGGGCGGACTTATGCACGCGACTGAGGCAGACATTCAAAAATACCTTTCAGACTTACCGGACAAGGCATCGTCCATCGCACGCAAGGCAAGCGCACTGCGCACTTTCTATAAATTTTTAATGTTGGAAAAAATCATAACCGAAAACCCAACTGCAAATCTGGAATTACCAAAACGCAAACGCGCACTGCCAAAGTTTTTGTCGGTCGAAGAAATTGAATTACTTATATCATCGGCGGGTGACACGCGTAACGCAACACGTCTGCGCGCAATGTTGGAATTGGTGTATGCATCGGGCCTGCGTGTATCGGAACTGTGTGAATTACCAATGACGGCAAACCTGGGCGATAAACTTTTGATTCATGGCAAGGGGGCCAAAGAACGCATTGTACCAATGCACCCCGGTGCCGTTCACGCATTGAATAAATGGTTGGATATACGTGATGACGAAAAGTCAAAATATGTCTTTCCTTCAAATGGCGCGTCTGGTCACATTACACGCGATGGCTTTTTCAAGATTCTGAAAAAATGTGCGGTATTGGCGGGCATTGACCCACACCGCGTAAGTCCACACGTTTTGCGCCATTCGTTCGCTTCGCACTTACTTGCGGGGGGCGCAAATCTGCGCGCGATACAAACAATGCTTGGACACGAAGACATTTCAACAACACAAATCTATACACACGTTATGCCGGAAAAATTAAAGGAAACGGTCGCTCTGCATCACCCATTGGCAAAGAAAGGGGGACGCAAATGATAAAAAAATGTGAACACGCAAATTGTCAAAAGGCGGGAACATGCCGTTGTCCAAAGACGCGCGATCTGCGTGAATATTGGTATTTCTGTCCAGAACACGCCGCCGAATATAATAAAAATTGGAATTACTATGCGGGAATGTCGGCGGACGAAGTCGAAGAAGATTGGGAACGCATAACATTTGGTTCACCATTAAAAGATAAAGCAAAGGCAAATGCAGACGAAGCGGATTATGTAAAATTCCTGAATGATTTTATATCGGGTCGCGACACGTTTGATAAAATGCCAAAGAAAACAACCCTGCCCGGTCCGGTGATGAATGCGCTTAAAACATTTGGTTTACCAATCACTGCATCATGGCGTGAGGTTGGTGTACGTTATCGCGCGCTTGCGAAACAGCACCACCCAGACCGTTCGGGTTCCGCCACCGAATTTGCCAAGATATCGTCCGCATACGACACACTTAAAAAATATTTTGGAAAAAAATAAACGCGCCAATGGCGCGTTTTTATTCTTTGGAATTCAGATATGCTATTGCCTCCATCGCGGCGGTACACCCCGTACCCACCGCCGTTGCAATTTGCATTTTTATATTGCTGTGCACATCGCCCGCAACAAATGTTCCAGCCGGCAATTCCGATGGCATCAAACGACCCATTCCATCACGTTTGACCCCTTCGTCCAGATAGTCCGTATTTGCCTCATGCCCAATGGCGACAAACAAACCGTCTGTTTCTATTTCTTTGCCATCAAGTGTTGTTACGACTAATTTGTCTGAACCCGGCACCGCCGCCACTTTTTTAAGGTCCGTATTAAACAAGCATTCGATATTTTTACGTTCCGCGATGCGATTGCGCAAAACTTCTTCGGCGCGGAAAAACGAACCCTTGCGATAAACGATTTTTACCGATTTCGCAACGTCCGCCAAATACAGCGCATCATTTAATGCCGCGTTTCCGCCACCCATTACCATTACATCTTTGCCATAATAGAAAAAGCCGTCACATGTTGCGCAATATGAAACACCACGACCGACCAATTCCTTGGCGCCCTCAATTTCCAATTTGCGTGGTGATGCACCCGTTGCAAAAATCACCGTTTTGCCGACATAATTTTTGCCGTCATCACCCAAAACATTAAAACCACTTTCCGCGTCACCATCGACCGACTTGGCCGACACAGGAACAATTTTTGCCCCGAACGATTCAGCCTGCTTTTTCATAAACTCGGCAAGACCCATACCGTCACCAGTCCAACCCGGATAATTTTCCAACTTCGCAATTTCAGACATTTGACCGCCCAGTTTTGCGCCACCCAAAACAATCGCGTTTTTATTTGCGCGTCCCGCATACAGTGCCGCCGTCAAACCCGCCGGTCCAGAACCTAAAATAATCACATCATACATTGTAATATCCATAACCTTTCCTTTTGTGGTGAAATCATATCATACATTATATATATAACGCAAACCGAAAAATTCAACTATGAATATGTTGATTTTGGCACAAAATCGTCTTATAATTCGCCAAGATTTTAATAACTACGGGGACACACAATGATTGACATTAAATATATTCGCGAAAATCCAGATATGGTAAAAAATGCCTGTGCGGTTAAGGGGTTTGCCGACCACACTGACGAAATTTTGGCATTGGACGCACGCGTACGCGAACTGAAAACAATTACGCAAACAATGACTGCGGAAAAGAATAAAATCACACGCGAAATACCAACCGCCACAGACAAGGCGCCACTGATTGCAAAATCAAAACAAATTGGCGAAGAAATCGCTGCGGATATGGCGGAATTGGCGGATAAAGAAGCCGAACTGAACGAATTATTACATTGTGTTCCACAAATCCCGGCGGCCGACGCACCAATAGGTCGTGATGACGCTGATAATGTAGAGGTTCGCCGTGTCGGCACCCCACGTGAATTTGATTTTACACCACGCGCTCAATGGGATTTATTGGATATGAACAATTGGTGGGCACCGGAAAAAATCGGCGAAATATGTGGCACACGTACATATTGTTTAATGGGCGAAGCCGCCGAATTGGAATTAGCCATTGAAACATACGTGATTCAGAAATTGATTGCTAAGGGCTTCCGTTTTGTTGAATGTCCATCAATCACAAAACCACAAACGATATTCAATGCTGGACACTTTATGGGGTCTGATTTGTCGGTTATGAATAACGATGTGTTTATGTTAGAGGGTACCGACAGATGCTTGGCTGGAACGGCGGAAATTATTTTGAACTCATTACACTCGGACGAAGTATTAAACGAAAAAGATTTGCCGATTAAATACGCGGGCTTTTCACCATGTTTCCGTAAAGAAGCCGGCGCGGCGGGTCGCGACACACGTGGACTTGTCCGTTTTCACCAGTTTAACAAGGTTGAACAATACATATACTGCACACCCGAACAATCGGACGAAATGCACGAACACATATTGAACAACCTGTGCGAAGTTATGGAAGATTTGGAATTACCATATCGTGTAATTGCAAATTGCACCGGCGACATGGGCTTTAACAAGGTTAAAATGAATGATGTTGAGGCATGGTTCCCATCTGAAAACACATATCGTGAATTGGGTTCTTGTTCGTCCATTGGTCAATTCCAGGCGCGCCGTACAAACACACGTTATCGCGCAGCGGACGGCACATTAAAGTTCTGTGCAACATTAAATAATACTGGAATCGCCCTGCCACGCGCATTGGTACCGGTAATTGAAAATCACCAAAATGCTGACGGTTCGGTGAATATCCCGAAAAAGTTACAACCGCTTATGGGTGGTCGTACGAAAATCGGTGGAAAACACTAACAATAAAAAAACCGGCATTTGCCGGTTTTTTATTTCGTTTTTTGTTTGCTTAAATACGCCAACATTCGCCCCGGCGACATCAGTGTATATTGTATATGCCGCATAATACTTGGTTCGTATGTAAGGAAATAGTCTTTTAATGCACCGTCCAGCGCATCTTTGTGACATTTACTGGTCGGTATTTTGTAATATGTCATCAATCGCGATATCACGTTATTAACCAATGGATAACGCTGCATGTCGTGATAGCCATTTTCATTCCGCATATACGTCAACCCAATAAAATCTTCGTTACCGATAGATTTCTTGTTCTCGGTTAAATATTTCTGTGGATTTTTTGATATCAATTTCAATCGAGCCAACGTATCGGTTATGGCTGTTTGCTCTAACATATTATCACAACGTGAATAATATTCTGATAATGGTCCAATCACAGAATCAAAAAAACGCGCCAAAATTACATCATAATTGACGTTAAAATTTTTATACTTACTCATAATTTCTCCTGTCCTGGACTATAAGAATAGGCATAAAAACACCCTTAAAGTCAAGATTTTTATAAAAATATGTTCTAACTTGTTGAAAATCGCGAAAAATGGTATAATCTATACCCGATTTACGTAAAAAAGGTATAAAGATGAAAATTCGCAATATTGCAATAATTGCGCACGTTGACCATGGCAAGACAACATTGGTTGACAATATGTTAAAGCAAGCGGGAACTTTTCGTGCCAACGAAAAGGTTGAAGATCGCGTCATGGACAGCGGTGATATCGAACGCGAACGCGGCATTACTATTTCGGCAAAACCGACATCAATTCAATGGGGTGACTATAAAATCAATATCGTGGACACCCCGGGTCACGCCGACTTTGGTGGCGAAGTTGAACGTATTTTATCTATGGTTGACGGGGTTGTATTGTTGGTTGACGCGGCCGAAGGCCCCCTGCCCCAGACCAAGTTTGTGTTGGGCAAGGCATTGAAATTGGGTCTGCGCCCGATTGTATGTATAAACAAGGTCGATCGTTCTGATGCCCGTCCCGAAGAAGTTTTAACCGAAACATTTGATTTGTTCGACAAACTGGGCGCAACAGATTCACAATTGGACTTCCCATATCTGTATTCGGTGGGACGTGACGGTTGGGCGGTTCGCGACTTGAATGATGAACACAAAGATTTAACCCCCCTGTTCCAATTGATTGTTGACCACGTGCCGGCACCAGATTGTAATGGCGAACGTTGCCAAATTGATGCACCATTTTCAATGCTGGCAACCACATTGGAGGCCGACCCATACGTTGGTCGTATTTTGACCGGCAAGGTGGAATCTGGAACGGTTCGTGTTGGACAAAGCGTCAAAGCAATAAATATGAAGGGCGAATTTATTGAAAATGCCAAGATTACAAAAATCATTGAACATCGTGGTGTCGAAAAAGTTTCACGAGATTCTGCATCGGCTGGTGACATCATTGTTGTGGCCGGATTTTCCAAAGCAACTGTGGCCGACACATTGTGCGACCCAAGTGTTAATACACCAATCCCGGCAATGCCAATTGACCCACCGACCCTGACCATGACGTTCTTTGTGAATACATCGCCATTGGCGGGTCAGTCTGGTAAAAAATTGACATCACGTATGATTGGCGAAAGGTTGTTCAAGGAAGCCGAAACAAACATCGCCCTGCGCGTTACTCAAAGCGCGAACAACGAAAGTTTTGAGGTTTCCGGTCGTGGTGAATTGCAGTTGGGTATTTTAATTGAAACAATGCGCCGCGAAGGGTTTGAATTATCTGTATCGCGTCCACGCGTTGTTATGCAAACGGGCCCGAACGGTGAAAAGTTAGAACCAATCGAAGAAGTCGTTATTGACGTTGATGACGAGTTTTCAGGTGTCGTTATTGAAAAAATGACAAAACGCAAAGCAACAATAACTGAAATGAAATCGTCTGGCGCGGGCAAAACGCGTATCGTATTTTCCGCACCATCACGCGGGCTGATTGGTTACCTGTCTGAATTCCGCACCGACACACGTGGCACCGGTATTATGAACCGTGTATTTGATAAGTATGACGAATATCGTGGTCCAATTTCACAATATCGTCCGGGTGTTCTTGTTTCTATGGAAGCTGGCTCGGCGGCGACATACGCCCTGCACAACTTGGAACCACGTGGCGTTTTGTTCATTGGTCCACAAACCGAAGTGTATTCGGGTATGATTATCGGTGAACATTCCAAAGAAAACGATATTGAGGTTAACCCGGTCAAGGGTAAGCAATTAACAAACGTTCGTTCGGTAACGGCGGACGAAAAATTGTTCCTTGCCCCACCCCGTAAAATGAGTTTGGAAGAAGCACTGTCATATATCCAAGACGATGAATTGGTTGAGGTTACGCCAAGTACAATTCGTCTGCGTAAAAAGGAATTGGACAGCACAAAGCGTAAAAAGGCATATCGTTTTGCCGAAACATACGATTAAACAAACCGCCCAAACGGGCGGTTTTATATTAATTATATTTTAACACTTTCTTTAACCAATCACGGTATGCACCACGTCTTTTGCGACCCGGCACAAAACACGATGTAATTTTTATAACAAGACGCTTAAATCTTCTGGCAAAAACACTTCCATGTAATTTGTTATATTTTGACAAGGCACATTTGTACGTTTCCCACGCATCGCCATCAACACCCAAATCTTCTTCTGTATATTTATAGCCATTTTCATCAAAAAACTGTTTCATATATTTATTCACACCGATAATTTGTGGCGCATCTGTACTGTGAAATGTTTTACGTGTTTCCACAGAACCAGATATAAATATCCCATCTAAACCCTTTGTATTATTTACATTGTTTTGGATCATTGCATTACAAGCCGGCAAACGATTACGTTTAATAGATATAACTGAACCGCCCGATTTCATAAATAATGCCAAGTGTAATGCTGTTCCCGCGCAACCAGCCAATACTTTACAATTCTTTACTAACGATATTTGTTTATCCAATGGCAACTTTTCTGGATAAATTATTTTAAAACCATTCTTTTCGAACACACGCTGAACTTTTTCTTCACCAAGAGTTTTATGTTTATCGTCTAATTTTGCCCGCGACACATATATTTTTTCATACTTTTCAGAATCTGGGATATTGCCAGAGATTTTATCAAACGTTTCCGCAAAACAGTCCGCTGTATAAAGCCGTGAATTGAAACTTTGTGATGGAATACACACGTTTCTGAATTTTGTTGTTTCATCAAGAATTATTATATTGCCACGTTTAATTCCAAAAAATTCAAGAAACTGAAAAATATAATTTGGTATTTTTTCCAACCCCTTGTCATTTATCAAAACAACTTTTCTTTTACTGTATTGCTTGTCCATCAAGGCATACAACCGATTCATATGTTCCAACAGAAAATGCCCAAAAAACGGATTTACATTTCCGATAAACACAACATCTTCATCACAGTATGGGATATTATCACGTTTAATTTTTGGTATAAATTGCGACTTGTTCCGACGCATTTGTAATGATTCTTTTATAAAATTGAAATCTTTATCAAAAACACCAAAACCGTGTTTATGTTCGTTCGCGATAACCGCCCCATCAAAACACATAATCGTTGTAGATTTTCTTGTCTGTTTTGACACCGCTTTTTTCAGGTGTTTTATAAAGTTTGATTCACCATAAATTGTATATGTCATAAAATTTCCTTTGTTGAAAAATTCTAACAGAACTTGTATAGTCCTAGCAAGAGCAAAAAATGAAACAAAACAAACGATTATTTTTATTTGCCGGATACGATGCAGATGGAATCATTGACGATTCTTTGGTTCTATATGTGCGCGCATTGTCTAAATTGGGCGATGTTGTTTTGTGTATGGATTGCAACTCTGATAAAACACAAACGCAAAAAATAAAACCTTATGTCTTACACGTAATTGCCAAACGGCATGGCGAATATGATTTTGGGTCGTATAAACGTGCGTACGCTTGGGCGCGCGAACATCTGAGTTTATCCGACTATGATTTTGTGTATATGGTAAATGATTCTGTATATGGCCCATTGTTCCCATTAAAGCCATATCTGGAACAAATGGAAACATTACGCACAGACGCATTTGGCTTGGTTAAAAATACCAAAGCCACCCACCCCCACATTCAATCGTGGTTTGTTGGTATGCGTAAAAATGTGTTCACGTCAACGTGGTTCTATGAATTTATATCGGCTGTAAAGAAACTGGAATCTAAGGGTGCAATCACACACCATTATGAACATGGGTTCAGCAAGCGTGTTATCGAACATGGTGGTACATGGAAATGTTTATACACCGCACACAATCGTGATGTATACAACAAAATCAAAAAATATTACCGCGAAAAAATGCCGTTTATGAAAAAGGTCGCGATTGCCCGTCATGATGGCGCACTGGGACCACAAATATCATATGTGTTAAATCACACGCCAACGCAAATGCGGAACGCAATTATCAAAAACGCAAAACGTGTATATGGCACCGAATACGTAAATCGCACACTTAATCAAAATCGCATTTCGGCGTTTTGGCGCGGACTAAAATATGCAATCTATAAAATAAAGGCACACTATGCTAAAAAGCACTAAACGTATTGCAGCAATAACAATGGCGCGTGACGATGAATTTTTCTTGTCGCGGTGGATTGCGTATTATGGAAAACAGTTTGGTACAGAAAACCTGTACATATTATTGGACGGCACCGACCAAAAGATTCCAAAAAACGCCGGCAATGCACATATAACAAAATTGCCACATACACAATTATCACGCGCCGCGGGCGATAAATATCGTATTGGTAAATTATCCGATTTGGCAAACGAATTACTTGAAACTTATGATATTGTGATTGGTTGTGATACAGACGAATTTTTAATTGTCGACCCAAACACCCGTAAAACACTTTCGCAATATTTATCGAATATAAAAATCAAAACATCTGTATCGGGATTGGGTTTGGACATTGGTCAACATATGAAAAATGAACAAACATTGGACGTAGATGCACCATTGTTGGAACAGCGCGAATACGCCCTGCTTTCGACCCGTTATACCAAGCCGGTTGTGTTGTCACGTCACGCACGTTGGGGTTCGGGGTTTCATCACGTAAAGCACCATACGTTTCATATTGATAAAAATTTATATCTTTTACATTTTGGTGCGGTTGATATGGAAATGCTGGTCAAAAAAGCCTCTGCACGCGGTGCCGATTGGGTAAATCACCTGCGCCGGCGCGGCAACGGAACAATAAACGCCGTCACCAACAAAACCGCACACGGTGAAAAATATTTAGTTCGCGCCCGCATAATGCAACGCATATTCCGCCCAATTTATGCTATTGGCAAACCTGGTATGTTGGGCATAAAATGGGTTATTAAAATTCCAAGTCGATTTAAAAAATCTGGGGTATAAAATGAAACACGATAAAATAGATATCGTTTATTTATGGGTTGATCCAACCGATAAAACTTGGCAATCAGAAAAAGATAAATGGTATGAAAAAACAAATGGTGAAAAACCGCTATATGCTGGTGCCGCTGGCGTTGAACGTTATCGCGACAATGGTGAATTGCTCTATTCTTTTCGCAGTGTTGCCGAGTGTGCGCCATGGGTAAACCATATCTACATCATCACCGGGTTTAATCAGGTTCCAAAATGGCTGAATACAAATCACCCAAAAATTACTATTGTCCCACACGAACAGATTATGCCAAAAGTTGCAATTCCGACATTTAACGCAACCGCAATTGAAATGTGTATTCCGAATATACCGAATTTATCTGAACATTTTTTATTGATGAATGACGATATGTTTTTTAACAAAAAACTATCACCGGATTTTTTCTATGATTCTTATGGTCGTGCAATATTCCATTATTCTAAAAATTCGTATGATGCATCGGTTCCTTTTGATAAATGGCGGTCTACATTGGACGGATACACACAAACATTGGCATTATCCGCGAAATACATTGACGATATTTTCGGCATAAAAATGTATAACATGCGGCCATCACATGGCATTGATCCATACATAAAATCATCATGGATTGAATGTATAAACCACACTGAATTGAAAAATCAAATTACAAATCAAATTAAAAACAAGTTCCGCACCAACAACGAAATTCAACGTTGGCTTATGAATATGTATGACTTTGCGACATCACGTGCGATATTTAAACACGCGCACGCAGCGAAATATGGTCGCCATAAAATATCGAATGCGATATACAACCTTATTCATTTTTTTGATATTCGCAAATCAAATGTCGTTTGCACAAATGCAGTTGCCGCAAAATCCGCACTGAAACATGCGCCTATGTTTTGTATAAACGATGGTCCGGAAAACGATGAAAATATATTAAGGGGCAATCGCGAATTTTTGGAAAAGCGTTTTCCAAACAAATGTGAATTTGAAAAATAAAAACGCCCAAACGGGCGTTTTTTATTTTATGTCCCCACGCGCAAATCGAACAATGTTATATTTCATTTCACACCAATCACATGTCGGACACTCCAAGGCACCAGATAAAACCAATTCACGCATACACTGACGCGCAGCCTCACGATCCGCGGTTGTTTCCATATAGCGCAATTTGCGGTATGCCCAATACACAAAATACCACATAAAATTATCCGCCCATTTTTTCAATTGGTATGGGGTTGCTTTTTTACGGTATTCAGCGTATGCCACTTCGATACCAATACACAAACTCTGCATAATGCGCAATTGCTTTGCCGCCAACACAATTCCACCAAAGTTAGGAATATAGAAATACAACGGCAACGGCACAATAGTCACACGTGGATTCTTCAACATAACAACCGACCACCATGGAAAATCTTCAAACAATATACCTTTGATAAAGGGAATATCCGCAATCAGTTCACGGCGATACATATTTTTCCAAACCTGGCAATGTTTAATCAACCATTTACGTTTTGGATTAAACATATTGTGTGTGCGTTCGGTTGCATATTCATACACGTCATCAGTTATCAATGTGCGAATACGCGAAATATTGTATTTTTTGCGATAACGACTTGGAACAACATTATCTGTCTTTAAATGCAAAAAATGGCGCACCATCAAACTGGGACGATACTTTCTGTCATATTGAAACGAAACAATATCGGAATTATCGCGCTTTGCCATAGAGTGTGCAATTTCCATTGTCTGCGGATGAATAAAATCATCACTGTCCAGATACATAATATATTCGCCGGTTGCGTGTGGGAACCCTGCATTACGCGCATCAGACAAACCGCCGTTCTTTTTGTTTACAATCTTGAACCGCTTATCACGCGCGGCATAGTCCGCCAAGATTTTATCACAATTATCGGGACTGCCGTCGTTGACACAAATTGCCTCCCAGTCAGAAAAGGTCTGATTCAAGACACTATCCAAACACCGGCGTAAATATTTTTCAACATTATATACCGGAATGATTATAGATATTGCAGGCATTGCTCTCTCCCTGTATTACTTATACATTTTATTTATCATAACATCTGCGAACGAATCTGGCACGGGATTTTCCGAACCGCGATATGTCGTTTTCTGAAAGAAAGATTCCGATGTCAATTTATCAAAAACCTTTTTATCAAACGGTTTGTTTTGATACGCCCACCACAGTGCGTGCGTTGGATCTTGGTCAACATGTGGCATTTTCTTGAAATACTTCTTCGCACGCTTATCGTTTTCAACCAACGTTCTGAACAATAACTGGTGCATAAAATAATCAAACGTATGATTTTCATGTAACCAATAGTCCAAAATCATCGCACGCCATGCCGCCAACAAATACGCACCCTTGCGCGCGCGGATAAAACAGTTCTGCATAAACGAATATGGACTGCCCCCGATGTTATAATTTTTCCCCGCTAAATAGACAAAGAAATCTTCATCACTTATCCACTTTGGAATCGGCGATGTCACAAACCCGGTTGCGTCCAGCCAATAACCACCATATCGATATAACAATTCAACACGACAAATATCGGCAAAATGCGCATTACCAATTTTTCCATCACGATATTTTTTTACAATTTCATCTGGCAAATCGATATAGTCGAAAATTGTATCAGCGTCCAAAATAACCAATTCCTGTTTACAATGTTTACGCACACTTTTAAAACATGCTTTAACTAATTTTGGTGCATGCGCTTCACCCTGAAGCCAAATCGTCCAAATCTTGTCATTCTTATCATTGTTTTCAACGGGCGTTTCAACAACGTTTGCCGCGGCTGGCAAATAACGTTTGAAATACAGGGTTGCTATCTTGGCCGTATAATCGGTACGAACACGACGACGTGCAGCACGTTCACGCCATGGCCAATTTAATATATGCCCATGAATAACAATTTTAGTTAATGCCCAAACGCGCGCTAGTTTCATGTTCCTTCCTTTTTTATGATTATGGGACGGCAAACACCGTCCCATAAATATTATTCTTCGATATTTGGTTCGTCTTCGTCCGATGGTCCGGTTGTCATTTCTTCGGCAATACCCGATGAACGCGCCATGATTTTTTCAAGCAATTCTTGCTGAACATCTTCGTGGTCCTTTAACCACTGACGAGCGTTCGCTTCACCCTGACCTATTCTTTCGTTGTTATAAGAATAGAACGATCCGGCCTTTTCGATTAAATCGTATTTCACACCCATATCCAAGATTTCACTTATGCGCGAAATACCTTCGCCATACATAATCTTGAAATCAACAGTACGGAACGGTGGTGCAACTTTGTTTTTCACAACCTTGACCCGCGTTTCATTTCCAACAACGTTTTCTTTATCTTTTATCGCACCCGTACGGCGAATATCCAAACGTACAGACGCATAGAACTTTAACGCATTACCGCCCGATGTTGTTTCCGGATTACCGAACATAACACCAATCTTCATACGAATCTGGTTGATAAAGATAAGCAATGTGTTCGTACGCGAAACAGACCCCGCCAATTTTTTCAAACTTTGCGACATCAAACGTGCGGTCGTTCCCATAAATGTATCACCGATATTGCCCTCTAATTCCGCCTTTGGTACCAATGCCGCGACCGAGTCAACAACAACGACATCAACCGCGCCAGATTTGATAAGTGTATCGGCAATTTCCAATGCCTGTTCACCAGAATCTGGTTGCGAAATAATCAATTCAGAAACGTTTACACCCAACTTTTTAGCATAACTTGGGTCCAGCGCATTTTCCGCATCAATATACGCACACGTGCCACCCTTCTTTTGTGCCTCTGCCACTGCGTGCAACGCAAGTGTTGTTTTACCCGATGATTCTGGACCATAAATTTCGACAATACGACCACGTGGATAACCACCAACACCCAACGCAATATCCAGCCCCAGCGACCCCGATGAAATTGCTTCGATATTTTGTTGCGAACCATCACCCATTTTCATAATGGCTTCTTTACCAAATTGCTTTTGGATTTGGGCCAGCGCAGATTCCAATGCCGGATTTTTAGCCGGTGCGCTTGCTTCTTTTACTACTTCCTTTTTTGCCATAAAATTCCCCTTTGCTTTATATCAAAATCATACAAAGAAAAACGGGCCCACGCAACAGAATTTATTTATGTGGAGTTATAATAATTCCAACGGTCAACGCCCCGATAACCGCGGTCACAAACCATACTGCAGACGTTGCCCCAAAGTATGTTATACACAACGCCGCCAACACTGGCGCAATAACATTTGGTAAATGCGCACTTGTCCGGAAAACACCGTAAAAACGGGACCGCTGTGCCGGTTCTGCGTTATCAAAGAACAACAAATCGTGTACTGGCTCCATCAACGCACCCGAAATCTGCCACGCAACAAAGATTGCCAACAACGGAAATCCCGTCACCAATGTTGCCACCGCCGACAGTACTGCAAACGACGCAAAGCCCAATATCAACCATATGTTTTTACCATATTTTTGCACCGCCCGCCCCATCAGTTCGGACAATATCAAATACGGAATTATTCCCAGCGTCAAAACCCACCCAAGTGTGTCTTTGGAAAAACCCGCCTCAATCACCACAATTGGCACATACAGGTACCGCATCGCACGCAACGAATAAAAACCAAAGTTCACAAGATATGCGCGCAACATACCCGGCATCGCAAAAAATGCACGCGTGTTTTTCCACAATGCCCGAAATGTCCGCCGTGGATTTATTGGCTTAAACTGTTTATCTGTCTGGACAATACGGAACCACTTAAAGAATAAATATCCCGCCACATATATCAATGACGATGCCATAAACGCCGAACGATTACCAAAGTGTCCAGCGATTGTAACCGCAATCAATGGCGCAAACAACGCACCGATATTCACCCATAAATGATAGCGCGCATTTACACGTGCAATTCCAATTTTTTTACCGAAATCCGCCATAAACAGCGGTATTAACATCTGGCTTAACGTAATTGCAATACCAGTTGTAAAATCAAGTGTAATAAATGTGCGTGGCTGGATTGAAAAACTCATCATCGCATATCCCGCCGCCAGCATCAGCAATACCGTATAAAACACGCGTACCTTGGAAAATCGGCGTAAAATTTCGTTTGCGAACAAACCAACAAACATACAAAAGACGGAATACAGCGCGACATAAAAACCAACCGTCACACTGGAACGAAAGATTTCCAGAATTACCAACGAATATACGGCATTATAAATACCATCGGCGAAACCGGTAAAAAGTCCCAAATTCGCAAACGAAAGTCCATTGATATAATGACCAAAAGAAATATACCGGTCGCCCGCCATGTTTTACTCTCTCTCCCCAAACTTTGTACATTAATCATACAAAACGTATATTTGTTACCCAGAACCTTTATAAAAATCATGGTTTCTGTGTCACCATCTTTTTCGCGACATCTGTCCCTTGTTTCATCGCTTTTGCACATATCGTCGGACAAAATAGCGTACAATAGTTCGGATAACCACTTGCCGCCACATCCTTTGCAAACACCCACATCCATCTATCCCTTTCTGAATAACCACGTGTTCCATGCATGCCCACATAACACCAGCACACATCACCTGAGTCTCCAATATCTGAACGCGAAGTAAAGGCAACGTTTTGATCCGTATTATCAAAACATGCACCCAGTCCCGAGTATCCCTCACCAGTACTTGTGCTACCTGCATCCCACGCCTCGTCATTCAAGCTACTTTGCTCACCACAATAACGTTCAGTACCTTGCTCATTTTCCCCATTGGCCGCATTTTTAACTTCACACTCTTCTGTAGATGTAAAGCTTGTTTCAATATTTTTACAACGTTGATAATTTACCGATATATTACCCGAACTACATATACATCTATCTTCGACATCAATCGTTCCGCCAGAATCTTTACATGTATATTCGGCATTTGTTAAACATTCACCATTCAATTTCTTGGGATAAGGCGCTTTACATTTACACTGTGTTCCGTCCCATTCTGTTCTGTCATTATCAATACATTCTTGCACATCCTCGCTGGCCACTACACATGTTACAGTGCCGTTATTTACAGACGACACAAAGCCACCCTTGCACTTACATGACTTACCCGGAACATTATCAACAAAGTTGTCTGATTCTGAACAAGAACATCCGTCATTACCACTCCATTTACCACCAGATTCTATACATTCATTAGCAAATGACGTTCCAATTCCCGCGTCTAACCAAGCATAAATATTTTCCAAATCGTCCGTGTCGACTGTTGCGGTCGTCAACCCCAATGTCACCGAACGACAAGTGTTGATAAGCGGCAAACATGCCCGTATCGCCATATTTGACGGGTTGTCATTTGATGTTGTGTTGTTACTTGTATAATAAAAATTATTTTGAGACAAACACTGGGTCACCTCACCCAAACAACTTTGGGCGTATTTGGTCAAAATGTCATCTTGGGCTTTTTTAATTCTTGGGAAAGCACGTTCCAGCCAATTTGATATAACCAAGTTTGCTGCCATATACTTACCGTCTTTATCATATGTATATTTCTGGCACCGATTTAACACAGATACGCACATACCATAATTTTTGCCGCTGGCATCATCATGATATCCCATTTTGGATAACAACCATGTTGATATATCTGTTGCGGCACTATTTTGTGCACTCTTCAGATTCATTGTGTCTTTAATATATAATGGTATTGTGTATGCGGTTTCTGGATTTTTCGCATAAATGTTTTGTTCATCATAATTCCACGCCGTATATAACCCAGATTCAGCATACGCGTCCGTTCCATCTTCGCCCCACGAACCGCCCAAGACACCCGGCATCGAACCTTCGACAACCGCGCCGTTTACAATATATCTGCCGCTTGGATCGACACAATCAACATAGTCCGATCCACAAACAAAATCGTCCTGCATACATGAATCCAGCGCACTGATACAACCACGCAAATCATACTGATTCTTTTGTTGCGCGACCGTCAAACGCGCTTTTTGTAATACCGTTTTCGCATTACGTATTGTTGCCAACATTGCCGCGTTTTCATCTTCTAACTTGCGCTGATATGACATACAATCTTTATCAATTTCAACATCATAACCATTAACAATGACCGCAACATCAATACCTTGGGCTTGACATTTATTCAACACCGCCGCTTTACACCGTGCCGCCCCACTTTTATATAACGCTTCACCACGTTGGTTTGCGATTGATTGGGTATTATTTTGTGAACCCGTACTGAACAATGACGTTATATCAAAACCAGTGCTATCTATATTGAAACTTAAAAGATTTGATAAATCTAAACTTATCCCACTGTCCGATGTAACCGAAGAACTGGCCGAACCCGATTTAACATCAACCAACATATTTCTTATACGGCTTAAATCATTCTTTAATTTAGAATTATCAGTATTGGCTTGTAATGCGTCCTCGGCAACCGTCTGGGTGAACAATGTTTTTATTTCACGCGGAGTCAAACCAATATATTGTATCTTTTGGGCAACTTCCTGAAGTTCCGAATTTGCATCACGCAACGCTTCTTCTGTTTTTGAATATCCCGATATATTTTTATTACAACTGCATCGCCCCAGATTTTCGTCCAAAACATTACAAAAACCGTCCATACATTGATAATACTGCTGTTTACAAGTTTCACGCAAAGAACTAAGCGATTCCATATTTTCTTTAATCGCCGCAACAGTTTCCGATGTCACCTTTCTTGTGCCGTTTGACACAGATACAGAAGACGAAGACCCAGATGATGTTGTGCCAGATTCTGTAACCTTTTGTACTGTTACAGAACGGGAAACAACGTTTGTTGGTGACGTAACAATTACGCGTTTCGCAACATTACGAGTATCATTTTCACGATTAACAATATTTGTTGTTTGTGTTGTATTTGCTGACGCAATACGTGATGCGCCACCCGACACATCTGTGCCACCACGCGAACTTGTATTTTTTGTGTCTGTCTTGGTTGCTGTATTGTTGTGCGTTGGTGTCACACGCGATTGCGTCAATGTTACCGCAGGACGAGTTTGCACAATCGTACTTAAATTACCCCCTTCGCGACCAAAGGCGGTAACACTTGTAAACATCGACAAAAAAATCAACAAAAAAGGTCTTCTCATTCCTTTCACAACACATACTGTATATATTATATCAAAAATGCACACTAAAAAGAAATGAAAATATCAATAAAAAACCGCCCGTTTGGGCGGTGTTATTATTTTGTGGCTTCTTTTTGTTCTTCTTTTTTCGCCGTTCTTTGTTCATACAACTTTGCGAAATCAACTGGTTGCATCGCAAATGGCGCCATTCCAGACTCACTTGTTGCGCGTGTAATCAATGAACGTACCGCCGGGAATAATAATGTTGGCACATCAATCAACAGGGTGCGCTTTTTGGCTTCTTCGTCTTTTTCTTCTTCCATTTGGACAAGGCCCGAATACGTTGATTCAATCAAGAACACTGTTTTTTCGTTTGCTTCCAATTTCGAATGAACCTTGGTAATCAAATCAACCATAAATAAATTATTTTCAGAACCCTTAATCTGGATATCAATATTGATTTCCAATTTTGCCTGGGTGTTTTCCTGTTTAAAGAATAATTCTGGCACATTTGGGTTTTCGAACGAAAAGTCCTTTAAGAACTGAGAAATGATATTAAATTTTGCCATCGCGATTGCTCCTTTTTTTACGCGTCAATTTGTGGTAAAGTATATATAGCATTTATTTTTGTATTTTACAAGTGGGGGGACACGAAAAAATGAGAAAAATTATATCAAGACTCGTTTGTATGACATTATGCGCCTTTGTTTTGGCATCTTGTGACCTTTCCACCCCGACACACACCGGCGACACATCGGTTGCGCCCACCGCGAACCTTAAAAAAGTATCATATAATGAAATACCTGGCTGGCGCGATGACGATGTGCGCTATGCCCTGCAAGCATTCCGTAATTCGTGTAAAGCCAAGATTCAATATACCGGCCGCGTTATCCCCGACCGCGCTTTATTTGAAGAAAAATGCCGTATGTTGCCGTCTGCATCGGCGGACGTGGCGACCGTACGCGCCTGGTTTGAATCAAACTTTCAGCCATACAAGATATATAACGATGACGGCACCGACACCGGCACGTACACCGGCTATTATTCCCCCATTATAAAGGGCAGCCGGACACGGACCGCCGAATATAACGAACCACTGATGGGTGTACCAACCGACGGCCGTAATTACAAGGGGGTTGAAAAGAAGAAAATTGTTGAACAAAAAATTGGTCGCGTTTTGTATTGGGCAAACATTGTTGATGTTCAAAACATTCAAATCCAAGGTTCCGGCATGCTACAATTGGACGATGGAAAAATGGTTAAATTGAACTTTGCCGCAGTCAACGATATGCCATTTAAATCGATTGGTGAAGAATTACGCCGCCGTGGCATTCGTCCCGATGGTGGATATTCCGCGGACGCGGTCTGGACACATCTTAAAAAGAACCCTAAACTTGCGCGCGATGTAATTTATAAAAACCCACGTTATGTCTATTTCTATGAATCTGTGCCACCAGACGTAATCGGCAAAATCGGAACTCCTCTTTCCAAGATTCGTTCCGTTGCTATGGACGACAGCATTTATACATTGGGCCTGCCTGTATACATTGACACGAACCTTTCAGACGGACGCAAATTCCAACGACTGATGATTGCCCAAGATACCGGATCCGCAATTCGTGGTTGGATACGCGCAGACATTTTCTTTGGCAAGGGCGATGAGGCATATAAATATGCACATGGCCAACACGCCAAGGGACACATGTTTATCTTAATGCCACGGGAATACACCTATGTCAAACCAACAAAATAAAATTGAAAAGCGTACCGAACGTCCGCAGACACTTGCTGCGGCGCTGGGCGGACTTATCCGCATATTTGGCGGGCATGCCTCGGACGCGGACCTGGCCGCACGTTGGGCGGAAATTATGGGTGACGACATTGGGGGTATATCTACACTTGCCGGCATAACCAAAACACGCGACAAAAAATTTAACATCGCTGTTAAACCAAAAAATCCAGCATTCGCATTACAATTGTCGTACCAGGCCGCCGAAATTACAAAACGCATAAACAAATACTTTGGCTATGACGCTGTGAACAAAATAACATTTCGCAAATGACACGTATATTGGGCATTGACCCGGGACTTTTACATACTGGCTGGGCGGTGATTGACACTGCGGGGTCATCACGCAAGTATGTGGCATCTGGTGTGATACTGCCCAAAACATCGCTTCCCCTGCCCGAACGTTTGGCGACAATTTTTCGTGAGGTTTCGAAATTGATTGATTCTTTCGCACCTGATGAATGCAGTATTGAAATCACATTTGTAAACCAAAACCCAAAGACAACTTTGATTCTGGGACACGCACGCGCAGCAGCAATTGTGGCGGTGGCAAATCGCGACATTCCAATTTATGAATACGAACCAAACAAGATTAAAAAAGCACTTACCGGCGCGGGTCATGCGGATAAAAGCGCAATTGATAAAATGGTAAAAATATTATTACCAGCGGCGCATCCAAAAACCGCGGACGAAGCAGACGCAATCGCAATCGCCCTCAGCCACGCCAACATGTCGGCATTAGAACGTCTTATCCCCTAATCTTCTGATAACTTGCCAAGATTTTGGTTTGAAGTTTTTTATCCATCACGTGCGAAGCCATATATTTTTTCATCTCTCTTTCATCAGACGTTTTCATATTATAAATTTGATACAGCAAATCGTCCGATAAATCTATTTCCAAATTATATTTTTCTGAAAACAATATTTGGAATTTAAGTGCACGCATAACCGTTTGTGGCAAACCGTACATTCCATTTATACCGCCATTTGTATATGCCATATTTTGTTCACGAATTGTTCGCGATTCCAAAAATTCAAGAAAGAACGCCGATGGTTGAATCGTGTTGTCATGCATACGGTAATACAAACTGTTGCAATTAAAGTCAAAGTAATTCGCAATTATACTTTCCGGTTCATTCGTATATTGCTGAAACACATCAACCGTTCCAAAATTTTTAACATAAACTTTTGTTCCACCAAGCGAGTTTTTCTTTATACCCAATACATTTGGATTTTTGTGTGGTTGCGATAATGGCTCGGGCAAAATCACATCTAAATCTTTTGGTCGTGTTGTGTGTCCGGACACCGCCCCCAAAACGCAATCACGCACCGCGCCACCAACAACACACATGTCGCGCACATTTAATACACTCGCAACACGCAACACAGTGTTGGTAAATTCCACCGGCACTTTTATCAAAGATTCTTTATCGCTAATCATTTTTACACTAAAACAAAAAACCGCCGAAACGGCGGTCTTAATTTTCTTATGCCGCAGCGGTGAATACCTTTTGCACGTCGTCGTTGTCTTCCAACGCTTCGACTAATCGTTCCACCTTGGCATACGCATCATCGTCCAGGTCCATCGGCATATTTGGAATCCAGGTCAATTCCGCACTTTCCGGTTCGCCAAGCACGTCTGCGATTGCCTTTTGTGCCGTCATAAAATCGTCTGGCTTGGTTGTGATGATAAAGCCCTCTTCGGATGTTTCCAAATTGTCCGCACCCGCGTCCATAACGATTTCCATCATTTCGTCTTCGGTTTTACCAATTGACGCCGGATACATAATTTGACCCGCGCGCGTGAACATAAATACAACAGAACCTTCTTCGCCCATATTTCCACCATTCTTGGCAAAGATGTTGCGCACTTCTGGAACAGTACGACGTGGGTTATCCGTCAATGCCTCCACAATCACTGGAACCGCGCCCGGACCGTACCCCTCATACCGAACGGCTACATAGTTTTCGGTATTACTGCCCGACGCCTTATCAATTGCGCGTTTGATATTATCATTCGGCATGGAATTCTTACGTGCCTGCAAAATCGCCAAACGCAAGCGTGGATTATTGTCCGGATTTGCGTCGCCCAACTTTGCCGCCATTGTTATTTCACGCGCCAGTTTTGTAAACAAACCACTGCGCGCCGCATCAACCAGCCCTTTCTTGTGCTGAATGTTATGCCATTTACTGTGCCCACTCATATTTGACCTTTTAATTATTTTAGATTAGAATTACCCCAAAAGGATAACAAATGATTGGAAAATTGCAAGGTATTGTTGATTATATCGGCGACGGGTACGTCATTTTGATGGTTCACGATGTCGGATACAAGGTTTTTACCCCCGAATACCTGACGCCAAAGGCTACGGTTTCCCTGTGGATTGAAACGATTGTACGCGAAGATTCAATCCGTCTTTTCGGGTTCAGCAACATCGCGTCCCAGAACCTTTTTAATCAGTTAACCACCGTTTCCGGCGTTGGACCAAAGGTTGCACTGGCCATAATGGCGACGATCAAGACCGATACACTGATGTCCGCAATCGCGACTGGGGACGCCAAAACAATCGCCACCGCACCCGGTGTAGGCAAGAAAGTTGCCGAAAAAATCATTGTAGAGTTAAAGGCAAAAGTCGGCGGCGCGGCTCTTGATTTGTCGGGCGATTCCACGGCGGGCGCATTACCAGACTTGTTGGCGGCATTGGAAAGTTTGGGTTATCGACGTTTGGACATTGTTGATATGGCACAAAAACTTGTTGCCGAAAATCCGAATGCAGACGTTGCGACACTTGTTCCAATCGCATTGAAACAAATAAGTGGAAACAAATAGTATGAATAACGATACAATTTTTGCTTTATCCAGTGGTCATGGAAAATCGGGCGTTGCGGTCATTCGCATATCGGGCGACAACCTGTCCGACTTTATGGAACGCATTATTGGAAAATTTGGTCCAACACCACGGCACGCATATTTTGTGAACTTGCGCGATAACGCGGACGAAATCATCGACCAATGTATCGTGACATATTTTACCGCGCCCCACTCTTTTACTGGTACCGATGTTATTGAAATTGCATCGCACGGTGCGCCGGCGGTTATTGAAAAAATCTTTCAGTTTTTATCTGAAAACAATATGCGTATGGCGACACCCGGTGAATTTTCCCGTCGCGCGTTTTATAACAACAAAATGGACTTGGCGGACATTGACGGACTGGCGGCGTTGCTGGACGCACAAACCGATGTTCAACGTAAATCGGCACTTGCCTCTATGATGGGTCGCGACAGTAAAATATATGACGCATGGCGTTCACAAATGATTGAAATTGCGGCGTACAGCGCGGCAATTTTGGACTATGACGCGGACGATTTACCGGAAAATATTGGTAAGACCGTTAAAACAAAAATCAAAAAATTATATGGTGAAATAGATAACGCACTTTCCCGCTATGCGGCGGTGCGCGCGGTGCGTGGCGGTTTTAATATCGCGTTATGCGGCGAGCCCAATGTTGGTAAATCATCATTGTTTAACGCAATACTGGGGTCAAATCGTGCGATTGTGTCCGACATTCCCGGCACCACACGTGATGTGGTGTCAAGCACGCTTGATATTGACGGATATATGGTGAACCTGTCTGATACGGCGGGTCTGCGTAAAAAGACATCTGATAAAATTGAAAAAATTGGAATTGAACGCACAAATGCCGAAATAAAAAATGCCGATATGGTAATTCGCGTATATGCCGAAAAAGCCAGCACAGCGAAAGTCGCCGACAATGAAATTGTCGTTATAAATAAATCTGATTTGATAAAAACAAAGAAATCTAAAAATGCGATTTATGTTTCGGCAAAAACCGGCGATGGTATGAACGATTTATTAAAAATAATTCGCAAACGTTTACATAAATTGACCGATGGCATGGAAAACGCATTGGTCATAAACGTACGCACAAAAACACTTTTGGAAAACGCGCGTGATGAGTTGAAAAAAGCCACCGCAATACGTGGCGAAAACTTTGATTTAATATCTGAACACGTGCGCGCCGCGGCGGACGCGATTGGTAAAATACTTGGCACCATAACCGCATCGGAAGTTATGGACGCCACATTTTCACAACTGTGTTTAGGGAAATAAAAACATAAAAAAACACCGGCATTTGCCGGTATTTTTTTAATTTTCGTTTCCGTTATTTTCCAATACAGACATTGCGACTAATTCGTCTTCGATTGCCGCATCTTCTGCATCAGATTCTGCTTTATACGAATTGTACGAACGCTTTGTTTTTGATTTTACAACACGAATACATTTATTTCGTTTTTGCATTACAGATTACTCTTCCACTTCAATACTATCAATCAGTGTTTGTTTGACGGGGGCAAGTTTTACCGGCTTGTAATCTTGGACAACAACCGGTTCACGATCGTCTTCGGGTAAAACCGTCACAACATCAACCAATTGCGCGTTCGACTTTTCGGTCATGTTCGCGCCATAAGTTTGCGATTTGTATTTATCACGCAAACGTTCTGGAATATTTATATAGCGCATTGGGTTCACACCGCGTGTTTGTAATTCTATTTCATCAATTGGTTCAATGTGCCGCTGTTCAATATTATAAAGTGGTGTCATAAAATCGGTTGCGGCTTCTTTAACAACCTTTACCTCTCCATCACCGGTCAGTTGCATTATGCGCAACGCGCGTTCACTGTCGCCCGTTGGGCGCAGGCGAACAATTCCGTCCATACCATTATATCCCGATGGATCCAGCAAATATGCCGCGTTTGATTTGTCCGAATACATCATACCGATTGCCAAATTTGTTGCGTCATAACCGATTGATGCCAAACGATTTGGTTTTGTTCCCGCCACGCGTTCATATGTTGCAACAAACTCTGCATTTGTTTCCGGCAATGCCGCATATTTTGCGCCCGACAATGTTAAATCAGATTTAATATCTGCGCCGTCCCACATTGCCGTTCCATACATACGCGCATCGCGCGCGCCAACACCAAAGTACCGCATAAACGATGCCAATGATTTTGTGTCTTCGCCGGTGCCCAGGAATAATATTGCGTCATACGGCACTTCACCAATCACATCGTTTTTGGACATGTCGTCCAACTGGCGAATTACCGATGATTTTTCAAGTACGTTTAATGATTCTTCGGTCAATATGTCCGACAAAATTTCACGCGCACGCGTGTGTGCCGCCGTACGCGCCACGTTCATAGATGCTTTCTGTGTTGTCGCCTTGATAGAATCGGAACTGCGTTCATCATAGAAAAACGCCCCGACCAACGATATGTTATAAATTTCCGCCGCGCGTTTTGCCGCACCAGCAAGCAAATGTCCCGAATCTGATTCTGGGGCAAGTATGATAAACTTACTAACCTTGTCCGACTGCATTTCACGAACGATTGCCTCAACACTGTTTGTGGGCATTAACGCAAGTGTCATTACCCCATCACCAACCGCAGTTGCGTCTGATGTAAATGCCAAAACCGGCAACGATGACGATTTTTGACCACGCACCATACGAACATCATTTGCAAAAAGTGGTCCAACAATGATATCGGGATCTGAATCAACAGCGTCCTTTATCGCCTCGCCCCCGCGTTCAGAATCAAAGAACGAAACCGATAATTTTTCTGCGCCTGTTGCCAAAACCGCCATTTCAACAGATGTACGAATTGCGCGACCGGTCGATGCGCTGTCCCCCGACATTGGCAGTAACACCGCCATACGCCGCGAACCAAAGTCATGTTCATTATATGTACCATACATTTGCGCCGGCGATGATGTAGCAGTGTTATTTTCAACCGACCAACGTCCACGTGGCCCCGCGCACCCGGCAAGCACGGCACATAAAACAACAAATCTTAAAAATGTTTTGATATACATTGAAAAATCCATTTATTTTTGTATTATTCTAATGTAAAGGTATAAAAAATGCAATACGGACTTTATATCGTTGGTACACCTATTGGAAATCTGGGCGATTTTTCACCACGCGCGGTTGATGTCTTGCGCGGGGTTGATTTAATTGCCGCCGAAGACACACGTGTTTTTGGAAAACTTGCATCGCATTTTGATATAAAAACAAAACGCATATCGCACCACGAACACAACGAACGCGACATTATCCCCGATTTAATTGAAAAGTTGCGGGACGGTATGTCAGTTGCTGTTGTCACCGATGCTGGTATGCCGTGCATAAGCGATCCCGGTTTTAGACTTGTACGTGCGGCACGCGCGGAAAATATACCGGTGTTTGTTGTACCGGGACCAACGGCGGTGATATCTGCATTGGTATTATCGGGCTTTCCAACCGACCGCTTTACATTCTGCGGATTTTTTGATCCGAAAAAAGTGCACGATGATAATCGCATAAGACACACAATCGTTTATTACGAAAGTCCGAACCGCATACACGACACAATCGCGGAACTTGCGCGCGTAATGCCCGAACGACAAATTGCAATCGTTCGTGAAATAACCAAAGTGCACGAAGAAACCATCATTGGCTATCCGGCTGATTTAATAAACATTGATGCGCCACGTGGTGAAATTGTAATTGTTGTTGCGCCCGCCCCCGAACATAAAATGTCGGACAATGAAATTACCGAAATCGTAAATGATATTGTTGGTTCATCAACAAAATCTGCGGCGGCAAATTTGGCGGCACGCGCCGGCATATCAAAGAAAGAAGCATATAAACGTATGTTAAACAAAGGTGGCGCAGATGATTAAATTTGTCGGCTCTTTTGAAACGGTAAAAACATTACCAAAAACACACTTCGCCGAATATGCTTTTGTCGGGCGCAGTAATGTTGGTAAATCATCACTTATAAATGCGATTGTTGGCGCACCCGTTGCGCGTACATCAAATACACCTGGTCGCACACAATCATTAAACCTTTTCAACATTGACGACCGCGCAATTATTGTTGACCTGCCGGGGTATGGATACGCACGTGTGTCACGCGAAAACACAATTCGTTGGTTGGACAGATTACAAGAATATTTAACAACGCGCGCACAATTAAAACGTCTGTTTATTTTAATTGATTCACGAATTGGGCCACGCGATTCTGATTTGGAAATTATGCAGTTTTGCGATGTAAACGCGATTCAATATCAAATCGTTTATACAAAAAAAGACAAACGCGTTCGTGAACAAAACCAAACAACAATAAAGCACATTGAACATGGTGCGATGGTACCCGACATTATTGAAACATCTGCGGAAAAGAAAACAGGCATTGAACCATTAAGGAAGATTATTGGCATCAAATAAAAACATCTTTTTCCCAACAAATCCGGCGCATACGCTTGATGCGCTGTGGCATATCATATCGTCATCAAATGTGCCACTGTCGGACATTTTAATTTTCTTGCCCAGTCGCCGCGCAATACGCAGTGTGGAACAAATGCTTGCCCAAAAACATGGTGGCGCAGTAATGTTGCCAGAACTTATCGCACTGGGCGAAGGCGTTGATGAATTTGAGTTGGAAACATCTGAAATCACAGATGATGATACAATATCAAACACTGAACGTATTGTTATTTTGGCAAAACTTTTATCCGCCGATAAACATATTGGAAATGTTGCGACTGCACTGCCTATTGCGCGTGATTTGGTACGTATGACCGACTATTTGGAAAATGAAGGGATTGATATATCAACAATCGATTGGGCAAATATTATTGGTGAACAATACGCAACCCATTTTCATGACAAGGCAAAAATATTACAAATTTTATCCAATAACAGTGATGCAATTACACACGGCAAACAAACTGTATCCGCCAAACGCAATGCCGACATTCGCGCATGGGTTCCATATATCAATTCACAAAACTTTCCATATAAATTGGTTATCGTTTGTGGTTCCACCGCAAGTGTTCCCGCCACTGCCGATTTAATGGTCGCGGTTTCAGAATCTAAAATCGGCCGAATAATTTTATCTGGAAAAATTGACGGTCGTACGCAAGATTTTGATTTAACAACAAACCCATATTATTCAGAATATAAATTCTTAACACGCATTGGTTGTGATGTTGCCGATATAATTCCAATTGATGTTGGCGTGTCCGATACAATTGATTTTATGAACGCGGCATTTGGAAATGACCCCACGCGTCCACAAAACACAAACGCAATAAACCATTGTCATTTGGTTGAATGTGAACGCGAAAGTATTGAGGCATCTACCGTTGCCGAAATCGCAGCACGCGCAATTGCCGACAAAAAATCTGTATTGGTAATAACGCCCGATGCCGCCGGAAACCAACGTATAGCGGCGGAACTGGCCGCACGAAATATTGATGCAGACTTTTCGGGTGGTCGTCCTGCGACAACACATGTAATTGGTCGCGCAATATTAAACTTGTTTGATGATTGGATTGAAAACAAGCCACACGAATTTGATAAACTATATGACGCAACCGAACATAATTTATTTGAAACACTTTTACAAATTGTTGATTCAAATGATTTTGTATTCGCACCACCATTTGATATATCCGACAAAAACACAATTTCAATATGGTTAGCCCTGCGCAATTTATCAGACGCATTATCAAACAATGATATTGTTTTAAGTGTATCCGATGCACGCGCCTTTATTGCCGACACATTGGCGTCCGTCACAATGCGCAGTAATATTTCAGACGTTCCACCTGTATGTGTATTGGGTACAATTGAATCACGTATGCAAACCGCAGACGTTGTAATTTTAACCGGATTGAATGAAGGAATGTTTCCTTCCACTGGTTATGAAAACGCATGGTTACCGCGCAAGGTTTCAGAACAACTTGGGTTACCATCACCAAATCGCAAGGTATCATTGATGTCATTGGACTTTATGAATCTGTCTTGTGGCGGGGACGTTTATTGGTTACGCAGTAAAATTTCTGGTGGTGTACAAACCACAGAATCACGTTTCTTGTCACGCGTTGCGGCACGTGGTGGAAATTTTGACACCGAATTACAACACGAAATTTTAAGCGCGGTTCTTGCGCGTGACAATGTCCAGCCGCGCCCATTGGATTATACACCACCAACACCGCCGGCCGATTGGTCCGATGTTTATGTCACAGATCTTGAATACCTGATACACAATCCATACGCGTACTATGTGCGACATATACTGTATTTACGTGTAATTGATGATTATTGGGTTGGACCAGATGCGCGCACATTTGGAACACTTGTTCATAAAGCAATTGAACAAATGACCCCAAATGACACTGCTGAAACATTGGTTGCAAAAATGGATACCGCTGCCCAGGAAAAATTAGGCCCAGCACACATATTATTCCATTTCTGGCACAAAAGATTTTTGGAAATTGCGCCCGTTATCATCAATGAATTTTCCACGTGTCCGAACGCACATGCGGAAATACCCGGTGTTGTACAGATTTCTGGACGAAACATTCGCGCACGCGCCGACCGCGTTGATGACGGAATTGTTATTGATATCAAGACTGGTTCTGCACCAACAAAATCGCAATTGCTGGCTGGTACAATGCCGCAATTACCATTGGAAGCATATATGTTGCAATCGGGCGGATTTCATATCAAAACAACCGATCGCAGCAAAGCACCAACAATGACATTCTTACAATTACATAATAACGATGCGCGCCCTATTTCGTATGATGCCGAAACAACGGCCCAAATGATACGTGCCGCGGTTGAAAAAACAAAAAGTTTGATAGAAACATTTACCTTTGGTCGCGCACCATATCAAAATCTTCCAAATTCGGAAAGAACATATCGTATTTATGACGATTTTGCACGCGCGTATGATGATGTGTAATTATTTTAATTCAAGCATCAGGCCACAATGATCGGTCGGTTTATCCGCCAAACGCGGTTCCATATCAATTTCACAATTTTTAATCATATTTGCCGCCACACGATTACACAGGAAATAATCCAAACGTAAGCCTTGGCGATTACCGATTGTATCACGTCCGCGATATCCATACCATGTATAGTCGATTGTGTCCGGGTGTAATTTACGCCATGCGTCCACCCAACCCGAATCTAACCACGACTTCATAATGTCACGTGCCTCTGGGGCGGCAATTGCGATACCAACATAATTTTTCGGATTCCATATATCCCTATCTTCCAGCGCAACATTAAAGTCCCCCGCGATAACAACGGGTTCTTCGCTGTCCAGATATTGCGCAATATAGTCGGTAAATGCGTGCATCCATTCCAATTTATATGGAAACTTTAGTGAATCGACCGTATCGCCATTTGGCATATATACGTTTATAACGCGCACCCGCCCATCAATCACACATTCAATAAAGCGCGCATTTGCGTCCGTGTAATTCGGCAACCCGCGCACGACATCTTCGATTGAAAAGCGCGAAAAAACAGCAACACCATTATAACTTTTTTGCCCAAAAACCTTGATATTATAGCCAAATTCTTCGAACAAATTATGTGGAAAGCCCGCGTTTTCAACCTTTAATTCTTGGACCAATATAACGTCATATTCGCCAGAGCGCAAAATATCCAAAAAACTTTCCACATGCGCCCGAATAGAGTTGATATTTACCGTTAAAATTTTCATATTTGCTTTCCTTTTTATTAGTACTATAATAATCGCAACATCGTATGTAAAACAAGGACTTTATATTATGAATATGTATAAATTTTTAGAAAGTACCGCGGCACAATACCCGGACAATCTGTTTTTGGTCCGTGAAAATGTCACCTATACGGGATTTATCGAATTGGTACGTGCACGCGCGGCATCGTTGCACAAGGCTGGTGTTAAACCGGGCGACGTTGTTGGTATTTTGTCACACAATTTACCAGAGTTTCCAATAACATTATTCGCGGTTTGGTATTTGGGTGGTCGCGTTTTGATGTTGGACACAAACCTGACACCATTTGAATATGACAACATGACCCATATTACCGATTGTCATTTTGTCTGTGCAGAAAAGTCATTTTTCTATAAAACTAAAAACTTTACTTTCTATGACATTACGACCAAAGACGGCAAACCAAACCCAGATTTAGAAACCGCCCCGGTGGAATCATTGGATATCGCGACATTGTCGTTCACGTCTGGTTCAACCGGCACGCCAAAGGTGGTACCACTTACCCACTTTAACCTTATTGAATGTGCACACTCGTTAAAGGATATGAGTGACTACATCAAACCGGGTTATTATTTCTATGGCTTTTTGCCGATGTATCACATCTTTGGGTTCGCAGTGGAAATCTTGGCCACAATCGAATATGGTGGCGGTGTGATTTTACAACCCAGCATCAATCCAAAATTGTTGATGGAAGATTTCAAGGTTTTCCGTCCGCAAATTATACCAGCAGTTCCACGTTTGTTCGAACTTATCCGCAACCGTATTATTGACCAATTGAAAGCACGCCACTTGTGGTTGCTTGCGTCATTCGTTTTGCGTCATGGTAAATTCTTGGAACGCATTGGTTGTGGATTTTTGCTTCGCAAAATTCAAAACCCAGTTCGCGCAATATTTGGTGGCCGTGTGACATTATTGGTTGCCGGTGGTGCCGCGACCAAGCCAGAGGTTGAAACATTCTATGAACGTTTGGGCATGCCATTTATCCAAGGCTATGGAATGACCGAAACGGTTGGACCAATCTGTATATCCAAACGAACCAAAAAGCGTGTTCCATTTGCGTTTGGTGCACCAACCACAAACAATGAATGTGAAATTCGTAACAAAGACGATGATGGCATCGGTGTTTTGTGGGTACGCGGACACCAGGTGTTTGGTGGCTATATGAATAACCCCGAAGTAAATGCCCAGGTATTCGATGAACGCGGCTTCTTTAACACAGGCGACCTTGTATCCATGGATAAAAATGGCGAATTACACTTTGCCGGCCGTAAAAAACAAATCATCGTTTTGGATTCCGGTAAAAACGTTTATCCCGATGAATTGGAAGGGTTGTTTATGGAAATCCCAGGTGTAAAAAATGTTGCGGTATTCGAACATACCGTTGGCGACAAAACCGTTGCATATGCGGTATTCAGTGTCGAAGAAGATATGACATTGGATAAATTGGCACTTGCAGTCGCGAACGCGAACAAGAAGCTGGCATCATACAAATGGGTCACCCACTTTGCGATGACAACGGATGATTTGCCCGCGACCAGCACGCAAAAGGTTAAACACCACATTGTTCGTCAAAACGTTATCGATGGGAAATACCCATTGAAGAAAGAATAACGAACAAAATACACTTGTGTTTTTGGTCATTTTTTGATATAATATATGCAGCACAAGAATATGAAGCACCCACGTTTGTGGGTGTTCTTTTTTGATTTTTCCCAACATAAAAAACCAAAGGATATAAAATGTCGAAACAAATTCAATTCCGGCGTGGGACAGAAACTGAACACGCAACATTTACCGGTGCAAATGGTGAAATCACCGTTGATACAACAAACAAAACACTGCGCGTTCATGACGGCGAAACCGCGGGCGGCACAGTGCTGGCAAAACAAAGTGAGATACCAGATTCGGCCACATTCAAGACAATGTTATCGTTATTTTTGCCTGACTACTCAAATGGTGAAAGCATAAGTTCTTTTCCGTTTACGGCACCATGCGATTGCCTGTGTTATGCAGTAACTGCAAATGCCACATTAACTGTTAATGATGAAGACATATGTTATTTCGGCGTTAGTGGTTCAGCAACTGGTGTGAACGGATTTAAATGGTTTATGTCAGCGGGCGATATTGCCAAGGTGACATGGGGGTCTGTTATACGACCAAAATATTATCCATTAAAATATACAGAAGCCTAACACAATGAAAAACATTGCCAAAAGTTTCAATACTTTTGGCAATGATCAACTATAAAATTTTTAAATTTTTTACGAAAATATTTTATCGGTATAATATGCGAAAACTTTTTCAAAAATTTAACTCTTTTTGTTCCAGCACGCTTTATTCTGGAAAAAACCTTATCACACAGTTCAACATTTCCCTGGGTGGTGTTTTCTGGCACAGTTAAATGTCCACGCGCAATAGTGATACTTTCAGAAACGTTTTCATACATTAAATCAGCATTTTCCAAATGTTCGAAAATCAACAGTTTTATATTTTTGCCGAATTTTTCTGATAATTTTCTTTGTGCGTCCAACAATGTTTCTTGTGGTATTATTTTATCGCGACTCCACCATACAAAAAGCACATTTTTTGAATTTGCTATGGCTTCATAAAATCGTTTAATTCTGCGATCATATTTCTCACGAACAATGGGAAACATTTCCTTGAAATCAACATCAGATCTGAAATCATGATAAAAATAAAATTTAGTATTCGTATCTTCATAATTTTCATTTTTCATATCACGCAATCCGCTTGTCGGCTTTGGAAACCAACGCATATTGTCATGCTGTAAAAAACCATTAAAATCGTTCAATATCAAATCGATTCTTGTTTCAAACGGTGCATTACACAACCAGTCAAACGGATAAGAACGCGTCCGTAATAAAAATTTATTAAGATACATTGCGCATGCGCAATCTTCACCGATACTGACAACAAAATCATATGTTTGATTTAGCATTTTATCCCCCGATTACGCATAAAATCAGAAACACTTAAATCGCGTGACACAACACCGTTTTCAATCAGAAAATCCCGCATTTTCTTTCCATATTTTTTATCATATTCTTTACGCAACTTTCCGGCCTCATATAACCTTACCATATTTTTCATATGTATTCCTTGGTCCTCAGGTAACAAAAATATAGATTTTTGCCATCTTTTAACTTTTTCTTCCCAGCCATAATAGTTTCTTATATGAAAATGATATAAACGAATATCAGCCGATTGGTGTTTTACACGGTTGCGCATATAAACATCATGGTTTCCATCAACCACCGACTTGAAACCATGTGTTTTATGAATCACCTTGGTACAACCCTGGGAACCAATAAAATCTTCAAACAATGGGTCGACATCTATCTTTAATTCTTCTGCCTTAAACTTTGTAAATGGATTTACAACAAAATATGGACAATTCAGGAAATCTGGCCGGTCGTCTGGAAACAAAAACAACGAATCAACCCATAATACATTAGTTTTTCCGGACATTTCGTTGATTATTGATTTTTTCAAATCTAAACTTTGTGAATAATAAAATTCATCTGCATCGGCGTTTATCACCCAATCTGCGCCCATTTTATTTTTGGCGAAATACACCATTTCATTTACCCATATTTTATGTTTATGATCTGGTGTTGTTTTTTTGATTGTTTCTATGACAAAACCTTCCTTTTTCAATTTGTTCAATATGCTAACTGTATGATCTGTACAATTATGTGTTGTCACTACAAAGCCATCAACCCCCATGGCATGATGAAAACGGATATTTTGTTCGATAATGTTTTCTTCGTTTTTTACAACCAACGTCATAATCAATTTGATTTGTTTTCTGCGATCACGCACACGACGACGCGCACGATGCGAAAAAGGATATTTTAACAAATCAATAAAATCGGTTTTGCTCATTTTGTTTTCTCCAACTTTTTGATTATATGTTTTGCACGATAGTATTTTTCGCGATATGACTTGCGCTTTTTCTTGAACTTTTTATGCAACCCGCCTATTGTTATTTTTGCAAGTGTTTTATACAAATAATATTTATATCTTAAACGTGGAAACTGTTGTTTAGCCTGGGTCAGCAACAACGTATTATGTTCATCAATCATATTTTGTTTTTCGTGTTCCCGTTGTGTCACACTTGATAAAGCATGTTCCAAAAATTCAACTGAACTCTTGCGCGTATCTGCAATTATTTTATTTACTTTTTTATAATCAATTGGTGGTAATTTTTCTATATCAACATCATTAAAATCAGAATACAAACGGCCAGATATTTTCAATAAATCAAACAACGATTGCATTCTTGTTGTTGTTCCTTTATTTGGATTCACACACACAAATGGCTTGTTAAATATAATGGCAAAGCAAGACCCATGATAAGAATCTGTAACAAAGAATTTACAATTTTTAATACGCCACAACCATTCTTGGACAGATGTGTCGTATGTTATATTTTTAACACCATTTGTTGATAACTTATTTTTGTTATCATTGATAAAATTTTTTATTTTGTCTTCGATTTCTTCATCAATGGTATAGAACACTGCCTCACTACCAGATTCTGTATCTTTATCAAACTCTGCTGCTAAATTGTCCCATTGTGATTTATCAAGCAAAAATACAGGATCCATAACCTTGGTTGCATTTATTCCCAAATCTTTACATATTGCTACCCCAGAATCTTCACGAACACTTACCCAATCAAACAGACTCAACATATGTTTATAATTGTCTTTTTCATATTCATCTGCATTAAGTGTATCAATACCAAAACTTGCCGCATACGAAACAAGATTTTTATTTGGTTTAGCAAATGTGAAAAAGTACGCGTCTTGGTCTTTCTTTATAAAGTCATGACGCCAAACCTGATCTGAGCCGACAACAAAATATGCGAATTCATCATTCAGTTCTGACATATCAGACCCGGCTAAAAACCGACGTGTCATTGGCATATGCGTGCGCCGGAAATCATCAAAAAACTTATTAGGTTTTTCTTCGGCAATCCACGGAAACGAAGGAACATAATCAATATTGCGCGCATAATATCCATTATTATTCAGATAAGCATTTAACGCATATGATGTTAAAACGGCACCAAAATTCACATTTTCCCAATGGAAATTTAACAGCCCCACATTTTTTATATCTGGATCTTTATATGTAGTATTAAAGAGATTGTTGTGTAAATGTTTTTCAGAGACAGATTTTGCTTTTTTTAAAGATTTATTTAAATCGCTCTTGAGGTCAAGTATTTCTTGGGATATTTGATATATTGCATCCTTACCCAAAATTAAGCGTCGTGGCATCTTCTTTTGTTCTGCCTGTTTTATAATATAATCAACGGCAATTCCGACATTGTTTATATAATTTCTTTTAAAAGGTCTATAAAACAAATCTAAATCTTTATATTCTTCATATTTTGATTCTATATCAACCATATCTCCAGATTGGGTGATATTGGTACCAGGAAACCAGCCTAGTTCAACAGCCATAACCCTGCAAAAAGATTTTGTTTCCTGCCAAAGAACAGATGTAAGTCCTTCTAATGCATGCTTAGAAGATACATATGCACCGCCGTATGCCCTGAATGAAATACCGGATTGTGATGTATTATTAATTATTGTTCCGTTTTTATTTTCTCTAAAATGCGGTAACAGTTCGTGTATCACATTAAAAGCACCGAAAAAGTTTATATCCATAACATTTTTCATGTGTTGTTCTGATTCTTCTTCTACTGATATGCTTGCTGAAACACCTGCGTTATTCACAAGAACATCAATCGTTTTAAAACGTTTTATAGAAGCCGCTATTGCATTTCGTACATCTTCTATATTTGTAATATCGGCTTTCAAACATAAAACATTGTCGTGTTTAATATTCGGTAATGTTCTAGCAATTGCTACTACGTTATAACCTCTTGTCAACAATTCACAACATAGTCTGTATCCGATACCTTTGGATGCTCCTGTAACAAACCATGTTTTAATTTTTGTTTTATTAATTTTAGTATTTAAAAACATTTTTTATCTCTTTGTTGTTATCATAATCTCTAAAGCTCTTCTTTCATCTATATCATTTGTTTTTATTTCAAACAATACAGGTTTATCATATTTTTTTGTACAAAACATTTTGATTTGAGATTCTAGATTTTCTACAGAATCTGTATACATGTATTCAAAACCACACGATTTTGCCCAAGCTTCAGCCCCACGTAAATTATGTCCGCCGGCAGCGATCAAATTATCTGTCAAATCATGTAAATTATTTTCAAAATCAGGAATTAACCTAAATTCTTCGCCTTTATTATTATTTATTAATAGTATCCTAATGTTATTAGAAATGTGTCGATTTCCTAATATATTCATATCATAGAAAAATGCTAAATCTCCAAACAAACCAAAATGAAGCTTGTCTTTTTGAGAAATGGCTTGTCCAACAAGTGTTGATACTTGTCCGTCTATTCCAAAACCACCTACATTGCATACAATTTCCACATCAGAGTTTATTGTATAAAAATTTAGGCTTCTTAATGAATTTAAAATCGAAACATTTAATGTTGATTTGTTTGGAATATACTTGGCAAGATATTTCGAAACTAAAATATTACTTAATGGCAAATTATCACTAATTTGTATTGACTGAATTTTTTCGTTTAATATATCAAAATAATTTATAAATTTATAATTATTAATGTTTCGCGCTTGTTCAAAAAATGTGTTTTCTTGACATACTATATGTTTTTTTACAGCATTCGAAAACCTACATTTAAATTCTCCGTATTGTGTTATTCTCCATACATCAGCTTTATTAAAAAGCTTACCACAAGAATAATCTCCACAAATTCCACCAATATCAATTATGATATCAGCATATTCTAAATCGTGAATCTGATTGGCTGCTTGTGATATCAATATTGCATTCTTACAACCTTCATACGAAGATGTATGATCGTAAAATACTGCTGCCCCCCAACTTGTTGCAAAAGTTTCTATAGCGGTTAATGTTCTATCGTTAAACTTTGGGTGTGATCCTATAAATATAGCTATTTTTTTATTTTTTAATTCTTCTGTCAACTTTACAAAGTCATCAAATATGAATTCTGTTTTCCATGTTTTTATGTTTGTGTAGTTATATTCTGATTTAATATCAAAACAAGAAGGACAATTTATATGAACTGGTTTGTGTTTATATACAGCTGTTGATAGCGCAGCATTTAATAATACAAGGCATTGGCGTTTAGTTTCTTTATTAATTATAACTGGTAAATTTACAGAGACAGCCTTTATATCATTTTGACTGATACTTCTATCTATATGCTGTGGTCCCAAAGAGTAATTTGAATTCAAAGAATTATAAAATGTAATAGCAATCAAAGGTATATCTCTATAAAAAGCTTCAGTTAAAGCAGAAAGATAGTTTCTACTAGATGTAGCTTCTGTGCATGTTATAACAACAGGTTTTTGCGATTGATTTGATATACCTGTTGCAACATATCCTGCACTTCTCTCGTCTACCACAGAATAACACTTAAAGTAATCATCTTCCTGTACAATGTAATTAAAATTCGCATTTTGAGCACCAGGGGAGGCAACAATATCGGTTACACCATATTCTTTAAGCATTTGCACAATATATAATAGGGTATCTGATTCACTAACGGTATCTTTTTTATGTTTTTTACAAAAATGTTTTAGAATTTTCATTATTAATCCTTTCTATATTTTAAATTACGATGTAAAAGCTACTCATTTTTTAACCTGATTTGTATAGCTGTTTTCATAATGTAATCTCCCACGTTTCGTTTGCAACAACACGTCCGCCAAAACCCTCTTTTTGGGCAATAAGACCCTCGTTCAAGAATCTTGCTTCGTCCAAAGTAGAACAGCCCATGTCAAACCACCGCTTTTGTCCGCGGTATTGTTCCATAATTGTATAAATCATTAAATCCAGTGCGCCAATCACGCGCGCCGTATCGTCCGCCGCAAGATATTGGGTATGAACAACATCTTTATAAACAAACAACACACCACACGCGATTTTTTCACCTTTATATTCAGCAAACCACAATTTTATATTATCTGGGAAACGTGATGCCAACAATGTCATTTCGTCGCCAGAATGAACCGCCGATGCATTATGATATTGTCCCAACACAGCATTTTCCAGTTCAATAAATTTGTGAAAATCGGTTGATTCAACAATTTCAACACCTTCGCGTTTTGCGCGCATAACTTGTGCATGGCGCCCCTTTGGCATTTTGATTTTTTGCGTCAGATCAACTGTACATGATGGATCAATTTTTAATATCTTGGCATTATTTCTGAACAATGCATATAAATCTTCCTGGGCCGGATATTCTTGATAAATGTATGGAATCGATTTGTATATTACGCGTTTGGCACCAATATCACGATAATAACCCATCATTGCGTCAAATATATCAAGCATTGTATGTTGGTGCATTTTTATATTGCTGATTATACCACCAAAGGTCAGTCCACCATGACTTGATACAGTATCATTTTTAATACTTGCGGGCATTACCGCCACCAGTTCATCATCATCAAAAAACAATAACGAAGCGTCTGTAAATCTGTCTGCATGATATTCCATGTATCCCCGATTAAACATAAACATCGGGGTTCTGGAATTATTTACGAAATTATCCCAAACATCACGATATTCGGGCGAATACTTAACAGCCTTTATCATTGTTTAACCTTTTGAATTCGTTATAATCACGAACATAATCAGATTCGTCATAATAATCAGATGCCATTACCAACAAAACAGCGTCTGGTGAAAAATTACGCATTTCGTGCCAACACAAACCATTTAACAACAGACCTGTATTTGCATTTGATAAAGTGAATGTTTCTGATTTATCACCCCATTCACAATAAATATCAACAGACCCAGAAACACAAACCAAAACTTGCGACAATTTATGATGCGCATGTTTACCACGTGCAACCCCGGGTTCAGTTCCATATATCCAATATACGCGTTTTATATCAAATGGTATCTGCTTTGCACCATTTGCTACACACAACCAACCGCGTTCATCACCCATAATATCAAATTGTAAAATTTTTGGTGTTGTATTCATTTTTTCTCCGTTTGTTTAAAAGATATATTCCACAAATACGTATTAAACTGCTGTGTCGGCTTAAATGAACCGATATCAGCCATTTACGAAATCTGGATAAAGAAAACACTTTATCAATTGGTTCCGTCCAACGTGTTGTCGACCAAGAATAAACCGTTATATCCTTTGTTGGGGCACAAGATTTGACTTTATAAACCTTGTGTTGTTTTGGCAGTTTGCTGATAATTTTATTGCACCGATCAGTCCATTTTTTTGTATCTGTGGCATCAATGAATCGCGAATATATATCTTGATATACTTTTTTTGCAAACGCCCTGTCGTTTGATATTTTATGAGTTTTTTCTAATAACTCTGTGTAATCATGACAAGAACCAATGGATTCGGTCAAAAAATCTTCCTGGAATAAATGATTCGATGTCAACACCGGTTTCCCCGCCTTTACAGCATCTATGACCGCCGTTTCACCACCAACCGGAAAACTGTCTATGACCAAATCAGATGCCGCCAAATACATCGGATATTCGGTTGCATAATCAAGTCGACCCGTCAAAAACAAATTGTTTGGATATTTCCTTAACATTTTTGGCCAAAATATCGCATTTTTATTTGCGCCCGCGATATAGAACAAAATGTTTTTATCTTGCTTTATTACATCTTGAATCAAGTCTGAGAAATCAGGGTGCCCAAGCGGATCATATTTGGTCGGCTGACCCGATGAAAATATAATTTTTTTATCCAACGGCAATCCCAATTTTTTCCGCGCATCCGTTTTACTGATTTTTAACAATTTCGTGTTGTCCGCCGGAATACCCAAAACACTTGCCCGATTGGTACCACGACTTTTTAATGTCAGTTGATTACGATTGTAATTCAAATCAGCAACCCAGTCCGATATTGAAACACCCACCCAAAATGCGTGATCAGCATGATTAAAGAATATTACCGGTCGTGTAAATTCGGTTGTGCCAAATGCAACCAACGCGATTGGGTCATTCATATGAATATGCAAAACAATCTATTCATATTTTGATGCCAATTCCCGCAAACGCATCGCGCTTTGCACAATTGTTTCATTCGGATTAAACACTATCAATTCACCACCCGAATCACGCATAATTTGCCCAAGTTGTTTTGGAATGTCGGCATGTTGGCGCAAAATCACACACGAATGTTTATATTTTGTCATTTGTTGCGCCCAACGTTCCACACAACGCGTATGACCACCGCTGGTATAAGATTCCGTCATAACATGCAATGTGGTTTTTGGTGTGTATTTTTTTGATAATGGAATTTTTATTTTTTGCGCCAATGTTATAAATGGTTCTTCGACAATCGGTGATGAAAAAATATCGGTCGTATGCATAACGGCAAAATCAGCCGCCTGTTTTGCCAACACGCAACGTTTCGCCAAATCGCGTTCACGCGCAACCGCGCGTTCCATACGCAAGAAAGCACGCTGATTGTTTTTGATACGGTGCGAAAAATACATCTCGTTAATTGAACGCATTTACAACCTCCACTACTTTTTTTACCTCTTCATCAGTCATTACTGGTGATATAGGTAACGAAATTATCGTATCGTGAATTTCTTCGGTAATTGGATATGACAGATTATTCCATTCCGCATACGCTGGTTGCTTATGCGGCGCAATTGGATAATGAATGATTGTCTGAATTTCATTATCGGTCAAATATTGTTGAAACGCGTTGCGGTTTTCAGTACGCACCGGAAACACATGCCAAACACACGATTTTTCGTCCATACCATTAAGCGTGGGCAATACGATTTTTGGATTTGTTATATGTTCAATATAGTACCGCGCAATTTCCCGACGACGTTCATTGTCGGCGTCCAAATATTTCAACTTTACATCTAAAACAGCTGCGTGTATTTCATCAAGTCGGCTATTTTTACCGCGATATTGAAAATGATACTTTTTATCCGAACCATAGTTCGCCAATGTTTTCACTTTTTTATAAATATCTTCATCATTTGTCGTTATCGCACCCGCATCACCGAACGCCCCAAGGTTTTTACCAGGATAAAACGAAAACGCGGCCGCATCACTTAAATTGCCAACCCGATGACCATCATAAATTGCACCATGCGCTTGGGCGCAATCTTCAAACACTTTCAGATTATATTTTTTTGCCAAATCCCAAATTTCTTTCATTTCAACCGCGCGACCATATAAATGCACCACCATTATTGCGCGCGTGCGTTCTGTAATTTTTTCTTCTATCTTTTTTGGGTCGATATTATATGTGTTTATATCTGGTTCAACCAACACCGGTGTTAAACCATTTTCAGAAATCGATAAAATTGTCGCAATATATGTATTTGCCGGAACGATTATTTCGTCCCCTGGCGCAAAATCATATGCTTTAATAATCAATGTTAATGCGTCCAGACCATTCGCAACACCCAAACAATATTTCGTGCCAACATATTCTGCAAAATGATCGCAAAAATTATCATTTTCGCCACCCAGTAAATACCACCCACGATCTAAAACATTTGCAATACGCCCGTCGATTTCGTCACGAAAACGATTATTTATTTTTTCAAGATCTAAAAACTTTATCATATTGTCTCCGCCTAATTTTAATTATTCTTCTTCTAAACATTGTTTGGTTAATTCCAAATTTTTGTATCCATAACGTGTTGTTGGTTCCAATATTGCGCCTTCGCCCCATTCGTTCCACGCATTGATATAAATGTATTGTTGATTTTCTGGGTTGTTTTCACGGGTCCATTTTATAACCCCAGACAACCATTGTTTATATTCTTGCCCAGATATATTGAAACATTTGCCATTTGAATAAGCCTTGCGCGGTGTGTTGTCCCACGATGGAAACACCGTCTTAAACACTGTGTAATTTGGTTTTGTTATATACAACCTGTCCCCGATAAAACGAGAAAGGCTTACCACAGAAAATGTAGTTGTTGTCGGGAAACACAAACACTTTACAAAATCTACATTTTTACCAAATCCATGTGGTGGGAATTCGATAATACCACGAAAACCATATTCGATGGGGGTATTAAAATTGAACGCATTACTTGCCATAAACCAAAAACCATCAAACCCATTTTCACGCGCCAACTTGTCCAACGTATCCAAAAACGATTTTATTTTATCACAATCAAACAACGATGGACGATAAATCATCAATATTGGTTTGTTATCAATTTTTTCATAACGTTTGTCTTGAATAAATGGCAAAATATCTGCAAAGAATTTTTCCGCATCACCATCTGATAACTTTTGTTCCAAAACAACTTCTTTGTTGCCACCGTCCCACAACTTTGACCAATTCTCATTAGCCCAACACAAATGGAAATGCATATCTATATCTGATTCCAAAAAATTATACAATGGTTTTTCCAATACTTGTTTCCCAGAAAACCAGTAAAAATAAAAACACCAACCATAAATGCCATACATTTTTGCCAATTCGGCCTGGCGTCGCATAACATTAATATCCAGCAAATTATAGAATCCCAAATCATACGGTATCTTCGGTTGATAGTGTCCGACAAATTGCGGTGTTGCCGCGGCAACATTTGTCCATTCTGTGAACCCCTTGCCGTGTGCAGCATCATTTTCTGGCACCGCATGATATTGTGTTAAATAATATGCAAATACTTTTGGCGTATCTGATTTTCTTTTAAATGGTTTATCGGTAATCGGGACAAAATTTGATTTGTTATTATGTAAATCATCAATCCATTTTGCATATTCGGGCGCTATATATCGCGATTGAATTTTTCTGCGCGCAAGACGACGATATCCACTTATTGGAATAAGCCCGCACAATAACTTTAATGTGTTATATGTCAAACCCGTCATTACTATTTCCACTTAATTTTGAACAATGGGATAAATTCAAACAACAAAACCCAATTGTGTTTAATTTTCAACAATGGAATTTTTCCGAATAAACGTAATCTGAATCGTGTTGTATATGCATCTGAATCACACCACGCCTTGCGATATGCCGGAAACCGATTAATAATATCCATCTGAATTGTATGATGCATAATGTTCATACGCGCCTTTTGACGCACAGACGTTTGATTTTCAGACATACGATAATTAACCAACACAGTCTGCAACGCATGAAAAAGCGTTACATTCATCAAACGTGAAAACAACCGATAATCTTCACACGGGCTGTAATATTCTTCATATTCAATATCATTATCAACCAAGACCGATTTACGTATCATTGCCGCCGTATGCCAAAACACACAATTATCGGTTAATGCAATTTTTATATCTACATCATATTCGGGTGTCGTACGAATTGTGTTTTTTGCACCAAAATTCTGCATAAAGCCCGATACAACACCAATACTTGGGTTTTTATCAAGAAAATCTACCTCTAACTTCAAACGGTTCGGCACCGAAATATCATCATGATCAAAAATCGCGATATATTCCCCACGCGCCATTTTAAGCAATTTATTACGCGATGGTGTAATACCCATATTTTTGTCATTTTTGAAATATTTAACGCGTTTATCTTTTTTCGCGTACCCCAAAACAATTTTTTCAATCTCTTTATTGTCTGGTGAATCATTCAGAATCAAAAATTCAAAATCCGTAAACGTCTGATTCAATATAGATTCAACCATTTCGCATAAATGCGACGGATTCGTATTATAAATTGGCGTCAAAACAGACACACGTGGACTTTTTTGCATTATTCCCCCAAAATCATTTTTTTGTATTATTTGTGGTACTGTATGTTAGTCGATATTTTCCCGATTTTCAAGCATTAAAGCCCCAAATATCAATCTGAAAAAATATTATACACGCCCTATTTTTTCCACCGTTTCAGTGTTGGATAAACCGCCGCACAATATTCGCGCATTTGGTCGCCCGTCATGCCTGCTTGGGCTGCAAACGGAACCATCATTTCGATATATTCTTCCATTGTCGCTTTCTGTAAAAATTCGCCATTTTTATAGCAATAGATACAATAATCTGGGTTTTGCGACCCGTCCGCATTTGTTCCGTACAGTTTTTCGTCTTCCATTGGCATTGCGCAACTTTGACATATATTCGCCATTTTTGACTCCTTTGTATGCCAATTATATTATTGCAAAAACATATCAAATTCAATACGATAAAACACAGGTAAAAACAAAAAGGAGCCCCCATGAAAAAACTTATCTATATCGCCGCCGCGATTATTGTTATTGCTGGTCTTTTCGCAATTTCACACATTAACGCAAAGGAAAAAACAATGACAAATAATAATGTACTTGTCGCGTATTTCAGTGCAACTGGCAACACACGTGGGGTTGCCGAACGTTTGGCAACCGCAACAGGCGCTGATTTATTCGAAATTCAACCCGAAATACTTTATACCGATGACGACTTGAACTGGCGTAATGACAAAAGCCGTTCTTCGATTGAAATGGGCAATAAAGATTCACGCCCAGTTATCGCAAACACCATTGACGACATATCGAAATACGACACCATATTCTTGGGTTTTCCAATTTGGTGGGGTCGCGAACCATCAATTGTTGATACATTCTTAACATCTTATGACTTTACTGGAAAAACAATTATTCCATTTGCTACGTCCGGCAGCACTCCATCAACCGCCGAAGCGGCTGAAAACATGCGTCCATTAGCACCGAATGTATCAATTCCAAATGGCGCGCGTTTCCCAGTTGATGTAACCGCAGACGAATTGAAAACATGGGCGGACGAATGGCTGTAATTCATTTGTTGCGAAAAAACGAACAAAAGAATATAAAAAAACACCGGTAAATGCCGGTGTTTTTTTAGTTGTTTATTCGCCAAAATAACGACTATAATTGAATAAACAGGGGTTCAAAATGACAAAACAAACACAATCAATCGATTTTCTTGGTAAAACCGTCACTGTTAAAATGGATCGACCATTGGGCACAAAACATCCAAAGCACGGTTTCACATATCTGGTAAATTATGGATTTATACCAAACACCATATCTGGCGATGGCGAAGAATTAGATGCATATGTTTTGGGACCCAAATCACCACTGGAAACTTTTACCGGTCGCGTATGCGCGATAATACACCGCACAGACGATAACGATGACAAATTGGTTGTCGTTCCAGATAATGAAAAAAATATAACCGATAAAGAAATCGAAGAACAAACCAAGTTCCAAGAACAATGGTTTAAGCATGTGATAATCCGTTCAAAGTAAACACCATGGCATCAAGTAAAGATTTTTTAGATTTTGTTTTGGAACAATTGTCCAACATTCCGGACATTGACTATCGTGCGATGATGGGCGAATTTATCATTTACTATCGCGGACGTGTTATTGGTGGAATCTATGACAATCGTTTTCTGATAAAGCCAACCGCCACCGCGCGCAAAATGATTCCAAACGCACAAATGGAAATACCATATCCGGGCGGAAGTCCAATGATAATGATTCCCGATATTGAAAACCGCGAATTTTTATCGGCCCTATTCCCCGCCATCTATCCCGAATTACCCGACAAGAAAAAGAAATAAAGGGGTTTTGTATGAACAATGTTATATTTGAAATCATTGGTTATTTGGCCGGCATTTTCACAACCTTGGCGTTTTTACCACAAATAATAAAATCCATTGTTACCAAAAATGTATCTGGCCTTTCATTGTATATGTATATCATATATTGCTTGGGCTTAATATGCTGGTTCACTTACGGCATATATTTACATTCATTCCAAATAATATTGTTCAACAGCATCAGTTTAGTATTCAATGTGATAATATTGTGTATGATAATAAACTTGAAAAACAAGAAACGAAAGAAAAGATAATTTATACATAGCCAAAAACAAAAACACCCACATATCGTGGGTGTTTGTGTTTTTGGTGGGAATCAGCTTGCACTAATCGAGCAGAAAACAAACAAGAATTTACCGATTTAATGCAACAGATAAAAGAATTTAAAGATAAATGGTTAAACAACTGTAGTACATGTTTAAAACATATAACCTAAAATTTTTATAATTATTTAAATGCCATAAAACCGAGCAATATCAAACCAATCCACAATAATCCATATATAGATTTTAATAATTTTTTAAGTTCTTCTAATTTTTCATCTGTATCATTATAAAAATTTCCAACATTTAAGTCGATATCTGATAACGTATTATTTACAACATCTATATCAGACCATATATTTTGCTTCCGTTCTTGTGCATACTCTTCTTCTACTTCTTTAAGAGAATTATTTTGTATTTTTTGTTTTTTCATTCTTTATCCTTTAAGTTCTATTCTTATATGTTAAATTATACCACAGAAAATATAAATTATAAAATGAAACCGCCTCGGTGGGTTCGAACGGGGCAACCCCTTGAAAATCTTGACTGTTCGAAGATTGGTAATTTTTAGTGTTTTATAGACATGCTATTTTCAAACCACCCGAACAGTATAAAATCCAAAGAAAAACCGCACCTTTATGGTGCGGTGTATCTTTTGGTGGGAGTGGGTGGATTCGAACCACCTCAGGCTTAAGCCAACAGATTTACAGTCTGCCCCGGCTCTCCAACTCCGGCGCACGCCCAGAACTATCAACTTTGGTGCGGGTAGCGGGAAACCGCACGTCCAAGGACACAATGAGTTGCGTTATTAGCAACGAATTGATGTCCGCCGCGTAAGGTTACCCAATTCACTGGCACCCAGCTATTCACTTGGTGCGGGCAGCGGGACTCGAACCCGCACATCAAGCTTGGAAGGCTTGCGTACTAGCCCTTGTACTATGCCCGCGATAATTCGTAAGCAAGGCGATTATATCTTAATTCAGATGAAAATCAAGTGAATATTCCACCAACTACATTATCGGTGTTACTGGCGGATAGCATACATTTCCCGTACGTGGACAGCACGCAAATCCTAAATCACCCAAATCTTTAAAGGTTTCACCCGCACAGCAACCAAAACGACTTGGTTTTGATCCGTCACCACAAAGCCCCGCCGCCAAATTTGCGTCAAATTCAGCCGCGATTTCTTCATCGGTCTTGGTTGGTGTCGCCGCGGCAGCCACCGCCACAGAGCCAGTTTCTGTAACCGCCGCTGGCGTGCCGGCCGCATCTTTGTGGTCAACACAATCAACATCATAATAGCGGTGCATTTCCGTAACCAAATATGCCTTGGTCGTATCAGATGCTAATTTTTCCATTTCCGCGCCCAACTTTTCACAATTTGATTTTTTGGTCGCGATATATTCCGACAGCACGTCCGATGTTATCATTATCATTTGGTTTGATTCTGCGGTACCTTGCGATGGCATCGAACGCGCAATTGCACGACGACCACCACCCTTGGTCGTACAATAGGAACGTTGTTGTTGATTCAATTGCTTCAATTGCGCTTGTTCATCTGCACTTAAACTGTCCAGACCCGACAAATATGCGATTTCACCATTTATCTGCTCGCACGTTTTGCGTTCCATAATTTTTGCACCGTCGTCTGCAAATGCATTTCCAATCAGTGCAAATGTACACAAAAGCAATATCCGCAATTTCATTTTGCTTTCCTTTTTATTTATTCATTTATAATTTTTTCAACCTGGATAATAAAGTCAATCGCTGGGTCGGTTAATTTTTTCGCCTTTTCGAAAATTTCTTGTGCGGCCGCTTTCATATTCAAGCGTTTATATGTTTCCACAATATCGATTGTTTCTTGGCGATTAAAATTATCATCATCAATTGCGCGCGCAATATCTAATTCTTGGGCTGCTAATTCAACATATGTATCCATATTTTCAACGCAACCGCGTTCAGCCATACTGGTATAAATCTTGGCACGTTCAATACGATCTTCGACATTATCCGATGCCGCCGGCAAATGACGCGCCAACAAACGTTCGACTTCGCCACAAACATCTTCGGGTCCATTAACATTCATTGCGTCTACGGAAATCGGTTCGGCATTTTGTGGCATATTACATGAACGCGATTTAACGTCCATACCAACAAACAAACCACATAAAAACAGACCAGCCAATGCAATAAACGCATATATACGCTGGCGACGACTGTGCACAACAACCGCGTGCGTCATTGCTTTCGCCATCTTGGTTGAACTGGCTTTTTTTGATTTTGTTTGCTTTTTCATTTCTCTCTCCTCTGTCCTCTTTTTATATATTGTAACTATTTTACTATACCATTTGCAATGGTAATTTTTCGGTCGGCGCGTGTTGCCAATCCCATATCGTGTGTAACGAACAACATTGCCATATTATTCTTACGCACCAACGCAAGTAATTGATCAAATACCGCGGTCGCATGCGCCGGGTCCAGACTGCCCGTTGGTTCGTCCGCAAGTAATATTTCTGGCTCGTTCGCCAAGGCACGCGCAACCGCCGTACGCTGTTGCTCACCACCAGACATTTCACCAGGAACATGTTCCGCACGATGTGCAACACCCGCCGCACGCAACAACTTTAATGCACGCCGATGTGCGATATCGGGTTCAACACCATTTGCCAACATTGGCAATTCAACATTTTCAACCGCCGTAAAATCTGATAATAAATTATGACGTTGATATACAAAGCCAATCTTTTTACGGCGAACAATGGTACGTGCATCTTCACTCATTTTCTGAACCGGGGTACCGGAAATAATAATACTGCCCGATGTTGGTTTATCCAGCAACCCAACACATTGTAATAATGTCGATTTACCAGAACCCGATGGCCCAACCAATGCGATAATTTCCCCACGGTGCAAATCAAACCCGCCCCCGCGTAAGATGTGTAATGGTTGTCCTCCTTCAATAAAGGTCTTTTTAATATCGCGCACCGACATAACCACGTCACCGCGTTTAACCCTTGATAAAGAATTCAGAATACTTGCCATTTTAACCCCTATTCATTACGCAATACTTCGACTGGATCTGTGTTTGCCGCCTTCCACGCCGGGTACAATGTTGCCAAAAACGCCAACGCAATTGCCAAGACAACAATGCCGATAACCTGGCTTGCCACCAACTTGGACGGCAATTCCGACAAATAATATAATTCCGCTGGGAACAAATCGCGCCCAGTTGCCCATTGGAAAAATTGTCTTATTGGTTCGATATAAATTGCGACAATGATTCCAAATATCATTCCAAAGAACGCACCAATTACACCAATACTGGTTCCCGACAAAATAAATATCTTCATCATTGATTTACGCGAAACACCAAATGTGCGTAACACCGCGATGTCTTTATTTTTATCTTTTACCAACATAACCAAACTTGACACGATATTAAATGCCGCAACAATCACGATAAGCAAAAGAATCAAAAACATTACGTTTGATTCAACTTGTAACGCACCAACAAACCCACGATTTAAATCACGCCAATCGCGCACAATAAAACCGTCCGGTAATAAACGCACCAACGCGTCCAAAACGCGACTTGTATCTTCGGGATTTTTAAGGAATAAATCAATATGTGTCACCGCATCACCAATGTTCAGATATTTTTGCGCGGTTTCAAGCGGCATAAAGATATATCCAGAATCATACTCATACATTCCCATAAAAAACGATGTCATAACCGGATATGCCATAATACGTGGCATTGTTCCAAATGGTGTTGGGGTCGCGCCATTTGCCGAAACCAACGATATATTATCACCCATTGTGACGTTTAACGCACGTGTCAGTGATGCGCCCGCAACCAATTCGCCGTCTGCAATCTGGTCCAGTGGTTTTCCATACATACGTGTCCCAGTTGATGCTTTCTGGGCCAAATCAGACATACGAATACCACGTATCATCGCGCCGGTATTATTACCATTTGCGGTCGCCATAACCTGGCCTTCGGCAATCGGAACGATTGACGTTGTGTATGAATTCACAATTTTGTTCTGGGCTATTTTTTCGATCAAGAAATCATAATCTTTTATCGCGCCATCTTGATGATAAACAACAACATGCCCGTTCATTCCGACAATACGTGAAAGTAATGTGTCATGAAATCCACCCATAACCGACATAACAACAATAAGTGTCGCAACCCCCAATGTTATACCAATCAACGACACCCACGAAACAACGGAACCAAATCCGCGCTTTTTCATCGCCAAATAACGAAATGCAATTTTCTTTTCGATTTTGGAAAACATATTCATACCCTATTCGTTCAAGAACGCCCGTAACGCATCACCGACCAGCGCACCCGTCCCAGATTTTTTAGCCGTTGCCGCATCAACAATCGATATCAAACGTGGCGACATAAACACAACAAGTTCTGCAAACGGACTTATCAACGTTTCCGGTGTTGTTACGAACGAGTGTGTCGGAATACCAACGATTATGTAATTGTCACCAATACTGGACGGAATTGTAAATGAAGACAATTCGCCATTTGATGTACGCAATACGATTTTCGCATCAATTTTGTCACGGCCACCATAGTCGCCATATTTCGCTGTTGCACCAATAATCAAATCGGTTTCCAATCTTTCTTCTTTGCCACATTGGCCAATATCAAATCGTGATTGCCAACCATTTGGAATTGCAAATGTCCCCTGGGATATCAGAACAACGTTTGCCTGTTGATACATAAATTCTTGTAATGTTTTTGTGTTTATTTCCGGTCCAACAACAACCGTACGTCCAACAACACCTGGGATAGACATTTTTATATTCTTGTCACCAAATGCCGGGAACAAATTCATCCAGATAATCGGATTGTCTGTACGTGGATATACGCGGTACACATCTATATCCCACGCAATCATATATTTCTTGGACGCAATATCCGCAATTATTTTGGACACTTCGCGTTCAGTTTGATAATTCCCCTCAAATCCAATTGTCTTGTCATTCCAGTCAACAAGCAAATTACGCATATCGGCACCATGCATCGCGTCCAGCAATGCCATAATTATCGTTTCATTTTGTGGCATTTTAATAAGCCACTTTGCGCGATGATTTAAATGAATTGCACCCTCATCTTCGTCATATGAATAATACACATGACCCATTTTTGCCATTAATTCAACCGCGTCCGACAATGCGCCCGAAGATATTGTTCCCGATATTTTTTCGGTCATTGTACTATCTTCGACAACATCAATGTCTGTACCGTCCAACAGTTTTTCCAGTGCTTGACGCACCGTCAACTGCTTAAATTCATAATCAGAAACTTTCAGTGCCGGCAATTCATCGCCCATATCCAAGCGCACTATTTCTATTTTTTCTTCGGGCACCACAGAAACAACATTTTGATTATTCCAATCAACACTGCACCGTTTTGGCAATTCAATTGAAAAACGGCGTGCCGTATCGGTGGTCAGCGCGGCTTTTTTCGGAAAGATTGGCACAGAGTTTTCGTCAATGACCAAATTGTTCACAACCGTGACCGTATCATATTCTGGTTCAACTTCTTGGTTTTGCTTTACCATCTGACACCCGCACAGGCCGATAATAACAAGACCAAAAATTAAAAACCTTATACGCTTTATCATCTGTTTCCCTCTTGTTTCAGATATTCATAAACTTTTCAAACTCTTCCAAAGTCATCTCATAAATTGGTTTTTGTGACGGGGTTGTTAAATTTTTTACCCGTTCATATTCGACATTAAACCGTTCAATCACTTTTGCTACGTCCGCCGGTATCGCGATTTTTGAATCAGATTTTAACCGCCGTGCATATTCAACAATAAACTCTAAAACATCGGCGGCATACATACGGCCGACATAATTTTCCATTGGAATTCCGCCCTTTTGCACGCAAATTGCCGACATTACCATCGTTGTCTGGTTGTAATAATTTGCCAACTTTATAAAGTTCTGAACCGATAATGCCATGTGCAAAAATCCTTCCTTGTTTTATGTATTATAAAAACTATTGCCCCCATAACGCAAATAAATTATAATAAGAATTATGAGAATAAAATTTTTATGTTTATTTTTGCTTTTGGGGGCATGTGCATCAATCAACAGTGGGTCACTTGATGACGCAACTATTCTGAATTGGGAAAATGAGGCGGTAACCACCGAACAATTCGTCCGCGATCACAAGGCATGCCTGGGCATTGAAACAAAACCGTATCAAACCCGGTCAAGAATCGCGAAACTGCTTGCCCCAAATCAGAGCAGTATGATGCCCGACTGGGACGGTCTGTGGGTCACGTTCCAATCAAATGAATACCGTGACATTGGACAACGGTGCTTACTGTCTGTTCCACGCAACACCACGTCAAAGTCGGTTGGCTCGTACCGTAAATGTATGTTTCGGCGCGGATATTTGCTTCGGGCAAGATAATTTTTGTAATCACGTAATTTTATGATATAATTATGGCCATGAAACGTTCCTTGTTGTTTTGGCTGTATTTTGTGTGCGCAATTGCGTTTGGGGTGTATTTTGCGACCCGAATAATTATGACCGGATTGGGTCACGGAAAACTTGCGACCATTCATAACATTTCTATCGCGGCCGATGCCACAGACGGTGATGATTTGTCCCAAATTGAAATGGTTGCAAAATCGGCATTGGGCGCACGTACAAATTCATTAAGCATTGATTCCTTAAACCGCCGTATTGATGAGGTTCCAACCGTTCAATATTCCGCTACACGCCGTATGCCAAATGGCACATTACGTATACATGTGCGCCTGTATCGCGCGGTTGCACAATGGACCGACGGTGAATATTTTTATCCATTATCTGGTGATGGAACCATTGTTCATACACCACTTGATGCGCATGATTCAACCGCAATCGTGTTTCGTGGAACATTACCCGACAACATCACCGAAATCACATCTGCGGCACACGTTTTGGCCGACAAAATAAACTATATGGAATGGATTGAAAATCGCCGCTGGAACATCGTTACAAATGACGGAATTACGATTATGTTGCCCGAAAACAACCCGATTGGCGCGATTCACGGTTTACACACAATGAACGAAAAACAGAATATTTTATCCAAGAATATAAAAGTAATTGATATGCGTGATGCGGCACGTGTACTAATAAAATAAAAGCAACAAAATGAACCATCTTATTGATTCTGCTTTTTTGTGTTTGGATATTGGATCATCGGCGGTACATGGTATTGCGCACCGCGTTCGTAATGCGCGAATTGTAAAGTCGGCAATGTTTGTCGCCGAATCAACAGATACTGTTTATGCGATAAAATCTGTGGTTGATGAACTGGAATCACAAATCGGTCGCCATTTTGATAACGCATATATCACTGGCAATTTTGGTGAATCTGTATTCAGCATTGTTGCGAAAAACACAATATGGTCGAACGAACACAAAATAACCGCTGGCGATGTCCGACACCAGGCGGCACAAATCACAACACCCGACGGCCACTTTGCGATGCATATTATTCCATTACAATATACATCGCCACATATGCATAATATGTTGACCCCAATTGGACATATTGATAATCAATTGATTTCTGTATTCGGCGCAATATTTTATAACCGTGCCAGTGTTGAGGAAATAAATACATTCTTGCGTCACGCGCTTATCCAGCCAAATGGTTTTTATGATTCACAATTTGTATTAAACTCTGCATTTCATAAGCCACACGAAACAATAATGTTTATTGATTTGGGCGCGATGTTCACAACCGCGTCCATTTGGTCAGACCGTGGCCCCCTTTGGCACTATAAAACAAAAAATGGTGGCACAAATATAACAACGGCCATATCTGAAAAGTTTGATGTACCGTTTATAGATGCCGACCGTATTAAACGTGCCGTGTTCACCATGTTACCAAAAGAAACCGACCGTTTTGCCCCCGCCGATGTTGCATATGATTTTTCACGTGCCGATATAAATGATATTGTCGTGCCATATATGACAAATATTATCGAAGACATTAAATACGCAGCAGCCCAGACAATCGAAAAACATCAACCAACAAAAATTATCGTGACGGGCGGCGCATCAGATGCCGATGGGGTTGTTGACTTTATATCAAGTTCATTTGGTGTACCAACCGAAAGCGCACACGTTGATGCGATTGTCCAATCTTTAAGTGAACATATATGGAATCAAACTGCCGATGCGCGGGCAAAAATTATCGCACGCAATGAACGCATTTCACATCGCATGGACGGCATATTAAAATTGTTTCATAAGAAGCCCAAAAAACGTCATATATTTGTTCCGATTTTGCCAAGCACGATGTGCTTTAACATGAACGATGCAACCACATACACGACTTTCGATGCGGCGGGTATATCAATGTTGCACGTTGATATAATGGATGGATTATATGTAAATAAAATCACGGGCAGTATTGAACAACTGCGCGCAATTCGCGCACGAACAACCGCCCATCTGCACGTACATTTAATGACCGAAAGTCCGAACGCATGGGCGGCAGACGCAATTGCGGCGGGTGCCGATACGGTAATTGTTTCAACAAACACATCAGGTGTAAAAAGCGCGATACGCACAATCAAAGCATCTGGGCGGCGCGCGGGTGTTGCGTTAAATCCAGATACATCACCAACTATATTGAAACCTATTTTGCGTGATTTAGATGAAGTGATGGTAATGGCCGTTGAACCCGGTGCGACGGGTCAAGAATTTATGCCGGCATGCTTACATAAAATTTCTGTCTTGGCGGCGACACGTAAAAAATATGGATTAAAATTCACAATTTCTGTGGACGGCGGAATAAACGAAAAAACAGCGCAACGTTGTTGGGAAGCTGGAGCTGATTTATTGATATCGGGCGCATACCTTGCCCGCAGTAATGATTTTCCGGTCGCCGTACAATCACTGTTAAAAAAACAATAAAAAAGCCGGTAAATGCCGGCTTTTATTTTACAACAATTTTGCGGCCGGAACCGTGTTCTGTGATATAAACATGTATCGTATTTTCGGGCAACATATCGGACGCAATATTGGGCCATTCAATAAGTGTAATGTCATTTGCAATTGCATACGGCAAACCAATTTCAACCAATTCTGACCTATCATTTATGCGGTATAAATCGAAATGCGAAATACCATCATATGATTGTACAATTGTAAATGTCGGACTTGGCACAATCGTATCTGCACCACGCAGTGTTTGTATTACTGTACGTGCAATCTCGGACTTTCCCATACCCAAATCACCGTGCAACGCAACACAAACCGGTGCATGTAAAGTTTTCGCAAATTCGCGCGCCCACGCACGTGTTTCATCAATATTATTTAATATGTATTCCATTTTTTACTCCAACAATAACAAATCGTCTTCCAACTTGTGTATAGTATCGCGCAATTCGGCGGCCGTTTCAAACTCTAAATCTTCGGCGGCCTTACGCATCTGTTTCGTCAATTTCTTAATTTCATCACGCAAACTTTCCGCGTCCATAACACCACCAGATTTATCATATATAAACTTGCGCGCTTTGTCTGTTTTGGTTTCTTTTGCCCCAACCTCATCAAATATCGCTTTGGATATCGTCTGTGGTATAATGTTGTGTTCCGTGTTATATGCCATTTGTTTTTCACGACGACGCGCCGTTTCAGAAAGCGCTGCGCGCATTGAATCGGTTATTGTATCGCCATATAAAATTACGCGACCATTTGCGTTTCGCGCCGCACGTCCAATTGTCTGAATCAGTGAACGAGTTGAACGCAAGAACCCCTCTTTATCCGCGTCCATAATTGCGACCAATTCACATTCGGGTACGTCCAATCCTTCACGCAATAAATTGATTCCAACCAACACATCATATTTACCCATACGCAAATCACGCAACAAATCAATACGTTCCAACGTTTCAATATCGCTGTGCAGGTATCGCGCACGAACACCATTTTCATTTAAATAGTCCGTTAATTGTTCCGCCATTTTTTTGGTAAGCGTTGTGACCAGCGCACGCCCCGATATTGTTTTTAATGTATCCAGCAAATCATCAACCTGGTGTTCGGTTGGTCGCACATCACACATTGGATCAAGCAGCCCCGTTGGTCGAATAACCTGTTCGGAAACAATTCCACCCGACTGGTTTAATTCCCATTCTGCAGGTGTTGCCGAAACAAAAATTGTTTGCGGACGCAGTTTATCCCACTCTTCAAATGTCAACGGTCGATTATCCACACATGCCGGCAACCGAAAACCATATTGCGACAACGTTTCCTTGCGCGCCCTGTCCCCACGCGACATTGCGCCAATTTGCGGAACAGTCACATGGCTTTCATCAATAAACAAAATCGCATCACGTGGTAAATATTCAAACAATGTTGGTGGCGGTTCACCAGGCGCGCGCCCCGACAAATAACGCGAATAATTTTCAATTCCGCGACATGTTCCGGTTGATTCCATCATTTCAATATCAAAGTTCACACGTTCGCGCAAACGTTGTTCTTCAATATATTTCATATTGTCATGAAAATATTTCAACCGTTCGTCCAAGTCGTGTCTAATTTCACCAATCGCACTGACAATACTGGGCATTGGGGTTGCATAGTGTGTATTTGGGTACACCGCAACATAATCAAGTTTTCCAAGTTTGGCGCCTGTTAATGTATCAAACTCCCATATCTCATCAATTTCGTCACCAAAGAAAGACAGTTTCCACCCACGATCAACCGAATGCGATGGGAAAATATCCAGTGTATCACCGCGCACACGAAAATCACCACGTTCTGGTGCCATATCATTACGCTTGTATTGAATATCGACCAGCGCATGCATAACGTCACCGACCCCTATTTTGTCACCAGTATGTAATGACAATTTCATAGACGAATATTGTTCGGGCGATCCCATACCATAAATAGAAGATACCGATGAAACAACGATAACATCACGTTCTTCTAACATTGCGCGCGTTGCACTGTGACGCATACGGTCCAATTGGTCATTTATTGATGCGTCTTTATCGATATATGTATCGGTTGTCGGCAAGTATGCTTCTGGCTGATAATAATCATAGTAAGACACAAAATATTCGACATGATTGTGCGGAAAAAACGATTTCATTTCGGTATAAAGTTGCGCCGCCAAAATCTTGTTTGGTGCCATAATAAGTGCCGGCCGCCCCAATTCTGCAATCACGTTCGCCATTGTAAACGTTTTGCCCGAACCCGTCACCCCCAGCAAAACCTGGGATTTCCGGCCAGAACGCACCCCCGCCACCAATTCAGAAATCGCGTTAGGCTGGTCGCCCATGGGGGCGTACGAACTTTCAAGATTAAATACTTTTTTCGCCATTTTTTTATTCACAAATAACAATATAATCTATTATAATCAAAAAACAAGGGGAAGAGAGAGTATGGCAATCAAGCCCAGATATAAGCGCAGGTTCGGTTGGACGGTCGTCGGCATTGTCGTTGCCGCCGCTCTTGCCATCATATTTATTCCCACCGCATTTACATTAAATAACCTTAAAACCGAACTGGAATCGGCGGTCAAGGCCCAGACCGGCCTTACCATTGATATTCGTGGCGATATAAACTTCAGTTTATTGGGACGCGCAACTGTTGTCGCCCATGATATTGTTTTGCCGTTTGGAACAATCGATGCCGGCGCATTTGATGCGTCTTTTCACAGCATTATTCACCCGCACCACGCTCGCCTGACTGGGCCAATTTCGATATATGGCGCAAAGTTCAAAGTGGACAGTTTGTATACCGTTGACTTTCATGTTCCGGTCACTCTTTATAATTCACGCATTGAATTTATGTCGCACGATTATGACATTATACGTGGTGAATTGATGAACGGACGTTTTAACGGCACTGTACGTACACCGCAACATAAGTATGATGTCACTTTTGAAAATGATGAATTTATAATTCGCAACAAAAACGTCAATCTGGAAATAATCGGTAAATTATTTGATGATGGTTCGGCGGCAGGCCAACTTGCTATTGAAACAGACAACATAAATGATTGGTTCGAATTTTCTAAACCCAGAATAGATTTTCCTGTAAACATCACAATGGATCTTCAATGGGACGGTGGTCGCGGTTTTAATTTCAGAAATATTGTCGTAAATAATGTGACTGGTAATATTAAACTGGCCCCCGATGGTCACCGTGATGTCCAGTTATATTCCGATGATTTTGATTATGATTTATCTTTTTTGGCCGATTCCCCAAAACTTTTACACAATACAAATGTAAACGTTGATTTTTATGGCAACTTGAAATTTGGTAAAGACACTTTTAATCATATAAAAATTTCTGCGGTTGGAACCGATGATAAATTACAGATAAAAAACATTATCGCAGATGACATCGCAATAACTGGTGGCTATATTGATTCGGACGGCGCACACAATGTTATGTTGGTTGTGCCGTTACATAATAAAACCACATCTTGCCTGTTCAGTGGCGGACCAAAAAGTTGGCAATGCAGCGAATATACCCATGGCAATTTATCCGGGTCGTTATTTGTCAAAGGCGACGAGTTTGATATCACCGCCCGCGCAAATATAAAAATGCCGGACATGGACACTGTACAAAAATACGCAATGCAATTCGGTACACATGGTGTTGTAGATTTTGAATTTGCTGACGCTGCCGGAACACTATACATTGACGGCGACAAAGTGCGTCCAGAATTCAAATTCGCACGCAATAAAACACTTGATTGGTTGGGTGTAAAACTACCATTTTTACCAGAACAAATGGCAAATGCCGTTGGTGATGTTGAGTGGGAATCTGGTGCGGTTGTATTTCGTCCACACAACAAAACATGGCAAATGGCAATACAAAACGGATTCTTTTATATCTATGGCGATAATTACAAGGTATGGTTTCCGAACGTCGATTTAAGTTTCCTGCGTGATTCTGTTTATACTGTATCTGGCGAATATAAAAACAAGGTTATATCCGATTTAACAATTAATGTTGCAAATCACGTATTTACGGGGTCGGCCGTTGGTAATAACATCACATTAAAATCAGATGTGTTAAATATCGATTCCTTGTTGCAACCATCATATATGGATAAATACGAAGAATTGTCGTTTTTATCAATGCACCCATTGATGATTCCGTTTGATATTGGAATGAATATATCTTTATCTACGGATAAAATGATTTTTGACAATGTCGAATATAATAATTTTGTTTATTCACTAAAGAAAAACAAACAAACGTTTTCAATTACCGATAACGCACGTGGCAATATACTTGCATCTATTATACGTGACGGAACAAATTATGATATAACATTACAATTAAATAAATTCGAAACACGTGGTTTGTTATTGCGCGATACAATGCCATTAAATATTGAAACCGCCTACATCACTGGTGATATATCTATGACAACATCGGGCCGTATTGCGCACGATATCGAATACAACCTGAACGGCGATATTGATTTAACATTTACCGGCGGATATATCTATGGCATTGGCACAGACAATTTCTTTGCCTCGGCAGAAAACATAACGATATTAAATGCAGAATATGCGTTATCTGATGCATTGAACGATGGTAAAACAAAATTGAAATCATTACATTTGGTCGGACATTTTGATCGTGGCAATTTCCACACGACCAAGGCGATGGAACTTTCGCTTCCGCACGTTGACGCAACCGGCGCATTAAAGATAGATGACGGCGCAATGTCCGCACAATTCTATATCGTTATGCGTGGCACTGCACCAGAGCCCGCACCAATTGATTTAACAATTCAACCAAATGGTGAACGCATCTATTCATTGTCGGAAATTATGCAAAACTTTGACCCGTCATATATGCGACAATTTGTGAAAAATCACGACAGATTTTAGTATAAAAAAAGCCGGTAAATACCGGCTTTTTCTTAGTTCTTTTTTCTGACCTGGATATGAACATCACGTAATTGTTGTTCGGTAACCTCATTCGGTGAACCCATCAACAAATCTTGTCCACGTTGGTTGGCCGGGAACGCAACAGTATCACGGACACTGTCGCCAAATCCGGTTATTTCTGAAACCAACCGGTCAATACCAAATGCGCATCCGCCGTGCGGTGGCGCGCCATATTGGAAGGCGGTGTACAATGCTGAAAAGTTCTTTTCAACCGCTTCAATCGGATAGCCAGCGATATCAAAGCACTTTTTCATAATTTCTGGGTTATAGTTACGAAGCCCACCACTGCAGATTTCCAAACCGTTCAAAACCATATCGAACTGCGCTGCCTTGATTGTAAACGGATCGCGCGTTGATAATTCTTCGATTGAATCGACAATCGGGTATGAAAATGGGTTGTGTGTGAACTTTGGTGCACCACCACGATCTTCATCTGGTTCAAAGAATGGGAAGTTATCAACCCAACAAAATGCAAAGTCGCGTTCTTTGACCAAACCCAAATCTGCCCCAAGTTTATTACGCAATTTGCCGGCGGCCTTGGACGCGTTTTCTTGGCCATCGCAAATAAAGAACAACGATGCACTGTCGCCCGCAATTTCATGTAATTTTGCGATACGTTCTGGGTCTAACTTTTTCGCAACTGGGCCCTTGGCTTCTTCTGCGAAAACGATATATCCCAAACCGCCCAGGCCTAATTCCTTGGTCGCGTACTCGCCCAATTTATCAAACCATGAACGTGGCTTATCGGCGGTATTTGGTGCGGGAATTGCACGAACAACACTGCCGTTTTCAACCGCGTTCGCAAAGATTCCAAAATCAGAACCGCGGAATATTTCACTTACATCTGAAATTAAAATCGGGTTACGCAAATCTGGTTTATCCGACCCATATTTCAACATTGCTTCATCGTATGAAATATGTGGAATTTCCGGATAGATATTTGCGTCTGGCGCAAAGGCACGAACCAATTCTGGCATAACCGCTTCACCAACCGCCTGGATATCACCCTGGTCGACAAAAGACATTTCAATATCTAACTGATAAAATTCCAACAATCTGTCGGCACGCAAATCTTCATCACGAAAACATGGTGCGATTTGGAAATACCTATCAAAGCCCGCAACCTGTAACAACTGTTTAAACATCTGTGGTGCCTGGGGCAACGCATAGAATTTACCATGATGCAAACGCGATGGAACCAAGAAGCAACGCGCCCCTTCTGGTGAATCAGCGGTAAGCAATGGTGTTTGGAATTCTGAAAATCCCAAATCCCACATTTTATCACGCAACCACTTCATCATCTTGTTGCGTGTCAAAATTGTTTTGTGTAATTTTTCACGACGCAAGTCCAAGAAACGATATTTATAGCGCAATTCTTCGCCAATATCTTCATCACCAAATACTGGGAATGGTAATGCAGCAGCCGCAGTTAAAACACGCCAGTCAGTTGCCTGAATTTCAATATGACCCGTTGGAATTTTGTCATTTATTTGTTCTGCGTCACGCGCGACAACCATACCTGTAATTTGAATCACTGATTCCGGATGAACACGTTCCAACGCTTCATTACCACCATCAAAAACAATCTGGGTAACACCATAATTATCGCGCAAGTCCACGAACAACAATGACCCATGGTCGCGCTTACGATGTACCCACCCCGACAGAGTTACAGTTTCACCAACGTTTTTTTCATTCAGTTCGCCACAAGTATGTGTACGATACTTTGATTTTAACGATAACATTTTGACCCCTTTTAAATTTCGGGCACAAAAATTCAAAATTGGATTTCGGCACCCTATTTTAATTCATTCGCAGGGGCGCAAATCTTTGCGCGGTGCCACCCCGCATTTATTACTTTTTATGGGTTCAAGGACTCTGTGATTGTCAGACACGTCAACGCCCCGCCCCCGAAAAATTTTGTAGACACATAATAAACCCAAAAAATCAGATTTGCAAGTAATATAAAAAAACCGGGGGTTACCCGTCTTTTTTTTAATCGTTTTCTTTTTGTTTCTTTTGGATATATGCCATCAATCGTTTTGGCTGGATACCCATTTCTTTTAATTGCGCAATCGCTTCTTCATACTTATTTGGTTTTTCTTTCACATTTGCACCATGTAAAGCAACGCTACGCGTAAGTGCGCGCAAATCAATATCGCGCAACTGTCTTGTTAAAACACTGGCAACACGTACCATATCATCTTGACCATTTTGGTAAATACTGCCCAGTGCGACCCAAATATAACCCATATCGGAATTCAGCGCATACGGCAATATCAATTCGCCATTTGATGTGCGTATAATAAAGTTTTTACCATTGCGCTTAATCATTATATCACGACCAACCTTGATGCTTTTAGCAGCAAAAACATTGTTAGAATGTTCCAATCCGTAATGTTTGGAACCCTCTTTGGTAAGTATTTGTGGTTCTTTGACGAACACTTTATAAAGGTTAAAAAACTTAACCCCAGTTGTTTCAACAATAATTTTTTCACCACTGAACATCGCGTTCAAAATCTCTGCCAACATTTTTTTCTCACTTACTTTTGGCATACAAATCTCCTTTTTTATCGCGGTAATTATACCACAAAAAACAATAAATAAATAAAAAAATGGCGGGCAAAAGCGCCAGCCAGATTATACATTCGTGGTGCCCTAAGCAAGAATCGGACTTGCGACTCGTCCTTACCAAGGACGTGTTTTACCACTAGACTATTAGGGCAACGCTCGGCCATTATAAACCGCACTTTCCAAATAATCAAGTTGTTAGTGTTATTTTACAAAATGGGCTAAAAACTCGGTATTACCAGATCCGCCGGCAATTGGTGACAGGGTCGTACCACGGCACGTAAAGCCATGTGTGCTAAACGCCGCAACCACATTTTCCACAACGGCTTTATGAACCGCCGCGTCCCGAATTACACCGCGATATTTTGCCGATATTTCGGGTCCGCACTCAAATTGTGGCTTTATAAGGCATACAACATCGCGTAATTTCGGCAAAGTTGCCAATTTGTCCAAGATTTTCGTCACCGAAATAAACGAAACATCAATCGTAGCAATGTCGATATCGCGCAACAAAGAATCGTCCAAGACGCGAAAATCGGTCTGTTCGTGTAAATCTATTTTTGGGTTATCGCGTAAAGATTTATGCATCTGGTCGGTGCCAGTATCGACCGCCAAAATATGCCCGACCCCACGGTGCAACGCAACATCACAAAAGCCCCCAGTGGACGAGCCAATATCAATCATATTGCGACCCGCCATATCAATATGGAAAATATCCAGCGCATGCTCTAACTTTAACCCGCCGCGCGAAACATAGGGCATAACCGCCCCCCGAACCGAGATTAAATCGGGGTTTTCGACATCAAAACTGGGTTTAGTCACCGCCACATCGCCATAGAACACCGCCCCGTCCCGCACAGCATTTGCTGCACGCGTCCGCGATTCAAACAACCCCAAATCAACAAGCACAACATCAATTCTCATAATTTGATTTTGCCACACCCCGATTTTAAGTCAATTTGATTTTTCAATATTAGGTTGACAAACCTGTGTTTTGTGTTATATTATGTACAATCTAACCAAAGGATAAAACCATGGAAAAATTAAAAATGAATAAATGGGACAAACGCGCATTGGTTTTTGGCGCTATTAGTTTCTTTTTAATACTTGGTGGCGCAGGCAGCGATGACGCACGTGAATTCGCAACCGCCGAAGAACGCGCACACCTGAATATTCCAAGTCGTGCCACCACAGGCGCAGTATATGGCACGGGCTTATTGTCACTTGCCGCGACACTTGCATGCGCACGCAAATCTCAACAAATGAACAAACAACGCTAAAGAAAATGAAAAAAATACAAAACGATATTGAATTAATCGACTTTATGGGCACGTGGTTGGACGGCAAAAAGCCATTGCACTGTGGAACTTTGTCTGAACGCAAACTTAAAAGATACTTAAAGCACTTGTATAAAATAAAGAACATTCCACAAGATTCATGTATCGAAAGTATCGAAGCGTGTTTTTTCAACAGTGGTAAGATCGCCATTTCACAAACCGAACAACACGATTTACAATATTTGTACAATTCTTTGCATCTGGATTTAAGATATAAACCAGAACAAGAATGCAAATGCAAACGCGAAGATTGTCTTAAAAATATAGAAGCCGGCAATTGCACCGACCCATTTATGATAAAACATGTTTGTAAAAAGTTCTTTGCGGAAAAGTATAAAAACAAGCAAAGATAATTAATCAAAAAACACCGGCAATCGCCGGTGTTTTTATTTCTTGTACCTGTTTATTCCAAACAACAATTCACCTTGTTTTTGACCCAAGCCCCAAGACGTTTAACCGCAGACTTTTCACCACTTTTTTCACCAGTATTTGCCGGCTTTTTTTCGTCTTTTGTTTCGGCCGATTTATCGTCATCTTTTTTAACAATTACCGCCTCATAAAACTCTGGGATTTGTTCATGAACGCCACCCAAATCAATCAGGTGCATATTCAATCCCCAAAACAGAGAATACAAATCGTATGATTTTTCGAACATCGCATAGGCATCTTCTTTATTGCCGGCGCCCAGTGCCTTGGTTCCAACCTCCATCAAACGCATTGATGCGGCCAACAAGTGTTTTGATATACACCATACTTCGCCACCTTCGGCCGATGATTTATCAACAATACGCGTCATCAATGTTTTACGCATTTCGCGAACGGTGTTGATTAAATCGTAAAAACCAGGCTTGCCTGTTTTCGCGCCACTGAAAAAGAAATGTTCTTCCAATGAAATAAGGTTCATCAATGCAATCGACAAATCTTGATCAGACGACAAATCAAGCGGATTGACTTTTTTTGCCGCATCCATTTGTTCAATCATTTCTTCCATTGACAATTTTTTCATATCTTCTTTATCTGCCATTTCGGTATTCCTTGACTTTTCTTATAATTAAAGTGATTTCATTTTAATAGACGGTTGCCCAAAAATCAATATGTATTTAGGCATAATAAAAAACCGGCATTTGCCGGCTTTTTCAATATTTATTCATATCGCAAACTGTCGATTGGGTTTAATTTTGCTGCCTTAATCGCCGGCATAACCCCCGACGTCAGGCCCACAACAACCGCCACCGTCACCGATAACACAACTGGCCAAATACTGAACGGGACATTATATTCCAAAACAAAACGACCGACCCCCTGGGACAAACCAACCCCCAAAAGAAGCCCAACCATTGAACCGATAAAAGATATCAACACCGATTCAGACAAGAACTGAATTATTATGATTTTTTCCTGGGCACCTATTGCCTTGCGTATACCAATTTCGTGTGTACGTTCGGTCACCGATACCAACATCATATTCATAATACCAATCGCACCAACCAACAGTGACACCGCCGCAATCGCAACCAACAACAGTTTCAAGTAACCGCTGACTGTTTCCATTGTTTCCAGCACTTGTTTCATATCTGTAATTTGAAAATCATCAACAGCCGTTTCTTTTAATTTATGCTGTTCACGCAAAAGTGCCGTGATTTGTTCGGTCACAATATCGTTATCCGCATCCGCATATAATTTAATACTTATCATATTCACAGAGTTTGGAAAACGACTTCCGGACAATCTTTTCTTTAATGTCGTGATTGGAACAATAACCATATCGTCCTGGGACCCCATTCCAGAATCACCCTTGGCCTTTGTCACACCAATAACCGTCAGTGGTGTATTACGAACACGGATAACCTCGCCCACTGGATTTTCCGGCATTCCCAATTCTTCGGCGGTATCTGGTCCAATCACAGCATACGTTGATGCATTACGAACCGCCGACTGTGTAAAGAACGCCCCATATTTCATTTCGATATTTTGGACGGTTTGATATCCCGGATATACACCCACCATTGACGTTGACCAGTTTTTATTTCCATATACAACCTGGGCACCACTGTTTTCAACCGGACTTACCGCCGCAACATCGGGCAACCGCGCAAGTGCCTCTGCATCGTCCATCGTAAGTGTCATACGATTTCCCGTACGCACACCGGCACTTTGTGCCGCACCGGCACGAATCATAATTGTATTTGTACCAAGTGATGAAAATTGTTCTGTAATTGATTGTTGCACCGTTTCGCCAACCGCAACCATAATCACAACCGCCATAACACCAATGACAATACCCAACACCGTCAGGAAAGAACGGATTTTATTCCCACTGATTGACAACCAAGATTCTTTCATAACATCATAAAATGTCATTACTTGCGTACCTTTTGTTCCGCCTTGATTAACACAGATTCATTTTTCGGCACCGGCCCATCATAGACGATATGTCCGTCATAGATATGAATAATACGATTAGCATAACTGGCAATATCAAATTCGTGCGTAATCATAATAATCGTTATACCCATTTCTTTATTTAATTTCTTAAAAAACCGTAAAATTTCATTCCCCATTTTACTGTCCAATGCACCAGTTGGTTCGTCAGCCAAAATAATTTTCGGATCACCCGCCAACGCACGCGCAATCGCAACACGCTGTTTCATACCACCAGAAAGTTGTGTTGGTAAATATGTTTCGAACTTTTCCAAATCAACAAGTTTCAGCATTTCACGCGCACGCCGCACACGTTCGGTCATGGGCAAACCGCGATACATCAATGGCAACATAACATTGTCCAACACACTGCGCTTTGGTAATAAATTAAAGTTCTGGAACACAAAGCCGATATATTCATTACGAACCGTCGCCAATTCGTCCGGTGACATTGTCGTAATATCGCGCCCATATAATTCATACACCCCAGATGTTGCGGTATCCAACGCACCAATAAGATTCATACAAGTTGACTTACCCGAACCAGACGGCCCCATAATTGCAACAAATTCACCGGGATATATTTTAATGTTGATATTGAAAAGCACCTGTTGTTCACCACCCACTTCCAGTGGAAAACTTTTATTAATTTTATCCAAAGATACAACTGGTGTTTGTTTCATCTCTCTCACATTTGATATTGGTATGTTAGTACATATTTTATCAAATTCTATTATTTTTTGGAAATTGTTTATATGCATTATTTTTTATTTGTTTATTGCGCGTTTTATGACTAAAATCCTTGTATACTTAAACCTAAGAGAAAAGAATTATGAAAACGACACTATCAAGGCTTTCAGCAATATTCGCGACATCATTTTTTGTTTTGTTTTTAACGCGGTCTATTCATTGGGTTCAACACATGTTCAAGCGTGTAAATTTCGACGAAATCGCAATTGTATTAAGCACCGGTGCAACCGGCACTGATTCTGAACTTCTTATGTCTTTTATCAAAGATTGTTTTATGCCAGCATTGGGAATTGCAGCCGCGATTATGATAATTTGCCACATCTTTCGTTCCAAACGTTTTGTTGCGCCAATATTGCTTGGACTGTGTTTTGTCTGGTTGATATTTGAAATGTCGGTCAGCAAAATAGAACTGGGCAGTTTTTTCAATTTTCATAAATCTAACTTTTATGAATCAGAATATGTTGCGCCCGACATGGTAAATATAACGTGGTCAAAAAAACGTAATGTTTTGTTTATCGCACTTGAAAGTATTGAAAAGGCATACGGCAACCCAGATGTATTTAACCCAATACTGACACCCGAAATAACCGAACTTGAAAAGAAAAATATATCTTTCAACAATTATAATTCTATATCTGGTTTGTCACATACAATCGCGGCGATAACCGGTTTTACAACTGGACTGCCATTATTCTATACCCGAATAAGAAAGATTGAAAAAATGCTTGGTGTCAAAGACGGCATTGGCACAATATTCCAAAACAATGGCTATCAAACGTGGTCTATATTTCCGGCAACCGGTCGCTTTTCATTAAAAGAAAACTTTATGCGACGTATGGGTTTTGAAACAATACTGGACGGCGAAAAAATATATGCCGATATTGTCCAGAAGAATATGGGAACACCCGAACGTTTATTTGGTGGTGTTGATGATGGCACATTGTTTGAATATTCTAAACCAATTATCCAAGACATTATAAAATCTAAAAAGCCCTATTTTATATTTATGGAAACGGTAAACACCCATTTAAAAGGTTATCCAACCGAATATTGTCGTAAACTTGGTTTTCCCCAAGAAACAATGGCGGATATCACAATGTGCGACGATAAAATTATTGGCGACTTTGTAAAATGGTTTCGCAAGGCCGACCCAACCGCAGTCATTATTCTTGTCGATGATCATGCACAAAGCGCTGGTACACTTATGGAAACATTGACCAAGATTGACAATCGCACATTATCAAACGTATTTATCAACACAAACGTTTTTGATGGTGCCAACTTTAATCGCCCGATAACCGCAATGGATTTCTTTCCAACCGTTATCGAATCTGCGGGTGGCATAATTGACGGTTGCCGTTTAGGTTTGGGGGTATCACTGACCAAGCGGTGCGAAAACATACAAACCCTGCGCGAACGCTATAACGATTCAGAATTACAACAAAATATGGAACAAAAGAACGATTTGTATTACTATCTTGCATCGGGGAAAAAGAAATGAAATCAAAATATACCGGAATAAACCGCATAATTCACGCTTTTGGCTATTCTTTCAGTGGCCTTGCCTCTGTTTTTAGGACCGAGGCTGCCTTTCGCCAAGATTTAATTCTTTGTATTATTGGTATCGCAATACAGTTCTTCATAGACGTGCCAACAATATCGCATATTTTGATGATATTTTCTTTGGTCTTTATCATACTTGCAGAACTTATCAACACCGCGATTGAAACGGTTGTTGATCGTATTGGTCCGGAAAAGAACAAACTGTCTAAACGCGCCAAAGACATCGGCAGTGCGATTGTCTTTATAACAATCACATCTGTTGTGTTATTGTGGATATACCTGATATTCCTTATGTAAAAACACCGGCAAATGCCGGTGTTTTTTTAAATTAGTGGTAGCGGGAGAGGGACTCGGACCCCCGACACGTGGATTATGATTCCACTGCTCTAACCAGCTGAGCTATCCCGCCAAAGCGTACGCATTATAACAGACATTTTTGCGATTGCAAGCAACAATTACCAATCTATCGGTTGTTTGCCATGCGCAACCAGATATTCATTTGCCTGGCTGAAATGATGATTACCAAAAAATCCGTGATATGCCGATAATGGTGACGGGTGAACACTTTTCAGGACAAGGTTTTTATTTGCATCAACAATTTGCGCCTTGCGTTGCGCATAACTGCCCCACAGCATATAAACAATGTTTTCACGCTTTGCGCATTCCGCGATTACCGCATCGGTAAATTGCTCCCAGCCCATTCCCGCGTGTGATGCCGCCGCGTGTGCCCGAACAGTCAATGTTGCATTTAATAACAGCACACCCTGCTCTGCCCAATGGGTCAAATCACCATGTGTTGATGATGGTCGCCCCAAATCATTTTCTATTTCTTTATAAATATTTTGCAACGATGGCGGAATTGGTGTTGGTGGCAATACAGAAAAACACAAGCCGTGCGCTTGGCCGGGTTCATGATACGGGTCTTGACCGATTATCACAACGCGCACATCGGAAAGCGGACACAGGTTGAACGCATTAAAGATGTTTTTTGCCGCCGGAAAAATCTGTTTGCCAGATTTATATTCGTTGCGGACAAAGTCGGTCAATTTGATAAAATAATCTTTATCAAATTCCGCTGACAGTGCATCTTTCCAAGATTGTTCTATTTTTACGTCCATATCCAAGTCCTATAATTTTACCAAACCAATTTGACATGCTTTCCATAATACCACATCAATATAGCCGATTGGCAAACCCGTTTCGCGCGACAATTTCGCAAACATCTCATCGCACGCTTTTTTTATTTCTGGATTTAATTTTCCATTATCAACATTAAAACTTTTGTTTGCGTATGCGCCCCCCAGACGCTGAATCCAGATATCATATTTCACAACATTTTCACCCAAGTTGCGCGCCAAATGATTTGCTGTAATTTTTCCAACATGTGGCAATTTTGATAAAAAATCTAACTTTTCATCTAAACCGTCTATGCCGTAATATGCGCGGCACAGCGCGTCTTTATCGTTCCAGATTTTCACAATCGCATTTATTTTATTTTTGTTATTAAACAGCGCCAACAACCCATCAACATCCGAACCATTTTTATGTAAGTGTTCGGTAATTTTCGAATGAATCTTTTTCGCTGTTTTTTGTGAAAAGCCACCCGCCAAAATCACATAAGCACACATATCGGCAAATTCGGTCGGGTTAAATTTTTTCGGGTGTGATAAATTGTTTTTTATTTCATCAAAACTTTGGGCATCAGAATCGGCGTGCATTTCACGAATTTGTGATTCCAGATTTATAAACCAATCTTTTGAAAAACTAATCATTTTCTTTTTTAAACTTTGCTATATGCGCTGTCAAAACATTTGCGCCATCAACCGGTTGTTGTTTAATTGGAATACGCGCCATTTTGAATTTTAAGGCTTTGTCATTGTTCAGTTTTACACCGCTTGCTTCTATTTCCTTCATACGCTGTTTTTTTGCGACAATTTCTGCGGTGGTAAAACGTTCGGGGTGATCAATTACATCGTACACCAGTTTATTGTATTCCGCATACATCTCTTCTTCTGGCGTTTTCTCGGACGATAATGACACCCTATCTTCATAGACAATCGTTCCATCGTCCGAGATTTTGTATTCTGCCATCCCCCACCCCTTTGTTGTGTTTTATACGTCTAAATTCGCGTCCAGCGCATTTTCAACGATAAAATCACGACGTGGTTCAACAACATCACCCATCAACATTGACACCACTTCGTCAGCCTGGGAAGCATCGGAAACTTTGACCTGGAATAACGAACGATGATTTGGATCCATTGTCGTTTCCCACAATTGTTCCGCATTCATTTCACCCAAACCTTTGTACCGTTGAATCTTTAAGCCGGTTTTCGCATATTCGATTGCCGTATTTAACAGCGCAAACGCACCCCAAATCTTTTGCGATTTGTTTTTAACACGTAATGTTGTCGGCTTGCTGAATGTTTCAATCAATTCGTCATGCCCGTCCATACGGTGCCACGCACGAATTTCTGCACTGTTCAATTTTTCACGTGGCAAGAAATGTGTTTCGGTAACACTGCGCAATGTACGTGTAATGGTAATTCCAGTTAAATCTGCTGTGATGTGCCAGCCACGTTCGAATTCCAATTCTTCGGCATCAAGCATTTTTTCCGCTGCCACCAAATTCGCCACATCTTCATTTTCCAAAACCTTGTTCAATGCTAATGCTTCGATAAAGCGTAATGGTATAATGTGATTCAACGCTTGCAGTGTGTTTTTCATATTAAACACCAACCCCAACAAACGTTTCAGGTCCGCACCCATAACCGTCACGCCATCTGCTGTTTCAATTGTACCATCGGTTGACAATTGGTCCAAAAGATAGTCGTTCATTTCGGCATCGTTCTGTAAATAAATCTGTTGCTTGCCACGTGTCACACCATAAAGCGGTGGTTTCGCGACATAGATATATCCGCGTTCAATCGCCTCTGGCATGTGACGATAAAAGAACGTCATAAGCAATGTCTGAATATGTTGACCGTCAACATCAGCATCGGTCATGATGATAATTTTGTGATAGCGCATTTTTTCGATATCAAATTCATCTTTACCGATACCCGTTCCCATTGTGGTGATAAGCGCGCCGATTGTATCCGAACCCAACATTTTATCAAAGCGCACACGTTCAACATTCAAAATCTTACCACGCAGTGGCAAAATCGCCTGGGTCTTTCTGTCACGACCCTGTTTTGCGGTACCACCAGCTGAATCCCCCTCAACAATAAACAGTTCGCATTTTGCCGGGTCTTTTTCGGAACAGTTCGCCAATTTACCCGGCAGTCCACCAAGTTCCGGTCCGGTCTTTTTACGCGATAGTTCACGCGCTTTACGTGCCGCTTCACGTGCGGTCGCCGCCTCTATAATCTTATCAACAATAAGTTTTGCCGTCGCCGGATTTTCTTCCAGATATTCATACAACAAATCTGAAACAGTGTTTTCAACCAACGGACGAACCTCAGATGAAACCAATTTATCTTTAGTTTGAGAACCAAACTTTGGATCTGGAACTTTGACACTGACAATACTGGTCAAACCTTCGCGGAAATCTTCACCAGTCAGCGCAATATCTTTCTTGTTGCTGTGTTCCGAGATGTATTTATTCAATGCGCGTGTAAGACCCGCACGGAATCCCGCAAGGTGAGTTCCACCATCGCGGTTTGGAATATTGTTTGTAAAGCACAACGATGTTTCCGTATATGCCGTTGTCCATTGTAAAACAATTTCGATATAAGTATCTTCGATTTGTTTTATCATTTGGATTGGTTCACGGTTCAACAATTCTTTGGACTTGTCCAAATAATTCGCAAAACCCTTTAATCCATCAACACTGTGGAATTCGCGTTCTTTCTTTTCGCCACCGCGCAAATCTTCCAGAATAATTTTAACATTTGCGTTCAGGTATGATTGTTCACGCAACCACGTTTCCATAACATCAAAACTGAATTCAGTACCAGTAAATGTTTCTGGTGATGGCTTAAACGTAACTTCGGTTCCGTGTTCGTGATGTGTTTTATTTTCAATGATTTTTAAATCTGCGGTTGGTACACCATCGGCAAATGTCATTATCGCTTCTTGGTCACCACGCCATACGCGCACCTCAAGCCACGTGGACAACGCGTTCACAACCGAAACACCAACCCCGTGCAGACCACCCGAAACCTTGTACGCGCCGTTGCCTTCGTTATCAAACTTACCACCGGCATGCAGTTCGCACATAATCAATTCCAATGCCGAACGTCCCGTTTCGTGATTGATATCAAATGGCATACCACGACCGTTATCACGAATTGTTGCCGAGCCATCGGCATTCAATGAAACATAAACAGTATCGGCATAACCAGCCATTGCTTCGTCAATAGAATTATTGACAACTTCATAAATCATGTGATGCAGACCAGAACCGCCCTCACCCACGTCACCGATGTACATTCCAGGGCGCTTTTTAACCGCCTCTAAACCCTTTAAAACCTTGATTGAATCACCGGTATATTCGTTTGTAACTGCCATAATAAAAATCCTTTCTTTTTAACGTGTAAAAGATAGCAATTTATGGTATAATTTTCAAGGAAAATAACAAAAAACTAAGGGGAAAAACACTATGCCAGCAGCAAAATCTCAATACTTTACAAAGGCCGATTTTTTGACCGGTCCGCAATATGCGAAAAAGCACGAAGAAGAACGCGAACTTGTTGAAAAAGCAATGAAAAAGGCATATTTGCGGCGCGCCACAGTAAAGGTAAGTAACAGATTATACGAAATAATTACGTCTGACCACGGCCGGCTTCATCTGCGCCCAGAAGAACCCGCCCAACAAAAATTCATTGAAATATTGAACGAAATCAAAGGAAAGAACAAATGAAATTCAAGTTATTATACTTTGGCGACATTTTGGTGAACCCAAAAAAGCGCGCCCAGCATATATCTGATATTCGTATGCAGTTTCACCCACAATTAAAGAAACTGATTGAACACAGCCCATGGGACAAATTGACCCAATTTATGATGCCAAATCCAACAAAAAGCCCGATTATTACCCGGCATATTGGCGGAATTGATTGGAACCCAATTATAACCCCCAGTTTGAAACTTATTGCGGAACTGGATATCCAAATGTTACACCCCGAAATTGTCGGCGTTTCACGTTCTGATATTGATAACCGCATTAAAACATTGTTTGATGGTTTGCGTTGTCCGCAAAATGAACACGAAATTGGCGAAAACACACCACGTGATATTGGGCCAATTTATACACTTCTGGACGATGACCATTTAATAACCAAAATATCGGTCAACACTTCGCACTTGTTGGACACTTCGCTCTTTTCTGGCGACTTTCCAAAAACACCAGATTCAGTGTTTATGATGATTGACGTAAACGTCCGTGTGGCCGAAGGAACTTTGGAAAATCTGCCATTTATGGTGTAATAAAAAAACAATAAAAAATACCGGCATTTGCCGGTATTTTTTTATTTCAACTTTAACTTAATGCCGCTGTGATTTGATCTTGCATCTGGAACGTTCCCAAAACCACCCATGCGATTATTCCAGAAACCATTAAAATACCGATACTGTTTAACACATTCGATATTGCTTCCATTTTGCGCACAGAATCATTCAGATAGTCATTGGCTATGGCTGTTAAGTTTTTATCAAAATCATTCATATCTGCGTAAATCATCAAGTCACCGATGATTTCAGAGTTTGGAAAATCACGTCCAGTATTTAACAATGCCTGGCCCAAGTTTTCACCGTTTGCGATATTGTGTAATGTTTCTTCCAATATATCGCGCAAATACTTGCTTGAATTATCCGCCAACATACGCATTGCGTCCGGCATTGTAATACCCGCCGCAACCATTGATGATAATGACATCAACCAACCAACCGATATACGAATTTTATAAATGTTCCATGGTGGTATTTTATCGAACTTGGCACGCAAACGGCCCGACCAATTTTCCAAAGACAGACCGACAAACACGAACAGCAAGAACATACCTATAACAAACCAATACCAACTTACCACCATAAAGTCAGATAAAGAAATCAAGCCACCGGCAACACCACGCCATATAATACCGTTACCGGCAACCTCAATCAATGGCGGAACAAGGTACAATCCAACCATAACGATTATACCAAATGTTAATGCTAACAAAAACAACGGGTACGCCAACGCATTACGCATAGCACGGCGGATACGTTCTGCGCCTTCGACCACACGTGTTGTGTTTTCAAGTGCAACAACCAAATTAGAAATATTACCACTTGTCACCAAAAGTGTTTCATCATCTGGCAACCAACCGCGCGTCGTATCGGAAAAACTCATACCACGTTCAAGGTTTTTCTGCCACTGGCGCATAACAATCGCGAACGGTTCATTGGGTTTTGTGCCACCGTGCGATTCAATCATTTCAATACGGTTTAATGCGTCCATTAATGTAAAGTCGTTACGCAACAGTGACGCCAACTTACGAAGTGTCGCCATACGTTTTTCCGTATTCATACGAAAAACTAAACGTGCATACCAAAGGTCCAAACGACTCATATTAATACACCCCCGGTCTGTCAAGCAATCCAACCCAACGTTCCAGTTCATCAACACTAATTACACCCAACAACATCAATTCTGATGCGGCTTCTTTCAACGTACGACCGTCCATTTCTTCAAGCCAGTATTTCACTGCCTCATCTGTTTTACCCGACAACGCAAGTGATAAAAATTCACTGTTGGTAATAATAACCTCACCCGCCTTGATACGCCCCAGTGTACCTGTGCCTTTACACAAATCACAGCCCGGACCACGAATATACACTTGCTTTAATCCTATTTCGCCGAATGCGTCCAGAACACGTTTATACGCCGGATTTTCTGGGTGATTAATCAAAGGTTCATGACAATGCGGACAAACCTTTTTGAATAAACGCATTGATATTAAACCACGCATCAACGTTTCTTCTTTTAACTTGAAACTTTCGATACCCATATCAAGCAGTCGCGTCAATGCCGCCATTGCCGAATTAGCATGTAATGTTGTCCAAACATTGTGACCCGACAATGCACCACGCAAAGTTAATTGTGCCGCCGCCAGCGTTCGAATTTCACCAACCATCAATGTATCGGGGTCACTGCGCAATGCGGCCGCCAATGCTTCGGTGTACGCTTCGTCACGTTGCTCTTCGTTCATTGCGTTTGTAACGGGCATTTGGTGTGCACCGAAAATTTTTTGTTCAACAGGATTTTCCACCGTAATCATATTTATTTCATAATTACGTTCCTTTAACATCATTGACATATTGCGTACCAATGTCGTTGATTTACCAGAACTTGTTGGACCCGCAACAATTACCAAACCCGTTGGAAATGAACGCATACGCATCAATAATTTTTGTTCATACGGACTGAATTCCTGTTCGGTTTTAATTCCTTCGGTTGGGTTATCGTATAACAGTCGCATGACAACATAACGCGACCCAAATGCAATCGGATTAAACTGCATACGAATACTTAAAATACCGGCCGGCAAATATAAATCACGCGTTCCGCGCAACGGTGTACGACCGTCTTTTTGTGCAGATTGATATTCATTTTGCGCATAGTTCGCGTTCGACATATCCGCCGATGCAAATGCGGCACGAACAAAAGCTTCACCCCACGCCGCGTTATATTCCAATACTGGTTGCATACTGCCATCAATACGGAAATATATTGTTGTTTGGTCACCAACCTCAATATGAATATCCGAAACTTTTTGAGCTGCTGCTTTGGCGATAATATCGACAAAATCTTTCTGCATCTGGTTGTCATATTCGTGACCGCCACGCGCACTACTGCCGATGTGCCCTTCGTATGCCTTATAAATACCAGAAACCAAACCCAAATCAGAATAGAATGGTTTGCGTACAACATGTGAACGCCGTTTTAATAAATCTATGAACGCCAACACACGACCATCATATTGGTGTGTACGTGAAATAATAATTTCACCACCCGAAAAATAGGCAATGAAACTCTGCATATCACGGGACAATTCCATTGTCCCACCCGTCGCAGTCAACAGACGATTACCGTTGGAAAACAGATATTCTATGATATCTTTATTTTCGGCGTTTTCCAACCCTGCTGGAACAGATGGTTTTTGATCTTGTGCGCCAACATTACCAAAAAAATCGTCTTCTTGATTTTTCATTTTTTCACTTAAATTATTTTGAGTTGTTGTTCACGTTTAATGTTTGTGTGTCGGAACCTTTGACCAACACAACACCTTCGTCCAGCGATATAGATTTAACAACATATCCATCTAAAACACGTCCTGCTGAAATACGTTTGTTTTGACCGGTTGCCAAATCTGCAATTGTTGCCTGAAGTTGGGAACCCGCACCAATAACATTCACCAATTTATATTTTTTGGAAATAGGATTGTCTTTCTTTTCTTCTTCGGCAAACAAACTGGACGAAGAACCCGATGATGATTTTGAAGACGCAGTTGGTTTTTCATCTTCGGCTTCTAATTTTTCTCTTTCTTTTTCCAAACGTACGGCTTCTGCTTCCAATTTTGCCATTTGGGTTTCCAGTTCTTGCTGTTGTACATCTGCGCGGCCAGACAACGCATCAATTTCCATGTGCAGTTTTATTTTTTCTGCGGCCAATCTGTCTAAATCTAAATCCAGTTGTGCGCGTTCTTTTTCAAGTTGCATTAAAACTTTTTCTTGTTCCAAATCGGTTATTTGTTGGAACACACTGCCCGAAACATCATAGTTCGCAACCGCATCGGCCGAAACTTCTTCCATATCAACATCATCAACCAATATTTCTTCGGTCGCGGAATATGACGCTGTGGTTGCAAACATGCCACCAACAAGCACACACACCATAAACATTTTTATTTTATTTAGCATAGATTATCACCTCATAGTTCCATGTGCGATTAGAATAATTCCAATCACACGCCGTCAAATAAACACCGCCGAAATCTGCAAATATTTGCATAAACTGCATTGGCACCATTTTTGACGATGCTGCAATTTCAACGATATCAAAGTTTTCAGTATCAACACCATTTGTCACCGTGTCTGTGACCGCGTGAATTTCCGCCGATGTATTTATACCCTGGAACAGTGTTGTCACATCACGAACAATTGTATCCGCATCACGTTCATCTTGACTTGGGACAATATCAACGTCTGGCAATTTAACACGCACAGAAACCAAATCATCAGACAATTCTTGAACGTATGCGCCCGGCATCAAATCAGATGCCACAGTATAAAAATCACCCAACGTTCCAAACGAACGACGAATTTGTGCCGTTGCGTGTGTTTCGTCACACTTTACACGTGTTTGAATCCAACCCGGAATCTGTTGCATTAAAAATCCAATCGCACGATAGCAAACATCGGCCCGCCCCATCATATCCGGCAAAATTTCGTACGGCAAAACAATCGGTTCTGGGGGTAATTTCTTTTCGATGTTATATTCCGCATCTAACTGTTTGTTTTTCTGTTCAACCTGGCGTTTATATTCCGCAGCCAATTCAGAATCAACCTTTCCAATTTCTGAACGTGGTGAAACCGTTTGTACAATCGGGTCACTGAAAATCCAGAGCATTGTTCCGACAAACAAAACAATTAAACCAACCGAAACAATCAGCGAACCATATAAACTTATCGACCGCAATGTCGCATGCGAATGGCCGGTTATAACATCTTCCAATTTATATTCAACCGCACGTGGCATTCCCCATGCACTTGGCGCGATAAAGGCCGCCCAATCAGGCATTTCCGCAAGTGCCGAATATTCATTTCGTGCCGCAGATTCAGAATCATAAAATTTATCTTGTAAAATAATACCGTTACGAACCGCAACAATATAAAAACCGCCATTTATTTCAAACGCCGCCAAAAATGTCGAATGTTCCGACATTGCTTCTACAACCTCGGCTGCCGCAGATGCCATTCCGCGCCGTGCGCCGCTCTTGCGCATGGCAAGGCCAATCATTTGGTTGTATTCGATATACAGGCTGTAACGGCCATCAATTTCATGCGCAAGACGGTGCGCGCCACTGCGCCCACCCCCACGCGAAGACACCGGTTGCCAAAAAAGATCAACGGCATACTTCCTTTTACGAACCGTTACTGTTTGATTTGTCAATTTCTCTCTCTGCTTTTGTGTAATTATAACACAAAATAACACGCCTTGGCAAACACAGAATAAAAAATCCCGTCATTTTTATTGACGGGACAAAATCTTATAAAAAAACCAGATTTATTAATACCCATACGATGCTGTCGCCGACCCACCGTCACGCGCAGTGCGCATATTACTTGGGTGTGGACAATCATACACGTTTGCAACCAAGACAAACGAACGTTCTGGGCCAAATATTACCCATTCATTTGGTTTTGTACGTTGGGAAACAATCCAGTACGCATTACCCGGACGTGCCTGGTCTGCGATACGGTTTTCCATATACCGGCGTGCATCTTCGGCATCATAAACACTGACCTCTGTTTCCAATTTATACAAAAATGTACAACCGATTGGTTCCGCGTCTAATTGGGTGATAAATTCACTGCCGTTTTCATTTTTAATCATACCGCCACATGCCGCCAGTGCAAGAATTCCCAATAAAGCAAATATTTTCTTCATAGTTTCCCCCGTATTTTTATTTCTCTTCAACTATATCATAATTTTCAACATCACTGAACAACTTTTTCAACACGATATTATTCAGTGCATGACTTCCCTTATATGATTCCAGTTTTCCACAAATGATACCACCCGATGTTGCCATATCGCCAACCGCATCAATTATCTTGTGTCGCACAAATTCGTCCGGCCACATAAGTTTGTTTAATGTTCCATCACCTGCGTTATTCAGCGCGATTACATTTGTTTCGTCTGCGCCCCGCCCCATACCGTGTTTTTTAAGGTATTCCCATTCGGAATATTTTCCAAAAGTACGCGCACGTGCAATTTGCTTTATAAACGTGTTCGCAGACTTTTTTGTTCCGTCAAAAGCATAAGAATATGTTTGTGAACCAATAATTTTTTCTGGATAAACCAGTGTCGCAGTTATATCCAATGATTTTCCATCATTTGGCGAAAGTTTTACAAAACCATCACTTTTACGATGCGCGATTTTGTCAGCAATCCATAATTTCAACCGAAACAGTTTTGGTAATTCACGTCGCACTTCACGTGTATAGGCGACAACCGGCTTTTTAACAATAATCTTACGCATTTTTCCGCGCGTCACACCGGCCCGCATAATTTCATTTATGAACAAAAACGCACTGCCGTCCATAATTGGTGTTTCCGCCCCATTTATTTCAACCAACGCACTGTCCACACCACAAATAAATAATGCCGCCATTAAATGTTCAACTGTTTGTACATGCGCGCCCGATACAGCGCCAATCGTGGTGTTGCGCATTTTCGCCTCACCCACATTATCGTATTTTGCGGGCATCGGTTTTGACCCTGCGATGTCAACGCGCTGAAAGAAAATACCCGGCTTTTTTGACGGTTTGATTTTTATTTCAACTGACAACCCCGAATGAATACCTTTGCCCACTAATTTTATAGTTTTTAATAATGTGGTCATTTTAATTTCTCCCCCAACCAATTCCAAAAGTCGCCTTGAATCTCTGTTTTCAGTGTCGCGAACTTTATTTTATCACGTACGCTTTCTGGCAACCGCACCCAGTCTTTTTCAGTCGTGACTAATTTTGCTTTTTTGCTTTTCGCCAACTTTAACAGTTTTTCAATATCGGCATCTGTGTACTGATAATGGTCTGGAAACGCGCGACGCGCAACAACGTTATTTAAGCACGCAAAAAACTTTTTTGGGTAACCAATTCCCGCAAACGCAACAATCGGTGTTTTTTCATCATACGGCGATATGGTTTGATTTGTCGCATAGAATACCGGCACACCCGTTGGAATCGTAAAGTTTTTTTTGCGATTCTTGGAACGTACAATCATAATCGCATCGGCATTTGCAATATGATCACGCGGTTCGCGTAATGGACCCGCCGGCAATAAAAACCCATTTCCAAAACCAATAGATTCATCAAACACCACTATTGAAATATTTTTTTCAACCGTTGGGTTTTGTAATCCATCGTCCATAACTATTGGCGATTTATCGCGCTGACGATCCAGCAGCATAACATTACTTTTGCGATTACCCGTATGAACAATTAAACCGGCACGCGAAAGCATTGTCGCCTCGTCCCCAATATTTCCTGTATGCGCCGATTTCTTGTATCCACGCATAACCACCGGTGCGTCTAAATATGTCGCAATTTCACGAACAATTGGTGTTTTACCAACCCCACCCGCCAAAATATTTCCAATACAAATAACCGGTCGTTTTGATTTATAGGCACGCATTTTACGAACACCGAACACCGCGCGCGATACGCCATAATATACCCATGAAAACGGCACCAAAATAAAAGCCAGCAAAGTTTTATGCATAAACCAATATGGCGTTTTCATTATATCAACCCTTTCTTTTTATTGCGGCGTTCGGCACGTGCCGCACGCAATTCCCGCTTGAACCGACCCGCCTTGTAATCTTGCTCTACCATTTTATGATTAAATTCGCCGTCCATTTTATGGACCATATCAACCATATATTTTTCAAGCGAATTTTTGATTTCATTAAACTCTGTTTCAGTCGCACGACGTGGCACAAAAATCGGATCACCCAAAACACACTTTACACGTGAAAAAGGTTTCACAATTAAATACCGGTCCCAGCGATTCATAAACCATGCACGCGATGCAGAATAACACACTGGAATAATTGGCGCACCACTCATTTTAGCAAAATATAACGCGCCGTCTTGAACACGCAACGATGGTCCCCCCGGCCCGTCTGGTGAAATACACAACGAATAGCGACCGTCCGCCAACACGCGCAAACCGCCACGCAACACCGACAACCCACCGTCCGTTGTTGACCCGTAAATCGGACGCAAACCGAATAAACGTTGCACCTTGGCCATTATGCGCCCATCGTGATGCTTGCTGGATATTGCATACGCCCGCATACCACCAACCGCAATAATTGGCGATAACATCATACTGCGCCCATGCCAGAATACAAATATGGCCGGTTTTTTCCGGTATTGCTTAAATATTTCATAGCCCGTAATTTTTATACGACTTGTCAAATATACAAACCAAATTGGTGTCGCAATAAGTACGGCAATCAGCCATTGTATAAGCCCAATGCTTAAAACAATGTCCCAAAACCCCTTCCATACCCGTCTAAACAAACTTTTCTTTTTTGCCATGTTCACAAGTTTAGCAATAAAAAAAGCAATATGCAAGGGTGCGACGTTAGTGACCGGTACAAAGAATACATCACACTCGTCATACCGGCGAAGGCCGGTATCCACTGCGTCGCAGACAGTAAATAACAATGCACGCGACTTTGTCGCGACACAATTATAAATTCCCTGCGGGGCACTGGATCCCCGCCTTCGCGGGGATGACAACCGAAAAGCACGGACATATTTTCCACATTTCATTTGACACTTGGTGATTTTAGTATATAATAAACAGCACTTATCGCGGAGTAGAGCAGCCCGGTAGCTCGTCAGGCTCATAACCTGAAGGTCAGTGGTTCAAATCCACTCTCCGCAACCAGTTTAAATAAAAAAACGCCCTTGTGGCGTGTTTTTTATTTAATTTGTTGTTGGACGTGGTTTGCGACCCGCAACGCAGTTGCCGGTTCAAAATTTGTATGCGAGAACAAGCGCAAGCGAAGTTCAAGCAACTACAAATTTGCCCGCAGGCATTTATGCCGAGGGAAATCCACTCTCCACCCTAAAAATAAAAGTGGCGATTTTCACCACTTTTGAATTAGTTAAAGAATCTTATTTTATGTTTGTACGACTTTTTAGTAAAAGCAACCTTTTTGCTGTATCAACCGCATTGGTAAACAAAACACCAACTCCACCGTATGATTCCCACTCTTTTATATTTTCTTGTCTATCATCAACCAATATATCTGTTTTCAGAGGATGCATTAATTCACCCTTATATCCATCACAAATAATCACATGTTTTTCATCAAAAAATTTATTTAAATGTTTTGCTATCCATTTACGTTTTTCATTTGCAACAAAGTCAACATATTTTTGACCACCAATAAACTTTTTAGCCCCTGGTGTTTTACTAAGAACAAATATTTCCCCCATATCAAACGCGGTCGTTAACAAATTTTCAGTATTCGGCATCACTGGGATATCGCGCCAAAAATTCGGTTGTTTTTCTATTTCCTGCCAGAATAACTTCTTTGCAATACGTTTTTCTGGCGATAAATCTTCACTTGGATGATTCAAATCTTTATCGTTTGGACGCATAGCATCAAAATGCGCCAACACTCCGTCCATATCAAAATATATTTTCATTTATTTTCCTTTTTCCATCAATAATAAATATCAATTGGAACATTGTGGCCGGTGCAGAAATCTATAAAGAAATTCACAAATGCCTGGACCTTTGGTGATTCGGCGATTTCCGTTCGGCAAATACACTGAATTTCAGTTTCAAAATTAAAATCTAAATCTTCTAAACACACAAGTTCTTTACTGCATTCTTCAAACCACGATGGGAAAACGTTATACCATCACCATCATTAACAAGTCGGTATATCAACGCCAGTGAATCTGATGTGGTATTCAGGTGCTTTGCCCGTTTCATCAACCCCTTGTATTCCGGTAAATTCATATAGCGACTTGACATACACAAATCGTGATTTTCCAATAAATCGTTTATGTTTTTCGGAACGCCGCGTTCATTAAGGTATTTTTTACTTGCATAGAATTTCAGCGATGTCTTGAACTTGAACAAAATATGCCCATGAATATTTGGGTGAATTTTTGATTTGATAATCAAAATATCCATTGTGGAAATATCGGGTTCTTGCTTCATCAACAATTCAAGACGAATTTTTGGATATTTCGCATAAAACTCTGACAAATCTTTAAGAATAAAACTGCCGATTAAGCCCTCTTCTGTCCAGACAGAAACAGACCCAGACAAAGAGTCCATATCAACAAAGTTTTCTGTGATTTTGTTAAGTATTTCTTCTATGGCACAAATATCGTTGTATATCATCTGGGTTGAATTTGTCGGTTGACTGCCACCGACACCACGGTTGATAAGTTTAGTATTAAATCTATCTTCCAAATTTTTAATCAAAGTGGATAGATTAGAATTTTTAATGCCGTTTTCACCAGCGGCGGTTTGGATACTACCCTTATCAACAACTTCCTTCAGTGCCAATAGTTCTTTCAATAAAAGTATTTTTGATTTTAATGTAGACATATTCTTATCTTATACACATAAATATTGTTGTAAATAAAAATATATCAGTCACAAATACATTTTATAAAATCGCTTATTGTTTTCCCCGTAGAGTTTAATATTTTGGCAATACTGCCTGTGGACGGCCACCGCGGTTGTCCATATTTAGACCAACGTTTGCTTTTGTTAAATGTTGTCGCATCTAAACCTGCAAATTTTGCTAATCCAGAACAAGACATCTTTTGCTGAAAAGCGAAATTATCAATGGCTTGCCAGATCTCTTGATGAGTCATTTTAATCTCCTTTTTTGTATGACCGCGGTCCATTATATTTTAATTCCTGGGAATTTTTGTTATCCCATTTTTATGTAATGGGTTTCTAAAAAAGGAATCGTTATATTAAAAAAACTTGGAAAACAGGTACATACAGCACATAAATATCTATTATAAATTGACAATTTTTCCTAATATATTTTATGTATTTTTATAAAAACATATCATCATTTTTATTTGTTCTAATATTTCCTAGGATAACCAACCTATTGAAAATAAGCCTTTTTTTGCCACATAATTCAACTGTTCCGAAAAACAAAAACGGGGAGAGAAAAATGACACATGATCAGATATGGTTGGCAATTGAAAAATTTGCGTGCGAACACGGAATGTCTTGTTCGGGCCTTGCGCGGTCAAGTGGTTTAGACCCAACAACATTTAATAAAAGCAAACGCTGGTCAAAATTTGGTCAACCACGTTGGCCATCAACCGGCAGTATTGCCAAGATTTTATCTTCGACCGGACAAAAGATTGATGACTTTGTAAAATATATTCACGATGACCCAAATAACCCAGATAATCAAAAATAAAAAGTCGCTATGTACATAAAAACCGCCATCTTGGCGGTTTTTGTTATAAACAACTTTTCAATTCAGAATAGTTTTCTTGTTTATCTATATTTTTATTTTTTATCTCTTCATCTGCGTGAATCTTTTGTATCGCCAGAACAACATCGGGGTGTGTTTGTAATTCGCTGTTCATTTTTTCAACGGCGCTGTCCGCGTCCATTTGCGACTTTACAAATATCGGCATTATACTGTCTGCCGCCGAATAAATCGCATCGTATAAATCTTGTTTATTATCGTCAATTACCGATATGTATGCGTCTATGTGCCGGTTTTCGTGATTTAATATCGCCTTGTACGAACAAGTATTTACACCATGTCGGGAATCTATTTTTACCATAAAATCGGTGTACCCTATTGTTGCCGCAACCGATTTCAAACCAACACAATAACCATCTTTTATTTTGCTAATTTCCACGACAATATCATAGTTATCAACCAATGTTGCAACAACGTTGCCATGCAGCAGATTCATTGGCTTTTTTGATTGGACAACGTGCTTTTCATATTCGGGGGTTGTGATTGTGATTTTTGGTTTTATTTTATACGCCATACATTCATTGGCATTTGCAGAAAAGCAAAAAAACATTATCGGCAAAATAAAGATTTTCTTAAACATTTCCGCCAGATTGCTTTTTCAGATATTCCGCAACAAAATTCGCGCCATACATTTTATACAATTCTTCGGCCAGTAATACCGATGGACGACCCGATTCAAACAGGCGCAATAAATTGCCCAGCCCACCAAGTTCCGTATTTAATATGACCGATTCCCCATTTACCGGACGCGACAACAATACCGCACGTTTCAAGTTTGGATATGCCTTGCCCTGGATAAATGCCATTTCCAACGGGTTCAGATTCCAATGTGCATAGTCGCCCGCATCGGCGGCTGGATTACGGAAGAATAATACCGTTTGCGCCTGGCCACGAACAACATCACCAATACCAAGTTTATCCAAAACGTTTGCGCGCTGGAACGCGACCATATATGCCTGACGGTTTTTGCGCCCTTCTTGTAAGCCGGCAATAAAGTTATCGCGGAACATTTTGTTTTCCAACATTGGCGCTGTTTCATCAATCATAATAAGTGATGGATTTCCACCAGATACCGTTGTCGTGTTTATACGGTGCAATATGTATGAAATAACCGCAGGCGATAAAACCTCGTCCTGTAAAATATCGGTAAAATCAAATGTTGTAAGACGCGCACCCAAATCAAGTGTATCGCTGTCTTCATTAAACATATCGCCATATTGTAATGGGTCAACCCACTTCTTTAATGGCGCACGCATTTCGCCACTGGACGAAAAACAACTTTCCCAAAGGTTTTTCAGCACCCTATCCTTGTCCGACAAATAATCAAAGTTGACCGAAACCGCACGTGCAATTTCATCGGCGGACGCCGCGTCATTTTGTCCCGATATAATCGCAAACCAACGACGCAAAAACGCGCGATTTTCCGGTGTATCCGGCATCTTTAATGGATTCAACCGCGTTTCAAAAGTTTTCGCCATTGGATCGGTATTCTTTTCCTTGCCCCGCATAGTGATATATTTTCCACCAACCGCCAAAGTGAATATTTCGGCACCCTTGTTTCTGTCAAAGAAAAACGCTTTCAGTTTTGGGTGACGCAACGATTGCGCGATTAAAAAACTGAACAAAGTTGTTTTACCACCACCGGTTGGACCGATTGTTAATGTATGTCCCACCGCGGTTGGTTTGTCTGAAACATGGAATTGGAACATATATGGTGTACCCTGGGCCGTTGGGAAAACAACCAATGGTCCCGGACCCCAATCAGAATTTTCAATTCCGCGTGGCGTGCTGGACATCGGGATACAAACCGCCGCCGTTTTTGACAGCAACTTGAAACTGCGTGGGAAAACATCAAATCCCGGTATTTGTGAAAACCAAGAAACCTTTGACGCAAATGTTTCAACAATTGGCGATACACCAAACGATGCCGATATCTTTTTGAACTCATCAACATACTTGTTTAATTCTTCAACGGTCGCACCAAATATCACAAACAGCGGATAGTAATTTACCAAACTCTGGTTTCCAGAAATGTTTTCGTCCATCGCACTTTGCGCCGCCGACACCTGGGCCAATGTAGATGTTTCATTTTCGTCTGCGGTTGATTTACGTTGACGAAATGTTGATTCAATATCCGCCGTTCCCATGATATGAAAACCATTCATACAAATCATTTCTGTTTGTATGGTTGATATTGAATTAAAGAAATCTTCGTCCAGATAATCTGGCGATATACGGAAAGATAACGCCGCCGCAAACATTTGCGCGCCCCCACTGACATAGCGGACAATTCCATCACGTTCAAATATAACATCGTCAACCGTCACTGCCTCTGCAATTTTATTATCGGCAACGACCGGGGCGGGCTTGCTTATCGGTGATAAAATACGACCAAAGAATCGCGCCATATTATCACGTGTATTATTATTCAATACCTTTGGTTTATACGCCGCCAATATTGATTCAATATAATTACAATATTGATTTAATTTTTCACGCGCGCCACCACCAGCCACAGAAATCACAATATAATAATTATTTATAAATATACGTAAACCCTGGGCGCGCCATTTGTTATAAATACCCTGTAAAACCTGATTATCAAATTCATAGTTTTCATTATCCGCCGCCGCATCACGCACCATGTAAAAACGTAACGTCACATTTGGATCACGAATTTGATTAAATAATTGCGCACGTAAATCCAAGAATTTTTCGCGGGTCGCGTCATCTTGCATACTGGTCTGGACACCAGACACACGATACACACGCAACAGTGACCCATCGGTCAAAGATATCGTGTTATCATTATAGACATTTTTGAACGGCAAATAATTCGCATAATGACGATAACCAAAACTTGGGAATATGCGGCGCGACAATGATGGGATATAAAGCATTAAAACAATAAATACGAAAATAACCGCCATAACCAAAATCGTCATGGTTATAGAATATCCACCACCGGCAAAATAATTAAAAAATTCGTTCATTTACGCCACCAATTTTCCCGGTATTTTTCTTTTAAACAACTGAATCTTGGCCACCACAATCTGACCCAGTTGCGGATCCCTTTTACAAAACACACCCAACACAGAATGAACAATTATCACCGATATTAAAAAATACAATGGTGAAATTGTCATATTCGCCTGGTTTATAAATAAATCAATCATAAAAAATATCATAAAAACAATGAATTGTACGGCAAAATTAAGCACGGCCAAATTATACGGCACGTAAAATATGCGCGCAGGATTTGCCAAAGCTTTCAATACTTGCTGTTTCATTTTCTCTCCGAATGATTGAATTATAATAATTTCAACAATTTTTAACAAGTATAAAAAGTGTTTTTATGAAAAAGTTTATTTGGTTCAAAAATAGGTATTTTTCAACATGTTAAAATAATGATTATTTTTTCAACAATTTGTTAAAAAATATTAGATTTCTGGGAAAAAATTGTTAAAAACTTGTTAAAAAATTACTAATAACTTTTTTCAACAATATAAACAGGTACAATAAAAACAACAAAAAATATAATAATTATTTGATTTTTTAGAAAAAGCATGTATAATCACCCCTGCAAAAAGGATTTAGATATGAAATTTTTAAGTTCATTAAAGGCTTGGAAAAAACGCGGCAATATTAAACAAATTCGTCGTGGTAAACAGGTTATCTTGATTGATCCTGATAATCCAAAGTTAAAAGCAAAACAAGGCTTTAAGAAAAAATAAATCTGAATTATGCATTATGCATAACGGTATTTTTATGTATTCATAAGGATATTTTCTTATGAATACTTTTTTTATTAAAATAATGAAAAATCGTTTATAAATGCTTCACGCATAACGTCAGTAATTTCAGTTGATGATAAACCGGCTGAACGTAAAAATTGAATCTGGATTGGTTTAGGTGAATAAATCGATGCACTGTGCCCCGCATTTTGTGGTACGGACGAAATGCGCTGCGCCGGTAAAAATTCAATTTTTGCATCTTTATCAGCGATGGCTGAAAAAGATATATCTGAATTACATTCCGGACAATCTTTATTTATAATTGCGACACCCGATAATTTAGATACAGAATTTTTATTAGCAATAAGTTTATTTTGTAAAAAAACACCGGTATTTGCCGACAAATGTTCGGCGGTACAATTATATTCCAATGAACCATTATTATCCAAAATAATATGCCCACGAATTTCAGAATTTTTACCGGTGTTTTTGATAAAAATATTAAAAAAGGCCGGTAATTTATTTTTTATATTTACCGATAAAAAGACCGGTTGATTATCGATATTTACATCGATATTTAATTCTTTTTTACCGGCAATTTCACCAACATAAATAATATGAACTGGTAAAACATAATTTTTATTTATCGGGCCATTTTTTATTGTAGAAAGTTCGGCGCAATATTCACCATCGCGGTAAACAATTGTTTCCGCGGGCATTGGTTTTATATTGAAATTTTCCCACATGTATGACATATTACGCATAAATTATAAAGGATTTTTATATGGGATTCAATTGTGGAATTGTTGGGTTGCCGAATGTTGGAAAATCAACACTGTTTAATGCGCTGACACAAAGCGCCGCGGCGGACGCGCAAAATTATCCGTTTTGTACCATTGAGCCAAATACCGGTCACGTGGTTGTACCGGATGCGACTTTATTGGAATTGGCAAAAACAGTGAACGCGGCGAAAATTATACCAACACAACTTGAAATTGTTGATATTGCGGGGCTTGTTCGTGGTGCATCAACCGGTGAAGGTTTGGGTAATAAATTCCTTGGGAATATATTATCTACGGACGCGATAATTCACGTGGTACGTTGCTTTGAAAATGATGATATTGTACACGTAAACGGTAAAATTGATCCACTTGCGGATATTGATACAATTGAAACAGAACTTGCATTGGCCGACCTTGAAAGTATTGAAAAACAAATAAAAAATCTTGAGAAAAAAGCGCACGGCCTGGATAAAGATGCGATAAAATTATTGGCAGACGCAAATACAATTAAATCGGGTCTGGAATCTGGCACACCGGCACGAAAGTCGGGTGTAAATGCCGCGCCATTTAATTTATTAACTGCAAAGCCGGTAATTTATGTATGTAATGTTGATGAAGAATCTGCGGCAACGGGCAATAAATATTCCGATATGGTTAAAAATAAAATCGGAAATGATGCGCCAGTACTAATAATTTCATCAAAAATAGAAATGGAAATCGCGCAAATTGTAGACGTGGACGAAAGAAAGATGTTTTTAACGGAACTGGGGTTAAATGAATCTGGTTTGGACCAGGTTATAAAAACCGGTTATGACACGTTGGGTTTACAAACGTTCTATACTGTGGGGCCAAAGGAAGCACACGCATGGACAATAACGCGCGGTATGACGGCACCCCAAGCCGCGGGTAAGATTCATACAGATTTCGAAAAGGGTTTTATTCGTGCGGAAATTATATCACCATCTGATTGGTTGGAATTAGGCGGTGAATTAGCGGTCAAAGAAGCCGGTAAAATGCGTACAGTTGGTCGTGATTACGTAATGGCGGACGGTGATATATGCCACTTCCTGTTTAATAATTAAGTGGTGTGACACATTATCCTGTTGTGATACAAAAACAGTGATTTCTACGCATATTTCGTTTTATTGTCATCCCCGCGAAGGCGGGGATCCACTGCCCCACAGGGTCAACTTGCAATAATAATTGGTTATTGTTAAAATTTTCAGTATGGAAAAACACGGTTATATTTATATTATGGCAAGTGCACCAATGGGAACATTATACATTGGTTCAACATCTGATTTAGTTGGTCGTGTATTTGAGCATAAAAACAAAGTTTATCCGAACTCTTTCACTGCGAAATATAATTGTAATATTCTGGTATATTATGAACAAATTGATGATATGAATAATATGGTTTATCGTGAGAGAGAATTGAAAAAATGGAATCGTAATTGGAAATTACGGTTGATTATTCAGAAAAATCCTGATTGGAAAGATTTATATCCAGAAGTTTTAGAAGCTTTTGGATATGATCATAATATGTAAAGTGGTCACTGCGTGGCAATAGATTCCCGCCTTCGCGGGAATGACACAAGTAAGAATACCGCGACAAGAAAAATATAGTATAAGAATAATCAAAAAAGTCGTCATACCCACGCAGGTGGGTATCTAAAGTGAGCAACAATGTTGCGAACGATGCGCCGCATGTAAGCATAATAAACCCTGCGGGGCAATAGATTCCCGCCTTCGCGGGAATGACACAAGTAAGAATACCAAAACAAAAAACCGCCCGATTGGGCGGTTGATTTGTTAAACCAAGGCATTAGGTGCCTGATGTCGTTGTCGCAACACACGCTGCCACTGAACCACTGTAGTCAGGAGTATAATTAGACTTACAAGCACATGCACTGTTTTTCCATTCTGCATTGGCTATACCACTACACGCGGCTTGTGTCTTTGGTAATGCAGGAGGAGTACAAGCACCATTTGACAATGTTGATCCCGTTGCACATGCACACACACCAGTTGCGTCTGTCCATGTTCCACCAGTCTTTTGACAAGAATCTTTGAACGATGTTGCGATAGCAGCATCCAACCATTTATAAATCGGATCCAAATCATCAATAGTCACGTCTTTGTCGGTAAGGCCTAATGTAACCGAACGGCAAGTATTGATAACCGGCAAGCAAGCTCTAATCGCCATATTTGTCGGATTAGACGAAGATGCCGCTGATGCAGACGATGATGCATAGAATGAATAGTTATTCTGGCTTAAGCATGATGTTACGTCGGAAATACAGCTCTGAGCATACTTTGACAAGATAGTATCTTGAGTTACCTTAATCTGACGTAATGCACGTTCCATCCATCCGGCAATCACAGCACTACCTTCTGGTGTATATTTACCACCGCTGTATGTGTAATCTTGGCATTTATTCAATACCGATATGCACATACCATAGTTACGGCCGGTCGCATCATCATGATAACCCAGCTTGTTCTGCAGATACACTGACATTTCAGATGATGTCGCACCATTTGTCGCACTGCTTAATGACACGGTATCAGCAATATACTGTTGTATCGTATAGGGGATATATCCAGTTGCTGCTTCCTTTGGTGACCAAATGTTTTTCTCAGAACCACTTGAACCATGATTCCATGTCATATATAAACCCTTTTGTGCGTTGGCTTCAGTGGTTGTCGTTGTGGTGGCACTGGAGCCTGATCCTGAGGTGGTTGTCTTTTTCCACATACCACCAGATATACCAGGCATCGAACCAGCTACGACTTCGCCATCTACGATATATTTACCAGATGGGTCAACACAATCTTCGTAATCAGTGCCACAGACATAGTCGTCTTGCATACATGAATCAAGCGCACTGATACAACCACGCAGGTCATATTGATTCTTTTGCTGTGCAACCATCAAACGTGCCTTTTGTAAAACGGTCTTTGCATTACGCACCGTTGCAACCATTTGATCATTTGCATCGGTCAACGCACGTTCGTACAAGATGCACTGTTTATCAATTTCCATATCATAGTAATTGACGATAACACCAATTTCAACACCTTGGGACGCACAACTGTTCAACACAGCCGCTTTACAACGTGCCGCAGCACTTTTATATAATGCTTCACCACGTTGATTGGTGATTGCTGCAGTGTTGTTGTTTGTTGTTGTTGTGAACAATGATGTGATATCAAAGCCAGTACTGTCGATATTGAAACTTAACAGATTGGACAAGTCCAAACTGATGCCCGAAGTAGTATCACCAATTGAACTGGCGGAACCACTTTTAACACCAACAATCATATTTTTAATACGATCAAGGTCATTTTTAAGTTTCGTGCTGTCCGAATTGTTTTGCATTGCCAATTCAGCCTCTGTCTGAGTGAACAATGTAACAATTTCTTCACTTGTCAAACCGATGTATTGAATCTTTTGTGCAACATCTTGCAATTCTTCGGTTGCTGTTTTCAATGCTTCTTCGGTCTTTTCATAGTTACGGACATTCTTACTACATGTGCAACGACCCTGGTTATCGTCCAAGACGTTACAGAAGTTATCCATACACGCCATATATTGTGCCTTGCAGTGATCGGACAATTCCGCAACAGATTCCATTGTGGAAATTGTTTCTTCGACTGTTGGTTTAGTAATAGTCGTTGTCGATGATGAAACACTGATCGATGGGGCACGTGCAACACCCGGTACGCGTGAACCGATACGGGTGGAAGATCCACTTTCCGTTACGGCAACAGTTTGCGTTCCAACACGCGCAACAACACCCGGGGTTTGTGTAGCCGTACGGGCGGTTGTAGCACGACGCGCAACATTCGCCGTCGCAGTACGTGCACCACGAGAAGTTGCAACCGTTCCAGACGCACGCCCAGAACCAATCGCAGTTGCCCCCGATGGTAAAACACGTGATGTGCCACGCGAAGACACGTCAGTTTCGGCGTGAACCGGTGCCACCAAAAATAGCGCAATAACAAGCGTGAAAAGCGATTTCATCGACATTCTCCTTTCAATTGTTATTCATTATACCATAAAAAGCGCCACTTGTACAAGAAAAAAATTAAGGGGGAAAAAGAAAAAATTACAAGTCGGCATTTAAAAGTTGTTCAAGTTTGTCATTTGCGGTGGCAATATCGACATTTATTTTGTCAACCAACGCACCCGCGCCAACATCGCCGGCCAGCATAGATTGCACCGCCGCTTTTTTGTCATTATTTAATTTTTGTATATAACGTTGCAGTTTAAGTGACACGACATATCGTTCAGCCGCCATCGCATCAAATTTTAATTCCGCGCCCGCGTCCGTATCAAAGTCAATGTTTAATGATGATAAAAAGTCGCCGTATTTTTCAACAACGTCTGGGAAATGTGCGACAATATATATAAGGGTGTTTTTTGTTATGTCGTCAACCGCGGGTAAATCGACCGCCGGCGTTGTGTCGGCGTTCTTTTTCCATTTGTGCCATTGATTGAACTTGCGAGAGTTGTATTCGTTTTCAATTTCGCGCCGGAATTCAATGTCAGTGATTTTTTCAATCTGGGATTTAAGGAACTTTTCAGCCTGGGTCCGTCCGCCCGGTGTAGATATTAAATAACTTTTATTAGTTGTGTCCCATAAAAAGTCGATTATTGGTGTTGCGCCGTCAATAATTTTGCGCATGGCAATCGCCCCACCCGTCTTTAACACTTCATCGGGGTCTTTGCCACCCGTCACAAATGCAAACCGAACGTCCGAGTTATCGCGCAAAAATGGCAACACTATATTACAGGCGCGCACCGCCGCCTTTTGTCCGGCGGCATCACCATCAAAGCAAAATGTGATATTACGGTTCGCCTTGCACAAAAGCGCGATGTGATCTTCGGTCAGTGCCGTGCCCAATGGCGCGACAGTTTCACCAAAACCGTTACATTGCATTTGGATTGCGTCTATTTGCCCCTCAACCACAATAGAGCGATTTGCACGGTGGATAGCCTCACGCGCAAAGTTAAAGCCAAATATTGTTTGCCGCTTGTGAAACATTTCGGTATCGGTCGTGTTGATATATTTTGGTTCCGAACCGTCCAATGACCGGCCTGAAAACGCGACAACCTGGCCGTGCGCATTAAAAATCGGGAACATTAATTTATCACGAAAGAAATCATACAGCCCATAATCGCCACGGCGGACAAGTCCAGTTGCAATCAAGGCATCAGGCTTTACGTTCGTGAATGTACCGGATATCAAATTATTCTTTGGCGCATAACCGAGTCTGTACTTTTTAATCATTTCGTCGGTAAAGCCACGACCACGAATGTATTCCAGTGCGTGCGTGCCTGCGGGCTCAAATAATTTTTTCTGGAAAGCAGTTGCGGCATCATCTGTGATTTTTACATAAGATTCTTCGCGTGCAACGGTTGCCGCATCTTTTGGTTTGTATTCTGGAACCTTTATTCCAGCCATATCGGCCAATTCGCGAATTGCTGTTTTGAAATCGACATTTTCAGATTTCATTGTGAATGAAATAATGTCGCCATGTTCACCACAACCAAAGCAATGGTAAAAACCCTTATCTTCACTTACTGAAAAAGACGGGGTTTTTTCACTATGAAATGGGCAGCAGCCCCAAAAATTTTGGCCTTTTTTCGTAAGTGGCACGCGGCGTGATATAACATCGACAATTGATAAACGTTGCCGCAATTCATCTGTGAAGTTGTTGTTATATGTCTTTGCCATTTACTTATTTTTTGTGCCGGATAAATTTACGTGAACTTGGTTTTTTGTTGTTTATCAAATCAATCGCGGTTTCCAGGTCTGGTTTATCGTTGACCGAAACATTTACACGATTTGATGATATGTATGCGCCATAGCGACCTGTTGGGTAATAATATATTTCCGCATTCGTTACTGGGTTTTTACCCAATTTTTCGGGTTCAGCCTTTTTAGTGTCGGCCGATAACAATTCGCGCGCTATTTCCAGTGTCATTGTGTCAGCCGTATATTTTTTCGCCGATACATTTTTTACACCGTTTGTGACGTATGGGCCAAATTTTCCAACGCGGAACGAAATACCATCGCCCAAATCAACATTAGTAAACTGTGGTTTTTTAGTTTCTTGTTCATCGCTGTGCGTGGTATTTTCAGATACGCCCAATTTTTTAGTGTAATTACATTTCGGATAATTTTCACAACCGATGAACGCGCCAAACTTTGATAATTTAATTCCCAGTTTGCCACCACACAATGGGCATTTGTCATTACCGTCATTGAACAGGTGTTCATGCATAAAGTGGTTTATTTGATCAATGATTTCGGTTGTGGTTATGCCACGCGCGCCATCAATCATTGTTTTTGTCGGATTCCAGAAAGCCGTAAGTGCGTCCAATTTGTCTGTTTTTCCGTTGGAAACATCGTCCAAGGTATCTTCGGTTTTTGCGGTAAAGTTCACATCAACCAATTCGTTAAAGTATTTATCCAGATAAGATGCGATTACCCAGCCACCCGGTGTTGCGTGAAAACGGTGTTGTTTATCCTGTTCAACATAGTCGCGGTCAACAATCGTTGACATAATTGTTGCGTATGTTGATGGACGACCAATACCCAATTCTTCCAATTTTTTAACCAGGGACGCTTCGGTATATCTTGCCGGCGGTTGAGTAAAGTGTTGTTCGTGAAGAAGTTCCGATATTGCAATTTCATCACCGATATTCATTGGTGGTAATTTCGTTTCGCCATCAGATTCTTCATCATCGGTATCTTCGATATAAACACGCATAAAGCCGTCAAATGTACGGGTTGTACCAACCGCATGGAAAATCGCCACCCTGTTATCTGTTTCAATATCGGCGGTGACAGAATCAAATTCGGCCATTGTCATTTGGCACGCAATTGTGCGCTTCCAGATTAAGTCATACAATTTTGCTTCGTCCCCAGACAAATTAGGCGCATCATTATCAAAATGGGTTGGACGGATTGCTTCGTGTGCTTCTTGGGCGTTTTTAGATTTGGTGACATAAACATTTGGTGATTTTGGAACAAACTTTTCACCGTATGTATTATTTATGTATGTACGAATGTCGTTCACTGCGTCCACCGACAAATTTGTCGCGTCCGTACGCATATATGTAATAAAGCCTGCTTCATACAACTTCTGGGCCGCAGCCATTGTGCGCTTTGATGAAAAGTATAATTTACGGGCGGCTTCCTGTTGTAACGTGCTGGTGGTAAATGGTGCCGCGCTGTGACGTGTTGTTTTCTTGCGTTCAATGTTCACAACGTGTGCCAGTATAATCGGTGTACCGATTTTTGATAAAATATCATCGACCATTGTTTTATTTTCAATGGTCATTTTTTCAACCTTGTTACCATTGAATTTGGTAAGTGCAGATTTAAATGTTGCACCATTTATGCCACATACAGCATCCACAGACCAATATTCTGTTGGTTTGAATGCTTCAATTTCGCGTTCACGATCAACAACTAATTTTACCGCAACACTTTGTACACGGCCGGCCGATTTACCCAGATTGCGCCGCCACAGTAATGGCGAAATACTAAACCCGATTAAATAGTCCAATGCGCGCCGTACCAAATATGCGTCAACAAGGTTTGTGTCAATCTCACGCGGGTTTTCAATTGCGGCCTGGACCGCTTTTTTAGTGATTTCGTGAAAAGCGACACGATAAACGCGTTTGTTCGCCAATAATTTTTTAGATGTCAAAATATCCAGAATGTGCCAGGCAATTGCCTCTCCTTCACGGTCAGGATCGGATGCCAAATATACTGCATCTGCTTTTTTCAATTCATCGGTAATAAGTTTTAATTGTTTTTCTTTGCCCGGCATAATTTGCCAACGCATTTGAAAGTCGTGTTCGGTATCAACACTACCGTTTTCGGGTACCAAATCACGAACATGACCGACCGATGCAATAACACGCCAACCGCTGCCCAGGTACTTTTCAATTGTTTTTGCTTTTGATGGGGATTCAACAATCATTAAATTCATATTTAACTTCCTTTGGCAGACAATTGTTGGTCTTTATGAATATGTGCGTTTTGGGCAAGTCCGAATCCAAACATAATTGAAAGCAAACTGCTGCCGCCGAACGACATAAGCGGTAATGGCACGCCCACAGTTGGCATCAGTCCCAAAACCATGGCAATATTTATAAAGTAATAAATAAAAAAGTTCAACATAAAACCGAAACACATTAATTGACCAAACCGATTTCGGCACGTTTTGGCGCACCAGAACAGTATAATGATTATCCAACTGTACAAAATAAGCAGTGATAATGCGCCGATAAAACCAAACTCTTCCCCAAGCATTGTGAAGATAAAATCTGTTTGTTTTTCTGGTAAAAACGATTGCTGTGATTGTGAGCCTTGCATATAACCCTTGCCTGTAAAGCCGCCACTGCCAAATGCGATTTTTGCCTGGGTTATTTGGTACCCCACTCCGCGCGCATCATAATCGGGGTTGATAAATGTAATTATTCGGTCACGCTGGTAATCGTGCATACCGCCAAACCAAACCGCTGGCGCCGCCAATATCCCAAGTATTAACGCAATTGCAAACCATTTTTTTGGTGCACCAACAATATAAAATACACCAACGGTAATAAGTGCCAATGACAATGCGGTTCCTAAATCGGGTTGGGCTACAATTAAACCAAACGGAACAAGCAATAAAAATACGGGTATGATATAATGTTTAATCTGGGTAAGTTCGGTGGAATTCATCCACGCAAAATATCGTGCCAACGCCATAACAAGTGCGATTTTAATAAATTCGGACGGCTGTATGTGTATAAATCCAAGGTTTAGCCAACGTTGCGCCCCCATACCCGTGTGCCCGACAAATGTCACAAGAATAATCATAATAAGTGCAATGGCATATATAAGATACGCAGACTTTATCCACGGTTTAATATTTGATAATGAGACAAAGAAAAATACAACCAACCCCAAAAGTATTTTCATCAGTTGTGAAAAAGCAAACGGTTGCCACGACCCGTGTCCCGCAGAATACAGCACGACAATGGACATTGCCAAAACAATACATACCGGCGCAAATAATGCCCACGAAAAACGCGACATCTTTTCAGATAACCGCATCATATCTGCATTAGAAACGCGTGTCTGAGCGTGTTGCATTTTATGCCCCCGTCTTTAATAATTCGCGCATAACCGCCGCGGTTGTTTTTGCCGCCGGACCCGATCCGCCCGAATGTTCGGTAATAACCGCGACAACATAACGTGGATTGTTCGTTGGTGCGTATCCAACAAAAAGTCCGTGGTTACGCATACTCCATTTTAATTGCTCGTTGGTCAAAACACCTGTTTTACGTTCGGCCTTGGAAATCGTACGCACCTGGGACGTTCCAGTTTTTCCGCCCATGCGTAGCCCTTTAACATTTATTGCGCTGCCAGATGCGGTACCACCGGGTTTTAACACTTCTTCCAATCCGGTCAAAACAGCCTTGATATTTTGTTCTTTGATATTCAATGATGAAAACGAAGGTGTTTTTTCAGACCATATAAGGCGGGGTTTAACCTTGCGATTTGTGGTGACGCGCGCCAGCATAGTCGCCAGTTGCAGACAATTTGTTAAGATAAATCCCTGGCCAATACCGGAAATAACCGTATCGCCGTTCACCCATGTTGCACCAACATTGCGTTCTTTCCACCGTCTGTCTGGGATAACGCCCGGCATTTCGCGCGCAATAATGTCGCCCATATATTTTTCTGTGAATCCCAGTTTGACCGCCATACGTTTAATCGCATCAATACCAATCTTTAATGCCAATTGATAAAAATATATGTCGCAAGAATGTTTAAGGGCGTGCGCCAAGTCAACCCAACCGTGACCCTTTTGTTCCCAGCAATGATAACGGCGGTCACCATAGTCCCAATGACCCGGACAAAATACAGACTTTTTCGGCGATATAGCGCCCGATTCCAACGCTGCCAACGCAACGACAATTTTGAATGTTGAGCCGGGTGGATATAAACCTTCGACCGCTTTGTTCATAAATGGTTTTGCAATATCATCACGCAATGCGGCGATATAATCATCGCCATCGTCCGATGTAAAAAGGTTCGGATCAAAACTGGGGGTCGAAACCATTGCCAATATATCGCCGTTTTCGATATTCAGCACAACGCCACACCCCGAACGATGTTTATTTAATTCGGTGTATAATGTCCGTTGGACATTCATATTGATTGTTGTTTTTACGTCCAGGCCCGGAATTGAATCAACAAATTGTGTTTTGTCTTCGCCGGTAACACGCCCAAGTGCGTTTGTTATCATAACGGTTTGTCCGGGTGTTCCCGCCAAATCATTGTTATATCTTTTTTCAAGACCCGAAATACCCGTTGTATAAAATGGTGCCGCGGCGATTGGCTTTGCGGGTTCACCAACATATCCAAAAAATTGCGAACCGGCCGCCCCCAATTCATATATGCGTGAATATCCATTTGCAACACGCAGGCCCGGCAAGTTTTTCGCCTGGATTTTCGCAAGTCTGTTCCAATCGGTTGTTTGTGTCACCAATACCGGTTGAAACGCAGGTTGTTTTGCGATTTTTTCCCTGATGCGTTTAATTCTTTTTTCGCGCAGGTGTAATTCATTTGCGACAATATCAACCAATTCATCAACGTTTTCAGATTCTTCGGGAACGATGTATATGCGGTAAATAGCCACATCGCGCGATATTGGTGAATTATCATTTGCTAATATTCTTCCGCGTTGCGGCATATTTATTTGAATACGAAAAGAATTGTTTTCGCTTTTTTTCAAGAAGTCGCGATAGTTAAAAACCTGCATTTGTAACATACGCAAAACAAGTAATGATGTTAAAATCGCACCCCCTGATAAAAACAGGGCACTGCGGCGATCAAAAGTGCGGGCGACTTCTTTATCTATCATTTTTTACCCTGTCAATGGTTCTTGTTATTGGCATATATAACACAGTCATATAGATAAACAACCAAATTGTTCGACCAAACGTGGTCCAGTTCAGATTGGCAATTACAAAAAACACCAACCCCAAACCAATGTATATCATAAACATATCGATTGAATTAAAATCGCGATGCTGGATATCAATAAAACTTTGAAATCCGTTTAACGCATAGCACAGGCAATACAGCGCTGTCCAATAGCACAGTGCGCCCAAATTATAATCAAGCAAAAAAGAAAAGATTAAACCAAACGGCATAAACCACGGTGTTGGTTTTATGAAGGTACAATAAAATATTGGTATGATGGCCAAGATGCCACCGGGGTTCCAAAACGGAATACTTAAACGCCACAAAAATATCACCGACAAAAACGGGAATAATGTGCGCAAAGATTTTATAATGTTTTCTTTCATCTGTATTCCAAAGGTGTATCAAATTTTAATACAATTACACGCGACAAGCGACCCGGTTGTAATACATCAACATCGGTTGAGTTTTTCATTTTTCCAACAAAAATACCAGACGGTAAAACACCACTGATACCACTTGTCACCAAAGTTAAGTCTTTCGCGGGTTTGAATTGTGGGTCACTGAACAGTCCGACCGTTGGTGTACGTGAGGCATTACCAGTTAGAAAACCATAAACCTCGTACCCGGCGATATGAATTGCGATGTTTGTTTCGGAATCTGTGACAGAACGCACCCGCGCAAAGTTTTCACCCGCATCAATAACAACCCCCGCAAATTGATTTGATGGCGAAACAACCACCATTCCAGAATCAACCCCATCTGTTTTACCACGATTTATTATAAAGGTATTGTGGTGCAGTGTGCGATTATCATGAATAACATCGGCGATGATTGTTCGGTGTGGAATCTGACGTGCGATACCAATTTGATGTACAAGAGAGTCATTTTCGGCAATCGCAATATCGCAAGCATTGTTGCGGTTCATCGCTTCGTCCAGACGTACGCGCAACTCGGCATTTTCAGAACGCAATATGGACATTTCGTGAATATCGGCGATTGTGTTGCCAACAATGCGTACGGGCCACGTGATAATATCGCCAACGACATTTGCGACCGGTAAAACAATGTGTGCCAGCCCGTTCATAATGCGATAATCGGGTTTGGCAATCATAATATAGATAAACAAAATCGGAAGGACAGCCGCCGCAATCGCAGACTTTATAAGGGTCAGCATTTTGGAAGATGTCGATTTTTCTATCATTGTTTTTTCAGTTTATACACTAAAAATCGAACATTCAATAAAAACTTGATTTTTTGTTTTATTATGCCAAAATACAAGCCGTTGAATGTCCAAAGTGGCAATTGGCTGCCACCAGGATTGTTAAAAAAAGAGGTTAAAATGCCAAAATTAAAAACAAAGTCGTACTTGAAAAAGCGCGCATCTATGACTGCGACGGGAAAAATTCGCGTTGCCAGAAATGCTCACAAAAAACTGCTGCGTAATAAATCGAAACGTGCGAATAACGCGGGTTCGAAACCACAGTATTTGAACGAAAACATGGTCGGTCAGGCAAAAATCTTGGCCCCGTATGGTTTGAAATAAGTAAAGGGGGCAAGTTATGGCAAGAGTAAAACGCGGAACAACCGTTAAACAAAAACACAATAAAATCTTGGCACGTGCCAAAGGTTATCTGGGTCGTCACAGCACAACATATCGTGCCGCCCGTGAAAAAACCGAAAAAGCGGGTCAATACGCATATCGCGATCGTCGCGTTAAAAAACGTGAATTTCGTGGTTTGTGGATTGTTCGTATCAATGCCGCGGTACGTTCACAAGGACTTACATACAGCCAATTTATGAATGGTTTGAAAAAGGCGGGTGTTGCCCTGGACCGCAAGGTTTTGGCACAAATGGCCTATGATTCAGACGAAAACTTCATCAAATTGGTTGATACAGCAAAACGATTTAGCGCAGGGGATAATAAATAAACCCTTGGCGGACGTATTTTGTTTTGTAATAATAAGACCGTCCAAGGACGGTCTTGTTTTTTTATAAAGGTGTAAATGATGCAGGAAAAGATAAAAAATATTAAAACTTTGGAAGAACTCCAGGCGTTGTATACCGCGACTTTCGGTAAAAACGGTACAATGACGGCGCGCCTTAAACAAATGAAAGATTTAAGTAATGATGAACGTGCGGCGTTAAATGTTGAAAATACCGAACTGCGCGAATTGTTCCGTCAACGCCAGTCAGAAATTGAAAACGCGGTTTTAATGGCGGCATTAAAAGGCGAAAAATTGGACCCATCGCTTAATCCGATGCCGGAAAATCGTGGAACGTTGCACCCATTAACAATGGCACTTTATGAATTATCAACTATTTTGGAATCTTTTGGTTTTACAGTTTGGACCGGACCAGAGGTCGAAGATGATTGGCACAACTTTACTGCATTAAATACACCGCCATATCACCCGGCACGCGATATGCAAGATTCGTTCTTTTTACAAAATGGCAATGTTTTGCGCACCCAGACATCTGCGATACAAATTCGCGCGATGGAAAAGGTTGGCGCACCGATTAAGGTTTTCGCCATTGGCGCAACATATCGCAAGGAATTGGACGCGACACATTCTTGTATGTTCGGCCAAATGGAAGGTTTGTGTGTTGATAAAAATATCACAATGTCTGATTTAATTGGGACGCTGCGTGCGATGCTTTCGCGGTTCTTTAATCGTGAAATTGAAATTCGTATTCGTCCGTCATACTTTCCGTTCACAGAACCGTCCATTGAATTTGATATGAAATGGGATAATGGTAAATGGCTTGAAATTGGCGGTGCCGGTATGGTCCACCCAAATGTGTTGAAAAATTGCAATATCAATCCAGATGAATACCAGGGTTTTGCCTTTGGTTTTGGTTGGGACAGAATGGCAATGTTGAAATACGGCTTGGACGATATACGCGCGTTCTATGACGGCGATGTTCGTTGGTTGAAAAACAGTGGTTTCTAATACGGGGGTGGAAAAATGAAATGGACTTATGATTGGTTGAAAGAATATCTGGACACAAAATTGTCTGCCGATGAAATTGGCGACTTGCTTACCCGTATTGGATTGGAAGTTGACGCGGTATCAAAACCCGTGTCACCAATTGCGGCAAAAATTGTTAAATGTAAACCACACGAAAACAGTGACCATTTGCATGTATTACAGGTTGACGATGGTTCGGGTAAATTACGCCAGGTCGTATGTGGCGCACCAAATGCGCGTGTGGGGCTGGTTTCGGCATTGGCTGTGCCAGGCTGTGTAATTGAAGGACACGTAATAGAGTCCGGCAAATTACGTGGCGTGTTGTCGGACGGCATGATGTGCAGTGCGCGTGAACTGGGTATCGGCGATGACCACAGTGGTATTATCGAATTACCCGCAAAAACAAAAATTGGTTCGCCGGTGTTAAATGTAAAAACAGTTTTTGAAGCCGGTATTACACCGAACCGTCCAGACTATTTGTCGGTGCGTGGAATTGCGCTGGATTTGTCGGCGGCGGGCGCTGGAAAATATACTGCTCACGAAATTCCAGAATTGAAACCGGTAAAATCAAAACGCGCGGTGCGTGTTGAAACCGATTTATGTCGTGTATATCGTTTTGCAGAAATTCACGATATTAAAATGGCAAAAAGTAATGACACGATTGCATCACGCCTTGCCGCCATTGGTATAAACCCAAAGAATGCGCCAATCGATGCGACAAATTATGTCTGTTATGATTTGGCACAACCAATGCACTGTTTTGATGCCGATGAAATAAATGGCGACATTGTTGTGCGTTTGGCAAAATCGGGCGAAAAGTTCACCGATTTGTTCGGTACCGAACACGAATTGAAAAACACGGATATTGTTATCGCGGACGCTACGGGTATTTTAGCATTGGCGGGTGTTGTTGGTGGCGCACGTGGGTGTACAAACGACAATACCAAAAACATTATTTTGGAATCGGCATATTTTGATCCGGTTGCGGTGCGCAAAACATCAAAACGTTTGGGGTTGTCCACAGACTCTTCATATCGTTATGAACGCGGAATTGACCCAACAATAACGGGACGAGCGCTGTATATGGCGGCGGATATCATTATGAACGCGTGTGGTGGAAAAATTGTTGGTACTGGCACGGGCGGTAAAAACGATTACAAGCCACGCCATATTAAATATTCGCCAAGTCTGCTCATGAAAAAGACCGGCATTGATATTGACGCAAAAACACAGCAAAAGATTTTAACGGGACTTAAATATGAAATTGAAGTCAAAAAAGACGCATGGGTTGTGACACCACGTGCGGCGCGTGTTGATGTTGATATTCCAGAAACAGTGATTGCCGATTTAATTCGTATTTATGGCTATGAAAAAATCGCGCAATCTGACAAGACCGATTTTAGTGGCGCTGCAACACCATCTGAAAATTTTGAGTTGAAAATAAAACGCTTGCTTGCATCACGCGGATTAAATGAATCAAAGTCATTTGGTTTTGGTAATGCAGCGGTTGAAGAATTGTTGTCTGACAAACCGATTATACGTGTTGCAAATCCAATCGTGAACGATTTAGATACAATCCGTAATGGTTTGTTGGGGAATCTGCTTATCGCAACCGCGAATAATGAAAAGCGCGGATATGGCGATTTAAGTGTGTTTGAATCGGGCACTGTATTTGATGGCGATGAACCAAACCAACAACATACGCAAGTATGTATCGTGCGCGCGGGCGCAATTTCGCCAAAACATTGGACGGGTCGCAATCGTAATGTTGATATTTATGATGTCAAAGCAGACTTGATTGCACTGATGTGTGGTCAAAAGTTCACAGTTGCCACAGACAATGCACCAAAATGGGCGCACCCATTCCAATATGGAAAAATTGTTCAGGGCAAAAAAGTAATTGCTGAATTTGGTGCACTGCACCCAATGGTTGCAAAAAAACTACATATAAAAACACCAGTTGTTGTTGCAATTGTTGACGATGTTGAAAACTTACCAAAGAATTGGAAATTGAAACACGAAACGTTATCTGATTTTCAACCGATAACGCGCGATTTTGCGTTCGTAGTGGATTCTGATACATTGGCGGCGCAACTGACCGATGTGGCGGTTGCAACCGATAAACGTATCTCGGACGCGGTTGTGTTTGATGCATTTGATATGGGGGACGGTAAAAAGTCGATCGCATTTACAATCACAATTATTCCAACCGAAAACATGGGCGATGCCGACCTGTTGAAATTACAGGAAAGCGTCATCGCAAATGTTGAAAAAAAGTGTAATGCGAAACTGCGTGATAAATAAAAACAAAAACGCCGGCATTCTTGTCTCGACGTAGTATATCGAAGACGGATGCCGGTGTTTTTTTTAGATTTTTTTGTCCTTACAATCACACCATTTGGCGAGTGGGCATTCGGCACACTTTGGTGAAATAGCGCGACAGGTATAACGCCCATGTAAAACCATTACGTGATTCACAATATCGTGATATTTTTTCGGAACGATTTTTAATAATTTGGCTTCCACTTTTTCGGGTGTGTTTTCCGCCGCTCCAACCCAACCATAACGGTGCGCATTACGAAATACATGTGTATCAACACCGATATTTGGTGCGCCCCACAGCACGTTCATAACAACGTTTGCGGTCTTTTGTCCAATACCCGATAATTTCATAAGTTCATCGCGATTGTGATATTTTTGTGGAAATTTCCAATCGGCATTATCACATAAACCCGACAATTCTTTGGATAAATTGTAAATAGACTTTGCCTTGTTATTGAAAAACGAAATTTGTGAAATGTATTTTTTAATGCCGTCCACGCCCAGTGCCGCCATCTTTTCGGGTGTGGGTGCGGTGGTAAATAAACTTGGTGTAACCTCGTTCACTTTTTTATCGGTTGCCTGAGCCGACAAAATCACCGCCACCGCAAAGGTAAATTCGTTCGTGGAATAAAGTTCCGAACGAATTTCCATATTTATCGTTTTTGGTACGATACTAAAATATTTTTGCGGTGTTATCATTATGCCTTTTCAATTTTGATAGACAAATTGTACCCCTCAATTTCAGTGGTGTATTCACCGTCGCCGGTTTCCATTTCACGAATAAGCGCGTCTGACATAATGCGTTTCTTATGATTTTCAATCGCAATGTTAAGCGCGGGGTCTGCGCTGTATGTCATTTTGATGCGGTCGGAAACGTCAAGCCCGATTGCCTTACGCGTGTCTTGGATAAAGCGTAATACATCGTTTGCTAAACCTTCGGCTACCAATTCGGCATCGATTTCGGTGTTCAATACAACGACCGCGGTGTTGTCTGGTAATGCCGCGCCGGCAACACCATCGCGCAGGGTTAAACGATTTTCGAATTCATCGGCTTCCAATGTGTATTCGCCAACAACCAATTTGTCACCCGCGACAGTATAATTACCGTTTTTAACCGCTGGTATGATTTCACGTAATGCACCACCCAAACGGCTACCTATCTTTGGTGTGACAAGATAGATAAAACTGTCTGCGAAATCAGTTGTGGTGGACGCAAATTTAACATTTTTCACGTTTAATTCATCGGCGATAATATCGGTGTATTCCGATAAATCAGCACCCGCTACCGTCATATCACGCAGTGGTAAACGATTGCGCAACTTATATTGTTCACGTAATTGTTTGCCGGTTGACACGACCATTTGTACGCGGCGCATATCGGCAACAATTTTTGTGTCCACATCTTTTGCGGTTGGGAAGTCTGTTAAATGAACAGATTCCGCGCCCGTCAGGTTTTTATAAATATATTCAGATATAAACGGCGCAAATGGTGCCAAACACTGGCACAAAGTCGTCAGCACGACATACAATGTGTTAAATGCGCTTTGATCTTCGTCCCAGAAACGCGCGCGCGAACGGCGGATATACCAATTATTTAGCACGTCCAAAAATCGCACAAATTCTTTGATTGCGATATCTGGTTTATATGCGTCCAGTGAATCACCAACGGTTTTTATCAACACGTTTAATTCAGACAAAATGTATTTATCCAACACGTTGTCCGAAGACGCGTCATCGGTTGCGGTTATGTTGCCTGCGTTCGCATACAGTGTAAAGAAGTGATATGCGTTCCACAGTGGTGTCAAAATAGTTTTATTTGTTTCGGCAAAAACTTGACCATTTTTATCAACCGGCACTGGTTCCGCTTTCATAAACGTGCTGCCCTGGATAAACAAACGGATTGCGTCCGAACCAAATACTTCCAGTTGTTCTGCGGGGTCAACAAAGTTGTGTAATGATTTAGAAAACTTACGTTTGTTTTCATCAACAATCATACCGTTTGCAGACACAACACGGAACGCCGGTTTATCAAACAATGCCACCGACATCACCATTAACGCATAGAACCAACCACGTGTTTGGTCTTGACCCTCAATAATATAATCGGCGGGGAAAGTTGCATCAAACTTATCTTTGTTTTCAAACGGATAATGCAATGATGCAAATGGCATCGAACCAGATTCCACCCAACAATCCAAAACGTCCGAAATACGTTTCCAGCCGTCTTTGGTCAATTTATCAAGTGTTGGGCGATGCAAATCGTCAATTTTTACACCAAAGAATTCTTCCATTTCAGCGATTGAACCAAATATTTTATATTCGCCGTCCCGTTCCCAAATTGGTAATGGAACACCCCAGAAACGATTACGTGAAATACCCCATGGACGTGCGTTTTCAATCCACGACATAAAGCGATTACCGGCCGATGTCCATGTTGTTTCGTTCTTGGTTATTTCAACCAAACGATCGCGAACCTTTGGCACATCAATATACCATGCATCTGTTGCACGATAGATTAATTTTTCGTGGCTGCGTGGGCCGTATGGATAACTGTGTTTATGTTGTGCTTTTTGTACAAGGCGACCATTTGCGCGCAACCAATCAATGATTTTTGGGTTTGCGTCAAATATATTCATACCCGCCCAATCGGTGACGGTTGAATCAAAGTTGCCATAGTCATCAACGTTCAAAATAATCGGGAATGTGGCATCAGTATTACGTGCGGCGATATAGTCGTCTTCACCAAAAGCCGGTGCGATATGCACAATGCCTGTACCATCACTGTCGGACACATATTCTGCACCGATAACGGTGTGTAATGTGCCGTATTCTGTGTGCATAGATTTATAATAATCAAACAATGGTTCGTAATGCATACCGATTAAATCGGCCCCCATTACCGTACCCAAGTTTTCAGATTCAGCAAAAATCTTTTCGTATGCGGACAAACGTGATTCCGCCAAGATATACACGTGGCCGTCATTATGCTTCATACGAACATATTTCATATTGGGGTTCACCGCCAATGCAGAGTTTGCCGGCAATGTCCACGGTGTTGTGGTCCACGCTATAACGCGGTCACCATTTTCCAGTTCAAACCAAACAGTCACAGTATCGTCAACAACGTCTTGATATTCGCTGGACGCTTCACTGTTTGATAAAACCGTTCCTAATTTCCAGTCGTATGGATTGACCTTGAAATCTTTATAGAGCAAACCCTTGTCATACAACTGTTTCAATGCCCAGATTACAGATTCCATATAGTTTTTATCCATGGTGCGATAACCATAGTTATCACCACCGTCAACCCAACGACCAATGCGTTCAATGTATTGCAACCATTCGTTTGTATATGTCATAACGTCTGTGCGGCACATGTCACAAAATGCGGCAATACCAGATTCCGCAACAATATCTTTGGCGGACTTTCCCTGCTTTTTTTCAACGCTGTTTTCTGCGGGCAGACCATGGCAATCCCACCCCAGTTCACGCATCACGTGATAACCGCGCATTGTTTTATAACGCGAAACCATATCTTTAATAGACGACACGCCCAAATGTCCCCAGTGTGGCAGACCGTTTCCAAACGGTGGACCGTCATAGAACGAAAATGGATGTCCCAATTTCGTACGATTTAACGATTTATGAAATGTATTGTCATCGCGCCAGAATTGAATTATTTGATGTTCCAGTTCTGGAAAGTTTGCACGTGCTTCTGTTTTTGGATATGCCATGTTTTATCCTTTTTATTTATTAAAAACGGGCGCCACATGCGCCCCAGCCACCGCCAAAGCGCAGCGCCGAGTTTATTTAATAATAATTATCGTTTTTGTGTTCATTTTGTTTCTTTATGTGGTGCCGGTGATAGGACTTGAACCTACGACCCCCTCATTACGAATGAGATGCTCTACCAGCTGAGCTACACCGGCAACGGTTGCTATCATAGACGACAAAACCCCGAATTTCAAGGTTTTTATTATTTGATTTTTTGGCGGATTTTGTCGGCGAAAATGGTTTTCATTTCAGCGATAACTTGTGTGTATTTCTCTTTATCCTTGCGATAATCATATGGAAATACAGCACCGGCGTTTTTGATCATTACTTTTTCAAAAGTGTTTGCACACTTTTGGACGGTTGTATCCACAGACATATTTTCATATGGGTTTATAAAAGGCTTGCCGTTCGCTTTGTTTTTAACTGCAACAGACATTTGATAAATGGGGTCATCTTTGGAATTATATGCTGATTTCCATTCGTCTATTACCTTGCCATTTTTACAAACAGATATATGTGTTTCACTTGGAAGAATAGCAAAAGGACCAAAAGAATATTCTTTGACTCCAAAAATAGAGTCTATTTGTATTTTCTGAGTTGAGATGTTATACCAAATGTCTTTTATATCGGCGATTGTTAGTTGCATAGTGGGTTCCTTTTGGGTTTTATTCTCTCTTCGGTCCCCCGTTTTTTTATTTCTGTTTTGTATAATGTTTTTTCAGGTTGTTTGTTAAAACCTGTTTCATTTCAGCGATTGTACGTAATGCCAGTTGCTTTGGCATGTCATATGGCAAAAAGTCCGCAGCGTTTTCCAACATTTCTTGTTTAAAACGTTTTTGTGAATCTTTTATGGTTTCTTTCGCTGGTATTTTATATGGGTCTTTATATTTTTTACCCTCGGCTTTATTCATGGCCGCAATATATATTTCATATGTTGTGTTTGTTGGGTAATCATCGTCCCAACCCGCGTTATTCATATAAACAAAGTGATTATTATCTGGGTTGAACTTAGACATGCTTATATAATCCCAATGTTTTTCTATGCGATATTTTCCAAATGTGTAACTCATGTGGCTAAAAGAACCGGTAAATCTGTCTTTCTCTTCTTTTTTTACGACATCATGTGTAGCCAATTCGTGATAGATGTTTCTTTTAAGACCTTCTTTCAAATTTTCTTTCATTATGTTTTCCTTGTGAGTTATTCTCTCTAATTATTTCCGTTTTTAATCTTTCTTAACACGACCATAATTCCCGCCGGGGTCATACCCGGTATGCGCGACATGTCGGCAATATTTTCGGGTCTGGTCATGTTCAATTTTTCGATCAGTTCATTGGTCAGTCCCGGCATTCCAGAATAATCAAAATCGGTCGGAATTTTCAGGTTCGCGTCCCGCTTGTATGCGGCGATTTCCCGTTCGTTGCGCTGGATATAGCCAGCATAGAACTTATCATTTTCTTTTATTTCTTTTTCGTGCAGTTTATATTTTTTATCAAATTGCTTTTCCGTAATTAAACCACATTTCACACCCATTGTACCAAGGCGCGCGATTGCGTTATCGGCACGCAAATTCAATCGATATTCTGCGCGTGATGTGAACATACGATATGGTTCGTCCACACCAAGTGTTGTTATGTCGTCAATCAAAACACCAATCATAGAGTTGGTTCTATCTAATTCTAAATATGTCGCGTCCAATGCGTATGCGGCGGCATTTGCGCCCGCAACGATACCCTGGGCGGCGGCTTCTTCGTACCCAGATGTGCCATTAATTTGTCCCGCAAAGAACAGATATGGAATGTCTTTACTTTGTAATTTATCATTCAGTGCGCGCGCATCAATCGCATCATATTCAATCGCATAGCCATATCGCGCAATACGCGCATTTTCCAAACCCGGAATTGTGCGAATCCATTTGTCTTGGATATCGGCACCAAAACTTGTTGAAATTCCATTTGGATAAATTAAATCGCTGTCCAGTCCTTCGGGTTCTAAAAACACATGGTGTGAAGTGTGTGATGGAAAACGCATAACCTTGTCTTCCAGACTTGGGCAATAACGCGGACCGATGCCCTCAATATCACCATTATACATTGGGGCGCCCGAAATATTTTCACGAATTATTTTGTGGGTCTGTTCGGTCGTGTGTGTGATATAGCAAACAGCATCGAAATTGTTTTTCGCATTTGGTTCGCTGAACCAATCGTGCGGTTGGTCGCCCGGCTGTAATTCACAAACCGCAAAGTTTATACTGTCGCGATAAATACGCGCCGGTGTTCCAGTCTTTAATCGCATAAGGCGGAATCCAGCATTGCGCAATACATCGGAAATATGAGTGTCGGGCGATTGGTATTCGCCGTTGTCCATTATACGACCCGATGGTGTTTTTTCTGCGCCACGTGTGACAAGTCCGTGTAAAAAAGTTCCAGTTGTAAAAACAATCGCACCAAATTGATATTCGTTATTTACAGTTCTGTTTTTAATATCAATGGTTTCCACCGGCGCATACACGATATCAAGCGTTTTATATTCGCTAAGTATTTTTTGAACGGCGTTGTGATAAAGGTTGCGATCAATTTGTGCGCGCAGTGCGCGTGTCGCCGCGCCGTGTGATGCATTTAATGTTCTAAAATGAATGCCGGCGGCATCCGCACCGCGTGGCATTACACCACCCAGTGCATCAAGTTCCGCAATCATTTGTGATTTACCGGGCCCCCCCATTGATGGATTACAACTCATTGCACCAATATCACTTTCGCGCATAGTTAAAAGCAATGTTTTTGCACCACGACGCGCAGAGGCCGCGGCGGCTTCAACCCCGGCATGCCCCCCACCAACAATGATTACATCGTATGCTGTCATATACTAAAACCGTCCCATACCACCATTGATGTTGATTGTTTGTCCGTTGATGTATGATGCTTCTTCACTTGCCAAGAATACACACAAATTCGCAATGTCGGTTGGTTCGCCAAAGCGACCCGCTGGAATTTGTTTAAGGTATGTTTCTTTTAATTCGTCCGGCAAAACATCGGTCATTGGACTTTTGATAAATCCCGGCGCAATACAGTTTGCGGTGATACCGCGTGATGCAACCTCTGCGGCGATTGATTTTGTCATCGCAATCATACCGCCCTTTGATGCCGCATAATTCGCCTGTCCGGCACCACCGATAACACCGATAATGGACGCCATGTTGATAATACGACCATAACGATTTTTCATCATTGGCATAACGGCCGCACGGCACAATTTAAAACAAGATTTCAGATTTGTATTCAACACATCATCAAATTGTTCGTCAGACATACGCATAATCAGCGTGTCTTTGGTAATGCCGGCATTGTTCACTAAAATGTCGATTTTGCCCGCCGCGTCAATTGTGTTCATCATAAGTTCTTCGGCTGCGCTATCTTCGGCCAAATCACATGCGATTTTGATATAAGAATCATCAAATTCCGCATTTAATTTTTCAATGCTGCGACCCGACACAACAACAGTTGCGCCTGCGGCACGCATCTTGCGTGCAATTTCGCCACCGATTCCACCGGTTGCACCAGTAATTAAAGCGACACGTCCATTTAATTCAAACATTTTATATCTCCATTTTCTTTGCGTTAATTTCGGGACAAATGCGACCGGCAAGTCCAGTTAAAACATTGCCCGGCCCTATTTCAATCATGTCGGTAATGCCCAGCTCGTGCATTTTAAGAACGCTTTCGCGCCAACGAACACCATGTGTCATTTGATATACCAATTCTTCTTTGATGTCGTTTGTGTCCATCATCACATCGGCAGTCTTATTTGATATGAATTTCGCATTTGGTGTTTTGATTTCCACATTTTCCAGTGCTGCGCGCATTGTGTCCGCCGCAGGTGCCTGCATACGACAATGAACCGGCGCAGACAGTGCGAGTGGCATTGCGCGTCTTGCGCCTGCTTCTTTCAACTTTTCCATTGTTGCTTCAACAACCTCTTTCGCACCGGAAATAACAACTTGACCCGGGCAATTGTCGTTTGCAACATCGCAATCTGTTTTTGCGCAAATATCACGCACAACATCAATGTCCAATCCCAAAATAACAGCGGTAAGACCGTGACCCACCGGAACAGCGGTTTGCATTGCGTTTCCACGTACACGCAAAAGTTTTGCGGTGTCGGCCAAACTGATTGCGCCCGCGGCACAAAGCGCGGTGTATTCACCCAAAGAATGTCCCGCGACAAATTCGGGTACGCTTTCATTTGACGCGCGCAACATAGCGATAGATGTTGCCATAATTGCCGGCTGAACATTTGCGGTCAATGTTAATTCTTCCATTGGACCGTTGAAAATGATGTCTGACAATTTTTGGTTTAACGCATCATCAACCTCATCAAACACGGCTTTGGCTGCCGCATTTGATTCATACAGTTCGCGCCCCATTCCAACGACTTGTGCGCCCTGACCCGGAAAAACAAATATTGATGACATTTTATTTCCTTTTATTTTTGATGAATGTTTTCTTTTGTCTTGTGCAAAAATTTTTCCAATGCAAGCAAAGGTCTTTTTGATTTAATCGGCCAAATCTGGCAAAAATCTTTATTCAAGACAATATCTTTAGGTGTTAAACTGCGACAATTTACATAACGGATAGTTTGCGTTGTTGGGTTGCCATCTTTGTCCTTTAATCCATAATGCGTGTCTTCAATAACCCCAAACAACAACACAGGTATATTATCAACAAGTTTTTTGTTTTCTAAATTAAGTGAACTGCCATATTTTTTTATAAGCATTTTCTGTACATATGGTTGGTACATTAATTTGTCCATAACAATAAAATCAAAGTGTTCGTCATCAAATTGGACAGTTTTGAATTTATCTTTATTCATAACACAAAATGGATTGCCGTCATGCAGTATTGGTGAATCTGTATCCATAATCTTAACAATTCTGTTAATACGCACAAGAAACGGTTTTTCATAGGTTGTGTTTTTCTTTATGGCACTTTGCAAATCTGCAAGACTAGAAAGGTTTTTGCCATCAACAAAATCACCATTGACAATATTGTAATCAAAAACAACCTTTGATACTAAATGCATTTATAAACCCTTTATACATAAATTATAGTGTGCCGTTCCCCGTTTCGCAACCGTTTATGCCAAGAATCGCGGGTTGTGGTTTTTTACGAAAACTGAATTCGCAACCGCAATAATTTTGACGATAAAAGTTTGATACACGGTTTATTGCCTGGCGCAGATTTTCGTCCCAACGGATTGGAATATACCCAATATCGACCAATTCACGTTTTGCCGCCGCGTCCACTTGCGATTGGTCCTTGTGCTTTGATACGCCCAAGACAGATGCGATCGCATTATATCCATTTTTTATCGCGAAATTACGCGCATAGGCAAAACGATATGCAAAACATACATCACAACGTTTTCCGCGTTCTGGTTCGTTTTCCAAACCGCGCACCGCGTTTTTCCATTTATCATGGTCCCAATCGCCAACAGCATATTTCACACCCAATTCTTCACAATATTTGATTTGTTCGTTCATACGTTTTGTGTATTCTTCGTTTGGAAAAATATTTGGGTTGTAAAACAAAACGACAAAATCATCAACACCGGAAATTCCGCCGTCGGCAAGTTGCTTTATTGCGCCCGCACTACATGGCGCACAACAAGATAATAAAACAAGTTTAACGTTATCGGGCATTATTTCGTTTTTTGTTGGTTAAAAATATAAAGCCGTGTAAAAACTTCTTCGCGTGATTCTTCGAATGTTTTATTTAACAAATCAACACACGTATCAAGAACGCTTTCTATTCTGCCATTTTCTTTCATAACTTACCCCTTATATTCTTCACCAATTTTTGCGTCTGCGTCTAATTCGACAATTTCGTCCGCGTTTGTTCCAATGCCTAATTCCGCCGCACTGCACATCATGCCGTATGATTCAACACTGGCAACAGTACGTTGTGAAATTGGTTTTTTTGCGCCTGGTAACACGCAACCAATTGGTGCCAAAACACCAATCAAACCAGTATGTACATTCGGTGCACCACATACAATTTGTAAATCGTGTGAACCGTCATTTACCGTCAGTATATGTAAATTTTCTTTTGTCGGGTGTTCTTTGACATCAACAACCTTGGCAACAATGGGAACGATTTTGTTTTCTGTTTTCGGCGCATATTTTTGGGCGAGTGCCGCAACAGTTTCATCATCAATGCGGTTGAACAAATTTTCTGGAATCGTGAACACTTCACCATTCGCAATGCGTGATTCAAATTTTTCTGGCCACGATAAATCGTGTTTGTCTGCGAATATGTTTTGTATCTTTTCGGCCACGTCTGGAATAAACGGTGCAGACACACGCGCATACAAATCAATCAGTTGGAAACAAGTATTCAATACTGCGCCAGCCGCCGTCATGTCGCCGTTTTTAACAAGCGTCCAAGGTTCTTTGACGGTCATATATTCGTTACCAATTGCGTACAGTGAACGCAACGCCACAATTGCTGCGCGGAATTCACACGCGTCCAAAGCCGCGGTCAATTCGGCGATTTTTTCATTTATTTGTTTTGTCAAAGCATCATCTGTGCCCGCTGATTCTGGTACTTTTTCACCAAAGTTTTTGGCCGTCAATTTACAAACACGCGAAACAAAGTTGCCCAACATACCATTCAAGTCTTTGTTCACAATGTCTGCAAAACGCACAAATGTGAAATCATTATCATCTGTTTCTGGAGCAGATGCCATCAACGCATAACGCCATGCGTCGCTTGGTGCAATTGAAAGAGCATCGTCCAAGAACACACCGCGTTTTTGTGATTTGGAAAACTTGCCGCCTTCAAAGTTCAAAAAGTTCATAGATTTTAACATATCAACAGTTTTCCAACCGTCATGCATCGCCAATTGCTGTTCTGGGAAAAACACCGCATGGAACTTTACATTATCTTTGCCCATAAATTGTGCATAATGTGTATCTTCGTTTTTCCACCAAGATGCCCAATCTGGATTTGCGGCCATTGAAATAGAAACATAGCCCCATGGGGCATCAAACCAAACATAGAAAACTTTATTTTCGTAACCCGGTTTGTTCACAGAAATTCCCCATGGTAAGTCACGGGTAATAGACGTATCGCGCAGACCCTCATTCGCCCAGCCGTTTGCAATTGCAGATGCGGTTTTGGACCATTTTGGTGCGTGTGTTTTCAGCCATTCGTGCCATTCGTTCTGTAATTTAGACGCCAAAAAGAACAAGTTTTTGGTCGGGCGCATTTCAATATTTGTTGAACCCGATATCGTTGAACGTGGGTTCAAGAGTTCTGTGGCCTCATAGGTGGAACTGCATTTATCACATTGATCGCCACGCGCATTTTCATAGCCACATTTCGGACATGTGCCGACAAGTTGACGGTCCGCCAAAAACATTCCATCATCAACGCTGTATGGTTGAATTGTTTCGCGTTCTTCGATTAAACCCTGGGAATCAAGGCGTGTGAACAAATCGTGAATAAGATTTTCTTGTAATTCGGTATGCGTACGACCGTACAAGTCAAACGACAAATTAAAGTCGCGTACGGCACGCAAATGTTTTTCATAATATTTATTATTGTATTCGATAATTGGCATATTTTCTTTTGCCGCACCAACAACAGCGGGTGTTCCATGTTCGTCTGCGCCACAAACAAACAAAACGTCACGACCCATCGCACGACAAAACCGCGCGTATACATCAGACGGCAACCAACAACCAACCAAATGCCCAAGGTGTAATTCACCGTTAACATATGGCAATGCCGATGTAATCAAATATTTTTTAGCCATTTTTTACCTCATTATCGAATTTACGCCAATTATAGAATAAAAAAGCCATAAATCAAGAAACGACATAAAAATATAGCAAATTCAGAAAAATGTGGTAAAATACGTACGATAACAACAAAACAAAGGGGATTTATATGGCAAACAAGGGACCAATTGATGCAAATGCCACAATCAAATCGACTTTCAAGTCGGTTGTTAAACTGATTTCGGCACGTTTGGAATACGAAAAAAAGAAAATTACCGAAGAAGAATATGAAAAAAGGAGAAACGATTTGTCGGAATTACGTGGTATTTCCGAAAATCCAAAGGCTTTTTTCACAGTCAAAGATAAAAATGATGTGTACAACGTGTTAGGCAAATTCTTAGATTTAAGTATTTTGTCGTCATATTATTCACCGGCAAATATCCAAGGTACACGTTTGCTGGATTCGCTTATGCTGTGCGCATCTGATTATTACCAGGCACCAGAATGGGATACTTATACCAAAAATGAACGTCTGAATCAGATTATATCGCTGAACAAAATGATTACTTTGAAAAATAAAAGCGCTTTTGCAGCGGCGATTGCATGGTTTAAGCCGGCAACTCGTTTTGCAGTGCGCAAGGGTGAAAAGGGCAAATCAAGATAATATAAAAATATAAATAAAAAATGCCGGCAAATGCCGGTGTTTTTTTATAAAATCTGGTGGGTGGTATTGGGCTCGAACCAACGACCTCCACGATGTCAACGTGACGCTCTAGCCAACTGAGCTAACCACCCAAAGCGAACCTGATTATAACAGACAAATTTCAGATTGCAATATTTATTAGTACATGGTCTGCAAGATGTGTTTGCTTTTATCCAAACTGGACAGCATCTTGCCCGAACCGCGTGCAACGCATTCCAATGCATTATCGACCAAGAATACCGGCAATCCCGTCGCGGCGCGAATTGCGATATCCAAACCTCGCAACATTGAACCGCCACCCGTCATAGCGATACCAAGGTCTGCGATATCTGCGGACAATTCGGCGGGCGTATTTGCCAATGCTTCGCGTACAGTATTCACAATCTTGCCAACGGTTTGTGCAAGGGCAGATGCAATTTGTGATTCGGTTACAACCGTTTCACGTGGTGTCCCCGACAACAAGTCACGCCCCTTAATCTTCATCGACAATTCGTTGGTTTTATCCTTTGGCGCAATTGCACAGCCGATATTTTTTTTGATGTCTTCGGCGGTATTTTCACCAATAAGCAGGTTTTTGTTATTTTTAACAAATTCAATAATGTCTAAATCCATTTGGTCGCCCGCAGTACGTACAGCCTTGGAATACACGATTCCGCCCAATGACATAACTGCAACTTCGGTCGTACCACCACCAATGTCCAACACCATTGAACCCAATGGTTTTTCAACCGGCAGACCCGCACCAATTGCGGCGGCGGTTGATTCTTCGACAACATACACTTTACGTGCACCGGCGGCATCGGCGGCCTCTTGTATAGCACGACGTTCCACCTGGGTCGCGCAAGACGGTACACAAATAATGATAAGTGGTGCGGCAAGTGGGCTGCGATGATGAACCTTGCGAATAAAGTATTTAATCATTTCTTCGGCGACTTCAAAGTCCGCGATAACACCGTCGCGCAATGGGCGAACCGCCGTAATTGCGCCGGGTGTACGGCCGAACATCTTTTTTGCTTCGGCACCGACCGCCAAAATTTCTTTACGGCCCTGAAGTTTGTTTTCCTGGACCGCTACAACAGATGGTTCGTTTAATACGATTCCGCGACCCTTGACATAAATCAAAGTGTTTGCTGTACCCAAGTCAATTGCCATATCTGCGGAAAAGAATTTCATCAGCCAATTATACATATTCGCCCCCAAAATGTTGATTTTTTCTCACTATAAAACGCAGATTGCCAAAAATCAAGGCACGGACAATAAAAAAATTTGATTATTTATATATTGTGATATCATAGGGATATGCGAGATACGATAAAGAATCATAAAGATTTTTTAATGACTGACGATAACCCAGTGGCGAAATCGTCATTCTTTTACGTGCGTATGAAGCCATGTACCATTCCGGACAAGGCGCGATATGGGGTTATTGCGACCAAAAAGACGTTCAAATTGGCGACCCAGCGTAATCGCGCAAAGCGATTGATGCGCGATTGGGTGCGCTTTAACGAAGAATATATGTTGCCGGACATGGACTATGTCGTTGTGGCACGCCAGTCTATTTTAACCGCCACGCGTGATGATGGCCGTGCGGCAATGGCGCAGGCGTTAAATCACCTGAAACAAAGCAAAAATTCCAGCGATGCAGAATAAAAAACCGTCTTTTCTTGCGCGCGGTGCTTTATGCGCTGTGCGGTTTTACCAGCGGAATATTTCCGGTGTGATCGGTGGGAAAAATGCCTGTCGCTTTACCCCCAGTTGCAGCGAATATACGGCAACCGCCATTACCAAGTATGGCGCGTTTCGTGGGGTGTATATGGGAATCCGCCGGATTTTACGGTGTCGGCCGGGGGGTGGCTGTGGATATGATCCGGTGCCTTGACATTGGTTGTTTATGTGCTAGAATCAATATTCACAAGACATAAATATTTATTTATAAACAAAAAGGGATAAAAAATGTCTTTTCGTAGCACCATTGAATCCTTGTCAAAAACAATGGATGATATGGGCATAACAGAAATAGATTTCGAACGTAATTATTTGTTCGGGTTGTTTAATCGTCGTATTCATTTATCAAAACAATCGGTGGTCGCGGTATCTGGTGATGCGGTTGAAGCGGCTGCCCCCGTTATAAATGAAGAAACGCATGAGGTTATTACGGGTCATGTATTAAAATCGCCAATGGTTGGTGTCGCATATTTGGCACCAGAGCCGGGCGCAAAACCATTTGTAAAGGTTGGTGCAACGGTTCACGCCGGTGATACAGTTGCGCTGGTTGAGGCGATGAAAACATTTAACCCAATTAAATCTGATGTCGATGGTGTCGTCAAAGAAGTGTTGGTGGCGGATGCCGCTGCGGTTGAATTTGACCAGCCATTGATTGTTATTGAATAAGCCATGCCAAAAATAAAAAAAGTTTTAATTGCAAATCGTGGTGAAATAGCACTGCGTATAATTCGCGCCTGTCGCGATATGGGTATTCGTACCGTTGCGGTGTATTCAACTGCGGATAAAAACGCGATGCACGTACAATTGGCGGATGAATCGGTTTGTATTGGACCCGCGCCGGCGCGTGATTCTTATTTAAACGAATCCGCAATTTTAACGGCGGCATTATTGACTAATTCAGACGCAATTCACCCTGGATACGGCTTTTTATCGGAACGTGCTGACTTTGCGCAAAAGGTTGAACAACACGGTATGATTTGGATTGGCCCAGAACCCGATATGATTGAAATGATGGGGGACAAGGTCAACGCCAAACAAACCGCGATTAAATGTGGCCTGCCGGTTGTTCCGGGTTCTGATGGTGCAATTAAAAGTGTCGAAGACGCACTTAAATGGGCGGAAAAAATTGGCTATCCGGTTATGCTGAAAGCGGCGGCCGGTGGTGGCGGTCGCGGTATGCGTGCGGTGATGAGCGCCGAAGAAATGGCTGAGGCATTTAATGTGACCAAGCAAGAGGCCAAGTCTGGTTTCGGTGACGATACACTGTATATGGAAAAGTTGTTGTTGCACCCACGTCATATTGAATTCCAAATCTTGGGCGATAAACACGGTAATGTGGTTGTCTTTGGTGAACGCGATTGCTCGTTGCAACGTAAAAATCAAAAGGTTATGGAAGAATGTCCGGCGGCGGCACTGACCCAGAAACAGCGCGATGATATGATAGAGGTTTGTAAGAAAGCCGCCAAGAAAATGAAATATTCCAATGCCGGAACGTTTGAATTTATGTTCCAAGACGGCAAGTTCTATTTCTTGGAAATGAATACCAGATTACAAGTGGAACACCCCGTCACCGAAATGGTTTATGGTGTTGACTTGGTGCGCGAACAGATTCGTATTGCGGCGGGCGAAAAGTTGGGATACACCCAATCAAACGTTGTTGCACATGGTCATGCGATGGAGTTTCGTATAAACGCCGAAGATCCAGAAAACTTTACACCGTGTCCGGGAACAATCACAATGTATGCACCGTCGGGTGGACTGGGCGTGCGTGTGGACAGCGCGGTTTACACCGGATACACAATTCCACCAACATACGATTCAATGATCGCAAAACTTATTGTTCATGCACAAAGCCGTTCCGCGTGTATAATGCGTGCGACACGTGCGCTGGACGAATTTGTGATTGAAGGAATTAAAACGACAATTCCATTACAACAGCGTTTGCTTAAAAATGAAGATGTCCGTAAATTAAAGTTTGATAATCATTGGTTGGAAAAATATCTGTCTGAGAAACACGACGAAGAACCAACCGAATCAGACGAAGAAATAAGCGAAGAAGAATAATAAAAAATCCGCCGAAGTGGCGGAATTTTTATTTACGCAGACCTAATTTTTTAATCAGTTCTTCGTATTCAGAAACGTTGTTCTTTTTAATATAAGCCAACAGTTTTTTACGACGATTGACCATCAACAACAAACCACGTTTTGAATGTTCGTCTTTGTGATTTGCCTTCATATGTTCGGTCAAGTTGCGAATGCGTTCGGTCAGAACAGCAACCTGAGAGGCAGCACTGCCCCCGTTGTCTTTGTCTGTTGTTTTATATGCAGCAACCAATTCTGCTTTTTTTTCTTTTGTAACGGACATTTATGTTTCCTTTTGTTTATATTGTTCGTTTTGGACGTAATTCGTGATTCTGTACATCGCCAACACCAATAAATCTATCGTTGTTGTACACGCGTACCAAACCATTCGTTTGCGCCACTTTGATAAAGCCACCATGAACATAAAGTTCGGCGTCAATATCGTTCAGATTCAGAACTGGAATGCCCCCCAGTCCAAAATCCACCGGCATCAAATATTTTTTGATGTCTGCGCTATTATTCACCAGATTTTCCAGAAAATCAAGTTTTTGCGCGTTTTTTATGTCAAAGCACCCCGATTTTGTACGCCGTATCATATCCACAGTCGCAATCGTATTCAATTTTTCGGCAATGTCGCGTGCGATTGCGCGGACGTATGTACCACGTGAACACACCACGCGAAAGCCATATGAATCGCCGTTTTTACCCGTATATTCCAATTCGGAAATGTGAATTTTGCGTGCTGGAATTTCTATATTTGCCCCGCCCCGCGCCATTTTATATGCGCGTACACCGTCAACGTGTACGGCGGAATATGCCGGTGGTGTTTGCATAGTATCGCCGATAAAAGACGGCAATATTTTTTCAATTTCCGATTCGTTTGGTACGCGCCCACCCGTCTTAATTGTAGTGCCGGTTATGTCCAGTGTATCGGTTTCATAACCAAAACGCACACCGAACAAATATTCCTTACTCGCTTCATTTAATTCTTCGACAAATGGAATCATTTTTGTGGCGTTGCCAATTGCGATAGCAAGCACCCCCGATGCCATTGGGTCCAGTGTGCCGATATGTCCGAACTTTTTATTTTGAAACATACGCGCCACGCGCCCACCCGCAGTGCGTGAAAAAATACCACTATCTTTATCAAGAATTATCCACCCGTCCATATTCTATCCAAACAAATTTAATTGGGTTGTGTTTGCGTTTGGTGATGAAACGTTTGTTTGCTTTTTTGGTTGTGTTGTTGGCGCAGGTGCAACAACGGCGGTTGTTGGTTCGCGTGATTCAAGTTCCGAGAGTACCGCGTCTGCGCGTTTTACAACCGCGTCCGGCATGCCCGCCATGCGTGCAACGTGAATACCGTATGAACGACTTGCCACGCCATTTATGATTTTATGCATAAAGATAATTTCGTTGTTGTGTTCGCGCACATCAATTGTTAAACACGCAACGTTTTGTAATTTGTCATCACCAACCAATGCCGTCAATTCGTGATAGTGTGTCGCGAAAAGTGTGCGTGCGCGCATTGTATTCATATATTCCAACACCGCCTGGGCAATTGCCATACCGTCAAATGTCGCAGTTCCGCGCCCTATTTCGTCGAATATGATAAATGATGCGGTGGTTGCGCGGCGCAAGATGTTCGCGGTTTCCTGCATTTCAACCATAAATGTTGATTGGCCCGCAGCCAAGTTATCGGACGCACCAACACGACTGAATAACTGGTCACAAATACCGATCGTGGCACGCGTTGCCGGCACAAAAGACCCAAGATGAGCCAATACAACAATCAGTGCGTTCTGGCGCAGGTATGTTGATTTACCCGCCATATTTGGACCGGTTAATAACGCAATCGGGTGAACATTTAAATTACAATCGTTTTTAACAAATGCGTCACCATTTTTACGAAGTGCATATTCGATAACCGGGTGACGACCACCAATAACATCAAACGCATTATCGTTTGTTATATCGGGGCAAACCCAATTATATTCGGCGGCGCAACGCGACAACGCATACCATGTGTCCAATTCTGCCAACAAGTCGGCGGTGGCAAGGATACTGTCTGCGATATCACGGATTTTATCAATTAAATCTGTGACGATTTCAGATTCAATGCCGGACGCTTTTTCCGCGGCGTTGCGAACATCGTTATCAAGATTGATAAGTTGTTCGGTTGTAAAGCGCACATTGCCCGCCATTGTCTGACGATGTATAAAGCCAGAATCAGCCGCCATCATAACATCGGCCCGGGCGGACGGAACCTCAATAAAATACCCAAGTATATTGTTATATTTTATTTTCAATGTATGTATGCCGGTGTCGGTGGCGTATTTTGCCTGTAGCCCCGCAATAGTTTCACGCGCCCCATGTGAAAGTCCGCGCATATTATCCAATGCCAGATTAAACCCGTCACGAATTACACCGCCGTCACGAAAGAAAGTTGGTAATTCGTCCGCCAATGCGGAACGCAATTCCAACGCCAAATCATCATGTGTATTTATTTCGGCAAAACGTTGCGACATTCCCGCATCAAGTTTTGTTGCCAACATTTTTGCGTTTGGTAATTCTGTTAAAAAGTCGCAAATGTGTTTCATATCGCGTGGTGTACCACGACCCGACAACAAGCGCGATAAAGAACGTCCAACATCGGGCAATGATTCCAATGTTGCCGCAACCAAGCCAGAAACATTTTGATTTATAACCAAATGTGAAATGTGTTCTTGGCGCGCATGAATAACATTTATATCTGCGGAAAGTGAACGCAGGTATCCGCGCAATTTACGCGCACCAGCGGCGGTTTTTGTTTTGTCGATTACGTCCAGCAAACATATACCACCATCATTTATTGGTGCATCAATTTCCAAACTTTTCCAAGTTGCAGAATCAATCAATAATTGTCGACCCGAATTAAATTCGTGTGGTGCACGGAATGTGATTTCGGCACCGCGTTGTGTGTTGAATAGATAACCCGCCAACAAACAAATTGCGTTATGGGTATCTTTCGCGTTACTGTCAATTGCGCCACCAAATACGCGCGATACAATTAAACCGATGTCGGAACGCACATACATTTTTTCATATACTGGTGTTGTCTTGAAAATGTCGCGTATGTGCATGATTACATCGCTTTCCGCCGAATTATATGGGTAAATTATTTCAGCGGGCGCAACGCGCACCATATCGTCAATTAAATCGTTCGATGTTCCAATGAAAAATTCGCCCGTTGAAATATCACAACCCGCGATATCAAACGCGCCGTTATCCATTGGTGCAACAGCGACCAAGAAATTAGATGTTTTTGGATTTAATAAACTTTCGTCTGTAAGTGTGCCGGGGGTAAGGACGCGTATAACACGACGATCTATATATTTATGCCCACGTGCTTTTGCTTCGGCCGGGGTTTCCATTTGTTCAACAAGCGCAAGTTTATAACCAGCACGAACCAAACGACCAAAATAATTATCAGCGGCATGCCACGGAATTCCGCACATAGGGATATTTTCACCATCACCGTCCGAGCCACGCGATGTTAAAACAAGTCCTAATTTTTCACTGACGGTTTTGGCGTCATCAAAAAAAGCCTCATAAAAATCGCCCAAGCGAAACATCAACAGAGCATCGGGATTTTCCGATTTCATGTCAACGTACTGTTGCATTACGGGCGATAATTTATTTTTTTCGGCCACTGAATTTTTCCGTTATTGTTGTGATGAAACTTTCAATGTTTCTATTTTCAATTCTGCTTCTTTCAGCATTTGTTCGCAATATGCTTTCAGTTTAATTCCCTGTTCATATGCGGCAACAGAATCAGCCAAAGACAATTCGCCCGATTCCATTTTTTTAACAAGTTCGGAAAGTTGTTTGTATGCTTCTTCAAATGATAATTTATTTTCTTCCATATTATCCCCCACAAATAAAATTTATTCTGGTAATGGCATGCCGGCGGTTGCTGCGCCCATAACATCATCGATAATCGCGTCAGCCTTGGCCTTGGCATCTTTTAATGCGGCCAAAACGATATCCGCGATTTCATCAGAATTGCGCGCCGATATATCTTCGCGTAATTTAATCGACAGAAAATCATATTTGCCCGTCATTTCAACAATGCATGCACCGCCCGATGCAATACCACGCACAGTCGTTTTTGCCAATTGTTCCTGGGCCGCGGCAACCTTAGATTGTAATTGCTGGGCCTGGACCATTAAATCTTGCATTTCCATTCTTATCTCTCCCTTATAGATAACAATTGAAGCGCACGTTTTGGCATGTTTACCGATTTTGCCCAGTTATCGTCCATTTCCAGTGTGGATAAAAAGTTTTCGTTTGCAAATTTTATCGCTTGGGCAGATTCTGTGAATTCTTTGCTTGCTGTCGCCATAAGTTGCAATGTTTTGAATCCAGATGGTGATTTATGATATTTATACAACGCAACAGAATATTTGTTTGTTATTTGGTTGCGTACAGTTGTCACATCATAATTATCATTCACAAAATTACGCACACGTGGCAAATCTTTGACTTCGATACCCAAGTGTTTTGCCCAATCTTGGTCGGACCAATTGATACGATTTTCCATTTTGATACCCCGCTTTTTTAGTTTAATTGTGCCTTGATAAAAACCAAGGCACAATTTTATTTACTTATTTTTCTTTACCGGTCTTTTGATCGATACCAACCATCGACATACGTGTTTTGCCACGTTTGTCAGCGCCAAGATATTTTACAAATACTTTGTCGCCTTCTTTGATTTTGGTATCTTCGATTTTTGCAATGCGTTCACCAGTGATTTCCGAAATGTGAACCATTGATTCAAAACCGTTCAAGATTTTCACGAACAAACCAAAGTCTTTGATGCCCGATACGACACCTTCATAGATTTCACCAACTTCGGGTTCTGCAACAATGTCTTTGATACGTGCGATTGCGGCATCAGCATCTTCACGGGTTGTTGCCATGATTTTAACATTGCCATCATCGTCCAAATCAATTGTTGTGTTTGTATCGCGGGTCAATGCCTGGATAACCGAGCCACCCTTGCCGATAACATCACGGACTTTGTCTGGATTGATTTTCATTGTGTATGCCTGGGGTGCGAATTCAGACACGTTTTTACGTGGTGCCTTAATCGCTTTTTCAATTTTACCCAAGATGTGCATACGTCCGTCTTTTGCCTGGGCCAAAGCGTGTTCCATGATTTCAAATGTAATGGATGTGATTTTAATATCCATCTGTAACGCGGTAATACCACGATCGGTACCGGTTACCTTGAAATCCATGTCGCCCAAGTGATCTTCGTCACCCAAAATATCGGTCAAAATCGCATAGTCGTCACCTTCTTTGATAAGGCCCATTGCGATACCAGCAACCGGACGTGTAAGTGGTACGCCACCGTCCATCATAGCGAGTGTTGCACCGCATGTTGTTGCCATTGATGACGAACCATTTGATTCCAAAATATCCGATACAACGCGGATAACGTAATCAAACTTTTCACGGCTTGGCACCATTGGGTGCAATGCACGCCATGCCAAATTACCATGACCCAATTCACGACGACCAGGCGATTTTAAACCCTTGGCTTCACCAACAGAATAACCTGGGAAGTTATAGTTCAAAATAAAGTCGCGTTCTTCGGTTCCGTCCAAACTTTCGATTGGTAATGCATCTTTGCTGCCACCCAATGTCAATGAAACCAAAGCCTGGGTTTCACCACGTGTGAACAACGCAGAACCGTGTGCGCGTGGCAAAACGCCCAATTCAATTTCAATTGGACGAACTGTTTTTGTATCACGTCCATCAATACGTGGTTTGCCAGCCAAGATGTTACCACGCATAATACGTGCAGTAATACCTTCGATAATTTCATCGGCGGCCGATTCCAATGTTGATGTTGCAGTTGTTGTTTCTGGGAACAATTCTGGGATACGTGTTTTAGCCAACGCATGAATATTCGCCAATGTTTCCAAACGAGTCAATTTTTCTTTGATTTGCAAGGCTTCTTCGATTTGTCCCGCATATTGTTCGAAATCTTTTTCCATTGCAACATATTCTGCGGACTTTTCAGGTGTTGCCCAGCGTTCTTTACCCGCCTTTTCGGTCAATTCGTTGATTGCTGCAATAACAGTTTGTTGTGCGTCAAAACCAAATTTAACCGCACCCAACGTTGTTGCTTCATCTAATTCACCAATTTCAGATTCAACCATCAAAACACCGTCTTTGGTTGCAGCAACAACCAAATCCATTTCAGATTCTTCGGTTGCTTTTTTCGATGGGTTCAAAATGTATTTGCCATCAGCATAACCAACACGTGCCGCACCAATTGGGCCCGCAAATGGAACGCCCGACAAAGCCAATGCCGCGCTTGACGCAATCATTGCAACGATGTCTGGTTGATTCTTTTTATCGTATGAAAATGTTTGTGCGATAATCTGAACCTTGTTCTTGAATGTTTCTGGGAACAAAGGACGAATTGGACGATCGATTAAACGCGCAATCAATGTTTCCGATGTTGATGCCTTGCCTTCGCGTCTGTCGCGTGAACCCGGAATACGTCCAGCAGAGGCAAATTTTTCTTGATAATCAACGGTCAATGGAAAGAAATCTTGGCCCTCAACAGCGGTCTTTTCGGCACACACAGTTGCCAAAACCATTGTTCCACCCATTGTTGCCAAAACCGCGCCGTTTGCCTGTTTCGCCATACGGCCTGTTTCCAAACGCAGTGTTTCGTCACCATATTGGACCTCAACCACGACTGGATTATTCAAATGTGTTTTTCCGTCTTTATTTAATAAACCGAATAACATATCGTTTACTCCTGTATTTTTGTTAATTTATTCATTATTTGTAAGTTCTTGTGACGGAGAAAAATCATTCGTTTTTGTACTCTGGTCTAAGCACAAAAAGGAACAATTTACCCCCCGCCGAAAGCGATTATAAAGCATATTTCAATGTTTGCAAATAAAATCGTTGGTTTTTTATATCAAACAAGCCAAGGCTGCACTGGCATTTTTAAGCATAAACCAGCCGATACGATAGTTGGTCATGTACACCGTTGCCATAAACAGTCCCAACATCGCGACAACCAATATAACATTGGACTTTTTGCCACGCATACAATATACGCCAATGTTGTAAAAAAGGAACATTAAATAGGTATCGCACAGCATACTGATTATCCAAAGAGTCGTGCAGTTAAATGCCAACGCGTTTAACACCAAGATTGTTGGATAAATGAACATAATTGATGCCAACCCCTTAATCGCGATTTCCCAATCACGTTCACCACCGGTTATTTCAGATACCAGCATAAGCAGTCCACCACAAACAAACAGCAATGCAACCGCCAAAACCGGCATAATAACAATTGCAGTAAATACCGCGCCAATCGTTATTGTTGCGCCACCCAACAAACGAATACCCAACACCAAACACCCACCAATAAGGCCATAGATAAACGCCTTGAACATGGATTCGTCCAAATTACCGTCCGCAACGATTTTCGTAAAGTAACGCTTTGGATTGACGATGATGTCCCAAAAGTGATTTTGACGTGTTGTTGTGGTCTTTTTCTTCATGTGGTTGCTTCCTTTGTTTGATTATTTATATTTTTGCTTTATAATTGCAAAAAAGCAACGAGAAAATGATATGAAAATAGTAATAGCAGGACGGCCCAATACGGGTAAGTCGACTTTGTTTAATGGACTGACAAATACGCGTGATGCGCTGGTTCACGACCGGCCGGGTGTTACGCGCGACTGTGTTTCTGGTATCGTCCAAAATCGTGATTATGAAATAACTGATACGGCGGGACTTGAAAATGCCAAGACCGGAATTGCGCACGATTCGACCGATATGGCAATTGGCGCGATTGCAACGGCCGATGCTGTATTATTTGTCGTTGATGGGCGCGTTGGTATAACAAATGAAGACCTTGATTGGTCGCGTACGGTACATCGTAAAACCAAGGCACCTGTTTTGTTATTAGTGAATAAGGCCGAATCGGCGGCACGCCTGGCGGATATAAATGATTTTTATAAATTGGGGTTTGGTGAACCGGTTTTGGTTTCTGCGGAACATAAACGTGGTTTCGATTCGATATATGAATTTATGGATAAAATTGCGGGCGAAAAAGACGAAAAAAAGCCGGCAAACACCGGTGATTCCGAACGCATAAAAATCGCGGTTTTGGGCCAACCAAATGTTGGTAAGTCGACTTTTGTAAATCGTGTTCTGGGCGAAAAACGGCAAATTGTCGAAGATGCACCTGGTATTACGCGTGATACGGTCAAAATACCAACGACATTTTATGGCCGCGATATTGTTTTGATGGATACGGCGGGTTTGCGACGTAAAGCGGGGGTGACTGACGACGTGGAAACGTTATCAGCATTGAAGTCACTGGACGCAATTGACAAGGCCGATGTTGTTATTTTAATGGTTGATGCCACACGTGATATTGAAAATCAGGCACTAGGGATTGCAGGGCGTGTATATGATGCCGGTAAAATTTTATGCGTCGCGTTGAATAAATGGGATTTGGTCGAACCAGAATTACGTGATGACAAGTTATTAAAGTTAAAGCATCAATTTACAAACTCCTTCCACCAGATTATAAAACCGCTAATTTTGGCAATTTCTGCGGAAACGGGTACGGGTGTACAAAATATGTTCAAACGCGTTTATGAACAATATGATTTGGCAAATGCCACTGTGCCAACAAGTTTATTAAATCGCATCGTTGAAAAATTGGTTGCGGAACGCCAGCCACCAATGTCGCGCTTGAAACGTCCAATGAAAATAAAGTTTGCGCGCCAGGTTGGGCACCACCCAATGCGAATCGCGATAAATGTTGGTGGTGCGTCTGATATTCCAGAATCTTATACACGCTATTTGCGGCGCGGAATTGCGGGCGCATTAAAATGGGAAAGATTGCCAATTATAATTGAATATAAAAAATCGGAAAATCCATTTGATTAAAAAACCGGACATTTCGTCCGGTTTATTTCATTATTTTGCAGGCGCAATAATAATTGATTTTGTACGTTCGTCTGGCTTTGATTTTGATTCCAGTGTCGCACGTCCATTTACGATTTCCAAAATACGTGCAAATAATTCTGGAATTGCATCTTTGCCACGCGCCAGAACTTTTTTATTTCCATGGGTCATAACGGCGATTTTAACCTTGTTCCCATTATCCAAGAATTCAAACACCTTTTTCATTTTGATGTTCAAATCGTTTTCTTCGATAAATGGTTTTACCCATACTTCTTTCAGTTCGATATTTTTTTGATTTTTACGAGCCTCGCTTGCGCGCTTTTTCTGATCATACTTGAATTTGCCATAGTCCATAATTTTTACAATTGGTGGAACGTTTGTGGCATTGATTTCAACCAAGTCCAAGCCATCATCAGATGCGATTTGTAATGCTTGTTCGGTTGGCATAACCCCAAGGTTTTTGCCGTCAGCGGTGATTACCTGGACAGATTTGGCAAAAATCCGGTTATTCATACGTGGACCCATGTCCCGACGATTGTCATGATTAAAAGCAGGTTTAATTTTAGGCTCCTTTTATTATTATGAATATGATTATTGATTATTTTTGTACTGTTTTCAACAAATTTTGTATATTTTGTAATGCGTTCCATACATCGCGTTTCACAGATGGTTTTAATGCCAAATAATTTGGGTGATATATCGGAACAAGTTTTGCGCCATATGATGTATCCACCGGCACACCGTGAGCCTTGGCCAATTGGACATTACCAAACGCATCTGCGGGTAATGTGCCAAGTGTTAATATCACGCGCGGGTTCAGCATTTCCAGTGTTCGATTTACAAAAGGTCGCGCTAATTCTAATTCTTGGGCGGTTGGTGTACGTCCACCCGGGGTGCGCCAAAACAGCATTGGAACAATAGACACCGAATTGCGCGACATTTCAATTGCCGCCAACATTTTATCAATTGTTTCACCCGCCGCCCCCGAAAGCACGATACCGGATGCATCATCGTCCGCGCCAGGCATATCTGTTATAATCACAACGCCATTTGGTTTGGGTGCAATATGTGGCAAAACGACATTTGTGGCACCACGGCGCAAAGGGTGGTTAAATTCACTAATCATACGGCACAACGAATCAATATCATTTGGGCGCGCCGCCATCGCGACAACGGTTGATTGTGAAATTGTTTGCACTGGCGCAATCGGTGGGACAATTGTTGTGGTGTGTGATTTGGTTTGATTTGTCTGTACGGGGGTTAAACTTGCGCATGTTGGCATGTTGGGCGTTTCGTTTATTTCCCATTGAACCCCAGCCAATATTAAATCTTTCAGTACTTCGCGTTCCATTTTGTTTGTTTTTCCTTGCTTTTTACGCTGTGTTGTTATAAAGTATAACACGAGTAACAAAAACTCAAGGGAGTATTTTCATGAAAATCAAAAACTTTGCTATGTTGGCTGGCGTTGCTGCTATCTTGGCGGCTTGCGGCGGTTCATCAAAAATCACAGAACCTGCTGATTTGAATGATCAGCGCGTGTTCTTTGCGTTCAATTCATCGGAAATCACTGATGAAGCACGCACAAACTTGTTGGGTCAGGCTTTGTATATGAAGAATCACGAAAACGTCAAAATCCAGATTGCTGGTAATTGCGACGAACGCGGTTCAACAGAATACAACTTGGCATTGGGTGCACGTCGTGCAAACGCGGCCAAGAACGTCATCGTCAAAGATGGTGTTAGCGGAAAACGTATTTCCACAATTTCGTATGGTAAAGAACGTCCATTGGTTCAAGGTACCGGCGAAAAAGTTTGGAAATGGAACCGTAACGCGACAACAACAGTTAAATAATTATTTAATTGTATAAAAACACCGGCTTTTGCCGGTGTTTTTTTTGTATTTTTTATGCTTACTTTTGGATAAGTTTTTTAACCAGTTCATGCAGTTCATTACGCGATGCGAATGATAATACTATCTGGCCCGCCCCACCCCGCTTTTCGATAATTTTTACGGGCGCACCTATTGCGGTGGATATGCCCTGCTCCATTGATTTCAATGTTTTTGAATCGATTGTGTGTGACACGTATGTCCGACTTTTTGCAGAACGTTTGGTTGTATGTACCAATTTATCTGTTGCGGCCACAGATAACTTTTTATCTTTTATTTCGTGTGCCAACTTTTCTGGATCATCGGCAACAACAATTGTACGCGCATGTGAAGCAGAGATATCGCCATCTTGGACCATTTTTTGAACAGACGCTGGTAATTCTGTTAAACGAATTGAATTACGAATATAACTTTCCGATTTACCAATTAAACGCACAACATCGGCCAATTCATAATGACATTGTTCCATAAGGTTTTTATATGCGTTTGCTTCTTCTATTGGATTCAGGTTTTCGCGCTGAACGTTTTCAATCAACGCAATTTCCATTGCGTTTTCGTTTGTTATTGTTTTTATTATTGCCGGTATATCTGTTTTGCCCGCTAATTTACTTGCGCGAAAACGGCGTTCACCAGCAACAATTTCATACATATAAGGCTTGCCGGCCACACTGCGCAAAAGAATTGGTGTAATCACACCCTTTTCGCGAATTGATGCCGCCAAATCAGACAATTCATCATCTGAAAAAGTTTTTCGTGGCTGATTTGGGTTCGCGCCAATTTGTGAAAGTGGTATTTTACGAACAACGACACGTTCGGCGCCCGTCAATATAGACATATTTGGCACATCGCCAATTTCTTTTTCTAAATCGTCAAGACCACGCCCAAGACCAAATTTTGCCATTTTATGCCCCCTGCTCTGTTTTTGTTATTACTTCGGTTGCGACACGTAAATATGCCTGGGCACCGGACGAATTGAAATCATAGAACAATGCCGGTTTTCCGTGGCTTGGTGCCTCTGATACACGAACATTACGCGGAACAACGGTCTTGAATACTAAATCGCCAAACTTTTTCCGGACGTCGTCTTCAACAGAATGTGTCATTCCATATTGTTTGGTGTACATAGTAAGCAATATGCCCAAGATTTCCAATTCCGGATTCCACTTTGTGTTGATTTCGCGAATTGAATTCATCATGTGGGTAATACCTTCAAGCGCATAGAATTCGCACTGCATTGGTATAATTACATAGTTTGACGCAACAAGTGCGTTTATTGTTATAAACCCAAGTGCCGGCGGACAATCAAGCAAAATATAATCATAGTATGGCGCAATTTGTGCCAATGCGTCACGTAACCGATATTCGCGGCGTTCCATGTCTATCAATTCTACTTCGGCATCGGCCAGTTGCATTGATGATGGCAAGATATGCATGTTTGGTACGGCGGTTGTTAAAATGTTTTCGGCAACCGGCGACAATCCCATTAATACATCATAAATGCTTTGACGATGTGCGGTACGCACAAAACCAAGTCCCGTTCCAGCATTTCCCTGGGAATCCAGATCAACCAATAAGACACGGCGACCAATAGTTGCAAGCGATGCACCAATATTTACAGCGGTTGTTGTTTTTCCAACACCGCCTTTTTGATTTGCAAAAGCGATTATTTGTGTCATTTTTGTTCCACCATTTTTACATCATATTATCTTAAACGGCATTTTGGGTCAAGATAATTAAAGTAAAGTGTGAAATGAAACACAAAAATATCGTAAAAACAATATACTGTTTCTTATTTCATATGAAATAAAAATATTTTTATTGAAAATTATGTAAAATCAAACTGTTATAAGTTATTTCATGTGAAATTACCGGTCTTTTTTAATAATAATTATAAATCCGTCACCGGTTTTTGATGGTACAAGTTCGTATTTGAATTTGTATTTTTGTTTTGCTGTTGTAATTTCCGATTCGATTTCCCGGCCTTTTAGTAAAAAAAGCCGGCAATTTTTTGTTCGTGTATAGTCTAAAATCTTAATTAATGGCGCAAAAGCACGTGCGGTGAATACGGTGTTTGACGAATCGGCCGGCATTTGCTTTATAAAATCTTCCAAACGACCGTGATATATCGTCAGGTTTACAAGGTTCAATTCTTCTTTTACTGTGTTCAGAAACGATGCTTTTTTACCAATTGATTCAACACATGTGACATTCCAACCCAAAATTGCCAGTACAACGCCTGGAAAGCCGGCACCACTGCCCATGTCAACGATTTGGACGTTTTTTGGTAATACATCGGCAAGTTGGGCCGAATCGGCAAAATGGCGTGTTTCGATGTCCGATAACGTGCTGGGCGCGACAAGATTTATGCGCGTGGACCAATCGCGCAAAATTTCGGCATAACGATTAAATTTGGCTTTATTATTCATAAACATTATTGTACCATAGGTTTTATGAAAAAAACAGAAACTTTATTTATTTGTCTTGCAACGCTTGTTTGTTTCGCCGTTGGCTATCGGTCTGGTTTAAAGATGTCGGCGACCGAACAATTTAAAGCAATTCCGGAAACGCATTCTGGTGCGTTTTTGGCGGCGCAACACGCAATTTATGTAAATGATTTTGATGCTGCTTCGGCATACAGTGCTTCGTTGGCGGATATTGATGCCAAGGTTGTAAAAAACACGCGTATGATGGCCGATTTTTTAAGTGGTCGTTTGCCCGATGGGGTCAAAGAACTTGAAAAAGAAAGTGGTACACCATCACGCCTTATATACGACGCGTATCTTGCAGAGCAGGGTGATTGGGAAAAAATATATTCACGACACAAGAAAGATGATTCTGCATTTATTGCGCCGTTGCGTATAATTTCATCGGCCGCGATAAAGCATCGGACCGAGGCTATAAAATTTGTCGATTCATTGTCAACAAATGAATCATGGAAGGCTTTTGCCCGTGGCATGATATATGCTGAAAATGGTGATATAGAAAAGGCTGAAAAAGAGTTTGCCGATGTTCATGTCGATTTTATGAACATAAACGATTACTTGTATTTAATGTCTTTCTATTTACATTACGACTATATCGAAGATGCGGATATTTTACGTGAAGATTTTGCTGCACGGCCGGGCGGAATGTTTATGTTGGACTATGATAATATCCCCGATTGGTCCGTGTTTTCTGGCTATAAAAACGCATTAGCGTTCAGTTTAATTCAGAATGTTTCGCACACACAAGTTATGATGTATTCTGACTTGTCGGTATTGCTGTTGCGTTTTGCCCAGATTATAAGTGGTGACACTGGTAATATGGACGCGATAAATTATTATATTGGTCAGTTTTTATTTAACAATAATGGCGACTATAAACCATATTTCGATAAAATAAGTAAAGACAGCCCGTTTTATTTATTTGTGACATTGCGTGATTCTGAAAAGACAAATGATATAACAAAATTGCGCCAGATTTTACATACACACCCATCGTTTGTGCCAGCAATGAGTCGTGTGTTGGCGTACTATATTGCACATGGTGATAAAAGTTCGGCATTAAAGACGGTTAATCGTGCAATGGACAATGAGAAACTGTCCGACGCATCGCACGCATTTTTATTAAAGAATAGGGCGCAAATCAATTTTGTTTTTGGTGATTTAAATGCGGCGCAATCGGACATTCACGCGGCATCTGATGTTTTGGGCATAGATGAAGATATTTTGTCGATCCAGTCGAAAATATGGTCGGCACAAAATCGTGAATTAGAAACGGCTTACGACTATGGTATGACGTTGGTTCGGCTTAATATGTCAAACGTGTGCGCGTGGGAGGTGTTGGCGCGCGCGATTGCAGTACGTGAAGGTGACGATGCAGCACTGGAATTGGTTGAACGGGTAGGGGAGGTTGCCAAAGAATGTTCATCGTTGTTTGAATTTTTGGGTGATTTGTATTCGCGTGGCGGAAATACGAAATTGGCGCGCGATGCATATATGCGGGCGATTGATTTATCAGAAGATGGATTGGTGATTGTCCCGCAAATTGAAAAAAAGGTAAGGAAGTTGAAATGAAAGTTGGTGTAATTGGTGCGGGCGCATGGGGAACCGCATTGGGTATTGTCGCCGCGCGTGGCGGTTCGGACGTTGTATTATGGTCCTTTGATGGTGAATATAAATCGTTTGATGGTGTTGATATGCCGGGGAATTTGCGCATAACGCGTGATATGGCAGAAATGGTTGACATGGACGCGTGGTTGGTTGTGACACCGGCGGCATTTTTCCGTGACACAATGACGAATGCGCGTACGTTTTATAATGGTCAGCCGATAATCATTTGTACCAAGGGTGCCGAACCAGAAACATGTGCATTTATGTCCGAGATTTTACAAGACGTAATACCGGCATGTAGCGATTATGGTGTGCTGTCGGGCCCGCAGTTCGCGGCCGAAGTTGCGCGTGGTGTTCCAACGGGCTCTACATTGGCGGCGAACGCAAAAGCGCGCGCGGTGGGGCATGAAATCTTGAATAAATTATATCTTGATGACAGTGATGATGTTATCGGTGCCGAATATTGTGGCGTTGGTAAAAACGCGGTTGCGTTGATATGTGGATATAACTTGGTTGCAGCGGCGGGTGAAAACGAACGCGCAATGATATTCACACGCACATGGGGCGAAATTGTTAAAATGGGTTGTGCATCGGGCGCAAAATCTGAAACGTTTTTGGGTCTGTGCGGCATTGGTGATTTATTCCTGTCTGCGACATCGGAAACAAGCCGCAATTTTTCCGGCGGTATGGCAATCGCACGTGGCGAAGAAGCAATTGGTACGGTTGAGGGGATTTCCGCATTACGCGGTTTAATCGCGCGTGCCGCACGCATCGGTGTTGATGTGCCAGTGTTGCGTGATATGTGCAGTAAAATGAAGTTATAAAAATACCGGCGATTGCCAGTGTTTTTTTATACGTTTTTCTTTTTCCGAAATTCGTCCAGGGATACGATGCGTTTGTCGTCTGGAACCGTGCCCGGTTTTTCGTCCAGCGGTAATTCCATATCGTTATCGGCCGCCGCCGGTGCAGATTTATGATGAAATGATAACATAAAGTCTGTTGATGGATCTTTGAACTCAACCAACGCGGAAAATGGTACGCGGATAAAGAACGGACGTCCGTCAAATGTCAATTGTACACCAAATTCGCGGTCCGATACGTTCAAGTTGTTATACGAATACTGTAAAACAATGGTCATTACGTCCGGATAGCGCATACGCAAAAAGTCTGGTAAAACAACGCCTGGGTCGCGTGTCTTGAATGTTATAAAAAAGTGTGTCCCATCGCCCAACCCATTTACCTGGGCATACACCAATGCGTCTTTGACGACCGATTTTAATGCGTTGTCTAATAATTCCTGGTAATTTATCTTTGCCATTTTTATTCCTGTCCGTTTACCACTATATTACTTATTTCGCCGTCCTTGCAAGAAACAAATACGGCATTTGGTACATCGGTAAAAACTTCAACATCAATTCCGGTTGCCCAAACCTGGGCTTCTGATTCGCCCAGTTCCGCAAACAATTTATCACGTGCGGATTTATCCAAGTGTGCGGCAGCTTCGTCCAGCAAGATTATTGGGCGATTGTTTGTGCGTGCGTGTAACAATTTTGCGTGCGCCAATATTATTTCCAAAAGCATTGTTTTTTGCTGGCCAGTACTGGTTAAATTTGCGGGCAGGTTTAATTGTTTGTTAAACACGCCAAAGTCTGATTTATGGACCCCATCAACAACCATTTTATCGGCAACAATTTCACGCGCGCCACCCAAATATTCGCGATAGGCGCGTTCGGTATCGCCCGATGAACGTCCATCAATCAGCATTTGTTCCAGCATTCCCGACACAGAAATTGCGGCGTTTTGTAAAAAATAATTTAATTCGCCGGCATATTGAATGCGGGCGGCTGCAATTGCGGTTGCCACGCCGGCGATTTGATCGTCCAGTGCGTCAACCCAACGCATATCGCGCCCCGACTTTAATGCGATTGCGCGTTCGGAAAGTAATTTTGTAAATCGCGCAACGCGCCCCGAATGGTTTGAATCAAAACTTGCAACCAAGCGGTCAAAAAACGCACGGCGTTCGGACGCGGCATCAACAAACAATCTGTCTTCGCGCGGGGTTATCCAAACCATCGGCAACCGCGATGACAATTCAACCAATGTTGCGGTGTCGCCGTCAATATTGCCATGACGGTTTGTGTCGCCCGAATTAAATGCCACAGACATTTCGGTGTCATCGTCCAATACCGCAAATACCGAAAAACCACCGTTGCCATCAAAACGCGCAACATCAACATATTGCGCACCACGCATTCCGCGGTCGCCCGATAAAATTGATAATGCTTCCAAGATTGCTGTTTTGCCGGCGCCGTTGGGACCCGTGATAATCACATTATTACAACCATGTGTTTCAATTTTACACATTGTGTGATTACGAAAATCGGTAAGGCAAAGTTTCTTTATCATAATAAAATTTGGAGGCCAGAGTCGGAATCGAACCGGCATACAAGGATTTGCAGTCCTCTGCATAACCACTCTGCCATCTGGCCATTTATTTTGCCCTTGAATCCTAGACAAAAAATATTTGTAATTCAACATAAAAATTGCTATATTGACTCTCATAACAGGGGATAAAGAGAGAGTTTTATGAAAAACCTGCTCGTTTTATGCGCTTTTTTACCGATTGCGGCTTTTGCAGCCGATGATTGTGCTGAATTAAAGGCTGTTCCAGACGGCGTTTTATCCCTGCAAAATGTGGTTGATTTGGGGCTTTGTCGCAATCCACAAACGGCGGCGGCACACGCGGCGTTGCGCGCCCAGAAATTCAATAAAGATGCGGCATATCACACATATTTACCAAATGTCGAATTTTCTGCGGGTGTCGGCAAAAATTATGAAAACAAAGATTGGAAAGACTGGAATTACAGCGCATCGCTTTCGGCTTCTTATTTGCTGTTTGATTTTGGTAAACGTACATCGGATATGGCGGAAACATTGGCGACATATCGTGCGGCGGGTTTTGACTATGATGAAACAATCCAAAACTTTGTGTATTCGGTTGTCGGTGCATACTATGAATTATTAAACGCGGACGCGGATGTTAAAACGGCGATTTCTGCGCAGACTGTGGCGAAAACCGCGCACGATACCGCGAAAAAGAAGTTTTCGGCGGGCTCGGTGGCACGCGCTGATGTGTTAAAGGCGGAAACCACATTGGCAAGTCGTGATTTAGACCTGGAGCGTGCAAAAAACAATCGTGAAATAGCCAAGGGGAAATTACTTACCAAACTGTCTTTCCCAGCAAATCAGGAAATAACAATCGCAGATATGGGATCCGAGTTTGGCAGTGATGCCGAAATGAAAAGCATAGATGAGTTAATCGAAATCGCACAAAAAAAGCGACCAGATTTGTTGCGCGCAACGGCAAACAAAGATGCAGCATGGCATAAACGTAATTCTTCGTTTTTAAGTAATCTGCCATCTATTAAATTATCTGCTGGTATCGGTTTGGGTGGTAATGAATTGGCTGATGCATACAGCCCAAAATCCGAAAATGTGGACGGTAATATTTCTATTCGGGCGTCTATGCCAATATTTGCGGGTTTTGCCAATATGTATGGTGTGCGTGCGGCATCGGCATCGTATGAACGCGCCAAAGAGCAAGAACGGAATACCACAAACGAAGCGATGATGGACGTGTTCACCGCATATCAAAATTATAAAACCGCCCAGACGGTGTTGAAACAAACCGAAACATTGTTAAAGTCCGCAACCGAATCGGAGCGCGTGACAAGTGGTATGTACAAGGTTGGACGTGCAACAATGCTTGATTGGCAAACATCACAATCGGAATTGTTGACTGCGCAAAAGCAAAACAATGCGGCGAAATATGATTTGTATATCAAACGTGCGGCGGTTGCGCTGGCAATTGGTGATATAAGTGTTGGACTTGAAAAGCAGGGGAATGAATAATGGCAAAACAACAGAAAACGATTGTTAAAGAATCTGGACCTTCTTTTGTGCGACGCGCATTGCGCTGGATATGGCGCAAAAAATGGTGGATTGTTTTAATCGCGATTATCGCCGTTGGTATAAACGTGTTTTCGGGCGGTGCGAAAAAGGCGCAAAAAGAATCGTATTCTACGGTTGAAATTACTTATGGCAATCTGCGTCAGATTGTAAGTGCGACCGGTGAAATTCAACCGGTAAATACTGTGAACGTCGGTTCCCAGGTGTCCGGCACAATCGACAACATTTATGTTGATTATAATTCGCACGTGAACAAGGGTGATGTTTTGCTGACCATTGAACCGTCTGTTTTACAGGCCCAAGTACGTGAAGCCGAAGCATCATTAAACAGTTCGCAATCAAAACGTAATTACGCAAAAAGCGAATATGAACGCAACAAGATTTTATATAACGAAGGGTTTATATCACGCGCTGAAATGGAACAATCACAAACTACATACGAACAGGCAGAACAAGAAGTCGTTCGTATGAATTCACAATATGAACGTTCCAAGACTAATTTGGGCTATGCGACAATCACATCGCCGGTTGACGGTACCGTCATTTCGCGCAAGGTTGATGTTGGACAAACGGTTGCGGCATCTTTCCAAACACCCGACTTGTTCGAAATTGCCGAAGATTTAACCAAAATGCAAATTGAAACATCGGTATCCGAAGCCGACATTGGTGTGATAAAAGAGGGGCAAAAGGTCACGTTTACCGTTGATGCATACCCAACAAAAACTTTTGAGGGGCGCGTGCATCAAATTCGTCTTTCGCCAACAACGACATCAAATGTTGTTGTGTACACAGTGGTAATAGATGTTAATAATGCCGATTTGTCTTTGATGCCGGGTATGACCGCGTTTGTCACAATTGTTGTTGATGAAAAGTTTGATATTTATAAGACGCAAAACTCTGCGTTCTTGGTGCGTTCGTTTGATAATTTGGGGGTGGAAACAGATGGCGCAACACCGGCAACACACGTCGCGATTTTGCGTGATGGCAAGGTTAGTTTTGTCCCATATACAAAGGGTTTGGTAACCGCAACCGAAACAGAAATTATTTCAGACGATATCCAGGCGGGCGACAAAATTGTTGTCGGTAAAATTGGTGCAAAATCACAAAATCGTTCAAGTGTAAATAATCGTGGTGGTATGGGTGGACGACCCGGCGGTCCAATGCGGTAATAAGATTTCAATCCCCACGAAAGTGGGGATTTTTTATGCTATAAATTGTCATGTTGTGGGTGGGTAATATGACATTTGGCGATATATTGAAAGAATCTTGGGTTTCAATAAGTGGAAATAAAATTCGTTCTTTTTTAACGGTACTGGGTATCGTCATTGGTGTTATGGCGGTTGTCATAATGGTTGCCGTTGGTGAAACAGTTGAAAACGAAATAAGCAATCAGTTTTCAGCACTGGGAACAAGTACGATTATGATACGTGCTGGTGTTGCACGTATGGGCGGTGTGCGTACGGGAAACCTGCAAACACTGACCACCATGGATGCAGAAACAATTGCACAACTGCCGGGGGTTATGGCGGCAAGCCCCGTCCAAACCACCGGCGCCCAGGCGATATATGGAAACAAAAATCATACAACATCACTTATGGGGGTGTATCCCGAATATACAACTGTGCAAAATGTTGAATTAGATATGGGCACGTTTTTCAATCAGTTTGCCGTACGCAACGCATCAACATACGCAGTAATTGGTCCCGAAGTTTTGACAGAATTAGAAATGCCCGAAAACCCGATTGGTGAAATAATTCGTGTGCAAAATATACCGCTGACGGTTATTGGTGTGACGCGTGCCAAGGGAGATTCTGCAATGGGGTCAATGGATAATATGATTTTGATTCCGATAACAACACTGCGAAAACGTATCCAGGGCAGTCGCTTTCCAAATTCGGTGCAAATGATTGTTCTGAAATTATATCCAGACGCAGACAATGAATTTGTAATAGATGAAATAAGATTATTGTTGCGCACCAGACACAGACTTAAACCCAATGATGAAGACGATTTCCAAATTATGGATATGAAACAAATAATGGAAACAATGTCGGTGGTGACGGGATATATGAAAATGTTGCTTATTGCGATTGCGGCGGTGTCGCTTTTGGTTGGGGCAATTGGTATTATGAATATGATGTTGGTATCTGTTGCGGAACGCACACGTGAAATAGGAATCCGCAAAGCGATTGGCGCCAAAGAAAAACAGATAATAATTCAGTTTTTGTCCGAATCTGTTTTAATATCATTTATTGGTTCAATGATTGGTTTGGCGTTGGGCGTAGGACTGGCCCAGGGGGTGGGGCGACTTATATTGCATTATAATGTGCCGTTTTCGTTGTGGCCGATTGTGTTGTCGGTTGCGGTTGCGATTGTTGTGGGATTGGCATCGGGGGTTGTGCCTGCATTCAAGGCCGCCAAATTAAACCCGATTGACAGTTTAAGATACGAATAAAAAATACCGGCATTTGCCGGTGTTTTTATTTGATTTTTTTGCCTGACACACCGTCAAACTTTTCGTGGCCGACGGTAATTGTTCCGTTTTCGTATTTTGGGGCTTTTTGTTTTTCAATTTCCGCACTCCAATATGCTGCACCATCACTGTCGCGCAGGGCGTATAATTTACCGTCGGTTGCGACCACAAAAATCACGTCCCCAGCGATAATAAATGGTTTTGCGGTACCGATATCCACGCACCATTTTTTCGCGCCTGTACCCGCATTTATTTTGCAAAATGCATCACCCAAACCGCCAGCATAAACATACGACCCCCGTATTACAATCGGTGCAACAATGTCCAAGACGGATGCGCCACCGGTCATATTGCTGGGGCGATAAATGTCTGCAATCCAGACGATTTGACGGCTGTTTGGATTGATTTTAATAAGTTCACCTGTTGTTAGTCCCGCATAAACGAATTTGCCACTGCAAACGGGTTTTGCATCGTTTTTAACCGAATTTGTTGTTGGAAAGCCTGTAAAGATTTTCCGTTCCCCGTTCCAGATTGTGTTTGTGGAATCTTGGGTATATGGGCAATTTACTTCCGCCATTTCATATGCGGTATCGGGTAATGATTTTATCGCTGTGTCTGCGGTGCGAACGGTGCTTGTATCAAATATAGAAGTACGTGTCCCAGGTAAAATAGGGTCATGGCTGTCGCATGCCGCAAGCAGCCCCAATCCCACCATCAAAAATGCGATTTTGTTTAATTGCATTTGTTATTTTAACATTTGCGCGGTTGCCGATATAGATGCTGGTGCCGCGTCATCGTCGATAATTTTGTCCAACCATTTGTTCGCAACTTCGACATTATCTTCGGACAAATACTTTTGCGCGATAGTCAAACAAGCGGTGTAGTAAAATGGTGATGATTTTGTATTTAAATCGGACAGGTATTTTTCAACCTCTGCCCCGGTCATATCATCGCCACGAATTCCGATAACGTGCAGTTTTGCCAAATCACGAAAATCACGGGTATCGCCATCGCGTGCTAACTTTTCAATTTTGGCGACATCATTTGTTAAAACATACGACTGGAACATGGCCAAGTCAGCCAATGCGCCCGATGTATTTTGACCAATTGCCGCCAATGCGTCCGCATCAACATTTTCAACCGCGGTTTCATAATTTACCGCACGTGCAATTTGGCGCGCGTGATAGGAACGAATACCAATCTGGACCCCCGTCACCGCAATCATAATGGCAATTGCCGCCGCCAACATTTGACGATAGTATTTTTTAATAAAAGCGGTGGTTTTGTCGTTGTTGACTTCTTCCCAAACCTCACGATACAGCGCGTCTTGGGCGTATTCTTCACGTGTCTTTTTTGGTTTTGGTTTCAAGTCTTTGTTTCTTTGTAATATCGTGGCCATTGAAAAATCTCCTGTTGGTTTGTGCCCCTTGATAAATCTTATTTTATTGCTATACTATAATTATTATGAAAAAGCAAATCAAGAACGCTTTACCGGCAACACAAAATACAAGTTTGGTTGCGGCCCGCGGGGTCAGCGATGAAACCGGCTTGGCGCAATATATCCAAACAATCCAGAAAATACCAATTTTGACCGCGGAACAGGAATATGAATACGCAAATGCCTGGGTCCAAAATCACGATAATATTGCGGCGGAAAAATTGGTGGCAAGTCATTTGCGCCTTGTTGTGTCGGTGGCATATGATTTCAAGAATTATGGCGTACCAATGGGCGAACTGATTGCCAGTGGTAATATGGGTTTGATGCAGGCATTACAGAAATTTGACCCCGAAAAAGGTTTTCGTTTTTCGACATATGCGATGTTTTGGATCAAGGCCGAGATTTATGAGACAATTTTGAATAATTGGTCTATTGTGAAAATTGGTACTTCGGCAAACCAAAAACGCGTATTTTTCAACCTGGCACGTGCAAAACGTGCGTTGGGCATAATGGATAACAGCATGTCCGATGAACAGACAAAACAGGTGGCGGAATACCTGGACGTGCCAGAGGGTGATGTTAAACGTATGGCAACACGTATTTCTGCGCGTGATGTTTCGTTAAATGCGCCAATGCGTGGCGATGAAGATTCGTTAGATATTTTGTCTAATATGGCGGACAATCGTGAAAATGTTGCGGACAGTTTAGAGAAGATTGAGGCACACCGCCGTGGTTATGATTTATTGAAAAAGCACCTTGCGGCGTTGCCGGAACGTGATCGCGAAATTTTACGTGCGCGCCGTTTAACCGAACCCGCATGGACACTGGAAGCATTGGCACAAAAATATGGTATTTCACGCGAACGCGTGCGCCAAATCGAAGAACGTGCTTTCGCAAAATTACGTGATGCGATATTGAAAGAAAGCAATGGATAATCTATGCGTGTAAGTATTTTTGCTTTGTTGGCCTTTATTACGACAACCGCATCTTTTGCGGAGCCGATTGAATATCGCAAAGATGGTTTTTCTGCGCGCATTTCTGGATATGGCAATTTCGGTATGATTGAACCAGATTTCGCGTTGGCTAATTCCATGTTTATGGGCGATTGGTCGTTACGTGGACAAATGTCGTATGATGTAAATGAAACGTACAAGTTGGGTATGGTTTATTCGTTGAACCAGCAAACAATTGACGACGACGAATACATAAATGATTTGTTCGCATTGTGGCAGGTAAAAAATCTTGGTCGTCTTGAAATAGGTCTTACAGATTCGGTTGCTGAAAAATTGGGTTTGGGTTTACCCGATGTTGGTGGATTGCGCCTGAACGACAACCCGATGTTTTATAAAGAAATAAAACCACGTCACGCGGTTATTGCGGATACAATACTGGATACGGGTGACGGTGCGCCACGTGTAAATGTTGTGACAACGCAACACAATGGGGTGCAATATGGTCTTTCGGTTGCGGGTGGTTCGGACGATTATAAGTTCGCAATTGATGGCGGTATAAAAATCAGACGCCCCGATGGTAAAACGAAAACTGCATATTCAATCGGTTTTTCATTTATGAATAAGCCCGATGATTTCCAGCAATCGCAATTTTCGCCAAATGTTACGGCCGATTGGCGCGCACAATTTTCCGCGGCTGTAAATGTTCAGTATAACAGTTTTATGTTCGCATTGACGGGTCGCGCAATTTATGACGAAAATCCGATTGGCGTTGTTTCAGATGGAATTATTCTTGGCACCGGGGTCAGTTATGATTTGTTGAAATATAATGTTTCGTTGTCTTATATGCTGTCCGATACGGGCATATGGGATAAAGACGTTGATGATTATTTAAATCATACCGTTGTTTCATCGTTTCGCTATAAATACAGTGAAAATGTTGACGGTTGGATATCGCTTGGGGTAACGTCCAAAACAGAATTTATTTCCGCAGGAATGCGAATCACTTTCTAATAAAAAAACACCGGCATCTGCCGGCGTTTTTTATTCAATAAACATTTATTGGTTCATATCAGCAATTAAACCCTGTAAGCGTTCAACACTTTCAGAATCGTTTAATGCCGCTGCGATTGTTAACGCAGATTCTAAATCACTGCGTGACGCTTCCATATTTCCAAGTTGCAAATTCAATGCTGCTGACTTTTCGAAATATGACATCGCGTTTGATGACATTAATTCACGTTCTGCTGATGTTTCTGCGCCCTGGATTTGTTCTGATATAACACGTACCGCCGCAGAATAATCATTTATTGCGGCCGCGTAATCACCAATTGCGGTGTATGCTTCGGCACGTTCGGCATATACAGATGGATTTACAACACCGTCTGGGCGGGCCAATGAATTGGTATAGTCGGCAATTGCGCCCTCCCAATTCTTTAACCACAAATTCAACTGACCACGTTTTGCGTACAAATCACGCAATTGTAAAACATCTTGGTCATTTGTTGCACGTACCGCCAACGCATTATTTATATCGTTCAGTGCGGCATTGTAATCATCAAGACGTGTGTTCAATAATGCACGATCATAATATGCAACAGAACTTGATGGGTTCATATCAATTGCCATATTGAAATCATTTAACGCATTACCAAAACTTGCGGATTGCATGTATGCTTCACCACGCAAGATGAACAATTCATCGGTTGCTTCACCCGAATCAATTGCGGCCGTTAAATCAACAATTGCGTCTTCGATTTCACCAGCAATTAATTTTGCCTTGCCACTTTCATAATAATCTGGGGCCTGCATTAAAACTTCTTCTGTGACAACGGCATTATCGTTTAATGGAACGCGATGATCCAACACACCATGACTGCGTCCAAGGATATAGAACGTTGCAGCAATGAAAAACAAGATGATAAACCAATAAACATATATCGACATCGACCATGGATTGTACGATGTTTTTTGTTTTGGTGTCGCGTGCAAAGCCACAGAATCATTGGTGTTTGCGCGTTTTACCTTTTTGATAGAGGTTTGTTTTTTCATAAATCTCTCCCTTCCTGATATCAAGATTCTAGAAAGATTTTTTTATCACGTCAATTGTTTTCTGTTTTATTTCACGGATTTGTCCAACAGGCAAATTATCTAATTCAATTTTTCCATATGAAATGCGATGTAATTTTTTTATGTTTGCACCGCACGCGCCAAGCACAATACGGATTTCATTCTTTTTACCTTCGACAATTTCGATGCGTAAATTTTTATCATCAATAACATCAATTTTCATTGGTGCATATTTTATTCCACGTACTGTCATGCCACGGCGCGCCGAATCGATTTTTGATAAAGTGCCATAAATTGTTGCGATATACACGCGTGGAATTTTTGTTGATGGCAATGTCATTTTACGCGCAAATTCACCATCGTTGGTAAGCAATAATAATCCCGTCGTTTTATAGTCCAATCGTCCGATGTATTTAAGGTGTTTATACGCGTCAGGTAAACAATCATAAATCGTTTTACGGTTTGCGGGATCACTGCGTGTTGTCATTGTGTTTATCGGTTTGTGAAACGCGTAAAGTTTTGTTTCTTTTTCCGTATTTATTTTCTTTCCATTCACAATAACAACATCATTCGAATCGACAAAGAATACTGGCGAATCGATTTTTACACCATTCACAGAAACTGCACCACGTGCAATTAAATCTTCGGCCGCACGGCGTGAAGCAATTCCAGATTCGGCGATAAACTTTGCGATACGTGTTTTCATTTTGTTATCTTTGTAATTGCGATTGCGGCGGCCAATTCCGCACGTAAAATTGTTTTACCCAGTGATATACCAACCGCACCCGCCGCGTCCAATGCCGCAAATTCAGAATCGGAAAAACCCCCTTCGGGTCCGACTAAAATTGAATTTATTTTTGTGTGCGATTCGCGTGTTGCGCCATGAGCGGCGCGTTCATCAGCAAATGCAATTTTTGATAAATCGATGTCGCTAAATTTTATTGGTGTGGTAATTTCCGGCACGCTGTTGCGGTTTGATTGTTCGGCGGCCTCGGTTGCAATTTTTTTCATGCGTTCCCAATTTATGTGTTGGGCAGTTGTGTGTTCGGTTATAACTGGAACCAATTTTTTTACACCCAATTGTGTCGCCATATTTATCAAATCGTCGGTGCGTTTTATTGGCGTAAAGTAAAGTGTTATATCGCCCGATGGGTCGGCGCGTTTGGTATTTTCGCCAACAATAATATTTTTTTGTGTTGCATCAACGCGCGCATTAAATTCGTTTCCGCCACCAAAAACAATGGCGACATCGGTACGCATAACGCGTGTCAAATAGTGTGCGGTGTCACGGCCAAGCGGTATAATCATACCGCTTTTTACATTGTCACCGACAAAAATTCTTGGTATGTTTTTCATCTTTTCTGTGCGATTGTGATTTATTAAATGCTTTTTTTCTGATATAATCATAACACAATGGCAGGGCAGTTCAAGATTTTATCCGCAGGTGGCAAAGGTAAGGGTCTGAATATTTTTAATTCGGCGTCTTACAAGGAACACCAACGTATCCCAATGGCGCGTGTTTTTTGGGAGTTGCGCTGGGTCTTGGCTGTATGGGTTGTTTGTGCGCTTGCGTTTGGCCTGTCGTTCATACTGGAACACGTATGGCGGTATGGTTGGTCACCGGCAAGTTCCGTGTGGACAAGTGTTTATTTACATAATGCGTTATCAACGCTTGGTATGTCAGTAATTGCGGAAATTCCATCGTGGGTTGTGCGCTGTGTTATGTACACCGATATGGCGTGTATGGCGCCATTGCTTCCTATAATCGCGTATTACATTATGGCGGACAAGACGCTTGTTTCCGAATTTAACCCAAATGAAAAAGATAAGTTGGACGAAAAATCTTCGCGCAAGGCAACCGCCGCAGATATCAGAGAAATGGCGCAAGACCATAAAAACAAAGAAGGCTTATTCAATGGCTTTATGATGGTTTTGGGGTATTTCAAGAACAAGGGCAAAATGATGCCGTTGATGTTTGACGAATCTTTGTCTGCGTTATGCGTTGCGCCCCCGGGAACTGGTAAAACAGCGGGTGTTGTTGTCCCGACTATTGTTGAATGTGACAATGTTTCAATGATTATCAATGACCCGAAACCAGAATTGAAACAAAAAACATCAGCATATCGTTCAACTGTTGGTCCGGTGTTTATTATGAACTGGGCGGGTCAAGACGATCCTGAACGCGGAATTTACTATCCATCTTGGAATCCGTTGTCCCCAGAACACGTACCATTTAATCCAGAACAGCGCGATTTGTATATAGACACGATTTGTAATGTTTTAGTCCAAGAAACGCCAAAGGATCCACACTGGGGAATTACTGGTCGTGCGGGGCTGTCTGGTTTTATCAGTTTTATTGTGTCAAAGATTGAACGTGCCAAGGCCGATGATTATTTCTATGCACGTTTTAAATCAGGTGAGTTTAATTCAGATGATGCAGCTGTTTTGACCGATTATTACCTGTCTATGACCGAAGATCCAAATGCATATGCGGCGGTGGCAATGTTACAACGTGGCGAATTAAATGAATCAAACTATGTTCATGTTGGTACATGGGAACACATACCAGACGCTTGGGTGGGTAAAGAAGCATCATTGTCAATGATTTTGGACTGGTTAAATGCGGCTGAATTGGCGGTTGCCCAAGATATCGAAGAACGCCGCCGTGCCGGTGACCAAATGGTTATGATGGCGGACCCATTAAAAGATGTATTTATGGGTGCGGTTGATGAAGCACGCCGATATGCATATTCGCATCGTGCGATTTTGGAACTGACGCAACTTGCGAATACACCAGATAAAGAACGTGGTTCAATTTTATCAACCATTATGGCGGGCTTGTCGATTTTCCGTAATGCCGCGGTGCGTAATCGTACAAGTCATTCTGATTTTCATTTCAGCGACCTGCGTGGAATGGTTGACCCACGCGATGGCAAAATTAAACCTGTTTCGGTGTACCTGTCTATCAACATGGTTGATGCTGAGGCGTTAAACCCAATTACTGGTATCTTTATTGAATTGATGTCGAATTTCTTGTTGGCAAATGCGCCAGATTCTGAACACGACGGTAAAAAAATGGGACCATACCCAGTATTGTTTGTTTTGGACGAAATGCCAAAGATGATGAAATTGCAAGCCGTGATTCAGGGACCGGACCTTGGACGTGGTCAAAAGATTTCATACCTTATCATCGGTCAAGATATCCACCAGATTCGCGAAAAGTATGGCGCAGATGCGGCCGATACCATTATATCAACAACGGCGGCAAAAATTGTTATGCGTCAAAACGACCCAGATACCGCAAAACGTTTTTCGGATATGATGGGCGAAAAAATAAAACTTAAAACGGTTAAGGGTGCAGACGGTAAAGATAAAGAAGAAAAATCACCAGAATTATTGTATTCGCCAATGGATATTATGAAACTGGAAGATAGTAAACAAATAATTATATACCAAGGGTATTACAATCGACCGATTGAAGCGTCCCAAGAAAGATATTTCTTGGATAAAACACCAGTACAGAAAGCATTAAACGCAAAGGTTCAAATGGGGGAATCGTCACCATTGCCAGAGTTTTTAATTCCATCACATCACGCGATTATGGGGTACAAGGGAAAACCACGTGTATATAACCCCGCCACCGGTGAATTGAAAGAATTTATAGATTAAAAAAACGCCCAAACGGGCGTTTTTTTTACAACTGTGTTTTTACTTCTTGGACTTCATAGCATTCAACGCGGTCGCCTTCCTTCAGGTCATTATATTTTTCAAAACTCATACCGAATTCAACGCCACCGGATACTTCTTTGACTTCGTTCTTTTCACGACGTAATTCGCCAATTTTGCCATCGTAAATAACGACATTGTCGCGCAGTAATCGTACGAACGCATCTTTTTTAATTGTGCCTTCGCTTACACGGCAACCGGCAACACGGACACCCTTGCCAACCGTGAACAGTGCGATAACATCGGCGTAACCGATAAAGTTTTCTTTTCTTTCTGGGGCCAATTTACCAGACAAGATTTCTTTGATTTCATCGGTAATACGATAGACGACACTGTGATAGCGAATATCAACACCCGCATTACGTGCCATATCACGTACACCCGCATCGGCACGAACATTAAACGCAATGATAACCGCATTTGATGCCGCCGCCAATCTGATGTCACCTTCGGTAATTTGACCAACGCCGGATGACAAGATATCAACACCAACCTTGTCAGTATTAATTTCTTTCAACATATCGGTGATGGCTTCGACACTGCCCTGTACATCGGCACGCAATACGATTGGCAATATAAGTTTTTTATTGCTGTCGCGTTTTGCGAACAATTCTTGCAGTGATGTGCGTTTAACCGCGTTTGCCTTGTCACGTGCCTGTTGTGCACGATATGCGGCAACTTCCCTGGTTTGTGCCTCTGTTTCCATAACGTGTAATTCGTCACCCGCTTGTGGTACCGAATCCAACCCCAAAACAATTACTGGCTGGCCCGGACGGACAGATTTAACACGTTCTCCGTTTGAGTTGATTAAACCACGAACACGACCAAATGTTTCGCCAACAACGAACACATCGCCAATCTTTAATGTACCTTGACGTACCAAGACGGTTGCAACCGCACCCAAGCCACGTTCCATTTTCGCCTCAACCACGTGGGCGACCGCCGGCATTTCTGGGTCGGCCTTTAAATCCATAACACTGGCCTGTAATAAAATTGCTTCTTCCAATTTATCAAGACCGATTTTTTGTTTCGCCGATACTTCAACACATTGAACGTCACCACCCATATCTTCGACCTGGACTTCCTGTTGTAAAAGGTCGGTTTTAACACGCATTGGGTCGGCTTCGGGTAAATCGATTTTATTTATCGCAACGATAAATGGCACGTTCGCCGCGCGAATGTGATTTAATGCTTCAATCGTTTGGGGCATTATAGAATCATTTGCGGCAACAACCAAAATAACAATGTCTGCCATTTGTGCACCACGTGCGCGCATAGCGGTAAATGTTTCGTGACCCGGTGTATCCAAAAATGTTATCATCTGGCCAGATTGTGATTTAACCTCATACGCAGAAACGTGCTGGGTAATTCCGCCCGCTTCGCCAGCAACAACATTTGCATTACGGAACGCGTCCAAAAGTGATGTTTTGCCGTGGTCAACGTGACCCACAACCGTCACAACTGGTGGACGTGATTGTAATTTGTTTGGATCGGGCAATCTTTCCAACTGTTCGGCATATGGCTTAACAACAACACGTTTAACAGTTGCGCCAAATTCGCCCGCAATCAGTTCCGCAGTATCGGCATCAATAGATTGGTTGACCGATGCCATCATACCCATTTCCATTAATTTCTTGATAACATTACCAACCTTTTCAGCCATAGCTGCGGCCAAATCTTTGACGGTAATTGTTTCGCCCAGTGTGACTTCGTGTGCAACCTTTTGCGGTGCATTAAACATCGCGCGCGCTTTTTCACGAAAACGTTTTAATGACGCTTCGCTGCGGCGGCGATTTGCACCACGAATACCGATTTCATCATCGTCATCATCACCACCAATAACAATGTCGTGAATAGAGATTTTACCAGTTTTCTTGAAGTCTTTTTTATTGTGATTGTTTTTCTGGGGGCGATCTTCATCAATTTCGCGTGAGTTATGATTACGTGCGCCATTATTTTGCGCCTGTTTTTTAGAAGCAAATGGCTTTTCTTCTATTTCTGGCACTTCGGCAGCCGCGCTTTCACGTGCAGCCAACTGGGATTTTACCTGTTCATATTCATCGGCTTCGCGCGCGATTTCAGCCTCACGTGCGGCACGTGCAGCTTCTTCGGCGGCCTCTCTGGCTTTGCGTTCTTCTTCGCGGGCACGTGCAGCCTCCAACACTGCGCGCAACTTTTCATCAGCCGCGCTGTGTGGTTGTGCCGGTGCAGTTGGTTCTTCGCGCAATTCCTTGCTGCCGGGGGCAACAATGCGGCGGCGGCGTTCAACAAAAACGGAATCACCCTTTTTGCTGTGCACCGCGTCCAATGTTACAGATTTTCCAAGTGTCAGTGTTGCCATTAAATACTCCGTATTTTAATGTTTTACTTGTTTACCCTTGTTTTATTCTTCGTCCTGGGTTATGCCGTATGCTTCTTCACGCGCTTTCATAATCACGCGACCCGCAAGGCGTTCACTCATTGTATCTTCGCCCAAGATTTCAACCAATTCGTCAGATGACAAATCTGCCAAATCAGCGACAGATTTAATGCCGTTTTCACCCAACTTCATAATGATTGGACGTTTGATAAAGTCGAATTTTAACAAATCGTCCGACATGCCCATTTTGTGACCATTGTCGATATAGTCTTGTTCAACCTTGTCCAAATAATCTTTCGCACGTTTCTGTAATTCGGCCGCCAATTCTGGTGTGAACCCTTCGATAGATTCTAATTCAGATGCGTCCACAAATGCGACTTCTTCGACGGTACGGAAACCTTCTGTAATCAACAAGTGTGCAATCATTTCATCAACGTCCAGTGCGCCAATGAACAATTCCGTCTTTTCTTTAAATTCTTTAGCACGACGTTCTTGTTCTTCGGCTTCGTTCATAACGTCAATGTTCCAGCCCGTCAATTGTGATGCCAAGCGGACGTTTTGACCACGACGACCAATCGCCAATGATTGTTGATCTTCGTTCACAACAACCGCCGCAGTGTGTGTGTCTTCGTCGACGATAATTTTTGCGACCTTGGCCGGTTGCATTGCGTTCACGATGAACACAGCAGGATCTTCGGAATACAAAATAACGTCAATCTTTTCACCATGGCATTCATTGATAACTGGTTGAATACGTGTACCCTTGATACCAACAGTCATACCAACCGCGTCAATAGATGGGTCAGATGTTTCAACCGCGATTTTCGCATGTGAACCTGGTGCGCGTGATACAGATTTAATTTTAATAAGACCTTCATAGATTTCTGGTACTTCTTGGACAAATAACTTTTCCATGAACAATGGGTGGGTACGGGTCAAAAAGATTTGTGGGCCCGAATTAGAACGTGCCACGTCCATAATCAACGCACGTACACGATCACCGACCGCCAAACGTTCACCAGGGATAAGTTCACTGCCTTTGATATAACCTTCGGCTTTGCCATTGATATCAACAAATACATTTCCAAATTCGATACGCTTTACAACACCAGATACAATGTCGCCAATGTTGTCCTTGAATTCTTCGTATTGACGGCCTTTTTCAGCATCGCGAACACGTGCAGTCATAATTTGTTTTGCCGTCTGGAATGCCATACGTCCAAATTCTGGTTCTGGTAATTGGTCTTCGACAACATCGCCGACCGATGGGTTTTTGGCATATTTTTTTGCCTGGGCAACCGTCAACATTGTACTTGGGTCATATTCTTCGCCAGCGGCTTCTGGTGATTCAATAACGGTGAACAAACGTTTAACGTGAATAGCACCATTTTTGCGGTCAATGTTTGCGACAATATCAAATTCTTCGCCATATTTATGCTTGGCGATTTTTGCAATGGCCGCTTCCAGCGATTCAATAACAATTTCACGGTCGATTTGTTTTTCCTGGGCCAAGGAATCAATGGCCAACAACAAATCTTGACGAGGCATAGATTCAAAAGACATTTGCGTATCTCCTTATGTAATTTGTCTTTTTTATTGAAGAAGCGGGGTTCTTCAACCCCGCCCCTAAAACTTTAACTTTTAAGAACAATGCCTATTATAACGGCGAATCGGAAATATGCAAGAAAAAACTGATATAATTGACACCACTGGTTTTGGGGGCTATACTTTAATTCATGACTATAATAAATAGGTATTTTTCACGCCAATTGATAATGGTGTTTATTATGCTGTTGGCGGTTTTAACGGGATTGGCGTGGATGGTTCAAATTATGTCCATGATGAAATTTCTGTTGAATTATGGCGTAAGTATGGGCAGTTTTGTTGGTTTAACGTCCCTTATGATACCGTTTATCATATCGATAATAATACCGTTTGTTACCTTTATTTCGATTATATTTGTGTATAACAAACTTATTTCTGATAACGAAGTAACGGTAATGGCGGCGTCTGGGCTGTCACCCGCGGGATTGGCGCGTCCGGCTTTGCGTTTGGCGGCAATTTTGACGGTGGCGCACTTGGTTTTGAATATATTTATTGTGCCGGCCAGCCAGACCGAGTTTTACAGTATGCAATGGAATCTGCGTTATGGTTTGGCGCATTTGAAATTGAAAGAGTCGGCTTTTACAGAATTGTCGTCTGGTTTGGTGGTCTATGTGGATAAAGTGTCGGGGCATGATTTGTCCCAGGTTATGTTGGCAGATATGCGTGATGCGCGGTCGGAAATGACAATCTTTGCGGAAAAGGGTAAATTGGTTGCGACACCACGCGGGTTATCGATTGTTATGACAAATGGTTCGATTCAGGGTAATGGTGATGCCACAGTGACGGGATCTTTTGATATGTTTGATATGGACTTGAATGTTGCGGACAAGGGTGGTTCGTCATCGTATCGTGTGCGCAGTGTTTCAACGTTGGCGCTTATTCGTGATGTGTTTGATTCGCCAACCGCAAAACGTCATCGGGCGGTATTGAACGAATTGTCAACACGCTTGTTAAACCCAATAATGAATCTTATTTTGGCGGCATTATGCCTGGCTATATTATTGCGTTCATCATTGTTACGCCGGCGTGCCAGTTTCGCCCCAGTAATGTCTGTTGCTGCGATGGCGGTGGTTATGGCGACATTTATGTCTGCAAGCAATATGATTGACAGTGTGACAGACTTTGTTGTGTTGGCATTTTTACAATTTGTTCTGTTGATAGTAATTTTGGGCGTGTTGTATAAAAAATAATGAAAAAACTTATTGCTCTTTTGTTGTCTCTTGTTCCGATGCCGCTGTTCGCAATCGGGGTTGATTCCAGTTCGCCAAAAACAATCAAGTCAGACAAAATAGAATACGATATAAAAAGCGGTTCAATTAAAACTTCGGGTAACACTGAAATCACAAACGCCAGTGGTCAACGTATGACATTGAAAGATTCTTACTTTTCACAAAAGGGCGAAGAATTACATGGTGATGATGTGAAGATATGGCTGGGTCAACATGTGTATGTTGAATCAGACAGTATTACGCGCAGTGGCGATGATACGGTGGCGCGTGGCGCGTTATTCACCGCATGTGATGGGTGTGATGATTATGGAAATGCTTGGTCGATATGGGCATCAAAAATAATTCACGAATTGGACGAACGTATGCTGTATTTTCACAATATGGTTTTGTGGGTATATGATGTGCCAGTATTGTGGTTTCCGTATTATAGTATGCCCGACCCCGGTGTTAAACATAAAAGCGGTTTGTTAATGCCAAGTTTTGGTTCGACAAATCAAATGGGAACGGAAATAAATGTACCATTGTATATTGCTTTTTCAGATACGCATGATGCAACATTTACTGTGTCATATTTAACAAAAGAAAACCCATTGTTCCAATTGGAACACCGGTTGAACCTTGAACATGCAGAATTCAGAACAAATGGTTCATATACGCATAATCGCGAAGGTAAAAACCGTTGGCACATATTTAACAATGATAAATTTGACCTTGGGGAGCATGCACGTGGTTCGGTGTATATTGCGCGTACTTCGGATAAAACATACTTACAGAAATACAGATTCTATAATGATCAACCGTATTTAGATTCGGGCGCAAAACTGGAATTGTTCGCAAAGACTGGATACGTTGTCGCAGATACGCACAGTTTCCAAGAGTTGCGTAGACGGGAAAATTGGCGTGGGTTAACAACTATCCCCAGTGGAAATATTTTGCCAAATATTCGTGGTGTTTATCAGACGCAACCATTATTCCGTGAAACCTATGCAACATTTTCAACCGATGTGTTGGGTATTGTTGGTGACGGAACATCGGCCCAGCGTTTTATCGGTGATGCCCGTATAACAAGTCCGTGGACACTGTGGGGTGGTAATCGTTTAACAGCATCAATTGATGCACGATATGATGTGTATAATTTTGATAAAACGATTATGGTGGACGGGGGCGAATTTTCCGGCCTTAAAAATCGTTTCTTGCCCAGTGGTTATGTTGAATGGGGTTTGCCATTGGTTCGCCCATCGGAATCTTGGTCCCAGACAATTGAACCGCGCGCACGTTTAACAATGCGGCATCGTGTTGATGATGAACAATTTGCGCAAAACAATGATTCTGCGGGTGCGTTTTTATCGGATACAGTGTTGTTTTCCGACAATCGTTTTGCCGGATACGATTTGTGGGAAAACGGAACATTTGCCGATTATGGTGTGCGCTGGGCCGCATTCAATTCAGATGGTCGCCAAGTCGAAGTCTTTTTGGGTGAATCATATGACTTTACAAAACGTGCCACAGATATAAACAGTGGCTTTCACGATGGTGCTTCGGACTATGTCGGGCGCATCGGGTTCAGTAATTCAAGTTGGCTTGATTTATCAAGTCGTTATCGCTTTGATCGTGATTCTTTTGATTTACGGCATGCGGAAACATCGGCGACAATCAATGGTGATTATGCATCGTTTACGGTTGGACATATTTGGGCGCGCCAACTTACCAACATTGGTTCTGCTGAAAATGATACAAACGAGACGATTGCCAGTGTGGGATTAAAACTGTCTGAACGTTGGTCATTGCGAATGGACGCGATATACAATTGGACAGACGATAAGTTTTTGCGCCACAGTGGTACGTTGTACTATAATCACCCGTGTTATTATTTTTCGTTTGGTTATCGTCGTGATAATGCGGTGTACGAAGATTATCATGGTAATACTTCGGTCCAGTTCCGTTTTGGAATGAGTATCGAAGGTCAACACTATTAAAGGAAATAGGGGAAGGGAAAAATGAAGTTGTTAAAGGTTGTTGCTTTGTTGTGTATGTTTGCATCGCCCGCGTTTGCGACAAGTGTTGTTGCAACGGTTGGTGGCAAACCAATCACAGATGCTGATATTACTGCACGCACAAAACTTATGGCGCGCCAAGGAAAAACATCAACAGACAATCGCCGTATTGCGTTGCAAAATATTATCGATGATACGGTAAAGTTGGACTATGCGGCAAACTTTGGCGTTAAACCAACAGACGCGGATGCGGCAAGTGAATTAAAGCGTATGAATATGTCGGACTTGACGGCGATGGAACGTGAAATGGCAATATCGGCAATTCGTGCTGAAATCGCATGGCAGGTTATAATCACGCGAACAATTATGCCGACAATTGATGTCAGCAAAGACGACATTAACGATATGAAAAATGATTTGGCACGTGAACAGGGTTTGCCAATTGAAATGACAATTGTGCGATTGTTGGATATACCGGCCGATGTCGCGGCAAAACTGACCAAACCAAAAAGTTGTGATGCTGCAATGAAAATGGCAGAAGATTTGGGTGGCGCGCCACAAAAGTTTACGGCGGCGCAATATGAATTGTCGCGTGATATTCGTGAACGTGTGACGGGGTTGCCAAATCTTACCTGGTCGCCACGTGTTGATGATTCGGTGCTGTTGGTATGCAGTACGAAAAAAACAGCCGAATATGGAAAACTGGACGAAGTTATAAAACAAAACGCGATGTATAAACAGGCGATGTTTGTTGCCGAACAACAATTAAAACAATTACGGCGCAAAGCGGTTGTTGTTATAAACGATGACAGATATAAATTATGAAACCAATACTGTTTGATTTTAATGATTCTGAATTGGAAAAGTTTGTCGTAGATTTGGGCGAACCACGTTTTCGCGCAAAACAAATTCGCGATTGGTTAAATCGTGGTGCACCAGATTTTGAATCAATGAAAAATTTGCCGGCGGCGTTGCGTAAACGCTTGGACGAAACGGCACAAACGTTACCATTACGTGTTACGAAAAAACTGGAATCAAGTGACGGTCAAACAACCAAATTTTTATTGGAATTAAATGACGCGGAACAAATAGAATGCGTTTTAATGCGCACCAGTTATGGCAACAGTGTCTGTGTCAGTTCCCAGGCTGGCTGTGCGATGGGGTGTAAATTTTGCGCAAGTACACTGTTGGGATTAAAACGTAATTTAACCGTGAACGAAATGTTCGCCCAGATTTTAATTGCACAATGGACATTACGCAATTCTACAAATGAAAAATCTATTCACCCAAATGGCGATGCAAATAATGGTGATGTTTCGCATATTGTAATTATGGGGACGGGTGAACCATTACAGAATACCGAAAACGTAATCGGTTTTATGGAACGCGCAAACACTGATATGGGTATTGGCTGGCGGCGCTTAACACTGTCGACATGTGGTATTGTGCCGGGAATTAAACGATTGATAGAGTGGGGCCGTCCGATAAATCTGGCAATATCTCTGCACGCACCAACAGACGAATTACGCAGCCAAATTATGCCGATAAATAATAAATATAAATTATCGGAGGTGTTGGCGACGGCGGACGAGTTTACAAACCTACATAATCGCCAGTTGATGATCGAATATATACTTCTTGGCAAAAAAGACGAAAATGGCGACGTGGTGCTTTATAATGCGACGCCCGAATATGCCGAAGAATTATCAAAGTTATTGCATGGTAAAAATTGTATGGTAAACTTAATCCCATGGAATACGGTTGATGAACGTGATTTTGCATCTATATCGGGCAACGCGGTTCATCGGTTTCAAGACATTTTGATTAAAAACGGTATTCATACACGCATACGGCGAGAGAGGGGAACCGACATCGGTTCTGCATGTGGACAGTTGCGTTTAAAACATAAAAAGGAAGAAAAAAATGCGACTGAGATACATCACTTGTTCTGACCCGCGTGAATTTAATGATTTTCATGATATTGTAAAATTGGCAGAAAGTTCGCCACGTGCAGAAATTGCGGTGCAAATGCATCCGTCCAAGGCGTCCCCGGGTATGCCACGTAATGAATGGTTTCATGAATTGTGCCGTTATTGTGTACGTGATGCCCATGACATAAATTTGGCGGTGCACGTAAACCAAGAATGGTGCGAAGAAATTTGTCGTACCGGTGAAATTCCAATGGAATTACGGGAATTCTTTGGGCTTTATCGTAAAAACTTGGGCTTTTCACCATTGGTTAAACGCTGGCAGTTAAATATGTCAAACACCGCCGTTCGTGATATAAATTATGATGCGGTAAAAAAATTATTCCTGCACAATGACGACCATGAATTTATTTTGCAGTATAATGACCGAACAAAAAATGCCGCATGGGTATTATATGAAATGGGCGCAAAGTTTTCGTTGCTTTATGATGCGTCTGGTGGACGTGGTTTGACACCAGGCACATGGAACAAGCCAGTATATGACAGCGTGCCGATGGGATATTCGGGCGGAATGTCACCGAAAAATGTTGTGAAAAATTTAAGAAAGATTTCATCGGTCGTGCCAAAGAATCGTGAAGACATTTGGATTGATGCCGAAGGGAAATTGAAAACCAACGACAAATTTGATTGTGAACTTGCACGTCAATATATTATGAAAGCAGACAAATGGATAAACAGACAAAGATAAAGGAAAACAAAATGAATAAATACTCCAAAGAAATTATAAGAACATTAGTGATTGCCTCTGGGTTGGCATTGGGGGCCATAGCGTTGGGTTGTTGTTTGTTGTACCGTCGTAAACCAAAAGCAGAACCAGATATTATAGAGAAAAAAGAAAATAACAATATGCTTGCTGATGCGAAAGCAAATACAAAAAATATTATGTTTCGTGATTTTGTAAAACAGAGATAAAAAACACCGGCGTTTGCCGGTGTTTTTTTGTTCTTTATCATCATTATTTGTTTGGAATAATTTTGATTTCAACACGGCGATTTTGCTGACGACCCGCCGCGGTGCTGTTTGATGCAATTGGATTTGATATGCCCATGCCCATAACCTCAAATCGTGATGATTTTACACCCTGGCCAATAAGGTATGATGCAACCGATTGTGCGCGTTTTTGCGACAATGTTTGGTTGTATTCTACGCTGCCAGTGCTGTCGGTATAGCCCAACACCATAACGGTTGTATCGCTGTATTTCTTGAATACTTTGGCAACCGAATTCAATGTTGCATAGAATCCAGAATTGATATCTGCTGAATCTGTTTGGAATGTAATATTGCCCGGCATAATTAAACGGATATTGTCGCCGTCACGTGCAACGCGAACACCGGTTGATTCAAGTTCTTTACGTAATTCGGCCTCTTGGGTATCCATATAATAACCAACGCCACCGCCCAGTGCCGCACCAGCCGCCGCACCAATCAATGCGCCTTTGCCCTTATCCTTGGATACAATTGCGCCGGTTGCTGCGCCCGCCGCGGTACCAATCGCCGTGCCCCAAACCAATTTAGATGTTTGTTGTTCGCCGGTGTATGGGTTTGTTGTTGTGCAACCCGCCAGTATCGCACCGGCCATAAACAATGGTAATACTTTCTTCATTTTTTCTCCTTTTCTGTATGCGCAAAAGATTAGCCCAAAAAAACATAAAATACAATATGAAAAAATCGTGGGAATACCTTGACTTGTATACGAAAAATTGTATAGATATATTTACACACATTATAAAGGATAGTATATGAGACTTCGGTATATAACATGTTCGGATCCGCGTGAAAATCTGGAACCGGTAAAAGTAGTTGGTTTGTTAAAATCGTTTCCATTAGCAGAATTAGGAATTCAAGTGTTCCCATCAACTATGTCCAAAGGTAAAGAAATGTACACTTGGTTTAACAAGGTGATTGAATATGCCAAAGAGTCAAAAGAACCACTAAACTTTGCATTACACGTGAATTATAAATGGTGTGATGAAATTTGTACTGGCAATATACCGGGCGAAATAAAACATTTTCTGAAACAAAAACATTCTTATACTGATCAGCCGTTGATTTCCAGAATCCAATTAAATATTGGCGATTATGCACACGAATTTAACGCGCGAAAATTGGCTGACCTGATATCAAAGTGGAAAAAATATGAGGTTATATTGGCGTATAACAGTATTACAAAACCCCAAATAGAAGAATTGAAAATTACTGGCGCCCAGTTCACTTTGTTGTTTGATGAATCATATGGTGCTGGCATCGCACCAAAAAAGCGACTTGCGCCAGTGTATAAGGATATTCAGTTTGGATATGCGGGGGGAATATCACCAACAAAAGTTAGCGACACGTTGGGCAAGATCGCAAATGTTGTCCCGGCAGATTATGATACATGGATAGATGCCGAGGGACGCTTGCGCGACGCGACTGGGTCAATGAATCTGGATTTGGCGCGCGATTATCTGAAAAATGCGTTGGATTGGTATAAACAACATACGAAATAAAAAAGCCGGCATTTGCCGGTTTTTAAATTCATGGTGGATGTTAAGGGACTCGCTCGGCTAAACGCCTGCGCGGCATTCGTTAGCGCTCGAACTGCGCGTTGCTTGTTCTTGCTTACTCATTGTCGAACCCGGGGGTTCTCGTCCAAACATCACAAGGCATAAAAATAAAACCACGATAAACGTGGCTTAATTTTTATGGTGGATGTTAAGGGACTCGAACCCCTGACCCTCTGCGTGTAAAGCAGATGCTCTAGCCAACTGAGCTAAACATCCGTATCAGTGCGCAAATCTTAAAGCATTTTTTTTAAGCTGTCCAGTTTTTTATTTGGTAATTGAATCCATTACCGCGCTGAATGTGGCCTCGGCAACTTTCTTGCCGTCAACAATGGCGGTGCCGTGAAATTTGTAAAGACGCATTTTTGACGTAATCAGTTCGACGTGTAATTCCAACACATCGCCCGGTACGACCATATGCGAAAACTTTATGTGGTCCATTGTCGTGAAATAGCCAAGTGTTTTGCCGTTATCCATATGTGCGGACTTTAATGCGATAAAGCATGCGGTTTGCGCCAAGGCTTCGACCTGAAGCACGCCGGGCATAATCGGTTTGTCTGGGAAATGACCCGCACACCAAAATTCGTCATCGCGGACGTATTTTATGCCAACTGCGCTGGTTTCTGAAAACTCGCGTATTTCGTCAATAAGACGCATGTTGCCACGATGTGGGATAACCGCTTCTATTTCTTTTGCGCCAATCATTTTTTGCCTGCTGGTTTTTTAGAATTGTTTTTAAGCCACGCATATTGACGCCAGAATTCAAGCCCCGGTACCGCTGGAAAGCCCATTTGACGATCGCCATCGGGGATATTACGAAATACGCCCGATTGTGCGCCAACTTCGGCATCATTACCGATATGAATTCCATTTGCAACGCCAACGTGGCCACCCAATAATGCGCGGTCGCCAATTACCGTACCGCCGGCCAGACCCACGCCCGATGCCAAGAAGCATTCGGACCCGATTACAACACCGTGTGCAATCTGGCACAGGTTATCAATCTTTGTTCCATCACCAACACGTGTGTCGGTCATAACACCGCGGTCGATACAAGTGTTTGCGCCCACAGAAACGCGGTCGCCCAAAACAACACGACCAACGTGTGGAATAAACACGTTATGACCATCTTGGCGGGTATAGCCAAAACCGTCCTTGCCAATAACCGCGCCGGCGTGAATTACACAATCGGCACCAATTGTTGCGTTTTCAATATGTGCGCCCGTCTGGACGATTGTTCCGCGTCCAATTGTAACGTTGCGGCCGATAAATGCGCCTGGGTAAATCTTGACGTCTGGTTCAATAACCGCGCCACGTTCAATTGTCGCAAAGTGTCCAACATAGACGGTGCTTTTTTTGCGGAAAAATACACCGCGTTCAACGTGGGAATCACTGCTGATGCCAAAGCGTGGTTTTTCACGGTATATTTCACCCAAAATTTTTACAATGTTTCCGCGTGGCGTGTCGGTGATAAGCAGTGTCGCCCCCTTTGGAGCGTGTTTCGCCATTTCCGGCTGAACCAAAATCACCGTTGCGCGCGTATTTTCCAAAACCGATAGTGGTAATATCTTGAACGCGGCACTGTTTTGTTCAGTGGAATAGAACGCAAGTTGTCCCGGTTTTGCATCTGCGATTGGCGCAACACCATTGACGGTTGCGTTCGCATCGCCACGTAATTCCAAACCAAACAACTCGGCCAATTGGCCGGCTGTTTTCTTGGCCCCCTTGGGTGCCATAAAAAATTTAATTATATTTAACATGCTGGAATTATAGACGATGAAATATCAAAATAAAAGAAAATATTACACAAATGATAAACGCCGCAATCGCGACGTTTTCAAGTTGTTTATAGGTTTTAGGATTAGAAACCTTTTGGTTTTTCCATTTTAACCTTGGACACTTTCTTGTTCAACGCAGAAACAACGTCATCTGTGATGTCCAAGTTTTGTGCATTTGCGCCCATACGTGCAAAACGGCCGTCAATTACCAATGACAAGTTCTTTTTCGCGATGATGCCTTCGATAACCGGATCCAAATGTTTTGCTTGGATATCTTGTAAAGCCTTTTGATAAGAAGTTTCAATGCTTTGTGCACGTTCTGTCAAATCACGTTGCAATTTTGTAACGCGTCTTTGATAGTCGGCAACACGGCGTTGCAAAGCGTCCTGGGACAACACGTCTTGGGATTTTTCAATTTCTGCTTTTTCTTTTTCCAGTTTCTTTTGTTCGGCGGTCAATTCATCACGCAGTTTGCTTTCATACGATTCACGTTGTTTACGCAAATCTTGTAATGCGTTGGCTTCGGATTGAATTGCGTCCATACGAACCAATGCGATACGCAAATCTGCACCAGTTGCAGCATCGGACGATATTGATTCAACCGCACGATCAACGGATACACCACCGTGATGACTTACCGCGTTGACAATGACAACACCAAGAATCGCGACCGCAACGACAATTGCCGCAACGATACCAATTTTTGCATAGTTTGTTTTTGCTTGTTTAGTTTTGTTTTGTACCATTTTTTCTTCCTTTGTTTATTGGTTGTCGCCAGTATAGCAATAAAAAAACAAAAATAAAAGAGAAAGTTATTCCGTTTTTGCCCCTTTATCGCGCTGGCGAAATGCGTATTTCAACCCGCCGGTTTGTTAAGCGTCCCACATCGTCCTGGGCGGCAATGGGGCGCGATGAACCACGGCCAACAATGAACATTCGTTGTGGTATAATGTCGTGTTGTGCCAAAAATACCGCGGTACGTGATGCCATATCGCTGGAAAGTGCATTGGCGGCACGTGTGTCACGTGTTGCATCGGTATATCCAGCAATTTCGATAAATGTTGCATCGTATTTATTTAATATCTTGGAAATGGTTTTTAATGTATCGGCGCCGTCACGGGAAATGTCGGCAACGTCCAATTCCATTATCGCATCACGCACCAAAATTACAACGACGTCGGTGCCGGCACGCTGGACCGATATGCCGGGTTTGCGTAATGCATCATACAGTGCGAATTCTAAATCGGCCATATAGGCAACCGCCAGCGCGGTATCATTTGTTGCCTTGTCCCCATATTCGTATTTTTCGCTGTGTTTAATTTGTGAGATGGTTTTTCCGCCCGCACCCAAAAACACCGGACGTTTTGCGGTGCGTGATGTTTCGGTCATACTGTCAAAACTTGCACCGCGCAGGTACGTTCCCCACGTGTCACGGTCGGGACTGTGATACGTTACGCAACCCGCAACAAGTAAAACAGATATCAAAAATAAATTTTTTATTTTCAATTTATTCCACTATGAAAGAAATCTGATTGGTGTTTGTTGAAAAACAGTGCTGGCTTTCGTCAATCTCATAACCGTTTATTAAAATAGCATTCGCCCATGTTGGTTGCTTGGTTGAAAAGTAAGCACATTCATCGGCAGAAAGTTCGGTTAAGTTGATTGAGAAAGATGCACCATCAAAACTGGGGTTGACAGACCAGTCTTCGCCACCCAATGGTGAACGTGTTGATTTTAATGCGCCCGCCTTGACCAAGTATTCAACCGAAACACCCTCATACGTGCCACGTGCACCAGTAAGTAATTTCACGTCTTTGACAATCTGTTCCAGTTCCGCTGTTGCAACTGTACGAATTTGGGTCGTGCGAATCTGGCCGTACATCGCGATTGTTGCGACCGACATAACCGCACCAATGGCCAACACCCCGATAATTTCAATCAGTGAACGTCCGTGTTCTTGTCTCATAATATCCCCCCATCATTTTGTTGAATCGATAATTTCGGCATCTTCAAACAAACTCATTGCGTCTGCGACCATTGGGTCCGATACAATTTCATCATGTCGCTGTTCGGTGACGGTTTGCGCGTGTTCAGATTTTGTTACACGTTCCAGTGACCAAATCTTGTCTGTCTTTTTGTTCAACCATGCGGTTAATTTCTGTGCAAAGTCATCATCGTTACCACGGTCAAAATATACAATGTGACCATCAGTGAATTCAGAAACCTCAATATTCGAAGTATAATACGAATACATCAAAATTTCTTTATCAGCCTGAAGCGCACTTGCCAATTCGGTCGCCGATGTGATTTTCGGTTTGGCTGGTGTCGCTGGTGCCTTTGGTTGCGCAGCTGACGCACTTGGTTGCTTTTTCAATATTTCAGCAACAGATGGCATTTCCGCAATATGCATCATACGCACAACCAACATATCAAAACATTGTTTTTGATTGCCCGCGGCTTGCATCTCTGAGACCGATGCAACCATAACCTGCCATAATCTGGACAGGGTGTTTAATGACGTGTGTGAATTTATATCACGAATTTTTGCGCGCTGGTCCGGTGTATATGGTGCCGATGCACAATCGCCCGCGTGAAGTGCCGGGTGCATACGTGTTGCCCAATGTGTCCATTCCATCATATCGGTAAGCAACATAGATAAATCAGCGCCGTTATTATAGATTTCATCAATGCGTTCCAATGCGGTTGCAGTGTCGCCCGAAAGTATTGTTTCCATAACCGACATAACAACACTACGATCGGCACGTTTAAGCATGTTTAAGACCGCTGTTTCATCAACGTGTCCACCTGTTTGGGCAATTGCCTGGTCAAGTAACGACAAACCGTCACGGACCGAACCATCGGCGGCACGTGCCAATAATTCATTTGCGGCATCGGTCAATTCAATCTTTTCATTTTCAGCAATGTTGGCGAAATGTTTTTTCAATGTTTCAACTGGTACACGCACCAAATCAAAACGCTGGCAACGTGATAAAATTGTAACTGGTACCTTGCGTATATCGGTTGTTGCCAAAATAAACACAACGTGTGCAGGGGGTTCTTCCAGTGTTTTAAGCAGTGCGTTAAAAGCACTGATTGATAACATGTGGACTTCGTCAATGATATAGATTTTATAACGACCATTTGTCGGACGGTATTGGACCGCGTCCAATATTTCGCGCATATTATCAACGCCGGTATGTGACGCCGCGTCAATTTCCATTACGTCAATGTGTTGCCCCGCCGCAATTGCCCGGCAGTTTTCACAAACCCCGCACGGTGTTGCGGTTGGTCCGTTTGACGATAAACAGTTCAATGCCTTGGCCAAGATACGTGCCGTACTGGTTTTACCAGTTCCACGAATTCCGGTGAAAATATATGCGTGTGCAATACGTCCAGTGTTTATCGCCGTGGTCAATGTTTTTACCAAAACATCTTGGCCAATAAGCGATGCAAAATCTTGACTGCGGTATTTACGGGCTAAAACGGTGTAGTTACTATCCATATCAAAACTTCCTTTTGCGTCCAGAATAGCAAAAGGAAGTCAAATTTCAACAATAAAAGTGCGCCGAAATAACAATTATTTCAAGTTTTCAATAAAGTCGGGTAATGGGATTTCTTCTTCGTCCCCAGATTCAGCGACATCGGTAATTGTATCTGGTATTTTTTCGCCCGTTGCCCCACGCGTAGAATCGATTTTTTCTTGTTCGGCATTTACAATACGACCATAATGTTCCGCCGCTTGTAACAAGCGTTCGCGTTCGATTTCATCAGTCGTTTGACGTGCCAAATCAATGTATTGTTTTCTTTTCTGACGCCATTTGTGACAGCGTTGAATCATTTGTCCGACATTAGACGTTTGATTTTTTTTATTTTGCATGTTTTTTTCTTTTATCAGGAAAACATTTTTTATGGGCAACAATATACGTTTATCGTACCCACGTTCTTTCAACATTCGCAATAATAAAGCATCTTAAAACTAATTGCAATATTTTTTTTGTATTGCTAATCTTATGTATGTAGGAGGGATAAAATTTTGCATAACAGTCGTGGAAACTTTCTGCTGCAAGCATTGCTGGCGGTGACGCTGCTGTTCATGTTTATCCCGTTTTTTGCCGTAAAATTGCTGGAACGCGACAACAATGCGCACATGTATGCGACAACGCAAAAAATAGATAATGCAACAACTGCGGCACGAATTTTTATTCGGGAAAATGCTTCTGCGTTGCCGTATGACCGTACTGTGATTGCCGGAAAATCTTTTGCCGATATGTTGGAACCCTATGGTTTGCCACTGGGGTTTGTTCCGAAGACAGCACTGGGGCAACAGATGATTTTGGTAATAAATAAAACCCCGGTTGAAATATCCGCATATGTTGAATTAACGGGTGGTGATTTGAATACTATGTCGCGTACCGAATTGGTGCGCCGAATTGGTTTTTATGCCAAAGATATGGGTGACGGTTCAATCCAGGTTGGTGTGCCGTTGGAAACGTTGTATTCTGATGTTGTGCGCAGAAATGAACCCGATATAGATTCCAGTGCTTTCTTGGTTGATTTGGATATGGACGACAATTCAATTTCAGACGTTGGTCGTGCGGTTGCACGGCGTGGTAATTTTGATGGTTCAGAAATAGGGGTGTTAAACATAAACGGTTTGGAAACAGATCGCAAGGTTCGTAATAAAATTGTGACAATGGCCGCCGATAAAACAATCTTTCAATCTAAAACGGGTGAGGGCGCATTGTCACTGGTTCGTGGAACAATGATTGTGGATAACGCATCGTTTCGGACGGTTTCTCGTTATGGGGATACAGGAAACATAACACTTGATTCTGCGGGTGTTTATGATTTTTCAATGGCGGAGGGACGTACGGGTTTTTATGGACCGGCAAAATGGAATATTCATGGCAACCTGGTGTCCAGTAAAATAAACTTTGCAACAGAACGGTTAGAAGTTGATTCTTTTTTAAACGTTGCGCGTGGGCAAGACGTGTATATTAATTCCGACACACTGGAATACAGCAGTAACAGTGGTATTGATACGGATATTATTCACGCGTCAAATATAACGCTGCGTGACCAGACGTCTGAATCATTGTCGCGTGGTGGCAGTGGTGTGGCGGTGTTGGATATACGGCCCGCTGGAACATCGATTTTACCAGACGTGCGTATTGGCACAATTGATAATTCCGCATTTAGAATATTAAAGAATCCATCTGCGAACGACAGTACAACGGTTGATTGTAAATCGATAATCACATCACTGGACGGTGTTTATAATTCTCAATCTTTGTCGCAATACATAATATGCCAATTTGTATATTGGCAAAGGTTGGAAAAAAGAATAGATATCAAACAATGTTTGTTAAGTGGTAAGGGTGGCTGTGTTTAAAACGAAGATTTTTGACAGTAAAAATCGTGGCGCCAGCATGTTAGAAGTGCTGATGTCGATGGCAATTGTTGCAATTGCCATGCCGTTCGTGTATTCACAAATTTCCGAAACAAACAACAATATTCGCGATATGGCAATTGCGCATAACATAATTGATTTGCGACCAGAGATATTAAATTTTATCCGTTTAAATCAAGACACTTGGCCCGATGTCGTACAAATAAGAATGAGTGAAAAAGATTTGGAAATGTTGGCCAGTGGTGCAAATGCGGGCTTTATTGATAAATACGTTGTGAATGGTACTTCGGTCACAGATGTATATTTAGCATTTGATATGGGTTCAACAAATTTGCGTGCGGCGAATATTGCACATCATATTGGTGATGACGCGGCAATTGTTGGTATGGACGGTGTTGCCTATGGTCGTACGTGGGCGGTTGTTGCCCCAGATTTTTCAGCGGGTGATTTGATATATCGTATTACGCGTAATGTGACAAACGAAGATAACACAAAGTTTTTACATCGTGGTACATCGGGCGATGATGATTTGAATGTTATGCATCGTGATTTGAATATGGGCGGATACAACATGTACGATATTGGTGGTGTGTTTGCATCGGCACTGCGTGTGCGTGATGTTACATCGACCTTTGTTGAATCCGAAGATTTGACAGCGCAATCGGTGTATTTTTCCAATGGTGCGAATATGACGGGTAACAATGTTTCGATTGGCTCTTTACGTGTAACCGAAGATGTTATCGGGTTCAGAAATATTTACGCGGCCAAGTTAAATAATCGTGGTTATTCGACATCGGGTCGCATCATTGCCGATAAAGCAACTGTCACAAATTCGTTAAACGTTGCACAAAATTTAAATCTGAAATCCAGCAGTTCCAAAACAATAAGTGGTTTTGCGGGAATAAGTGCTGGTTCGGTATATACGTCATACTTGAATACAGACGAAATAATGTTTTTTGAAAACTTTGGGTTGACGGTTTCGGGCGAACTTATGATGTCTACAACTTCGCCGATAAAATTGGGGTCGTGGTATTTTCCATCAACCAACCCACCAAGTTTTACAGAATTGAATATTACGCGTACTAAAATGCCAACCGTACCAAAGACCGAAGAGTTTGGCGCAATTATGTCAGACGGGTGGCAAGAATATATTCCAACGGGGTACACAAGCGGACAATGATAAACAGAAGCAGAATTTTTTCGCATCATAAATCACAGCATGGTGGCATGCTGATTGAATTGCTGATGTGTGTGGCAATTGTCGCGGTTGTGTTGCCATTCTTGTTCAAGTATCAACAGGACTCTGTGGTGCGTGCGGAAAATATTGCGATTGCGCGCGAAATGCAAGATGTCGAAGGCGCACTTGAAAGATATATTGTTGCCAATCGTGAAGAATTGTTGACCGTGGCGGGTAAAAACATTGCGCGTGTTGAAATCGCAGATTTGGTTGACTTTGGTATTCCACAAAATATTGTTGAAGAAAACGCCGATAAATACCAATTACGTGTTTTGAAATCTTCGGACGCAATTGGGCAAGCAACATTACAAGGTGTTGTTGTTATGACGGACTCAACAATAAGTCCATTGCGCACCCAACAAATAATGGCTGTTGGTGGCGACAAGATGGGCTTTATTGATGGAACGCATGCGTATGGAACATTTGGTGCGTGGCACACCGACACAATGGATATTGGTATTAATGCGCCCGATGGAATCATTACCACAACATCGGTCAGTCGTGATAATGCGTTATACCTGTGGCGCGAACCATCGGAAAATTCAGACGATGCAAAAATGTTAGGACCATTAAATTTGGGTGGTCATGACATAACAAATGTAAAATATTTTGATGCGTCAGCGGCGGGTTTTGATGAAATATTAAAATCAATCAGTATTGCCGCAGATAAGGTTGTGTTTGCAAATCGTACAACGATTGACAGTGTGCTGGACACGAAAAACGCAACGTGTATTGGTAATTTGTCAGCAGACGCAAAAACGATGGAAATTGCTGGAACATTGTTGTTGGCAGATGTTGGTAAGTTTTCAAGTGTGACTGTTGCGGACCTGTGGACAAATACGTTGAATTTGTCGGGGTTGTCGATAAACAGTGGCAGTAAAAGCGCGATTTTAGATGTGAACCAAAGTTTGGATATGACGGGTGGTCGTATAACCGCGATATACACAACGGTCAGTTTTTCGGGGTCAATAACACCGCGCTTGATTGTTCACGACAAGATTTTAGATTCTGTAAATCCAGATTATTTTTGGAATGTAAAAGAAAAAACAGCAAATTTCCACGATCTCTATATGCCCGAACTATCGCGTATGGCAACATTGATTGCGCATAAAGAGGCGAATAAGTCAACTGTTTCGGGTCGTGTGTTTTCGTCTGTTTCATCAAATCAAAATGCGACAGTTGCAGATTATATGAACGCAATTCTGGAAATCCAGGCATCTGTGCGCGCAAAATATAGTTTGTTGAAATTGTAATAATTTGTGGTATATATCAAAGCATGAAAATAAAATGTGATTTTTGTAAAACAGAATATACATTGGACAAGGCGCCAAATGCCCCGGTTAAATGTGCGGTTTGTGGCCACGTTTGGACGGTTGCGCGCGCATCACGGCGTGGTGCGATTTTGGCATTTGTTACGGCGGCTTGTGCATTGCTTTCGGCGATTGTATTTACGGTCGCGGTTGTTGTACAAAGTAAAATTGATAGCGTGGCGAATAAACCACTGGTTGCAGAAATTTCTGAAATTAAAACAGTTGCAGATAAAGACGGTACGGCACGTTTTGTTGTGCGGGGTGCGATTATAAATCAAACAGATAAGATTTATGGCGTGCCAGATTTAGTCATTGTTTCGCGTGATGCACATGGCAAGCCAATTGCACGGCAAAAGTTTTTACCGTCAATGCCACTTTTGGACGCGGGCGCATCGGTGGAATTTAATCATGTTTTATCATCGTCAACCGATGGTGTAAAAAAGATAACGGTTGAATTACAAATGGGGGATATGTAATGAAACGGATATTGTTTGTATTATTTGGTTTATGTGCGTTTTGTGCGGCGTATGCCGACACGCCAACCGTACCAATGCCGGCCCCACGTGTAAGTGTTTTTTCAACGTCCACAGATTGGCAGGCTATAACGGGCCTTATGCTGAACGAATATCGTGGCGAGTTCAAGGTGGACTCCAAACTGATTGGGTCAAAGGGATTGGTGCTTTATTACTTGGACGGGTTCCCGTGCTATGGTTTGGGCGACACTGTCCGTGTTTGGTTTGGGCCGAATGGCAAACATGACGGTTCTCTTCGTATTGCATGTGTTCATGCGCCAACTGAAATCAATTTTTCATGGCGGCACGCAACGCGTGATGCTGATGACGCAACGGGTACCGGGTTGTTAACGTGCCCGGTTGAATCAAATGGTCGTGAAATGACAATCGATATGGCAAAATGTGTCAAAGGTAAAGATTGGTCTGAATATAAATAGGTTTTTTCGTGTTTCGTGAATTTACAGTTGCTGAAGAAAATGTTGGATTGCGCCTTGATAAGTTCTTGGCGGGTGCAATGCCCGATTTTTCGCGCAGTGAAATTCAGCGGTTTAATGTTTTGCGTAATGGCGCACCGGTTAAGTTTTCAGACAAAGTGCGTGCGGGTGATATGGTACGTGTTGAAGTTATTGAACCAAAAACAACCATTGCGACCGACAATGTTTCTTCGGATTTTGATTTGGATATTTTGTACGAAGATGACGACATTATCGTTATAAACAAACCGCGTGGGGTTGTTATGTATCCGTCGGCGGGAAATAAAACGGGTACACTGGTCCAAAATATTTTAGCACATACACCATTGGCGGCGGCGGGTGGCGAAACGCGACCAGGCGTTGTTCATCGTTTGGACAAAGACACCAGTGGGGTTATGGTTTTTGCGAAATCTAATGCGGCATATAATGCGCTGGTTAAAACGTTTATGGCGCACGATTTAACACGAAAATATATCGCGTTTGTTTGGGGTGTTCCGAATTGGGAGGGCGCAACAATTACCGGTAATATCGCGCGTTCTTCACGTAATCGTCAAAAGATGAGTATGGTAAAATCTGGGGGCAAGGAAGCAACCACAATTGTAGACGTCATGAATGTGTGGACCCGCGTTGGTGTAAGTCAGTTTCGTTGTACGCTTCTTACCGGTCGAACACACCAGATTCGTGTACATTTATCGGCGCATGGTTTTCCAGTTTTATGCGATGGTGTTTATGGTCGTGCGGGGGCACGTTTGGGAACGGTGAAAAACGCAGATTTACTGGATTTTTTAAAAACACACGATGGTCAAATGTTGCACGCCGAAGTGCTGGAATTTTTACACCCGATAACACATGAAAAAATGCGTTTCCGTGCGCCGTTGCCCGATGATATGGCAGAATTGAAATATTTGCTTGAATCAGCATAAAAAACACGCGGTGTCGTGTTTTTTTCATTTGTCTAAATTCTAAAATATGATATAATAAAACAATAATAATGGAGTGAGACAAATGCAACTTTTCACAAAAACAATTTGTTTTATGCTTGTTTTATGCGCGATTCCGGGGGCGGATGCTGCAACGTCACGTGCAGCGACAGATACTGGTGCGCGGGTCAGCGCGGCAAGTGTCGCATCACGTGCACCGAAAATCGTTTTGAAAAATGGGACGACGTCAACCACGACAACGACAACAACGACAACATCGTCTTCGCTGTTGGCAAACTCGGCTTGTATCGACGCGTACAGCGAATGTATCAAATCTGACGATGCCTGTGGTCCGAATTTCGAAGAATGCACAACGCGTGTCTTGTTCCATGCGCAAATGCCAAACTGTTTGGGTACATTGGCACAATGTTCGTCCGATGGTGTGAACAGTTTGTTTGGAACAAGTAACGTCAGTGCGCTTGCCGATGGTATGGTCAAAGATGCATATGGCGATATCACCGATTACAGATACCCATTGTCGGGCAGTGTTTTGGGTCAAATGATTGACGCGGCGGCGATTGCCAACCAGTATGACACATCAACCTGTGTTCGTCGTTACACGACATGCTTAAAGAAAGACACGGTTTGTGGCGAAGATTTTGAATTGTGTACAACAAAATCTGAATTCAAAAAACAACGTGTATTTTGTGATTCAACACTTGCGCGGTGCCAGGGCGAAGGTGTCAAAGAATTGTTGGGCGATGCATCGCGTACCGCAACCCCAACCGACAGCAGCCGTGTTGGTGAAATGATTGCCGAAGGTGCAGCATTGGCGGCGGTTGCAGCGGTTTCAACATGTTACAAGGTTGTTGATCAATGTATCTTGAACGCATGTTCACAAAATCCATACAAATGTACCGCCGGTGTATCCGAAGCAACAACAAAAATTGCCGATGCAATCAAGGCGGGTCAAACCGTCACAGACGAAGATATCTCTGCTTATCTGTCCAGCCAACGCAGTGCGTCTGATGTTTCGGGATATATCAGAAACGCGTGTTTTTCGACAATTGGCACAAATAAATATTGCTATGCCACATTTATTGGCGATGGCAAAATGCCAACAAATTCACAAATGCGCGATGAAGACAACCAAGATATCATTTATGACGCGGCGTACAATGCGCGTATGAACGCATCGCTGAAAAGTCAGATTGCCGATTTGTTGAACAAATTTGATGAAAAAACCAAATCACAATGCGTTGATACAATCAAATCTTGTGCGATGCGTGTTTGTGGTGGCGGTTCGGGTGCTGCTTGCTATGCCGCGGTTTATGGCAGTGGTGGCTTGAAGAGTATAAATGCGCGTGGTAACGCAAGCCAGGTTGGTCCATATGATGAAATCAAATCGGGCTGTGAAGCAATTGTAAGTACTGATACAAGTTGTAAATATGCGGCATCAAATCCGAATACTGCGGGTACATATTCTTATACATATATAAATAACAGTGCGTTTGATACATTGTTCCCAGAATATGACGGTGGTGCCGAAAAAGACGTTATTGGTGTTATCGCATCATTGAATGCGTCACTGGCGACAAGTTATAATGATGCGGCAATCGCAAATATGAAAAGACAGTGTGCCAATATTGCCAAGGGGTGTATAACATCAATGTGTGGCAGCGAATATACAAACTGCTATCGCAATCGTACCGATATTGTTTCGGGTACATATGACACTGGCAACAGCAATGTAGACCGTTCTATGAACAAGATGGGCGGTGTGTTGGATAACAACATTGTTATCGGTCTGTGTTTGGATACGGTTAAGAATGCAACCGCGTGCGAAGACCATTTGGCAATTCAGTCGGCGAAAATGGTACCAACAGCACAAAGCGGTTGGGGCGACAGTTCGTCTGTTCGTGATGCCTGGTTGGGTTCCAATACGGCCAAGGTAACCGATACCTATACCGATACAATTGAAACGGGTTATTGCACCGCATCGAATGCAAATACAAATCCAAAGTGCGATGATTATACACAGCAATTGTGCAACACAGTTGACTCGGACGGTTGTGTATATGATGCAAAGGTATATGAAACATTTACCGAATATGCGTTGAACACCAGTGCCAAGACGGTATTACAAGAAGTTGTGGCTGACGTTGAAAAAGAAGCCCAGGCGAAATATAACGCAAAGTTGACACGTGAACAGAATATGTGTATGTCTTCGAACGCCGGCGGTATCATTGGCGCGAAAGATTTGGGCAGTACGTTTATGTGGGCAAAGTTGAAAACGTCCAAGGTTCCAACCGATTATACGGTGAACGGACTTAAACAAACCGCCTTTACAGCAAGTAATGATTTGTATGGTTCGTTCTGTCGCGTACGCGTAACAATACAGTCGGACGACAAAAAGATTCAAGAAGCAATGAAGGGTAAATCATGGACAACGGCGTACTTTGCGACCGGTGACAGCTTTACATGTGGTTCTTGGATTCCAGAAAGAGATTTGAACGAAATCGCAGACGCGGTTGCCAGTGATAAAGCGGGCAGTATAAATGATGCAAGCCTTAAACGTACACGTTTCTGGACTGGTGTTTTGGGCGGTATCGGTGGTGGTATCGGTGGTATCGCACTGGGCGAAGGTATCCGCAACGGTAATATCCTTGGTGGTTTGACAGGTTTGGGTTCATCAAACACTGTGAAAAAGAATAATGCTGCAAAAGCATCTGAAAAAGAAAAACAGGCAGATTTGTGTGTTAAGGCGATAGACGGGTTCAAGTCGGCAAGTGGTGATGAAAAAATCGGTTTTGCAAGAAAGGCCGCAGAAGCCGCCAAAAAGGCAGGTGTTGATGATGACGATGTCAATGCAGTAGAAAAGATAATTGAAGGGTGCAGTGATAATTGGTCGTCAGACGTTTGCTTCATGACTTCAGCAAACAATTTATCTAAAGCAATGACAACGTTGAATACAGAGTGCAGATTATTGTCGTCTGATGCGAACAAAGAAACAAGCGAAGAAGCCAAAGATCGTTCATATTGGGCGATAACACCGGCGACTGCGGTTGTTTCGACACTGGTTGGTGGTTGGACAGTTTACAAGGCAACAAAAGATATCCAACAGTCTGAATTAGACGCCGAACAAAAGGCAGCCTATACAGAATGGATGAATAATATTGGCCGTCATATCACATGCTTTATCGGTGGTGATGAAGCAGGTTCATATGGTGACATTATTACAACCAGTTTGGAATAAAAGTTTCACTTGAAAGCAAGAACCGCCCAATCGGGCGGTTTTTTCTTTTGTCATTCCCGCAAAGGCGGGAATCTATTGCCCCGCAGGGTCAATTATATTATGCCTGCGGCGCATCGTTCGCAATATTATTGCTCACTTTGGATACCCACCTGCGTGGGTATGACGATAAAAGAGGGGACTTTGGAATGACAAGTTCTTTTTACCTTTGGTGCTTTTAACTTTACCTTGCTCAACCGCATTTTTTATGTTAAAATTACAGTTAAGAGAGAAATGAAATCAATCGCCAGATTTTTGTTGGTGCTGTCTTGTGTTGCGCCGTTTTGCGCGGCAAATGCTGTTGTGTCGCAAACCGCGGGCAGTAATTTAACCGCGTATAATGGTGAATCTGGCTCTACAAACAACAATCGTTGGAATAATTTAACAAATGCGCGCAGTATTGCGTCTGGGTCAAACGCGACCGCTGATTTTGGTAATTGTAATGCCGTTATTATGCGTTGTGCCCAGCCAAAGTGTAACAATGGCGGTTGTACAGATATGTCGGTGACATCTGGAATTGTTTCGGGCTGTGTCCAATCAAATGCATCGTGTAAGCAATATGGTGATGATTTGGTCGAATATATCGCGGCGCAATTAGTCGCACAGAGCACCGCAAAGGCAAATGCGGCGGCAAACGCGGCACAAACTGCGGCGGCAAATGCGGCATCTGCACAAACGGCACAACAAATGGCCCAAATGCAACAGCAAATGCAACAAATGCAATCGCAAATGGCGCAACAAAATGCGGAACAAATGGCACAGTTGCAAAGTGCGTTGGAACAGCAAAAGCAACTGACGGCGAATGCTATTGCAGAGGCAACTGCGGCACGTGAAGTGGCGCCAGTACAAACGGTTCAAGCGGTAAGCACTACAAACGATTTGAATGATGCGCAACTTTCTGCGGCACAAAGTGGTGTTTCGGCGGATATCTTGGCACGTGAACAGATTTCGGGCCAAATTATGTCGGCGATTGAAAATGCGGAAACGCAACTTAAAACACTGAAGGCTACAATGACCGATACTTTCAATTATGCGGGTTGTGATTCACGTGGAAATAATTGCACCGGACCAAAGCGGGTCAAGATGTTTAAGCAAAAAGCCGAAGGCTTTTTCGATCCGTATGAAAACGTTTTGGACGAAATGTATGATGCACTTATCTTGGCCCAATCGGTTGGTGTTGATATTACCGATATATACATGATGTTAAATGGCACATGTAATGCGTGGGCGCAATATCTGTGCGCCGATGACCAGGTTATGCACTATACAAATCAAAACTGTAAAGACGGCAGATCTTTGGACGAATATAAAGTATTTTCAAAATTTATGGACGAATGGATTCCTGTAGATAAAAAGACAGGTTTGCGTGGTGGACATCCGTGTGTTGTTGGCCAGGTTGTTCCAATGTCTGACGGTGGATGCCAGATGATAAAGATGTTGGCAGACAAGGAAGAAGTTGAACGCAACTGGTTATATCCAGAAGGCGATAAAGATTCACGTGTTCGTGTTGGCTGTGCGTCCGAAGCGTTGGATAATTCCGCATTGTTCCGCAACCGTAAAAAACAGGCGTCAATTGATATTGAAACGTTGGAAAAAATAATCGCCCAAGATGCGCCGGCAATTTCACAGGGTAAAAATGATTTGGGTAAAGAATATGTTAAATACTGTGCGATTACAGAGCCAATGTATGCCAATCTGCAACGGTTGGTGACGACAAAGACTTTGCCGACCAAGGATATTTGTATAGATGAACGCAAGTTAAATCAAAATATGAATAACGTGTTCATTTCTGATGATGCAAGTATGATAGAAATGGCAAGAAAGACATGTTCTGAAAGCGCCGGTGCAGTATTTTCAGAAGTGTTATATCGTTGCTTCTGTGAAAAGGCCAATGGGTCCACGCAATGTGATAAAGCAAAATCACAAGAAGCCGAAACATCAGCAAGAGAAGCCTTGTGTAAAAAGTATAGCGGTGCAAAATGGAACAATGGTAAGTGTGATTGTACAGGTGCAACTTTTGATGAAGACAGGGCAACATGTAAAGAAAACTTTGACAGACAACAATGAAACGTTCGTATAAAGTAATTTTTAAAGAATTATGTGTAGCCGCATTATTGGCGGGTGTGTTGCCGTATGCAAATGCCGCGGTAAGCAACACTGGGTGTGATGATGATAATAACGCATATATCATGCCAGAATTGGCATTGTGTTCGACACACGCATACAATATCGGCGCAAGTGAAAATCCCGATAATGATGCACAAAAACAAGTTATGAAAGAAGTTGTTGCGCTTAAAACAACCGTTATGACGCAACAGATGTATAAGCAATATGAATATTTGGAATCGATGGTTAAGCGGTTCAAGACGCAATTAGAAAAGGCGGTATTGACCACAAAACTGGAAGCCGCCGGCGCAAGTCCCGAAGGGTCATCATCGGGTGGTTTGTCGTTCAAAAGTGGCGATGCAAATATCAAATTAGCAGGCGCACAGAATTGTATGACAACAACATCGTTCCAAAATGCGTATTCGTGTTTGTCGGCTAATATTCAATTGGTGTTAAATGCCGTGAATGGTGGCAATAATATCGGCGAAGCAAAAAGACAATTGGAAACAGATCTGAATGTTGCAACAACGTGGCAGATTATATGTAAGACGGATAAACAATATGGCACCGACACAGATAAAGATGGTAAGTGCATGGCAAATTTAAACTATTGCAACAATTTGTCTAACAACAGAACATCGATTGTTCAATGTGCACAACAATTTAATGTTGCCGTTGCGCGTGCGCTGGACAGCCGTCAGCAAAAACAAAATATGCAAAATTGGAATGGCCAAGCAAGACAATAAAAAGCACCCAGACGGGTGTTTTTTTTATGCCATGATATATCTAAATGATAATAATAAAAAACGCCCCGCAGGGCGTTTTTCTTCTTGTGTTGTTATGGACATAACTCCAGTTGCTTCAGAACGTTCTGGACGTCATTATTTATCGATACCGTTGTTTGCCGTTGTAAACCATCGGTATACGTATAATAAAACTTTTGTGATTTGAATTCTGGTGCGGCTTCATACGCTTGTTTAAATGGAGCCAACATCGCCTCAAACCATTGACGACCACGACACAGGCAACCGTTACGAACGTCGGCGGTAATTGCCGCGGTTGATGTGTTTGGATATTTTGCGTCCAATTCATCGTCTGTCATCATCAGGCAACGTGCGCCAAAGCCATAGAAGTTCGCATCATCGGCCATAAATTTGTACACCAAACCGTCCGATGCACCCGCGCGCTTTAACGCATAAACCAAACCATCGGTACAGCACGCGTTGGCCGAACGCATAAGCATTTTATAGCGGTCCAACAATGGTGCGGCAACTGGGTCGGTGGCGCTGACTTCGCCACTGCAACTTGCGCTGCTGATAAATTTATTCAACGCATCGTCACGAATACGCGGACTGCGTGGAGAAACGGTTTCACGAACAATTGGTTTGCGCCGCCAAATTGCACATTCTGTTTCGGTTTCAAATGGGCAACCGTCAGAAGTTTCAAATGTCAACCGTACAATGTCGGTCATATCCTGGGCGGTATAGTTTTCAGACCACAAATCAAACATTGGTTTTTGTGGTGCCAAAATTTCGTCAATGCGCGCACGTGTTGCCGCCGCATCTGCCATATTTTGTTCGTACAATTCAATGGCATCATCGGGCTGACCATACATTTCGCGTACATAGATTTCAGGTAATGGTTCCAAATACCAATCGGAATAATTTTTATCACGATAGTTAGCAACCGAATCGTCCCAGATTGGGGCGCCGTCACGCCAACTGACCGTTTTGTCGTATGCGCGTGGTTTATAATCAGACTTTGTTCCGTCCCACAGTGCCGGGCGTGTATCTTCGGGTACCGGTTTAATGGACAACAGTTTTGCAGATGTCATACGGTATGGCGATGCATACACGTATTCAACCGGTTCAGAATATTCGGCAAACTCTTCGACCATATATGGTGTATCCATATCTTCGAATTGGGAATACGAGATTGGCGCAATATCACAATCCGCCCCCGTACAATCAGACGCCAGGGCAGGTACCATCCCACACAATACAAGCAGGGACGAAAAAACATAATTCTTCATTTTCATAATAATAAATTATATCACAAAAAAGTGGGATAAAAAACAGATTTTTTGTTTGTTTTTAATTGATGTTTTGATTATAGTCCTAATGTAATCAGCAAAAAGGAATCTATATGAAAAAATTACTGACGTTTTTACCAATCGCAGCAATGGCGACAACATCGGCATTTGCGGGTATTGGTGATTATATCCCATCGGGTTTGGAATTGGGTATGGGCGTATCTGCAACATCGGGCTTAAACGGCTTTGTCGGATATGCTAATAAAAACTTTGAATCATTTTGGTGGAAACGTTTGGGTGTGCGTTTTGACTTTGCGTCAACAACGCCAATCAAATCATCGATTGATTCATTGATTGATAACTATATGGGCGATGGAATTGAAGTTGGTGACCACTTAACAATCACCGATGGAAAAATTGATTCCGAACATTTCGCATTGTTGTTTGATGTCTATCCGTTTGGTAATACATGGTTCCTGGGTGGGTGGCGTGTGTCCGCAGGTTATGTAATCGGTGGAATGAATGTCAAAACTATGTTAACGGGCAGTGATGAAAGATTGGCGGATTTTGCAGGAAAAGAATTCGAAATTTGGGGAACAAAGTATAAATATTTTGGTGGCGACGCACATGGAACGGCCAAGGCAAAGTGGGACTTCACAGGACCATATGTTGGAACCGGTTTTGATTTGGGCTTGTTCCGTGGATTTAAATTGTTCTTGGATGCCGGTGTTGTATTCACAAGTAAAAGTGCAGAGTTGTCTATGAATGTCCCTGTTGAAGGCACGGGGTTGAAATATTGGAATACAGTAGCAAACGATTGGAAACCTGTTGATACACCAGCGTTGAAAAACACATTGAAAGAGAATATAGACAAGACATTGGCCGATGCTCAAGAAAAGTTGGATGAATATAAATTCTTTCCAATGGTCAAACTTGGGTTTATGTATCGGTTCTAAGACCGACCGAATCGGTTAAAATTGTAAATTTGTTCCCGTAATGATTCGGTTTTTGCCCGAAAACCGAATCGAAAGACGGGGTAAAACAAAAAATAGTGTATTTATGAAACCGCGGATTTCTGCGGTTTTCATTTTTTATAAGATTTTTTCATATTTATTTTGTAAAAAACGCTTGACTTTTTTTGACTTTCAATTCATAGTATACGGGCTTTCAAGTTGGGAACCTTTTATATACGACTCTCAACCCCTGAAATTCTGCGGTTTACGGAACGAACGCTAAGAACGGGGTACCGATAAAACTGCGCACATTGTGAATAAAAGCAGCTCATCAAAATTCAAGAAGGGATGTGCAGACAGTTGAATTTGGAATATCCAAACTTTGACTAAGTCAAAAGTGCATATCCTGGACAGGTAGTAGGTTTACATATTAAACCTCGTTAAAACTTGTCTTGCGAATATATATATGTAAAGACGAACTGAAATTAAGTCAGCTTTGTTTAAATATGCACGGGACTTAAACCACAAGTTTTTTTAAAACTTGAGAGTTTGATCCTGGCTCAGAACGAACGCTGGCGGCAGGTCTTAGGCATGCAAGTCGAACGGACGAAGCGGAAGCTTGCTTTCGCCTAGTTAGTGGCGCACGAGTGAGTAACGCGTGGGAAACTGCCCATTACTG
>JAFXUI010000006.1 GCA_017535105.1 Alphaproteobacteria bacterium | reverse complement strand
CTCGATGTCGACTCATCGCAGCCTGGGGCTGGAGCAGGTCCCAAGGGTATGGCTGTTCGCCATTTAAAGCGGTACGTGAGTTGGGTTAATAACGTCGTGAGACAGTTAGGTCCCTATCTACTGTGGGCGTTGGATATTTGAGCGAACTTGACCTTAGTACGAGAGGACCGGGTCGAACGAACCTCTGGTGTACCTGTTGTCGCGCCAGCGGCACTGCAGGGTAGCTATGTTCGGAACAGATAACCGCTGAAAGCATCTAAGCGGGAAGCTGGTCGCAAGATAAGATATCCCCATGAGTTCAGTTCTAGACCAGGACATTGATAGGCGGTGGGTGTAAGCCTTGTGAGGGGTTTAGCCGAACCGTACTAATCGAACCATTGACTTTTTATCTTCGTTTGACTTGTTCAAACGAAATGCTTGAAGAGAAGTGTTGACAGATTCTAAAAATAAGTTATTATGATGTTCGCTGGATTTATTCTGGTGATTATTGAGCGGAAGTCACCCTCTGTTCCATCCCGAACCAGACAGGGAAACTCCGTATCGCCGATGGTACTTTGGCTTAAGCCACGGAAGAGTAGGTCGTCGCCAGAATAAATCCAGTTATGACACTAAAAACCGAATTTAACCCGCCGATATGGCGGGTTTTTATTTTGCTTTTTTTGTGGTATAATACCCCTTGTAATGTTTGGGGGTTGCGAAAATGGAATTATTAAAGAAAACATCTGAATGGCAATCGGGTATAGATTTGCGAAATGATAAAACGTTTCCGATGGGCGATACAATGACCATAAACAAGAAATTACAAGAGGTCAGAGAAGAAATGCCAGAATATATCCAATTGCGTAAACCCGCAAGTGGCCAGCCAGCGCTGTGTTTGCGGCGTGACGGGCGTGATATGTTCCTAAAAAAAATAGGGTACAAGTATTATCCGCCAAAAACATCGGCATGGAAATCGGCAAATGAATTAGCCAAAGATAAAAATTTCCCAATACAAGATAATGTTTCTATTGGTGAAAAAATGAAAAAATTACAAAACGAAATGCCGGATTATATCCAGATGCGCCGGCCGACGTCGGGCTTGGAATGTTTGTGTTTGCGTCGTGATGCGATAGATGTATTTTTGGAAAAAATAGGTTATGTGTATTACCCACCAAAAACATCGGTATGGCAATCCGCATTTGATTTACAAAACGACAAAACATTTCCAATGCCGAATAAAATTATCATCAACAAGAAATTGCAAGAATTACAGCACGAAATGCCGGGGTATATTCAGGTGCGTAAGCCGGCGGTGGGCAAAGTGGGTCTGTGTTTACATAAAAAGGGCCGGAAAATGTTTTTAGAAAGGGTGGGGTATAAATCTTATCCGCCCAAAACAGACGAATGGCAATCGGCGACAGATTTGATGAAAGATAAAACTTTCCCAATGACGGGGGTTAATATCATAACTAAGAAATTAGCAGAGTTTCAGGACGAAATGCCGGAATATATCCAGGTGCGCCGGCCGCTTCGGGGTCAGTCAGGCCTGTGTCTGCACAAAAAGGGGCGGCAAGAGTTCTTAAAGCGGGTAAATGAACAAAAAAAGAAGTCGCTTATAAAGGGCAAGATCGCCGTAATTGATAAAATACAAAAAACTATCCAAAAAATTGTTCCCGATAATCAACATGAAAAATAATCCCCGCCGTTTTGGCGGGTTTTTATTGACATTTTGCGTTTTTTGGCTAAGATATTTGCCTATTTTCTTGGGTGAAGGTATTGTATATGTCAAAGAAAAAAAAGAAAAAGGTAAATAAAAAACCAGTTTTGACAGATTGGTGTTTATGCGTTCAGTTGAGCATAGTTATTGCGCTGGAACTGTGGGGTGGTTTTTCATTTTGTAAAAAAATCGACAGGGACAGACAGGTTTTAAAGCAAGAACTGGTCAACATAAAAAGCCGTCTGGAAGATAAAGATTTAGACATATATACGCGGGTTGAACTGCACAGACGGGAAAACATTTTGACCTATTATAACGCAAGTTTGCCGGAATATCGGCAATTAAGACGCCAAATCTTGCGCGAATATCGGAAAAAAGCGCGTTCAGAAAAGGTGCGTTAAATCGGCGCAAATACGCAAAAAGGTATGTTATGGCAGATGATAAAGAAACATTGTTTACAGAATTTTGGGTAAATTTAAGAGATTCAGTCATTTTGGCAAATCTGAAATACTTGAATGACAATTTTAGCCAGTATGAAATAACACTGAATGATCGCTGGTTGAAATTACATAAGGGCACGGAACCCGATATAGATATTGCTTTTTATGATATTGAGCAGCATATGCAAAAAATACATGTGGCCAAGGTCAATGGTAAAATCATGCGCAGCGACAAAAATTCCGAATTATACAACGCAGCAAAAGCGCTGTATGACAAGTGTACCAAAGGAAAGGACTTGTCGCAGACAAAAGTGAAAAAGACCAGAAAAGATAACAAGGAAAAGATTGTCACGATTTTGGGTTTGGGTGCTTTTGTGATTGTGCTTGAATTGGGGTTGATATTCGGTATAAATCGCAAGCAGAATAAGGAAAAACAAGAAAAAATTGAATTTGCCAAAGAATTGCTGAATTCGTATGAAACAGAACGTGCCAAGGGAACTGTGAATATGGACAGTTTGATAAATTCCCGCATCAAGTAAAATAAAAACCGCCGTTTTCGGCGGTTTTTTTAGACACAAATTAGATATTGCTTTTATTTGGTTCTTTGCTGTTTTATTTTTGGTGCTCTCAGACGTGTAAGGAAATGGTCAAGTTTATCAGTGAATGTCATTTCTTTTGGCAATTGCACATAACGATTAGAATTCATATCGTACACATATTGTTGGCTGATAAAAGCATCAATCAAACTAACAATGTTGATTTTGAAACCCATGCCTTCCCATTCAGAATAGAATTCAACATTGCCGTACATAACATACAATTTTTCAGATTCACTCTGTGTTTTTGGTGCAATGTGTTCAACTTTGAACATTGTGCCATCGGCCATTGTACCAGTAATCGATTTAAACGCATTGCTGTTTCTATCTGAACTTGGTTCAATGTCATACTTAGTATGCGAGTTTTCCAACCCGTCCTTGATTTGCTTTAAAATATAGTTTGCACGATCTGGATATCTGTGCGGGTCGAAACGAATGTTTTTATTAGACTTTTCTGCCATTTTTTTACCTCTTTGTGTCTTGTTTGTGTGGTTATAGTAGCATTAAAAAAATCAAATGCAAGAAAAAAATAGACAAAATATTCACAATGTCAATTTTATTCGTGCCTTTTGTGTTTTTGTCAATTTTTTGTTGATAATTGAAAAATATGGGCTAAGATTGGCAAAAACAGAGAGAATGGACAGACAAAAAGGCGATAAATATGAAAAAAGTTTTGGTTTCTTCTTTCGTTGGAATCATGGCAATTGTGGCGGCAAATGCAGAAGTTGTCGAATTGCGTACTGGTAATTGTGATGTTGCGTCTATGCGTTCAGAATTAAATCGTGCGGTGGCGCATCATCATGCGGTTATTACAAAAATCGTTTGCGAAAAGCCGATTGTGGTTCCAGAACCGGTTAAAGCAGAACCATGTGGCGAACCATTTGCGCGCGTTGTAAACCGTGAATATTTTGTTCGTGAAACAGTACAACAGTATGAACCGGTCGTACGCTATGAACCAGACGAAACATACACAACATTCCGTGCGGTTTGTAAAGGTAAAGATTGCGGCAAATAACGCAAAATCTTGATAAAAATACCCTGTGGTGTTCACAGGGTATTTTTTTATAATATTTTTCATAAAAAATGGTTTTTTACGCTTGCATTTAATTTGTAATTATTTACAATCTTTTGGCTTTTTATTAAAGGAGATATTATGAGTAACAAATGGGTATACACATTTGGTAACGGTGCGGCCGAAGGTCGTGCTGATATGCGGAACTTGTTGGGTGGCAAGGGTGCCAACCTGGCAGAAATGAATTTGGTTGGTTTGCCGGTGCCTGCGGGCTTTACGGTCACAACCGAAGTTTGTACATACTACTATGATAACAACCAAACCTATCCAGCTGATTTGATGGAACAGGTAGAAGCGGGTATTAAGCACATTGAAAACATTATGGGCAAAAAGTTTGCCGATATGGACAATCCATTGTTGGTATCTGTCCGTTCGGGTGCGCGCGTTTCCATGCCGGGTATGATGGACACGGTTTTGAATTTGGGTTTGAACGATGAAACAGTAAAAGCATTGGCAAAATCTTCAAATAACGAACGCTTTGCATACGATTCATATCGCCGCTTTATTATGATGTTTTCTGACGTTGTGTTGGGTGCGGACATTGACTTGTTCGAACACACATTGGAAAAGATGAAAGAAGACAAAGGCTACAAGGTTGATACCGAACTGACCGCGGACGATTTGAAAGAATTGGTCGAACAGTTCAAAGAAATCGGTGTCAAGATTGGTAAAGTTTTCCCACAAGATCCATGGGAACAGTTGAAATTGGGTATTGGTGCGGTGTTCGGTTCTTGGATGTCCAAAAAGGCAATCACATACCGCAAAATCAACAATATCCCAGGCGATTGGGGTACCGCAGTGAACGTTCAAGCAATGGTGTTTGGTAATTCTGGTGATGATTCTGCGACTGGCGTATGCTTCAGCCGTGACCCAGCAACCGGTGAAAACAAATACTATGGTGAATACCTGATTAATGCCCAGGGTGAAGACGTTGTGGCGGGTATTCGTACACCACAACCAATGAGCAAAGATGATTCTGGCCGTGTGTCATTGGAAGAATCAATGCCAGAGGTTTATAAAGATTTGTGCGATGTTCGTGAAAAGTTGGAAAAGCACTATAAAGACATGCAAGACATGGAATTCACAATTGAACATGGAAAATTGTGGATGTTGCAGTGCCGTAACGGTAAACGTACCGCGGCCGCCGCTGTTCGTATGGCGGTTGAAATGGTTGATGAAGGCTTGTTGACCAAAGAAGAAGCAATTTTGCGCGTTGGTGCCGATCAATTAAATCACTTGTTGCACCCGATGTTGGATCCAAAGGCAGACAAGAAAGTTATTGCAACTGGTTTGCCAGCGTCCCCAGGTGCCGCAGTTGGTCAAGCAGTGTTCAATGCCGAAGATGCTGAAAAATGGGCGTCTGAGGGCAAAAAAGTTATGCTTATCCGCGTTGAAACATCCCCAGAAGACATTGCGGGTATGAACGCAGCCCAGGGTGTTATCACGGCACGTGGTGGTATGACATCACACGCGGCGGTGGTTGCACGTGGTATGGGTACACCATGCGTTTCTGGTTCGCCAGACATCAAAATTGACTATGATACCAAAACATTGAAAACAACATCTGGCGCTGTTATCCACGAAGGTGATTGGGTTTCAATCGATGGTGCACGTGGTGAAATCATCGAAGGTGCGGTTCCAACCGTATCTGTGGAAATGACGGGTAATTTTGGAACATTGATGAAATGGGTTGATGAAATCAAAACATTGACAGTTAAAGCAAATGCTGAAACACCAAAAGACGCAAAACAAGCACGTGAATTTGGTGCCGAAGGTATCGGCTTGGCGCGTACAGAACACATGTTCTTTGACCCATCACGTATCCAAGATATGCGTGAAATGATTTTGGCAGATGATGTCGAAGGTCGCCGTGCGGCATTGGCAAAATTGTTGCCGTACCAGAAAGCGGACTTTGTTGAATTGTTCAAGATTATGGACGGTCTGCCGGTCACAATTCGTTTGATTGACCCACCACTTCACGAATTTTTGCCACACACCGAAGAAGATATCGCAGCTTTGGCAGCACATATTGGTAAGTCGGTTGAATTCGTAAAACAACGCAGCGAAGCATTGAAAGAACAAAATCCAATGTTGGGTCATCGTGGTTGCCGTTTGGCAATTACATACCCAGAAATCTGCGAAATGCAGACACGCGCGATTTTGTCGGCTGCGCTGGAATGCAAGAACGCGGGCGTTATCGTACACCCAGAAATCGAAGTTCCATTGGTTGGTTCGAAAAAAGAAGTCGATATCGTCAAGGCCGTTATTGATGCAACAGCAGAAAGCCTGTTCGCAGAAACTGGTGCACGTGTTGAATATACCGTTGGTTCAATGATTGAATTGCCACGTGCAGCATTGTTGGCAAATGAAATCGCCGAATCTTGCGAATTCTTTGAATTCGGAACAAACGATTTGACACAAACCACATTGGGTATGAGCCGTGATGATACGGGCAAGATTTTGGACGAATATCGCGCACGCGGTGTTTACGTTGCCGACCCGTTCGCATCGGTTGACCAATTGGGTGTTGGTCTGTTGATTAAGGACGCAGTGGCCAAGGCACGTGCGACCAAGGGCGACAAAATTCACCTTGGCGTATGTGGTGAACACGGTGGCGATCCAGACTCTATTGAATTCTTCCATAAATGTGGATTCAATTCTGTATCGTGCAGTCCATTCCGTGTGCCAATCGCACGCTTGGCAGCAGCACAAGCCGCAGTCAAGTTCCCACGGAACTAAAACGCAAATGAAAACCGCCCATTTGGGCGGTTTTTTTGTGTCAAAAAGTTGACAATATGGGTGTTGTATGCTACAAACTGTTCTGATTTAACAAAAGGGGTGTAATATGATAAAGAACCTTAATGATGTTTATAATATGATTAACCAGTCTGTGTATAAAATAGAATATCAGCCCGCAGAACCAACTGTTGTACGGGATATTATTTATAAATTACACCACTATAAACAGCCGTCTCATAAAATGTACATTTGTATCACAAAAGATACGATGAATATCACAGCATATGCGAAAAACAAGATTCAATATGCAAACTCTGTTAAACTTACGACGGCTCACGGAGAGAAAACGGTTAATCGTTTCAAAGATATGTTGCTTGCACATAATACTGTCGCCATGGTTAATCATATCAACAGTCTGTAATTGGTACAACCGCCCGTTTGGGCGGTTTTTTGTTGACGCGTAAGACGTTTATTTTCTATGATTTTATTACCAATAACGAAAAGGGGAAAATATGAAAAAATATGTACTTTTTGGTGCCACCGCAATTATGACGGTTTCATCCGCGAATGCGGGATTGCTGGACTTTTTGGGTCTGGGACAAAAAGAAGCCGAACCAACCACATTGGCCGAAGCGTGTAATAAAGACGAAGTCAGCAAGTTCTGTCCAGAAATCTTGTTGGGCGAAAAAACAATTCCAACATGTTTGGCGGATAATGTAAAGGCACTGTCAAAAAAATGTTCCAAGTTTGTGAAAAAGTCATTAAAGGCCCAAGTTGCCGAAGCAAAAGAAACAGTCGAAGCGGTGAAATCCGGCGCGGTTGATTCTGCAAACGAACAAGTGAACGAAGTTGTTGAAAAGAAAAATGCCGCGGTTGAAACAGCCAAAGAAATAAAGGCAGCCGCAAAACAGGTCAAAGCAGATGCCAAAGAAACTGGCGCCGCAATTAAGGGTATGTTCCAGCAACCAACAGCAGAATAAAAAAACGCCCAAACGGGCGTTTTTTTTTATTTGTAATTTTCGTTTTATCTGCAACGAACTGTTTTCTTTGCAGGAAGTTTAGCAGCCAATAACTCTCTAATCTTGTCAGCACGGAATTTTTCTGCAAATACGTCCAACGATAAACGTTCGTAATATTTAGAATTTCTGTTGCTGAATGCGAAAATTTCAACAAAACGTGTATTGAATGTAATGTCGATACGTTCGTTAAAACTGCCCGCGGTCAAAACATAGTTTTTAACACAAGAACGGCCATCTTTTGTGCGAAATGGCTTGTATTGCATTTTGTATTCTGGACTGCGAATCAAATCACAAATATCATCTGTAATAGTTGCCATAATATACCCTTTATTTTTCGATAGGTATGGCAATTTATCACAGATATTTAATTTGTCAACAAAATAATAGGTTTGGGTTAAAAACTGTAATTTATGCCCAGACCGATAAAATTAAACCCAGTATTTATGTCGGTTAAATCACCGTTGGAAAAGTGCTGGGTAAAGAATTCGCCGCGCCAACGGTCAGAAATATCTTTTCCAATAAATACTTTTTCACCAAACATCAGTCGGCTTGAAACCCAGCGGTCGCGATTGTCGCGGTAATATGGGCCGATGCCAATGCCAAGGTAATAACCGCGCCAGTCAAACAATGATACGTCCCATGACATGCCTACACCGATGAACGATAAACCGTGGCTTGATTCATAGGCGATGTTTTGTACGATGCTGATATTCATACGTGATGGCAAGCGCATAATTTCCATTGGTTGTGCGTATGTCATCATAATAAGCGTTTGTGGATAAATTGTCCAATCAGGTGGCCAAATCAATTTGCGAATATTGTGTGAACCGGTGCTTTGGGCAACGTTCAGCATGACGGAATTTTCATAGCCGTCACTAAACATCGGGTTTGTTGCCGCGAATGCGGGCGCGACAAAACACAAAATCGCGAAAATGGATAATATTTTTCTCATCACCCCTATATTACTACTTATTCATCAAAACCCAAAGACAAAAATATGCGTTTCTGAAACTGTTTTCTGGCTTTACAGAGCACGCCAAAAATGGTATAATAAATATAAACTAGATATATCGGTGCGCTGTTTTGCGTACCTTAAAGGGCGGATTTCTGGGCTTTTGTCCGCAGGAGAGTAATGAATGACAAGACGTAATATTGCGGGTGTTGCAAAAAATGCGATGGGTACAGTTTTCTTGCTGGCCGGGGCGTTTTTTGTGTGTTCGACATTTTTGTCTATGCGCGCGGTTTTTGCTGATCCAATTGCGCCGGTAATTTCGCCGACCGTATCAAATGCGGCATCGCCACGTGCAAACGCGACATCGCGTGCATCTGGGCGCAGTAATGCGGCATCGCGTGTGCGTACAACAACCGCACCAGTGGCGGCATCACGTGCAAACGCACCACAACGCAATGTTGTTGCACGTACAACATCTAATTCTGCATCGCGCGCAAATACGCCATCTCGTAACGTTGTATCGCGTGGCGGTGGTCGTACGTCGGTCGGGCGTAATGTCGTTGCCCGTACAACAAATTCGCCATCGCGTGTATCACTTTCTGGAAATGCTATCCAGGGTAACAAGGGCGCGGCGGCATCAACGCAATACACATATTTGTCGGGTAAATTATATACTGGGAACTATTCCAATATCATCGATTCTACAACTGGTTTGATTTCAGCGGAGGCTTATCAGAACTGTCTTGATTCATACTATACCTGTATGGACGAAATTTGTACGGCACGTAGCGCGGCCCAGGGCAGATGCGCATGTGCGGCACGTGTAAAATCATTTATCCAGGCCGAAGATGCATTGGAAACCGCAAACGAAGAACTTATCAAAGCATCGGGCGAATTGGCATTGTTGATTGCAAACAAGGGTAAAGACGTTTCCCAAGCTTTCCAATTGACCGACGCTGAAAAGGTTATGAACTGTGTTTCATGGCAGGAAACAACATCGAAATATGGTCTGTCGTCCCAGGAAGCAATTGATTGGTGTTCAAACCATCATATCTTTGCGAACAATGGTGGTTCGGTAAGTCAATGTGCAAAACCATCGTATTGTTCCGCTTCGGGCAATACATTTGGATTTGATATTGCAAATATCGAAGGTTCGTCATCGGACATCTTGGCAACATTACAATCGTGGGCGGATAGTAAGGCTGACACGGTTAAATTGCTTGAAACAGATAATAACAATTTGTTAAATGCGTTCACAAACGTTTCCAATATCGTTTCTGGGTTGACCAGTTCGGCTGATTCTTCGGACAGAACACTGGACAGTTTGGCAAACACATGGGGTTATGAATTGTTCCAATATGCACACAACAACGTTTGTGGTCGTGTTTTGGATACATGCTTTAACGGTATTTACGAAGCGTGTGGTACACCGCCGACCGTTCGTGTGAATAATTCAACCGGTGGTTCAACAACTGCATCGCTTTGTGCAAACGGTGCAACATCGAATTGTCCATTTAATTATAACAGCAAGGTTGCAATTTCGTCCACTGGTGATGTCACATTAAATGAACGTGGTTCGACAAATGCGACAACAACATCGTCTGCAACATGCTTTGGTTATACATCGTCAACAACAACGAACGGTACAACAACAACGACCGATCCATATGCGACATTGCGTGGCCCGGTTGCCGATGCGCGTCGTTCGGTGATGCAGAAATATTTGCTGGATACAAACGCGGCGTGCGACGTGTATGGCGATATGTTAAAGGCAACAGCGCAAAAGATTGGTTATCAGAAAATTGCTGCACAACAGGCATTACAGCAAAAGCGTCTTGAATTTAAGAATGAAGAAGAGGAAAACATTTTGGCGGATGCGACAAACGCAATCACCAACTTTACAGAATGTGTTGATGAAATTTATGATTGCTATGAAACAATGTTGTCGGCACACGGACCAACCTCATCTGTTCCATGGACAAACGCGCGTATCAAAACATACTGTGCACAAATGTCCCAGGTTCCGAATTGCTATGAAGACATGGTTTGTAACCCATCGTATGCTCAATTCAAGGCAATTATTGATGACGCAGACAGTTTACAGTGTTCGTACACCCAAGATTATGCGAACAATACATGTCGTAACGTCATAACATTAAACGAAATTTTGAATGGTGCCGCGACCAAGGACGCGACCGCCGCTGTGGCAACAACAATTGCGACAAATGGTATAACCGCGGTCAAAGATTCTGCGGCATTACGTGAATTGTGTCTGCAGGAAGCGTTGGGAACAACGGCTAACGATTACGATCCAAAGGGTGTTTCATTGCGTACATGGTTGCAAGATAACACACCGGCAAATCCATAATCAAAATGTAATATGAAAACCGCCCGTTTGGGCGGTTTTTTATTTGTTTGTCGTATTTATTAAACTTTTTCTTGACTTTTGGTATAAAAAACATACAATTTGCATAAACTTTTCGACAAAAGTGCGAAAAAAGTAATAAAAACGAACAAAAAGAGCAAGAATATGAGCGATTTTGCAATCTTTCAAACCGGTGGCAAACAATATCGCGTGCAAAAGGGCGATGTTATCAAGGTTGAAAAACTGAATGCTGACGGTAAAATTGAATTTGACCAGGTTTTAATGCTTGGTGAAAAAATTGGTACACCAACGGTCGAAGGGGCCAAGGTTGTTGCCGAAGTGGTTGAACAGAAACGCGCTGACAAGGTTTTGGTGTTCAAGAAAAAACGCCGTCAAAACTATCGTCGGACCAAGGGTCATCGTCAGTTCATTACTGTTTTGAAAATAACAGATATCAAAGGTTAAGGAGTTTGAACTATGGCACATAAGAAAGCAGGTTCGGCAACCACAAACGGACGCGATTCAGCAGGACGCAGATTAGGTGTTAAAAAATCTGGCGGCAGCCGCGTTATCCCAGGTAATATCATCATTCGTCAACGTGGTACATCTGTACACCCAGGTTTGAATGTTGGTATGGGTAAAGATCACACATTGTTCGCCAAGATTGCGGGCGTTGTGAAATTTAAACGTGGTTTGGGCGATCGTAAGACTGTATCGGTTGTTCCAGAAACAGAAGAATCTAAATAAAAAAATCCCGCCATCGCGGGATTTTTTGTTGCATATTTTCTTTTTTATACGGGCGGTTTGTGATATAATTACATCTAGTAATGATGATTATGCACAAGCCGTTATTTTTATTGATGGCTCTGGTTGCCTGTCCTGCATTTGCAGTTGACGGGGTTGTTCCATCGCGTGTAATTCCAACGGGTGCGGCACAAAGTACGGAAAGCGCAACATCAACAACATCGAGCCAGGGGACCGGCACGCGTAATTCAACACGTACCGCGGTACAAAGTCAGACCTCTATTAAACGTATAATTCCAACCGAAACAACAGAGACAGTCGCGGAAAAAGCTAAATCGGAAACGGTTGTGGCGCGTTCGGGTTTGGGCACATCGGTAACGGCACGTGGTGGTTTGGAATTAAATACACGTAAATCGGACATAAACAGCGATCCATCGGTACGTCGTGCGGGATTGGTTTTGCGCCCCAGTGTTGCCGAATATGGTGGTCGTGCGATTATTGCGGGTACAAATCAACAAACTGGTTCCAACATTGATATTGATATTCGCAAGGTGACGGGTCGTGCCGCCGCCAAAACACCGACCAAGGAATCAATTGCCGAAGCAAAAGAAATTTTGGAGCAAACCGCGGAATTGAACAGTTCATGCCAGGACCAGTATAACGAATGTATGGATCAATTCTGTGCGGTAATTGATAATAACCAAAAGCGTTGCAGTTGCAGTGCCAATCTGTCCAGGTATAAAAAGGTCGAAGATGCCGTCAATGAAGCAAATGCAAAGTTGAATGAGGTTGCGCAAAATATTCGTTATATCGGTTTGTCGGCGGACGAAATTCGCGCAATTATGAACGCGACCGAGGCCGAAGAAGCGTTAAGTGGTTCAACCGATACGACCGAAAACCGCAATATGTTGGAACAAATCGAAAAGATGATAAAGGATCCAACAACACTAACTGCGTCTTATTCTTCGGGTGATTTTGGTTTGGATATGGATTTGGATTTTTCGTCCGAAGTTGATTTGTTTAATTTAGATTTCTTGACCACCAATACCAGCAGTTTATCCAACTTGCGTGGTGCGGAACTGTACAATGCCGCAAAAAGCCGTTGTAAAACTGTTTTGAACCAATGTAAAAAAGCGGGTTCAACAATTCAACAAGTGTCTGGGAATTATGACTTGGCTATTGATAAAGATTGTATCGCGTATGAAAAGGGTTTGGAAAAATTAAATGAAACATTGGTTTCAAATGTGCGCAGTGCAGAACGTATGTTACAAAAGGCGCGCCTTGCGGTGTTACAAAATAAAAACCAATATGATGCCAAGGGTTGTATTGCTGCGCTGGAAACATGTATGACCGATGAAATGGTATGTGGCGCAGACTATGCGAAATGTGTCGACCCAACAAAAAAATATATCGACGAAAATGGCAAGGTTGTTCTGGGTCAGGATATTTCCAAGATACTGGAGTTTATGACAAATTACGATACAACCGCTATTACTGGTGATTTCTTGGAAAGTTCATATAAAACAACGGCAATTGGTCCATCGTGTGCGGCCCAGACATCGACAGAGGGTGGTACAACAACGTCCAGTGGTGGTGATGGTGCGTGTACAGTAAAGTATTTATTACAGAAAATTGGTACTAAACAAAAAGTCACAGATGAAGGTTTGTGCCGTGCGGTGCTGGATAAATGCCAGGCGTATTCATATACCGAAGGTACATATAAACCATGGAACGACATTGTTGTAAACTATGTACAGCGCGCAATGATAAATATCCGTGCATCACAACATAAAATTATTTCTGACTATGCATCAAGTTGTATGGTTGATGTGGCATCTTGTTATAATCAACAAGTTTCACAAGTTAATTCTTGGTCTTCGGCGGCAAGTGCAGACAGTGTTATGAATGTTATGAGTGGTGCGTGTCATAATGTTGCGCTGACATGTGCATATGCGATATTCCCGAATGGGATAGAATCGACCTCAGACGGTGGACAACACGTTACACCGTATAAAGACGAAAAGACATTAATTGGTGCGGTATCCAAGATGTTCTATCAATCGTTAATTTGCCCAGACAACAGTACGTTTGTTAGTGTTGGTCATCAGATTTCACCAAATAAATCAAAACGTGAAGACGGCCCTGCTGATGGATATGTCAATGCGGCATGTCGGTGTAATTCGGGTTATTTTGTATGGAATGGCACCTGTGTTGAAAATTGCGATGCAAATGCAACACCCAATACATACGGTGTATGCGAGTGTGATGGTGGTTTTACTGGTAATGGATACACGTGTGTTCCAAACACATCAAGTGGCACTTAAAAAATCAGAAGTCATAAATCAGAAATCATAAATCTAGATTTATCCCGCTATCTTTTGCATAAATGCATTGTGGTTTTCCAATTCGTCGTCATGTGGCGCAAATGTGCGGCGTGGAAAGTCCGCACCAATCTTTGGGTGTGCCAAGAAAGCCGAATGCTGTTTTTCAATAATATCACGAACATCGGGTGCCGGTTCAGTGTTTTCAAGTTCCAAAAACACCTTGGCCAAAATTTCGGCGTCAATTAACGCACCGTGCGCATCGGCACGCGCGGTCAGTGAAATGCCAAACCATTTTGCCAACGCGTCCAGTGAATAACTTTTTGGCCCAAAAACGCGATTGCGCGCGATAACAATAGAGTCCAGTTGTTGATTGCGCGGAATCTGGGGCAGATTCAGCATAGCCAATTCGTGATTCATAAATGGAAAGTCAAAGTCTGCGCCATTATGCGCGACAACGGGCGCGTCACCAATAAACTCCAAAAACTTTGGGGCAATAACGGACATTTTCGGTTTGTCTTCCAAAAACGCATTAGATATTTTGTGAACCATATACGAATCGGATGGAATAATCTTGCCGTCAGGGTTTATGTATTCGTGGAAAGTGCGTTCGGTAATAACCCCGTCATCAATTTCAACCGCGCCAATTTCAATACAGCGGTCGCCACGCATATATTCCAACCCAGTCGTTTCAATATCAAAGCAAATAACCCGTTTCATAACCCGCCCCGGACAAAAATTAGGTGTTTATTTATTAAAGTTTAGTGTATTATAAAGAAAAGATGAATTCAATGCTAGAAAATCTTAATGCGGAACAAATAACGGCGGTAAAGACGACCGAAGGTCCCGTTTTGGTGTTGTCGGGGGCCGGAACAGGCAAAACCCGCGTTTTAACAACACGTGTTGCATACATATTAAATAAAGGGCTTGCATTGCCGTGGCAGGTTTTGGCATTGACTTTTACCAATAAAGCCGCGAACGAAATGAAATCGCGTATTGCGGCATTGGCCGAGACCAGTGCCGGTTGGGACGCACGCGATTTATGGTGTGGAACATTCCATTCAATATGTTTGCGCATATTGCGTGCAAATGCCACGGCGGCTGGTCTGCGCAGTGATTTTATTATATTTGGCGAAGATGACCAAAAGGCCGTTGTAAAAAATATCTTGGCCGATATGGGCACAACAACGCGTTCGCCTGGCGATTACGTTGAACAGTTTTCATACATAAAAGATAAGGGTTTATCTGCGCTGGAACATAAAGACAAGGTTTATGTTGCATATAACGCAGAATTGGCGCGTATGAACGCGATTGATTTTGGTGATATAATCTTACACGTGTTACGATTATTTAACGCCCAGCCAGAAATTTTGGCGCGTTATCAACGTCAATTTAAGTATATCTTGGTTGATGAGTTTCAAGATACCAATGCGGCACAAATGCAATTGTTAGAAATGCTGACACGTGGGTCGGAATGTCCGAACATTTGTTGTGTGGGCGATGACGACCAATCTATTTATTCTTGGCGTGGTGCAGAAATAAAAAATATTCTGAATTTTGATAAAACCTATGGTGGCGCGAAAATAATTCGGTTGGAAACAAATTACCGCAGTACGCAAAATATATTGGGGGCGGCAAATTCACTGATTCATTATAACAAGGGTCGTCTGGGTAAAGATTTACGCAGTATAAAATCAGATGTGTCGGGTGAACCAGTATATGTTTTGACGGTGCCAACCGATAAAGACGAAGCGCGCGTCATTGCAGAAGCAATTGCGCGTGATGGAAATAACTTTTCTAATACCGCGATTTTAATTCGCACAGGCAGTTTGTCGCGTTTATTCGAAGAAGAGTTTTCACGGCGTGGCGTGCCGTATCGTTTGGTTGGTGCGACTAAGTTTTATGATCGTATGGAAATTCGCGATGCTATTGCGTATTTGCGGTTGTTGGTATATCCGTTTGACGATATTTCTTTCCTGCGTATTATCGGAAAACCACGGCGTGGTTTTGGTTCATCGGCAATTGATAAATTGCGGGCATCTGGCCCAAATCTGATGTCGGGATTGCGTACAGCAAAGTTATCTGCAAAACAGCGTACCGCTGCAGACGAATTCTTGGACGCGTTTAATTTCAATTGGATAGATATGGCACCACGTGACGTGGCGCAAACATTATTGGAAAAATCGGGCTATTTACAGATGTGGCGCGATTCCAAAGACGCGGACAGTACCGACCGATTGGATAATATACGCGAATTGATTGTCGATGTGATTGCCAAATATGATACCTTGCCAGAGTTTTTGGAACAGGCGGCGTTGATGACAACCGATGATGACGAAGCAGACAAAATTGGTGGCGATAAAAATGCGGTCAATATTATGACAATTCATGCGGCCAAAGGGTTAGAGTTTAATACGGTGTTTTTGCCCGCGTGGGAAGAGGGTGTTTTTCCAAATGAAAAATCGGTTGATGAAGGAAGTATCGAAGAAGAACGCAGATTGGCATACGTTGCAATTACACGTGCACGCAATCGGTGCGTTATATTGAATACTATGTCGCGTATGTTGTTCGGCGAAGTAAAATATAATTCCCCGTCACGTTTTATAACCGAAATGGACGGGCGATATCTTGATTTCCAGGGTGGTACGCCACGTAATTATGGTACGTCTTATCGTGCGCCAGTGCGGCACAAGCCTGTGTACACAACCGATACAATGGTTGGAAAACTTGTTTCGCATGTTGAACTGGGGCATGGCACAGTGATTGCTGAAAATGGCGATGTTTTAACAGTTGCGTTTGGCAAGCATGGAATTAAAAACGTTATGAAATCGTTTGTGTCTGTTGCAGATTAATTTTTATTTTTTGCTTTCTTTATATGCTTTTACCCAGGATTTAGCAGCATCGTAATTATCTTTGATAAATGTTTTAATGTCTTCGGTAAATTGTTTGCCAGTGCCGTCATCGGGTATTTGACCGCCAATGTCTTTGGCGATGCTGCCCGCCTGGGCCGCAAGCCACGCAACCAATGCGCCGGTCAGTAATGTTGGTATAAAGCCATCGTTTTCAAGTGTTGGTACATCGGCCACAGTCGTTGGTGTAATAACACCCGAAAGTAGCGCCGCGCATATCGCAATTACAATAGATAATGACACAAAGTAAACTGCGGCATTTACAAAGCGATTTATTTGTGTGTCTAGTTTGACCGACCCCAACTTAAACAATCCCAAAAATGAATTAAATATGTTACCCACAACACCTTTGTACGATGTTTGTGGAATTGTTTCGGCCAATGCGGTGAACGGTAACAGCAACACACCCAAAAATAGATTCATTATCACCGACATTGCCATCAATGCAAATTTCCACGTGTTCCACGCAAAGATAACAACAAATACGGCACCCATAAGGAATGTGAATGCGCTGTGTCCGATGCCCACAATCATCCATTTAAATCCAGCGGAAATTGCCGTTACGAAAAAGCCAGACAGGCGTGTTGGAACACATAAAACATCAGCGGCCGCGGTTGCGTCAATAATCATATCGTGTGGTGTTGTTGCGGCGGCATAATCACGAATTGCACTACATGTGTCTGGGATAACAATGCCGGCGGTTTTGGTAATTGCGTTCAAGATAAAATCAGAAAGCATCGTCCCAAGTGTTATGATTGGACCAACAACAAACATAAATATCTGGGCCGGACCGATTTCCAATACGGCAAGCCAAACAATAAGCCAGACAGTTTTATTGACAATAGATTTGATAAGTTTTTTAACATCGCTGTCGGTGGTCATCATATTGTATGCTTCCAGCATTATCCAAAACGCATACATTGTGATGATGAAAATAACCATAAATCGCACAAGTGTTGAATCCAGTATTTTCGCAACTATGTTTAATCCGTTCATCATTGCGACACCAACGCGTGCCTCAACCGGGACATAGTCGCGGACAAGTTGTTTTTGGAAATCTGATTGAAACGCAATCAAATCACCGTCTTGACCGACCAATGTATCAACAAATGCATCGCGGTTGCTTTCGGTCATCCATGTACCATATTCGCCGATTTCGCCAGTTGGGATATTTGTTGCGGCGATCGCGGCACAAGACAATGTTGCGCAAACAATTGCGATAAAGATTTTTGATAAAAATTTGCGCACGTATTTAATCACTATTTATTACCCATTGCCGATGTTATTTTTTCTGTTATGCTTAATGGTAAATTCCAAATGTTTTTACCAAGTTGTTTTATGTTTCCGCCAAAGTCAAATTCGGTGTCTTTGCCAGATGTAATAATCTTGTCTATTTCTGGGGAAATGACCCAATAGTATAATGCGAATATACCAATCATCATCATTAAAAAGCCCCAGCCATCGTGCAAGAAATCAAATGCACCCGGATATCGCCGTTCAATTGTTGCACGGTGTGCGGTAAAGCAATCTTTGAACTTTTTAGCATTCATTTCGCCATTTACCAACGCAACGTGTTCACATTCAGAAAATGTATTCATTACGGATAATGTTTTTGCGTCTGGGTTTTCCGCTGTCTGACCCAAAATCGGTGGCATTGTCACACTGAATCCGTCCACTGGGCCTGGGAAATGCGCATCGGCCGCAAAGGAAACCGTTGCGTATATGATTACGATTTTAAGTGATATTGCGACAATCTTTATCGCCGATGAGGCAAGCATTTCAATTGCTTTGGTGAATAATTTTGATGCTTTGTCCCATACTTGTTCGAACGCCGCCGCCGCAATAAATATTGGCATAAAGATTATTATGAATATCAACTTGAACACCACAGACAACACCTGGAAGAACAAATCAAATCCAATTATCAAAAACATTATGACCAGCGCCAATCCCGCAAGCCACGTTATTGCGCCGCCACCCATACCAAGCCACGCGTAATTCATCATTGAAAAACCACCCGCCGCACCAGCCAACATTGTTGCATTCAGATTTCCAATAGAACACATAAACGGTTGTAAAACAGGATTTAATACATCGTCTGAATCCACCGTCGTTTCCATTACACCACATTTTGTGGAATCGGATATTCCAGTTGCCGCCATACCAAGTTCCGCACCAACAAACATAACCGGTGTTACGGTCACGCGTGTTACATAACGCAGTGCCGTTGTACCGCCTAAACTGAACATACCAAGTATTGCGCCACATACCAAAATCCGTGCACCGGTATGCCAAACCTTGTCAAACCACGCTTGCAGTTCTATTTTCTTTTCGGACGTATCAATTTTGGCGGTCTTTTTTGCGGCATCATAGATGTATTGTCCGGTGTATACGAACAAGAATATTCCAAACCCAATTGCCATTAAAACCCACAACGTGTCAATTATTGCCGTCCAGAACATTTCGGTTGCGTCACCCAATACACCAAATAATTCCGCAACATATTTACACAAGAAACAGCCATTCGCGTTCGCAATGTCTGAGCCAGCACCAATCGCATTTAGGAAATTATCCATACTGGTATATGTTATTGCCGCACCACCAATCGAAGACGATAAATACCAAACGCCCAACCCCAACGCGATTGCGCCCATAACAAGTCTTACAATAAGCAAAATTATTTTTGCCTTCATTTCTTATCGTCTTTCTTTTCTTCTTTCTTTTCACCACCAGAAATAATAGTTTCTCCGACTTTCTTGACCGCGTTAAATGCCAGTGTTGTTAAATGTTCGGCATCATTCGCCAATTGTTCGCTGTACGTATTTCCTTCTTCGACATTAAATGCGGAAAGTATCATTTTTTTAACGTTTGGTATTTCGTCTTGGATAAAGTTTATCACATAAACCAACACAACCGTTCCCATCATCGTAGGTGTGGCAAGGTTATCATCAGACAAATCTGTTTCGAATATATCACCACTGGTAATTGCGTTCATAATTTCGGTAACAGACGTGTCGGGTGATGAAAAGAATTTTGCAATAATAACCATTATAACGGTATATGTTATAACCGCCGCGGCCAAACCAATAATCGCGTTGATAAGTGTTTTGATTTGCTTTGCGCCAAAGTTTTTACCCAGTCCCGACATCCACGATGGCGCATTGTCTGCACCACGAAATGCGACCAATATAAGCGACAATGGAAAGAAAAATGCAAACATTGTCATTGCAACAATTATGTCTGCGAAATAGCAACAGAATCTGAAAAATAACTTAAAGAATTCCCAGAATAAATACAGGCCGATAAAGAACAAAATAATGTGTTTAACAAACGCACCAACGCCCAACAGCATTTTTATAGAAAACGCTTTATCCATTACCGCAATCCCCAGTTTCATATATGACTGGAATTGTGTAATTGTTGTTTTCATAAGCATAATGATTTTATCGCGTAGCTCAGGCCGGAAAAAACCATCGTCTGATATTTTTATCGGTTGATATGTAACGCGTTCATTCACAATTTCAGAATCAGTATTCAGCATACTTTGCGTGTATATCGTTGCGATTTCCGCTGCGGGTTCAAATGTTATTTGCGATATAAGACGTGGCAAACCAACACCCATAAACAAAAACGTCAGTGCAACCAGTGAATTGATAATTACGGGACGAATCGATTTTTGATAAAGCGGATCCTTGATATCGTTTTTAATGTTTTTCCATACGGCGTTTAACACATAGAACGCAAATAGCACACAGAACAACACTGTCATTAAAAACGCCATACGTTCATATACACCCGCCGCCGCGCTGGATACAATCTGGAAAAGCCGATCAAATATCGGGCACCCATAACATTGGACGGTTTTATCAACAAAATTGCCAAGTGCTTCGTTCATTTACTTTTAATCCACCCAATTGCTTTGCCCAATGCTTTGCCAGCGTTTTTAGTGTCGGTCCACAAGGTTTTTGTGTCGCCAACAACTTTGTTATACAGTTTGTCCGGATTTTTGCCCGCATAAGAAACCAGTTGTTTACGGGTCAAATCAAATAACTTTAACATCAAATAGAACGTCAGTATTGACGACAGCCATAATATCGCGTGTTCGCCGAACGCACCCGCAGTGTTTGCCGCCATTGGAACATTAGTTGTTGTGGAACCGTGTGCGGCAACAACAAAGATTGATGTGTTCCAAGTGAACAATGATTTTATTATCGCGATATTCACGCACAACATAAATGAACACATAATCATCGTGATAACTAGTTTCTTTAACGCGTCAACAACGCCACCAAATGCGGGCCATATATCCAACCATTTATCACTTGATTTTACAACGTACGATAAAACTTGGAACGGATAGAGTATCAGTGCCATACCAAACTCAAATACACCCTGGATAATAAGTAGCGCCATAAAAAGATTACAGCCAAAAAATGTTGTGATTAAAAGAATGCCCGTCAGTACGTTTATGAAACCTTCGCCACCGTGTGGAATAAGTGTCATCAGTTGGCGCAATCCCCGTGACAATGATTCAAAGCCACGTTTAATCATCGTGTTGTTTGCAACCGATAAATCGGAAACGGGTTGTACCAAAAATTCGCAAGACGATTCAGATATCCAAGCTTTCTGTGTAATAGATTCGGGACATTTAATTGTTTCGGTTGGAACACCGGCCCCTTTTACAGTTTCGGTAATACTGTGCGTGTACAGTGCGCCAAATTGCAGAAATGGATTTACCAAAACTTCGGTCAACATAACTGGACGAATTTGCAACAGCAATCCTGCGGCAATTATTCCACGCAGACATGGCTTAAAAACATTAAAGACAATTGTGTCGGGTTTTGCACTGCCGTCTACTAATTCGCCACCACCCGAAAAACCGAATGCGCTAAGCCAATTTTTTGGTAAATAGAGTTTTGTTAGATACAATACAATGGTGATTGCCAAGAATCCCCAAATCAGTAAATAAATAATTCCATTTCCGTTGCCGACAAAGAATTCATAGCCACCACTGGCAATTGTCATCATCGCGTCCAGCACCATCGGCACAAACGGTGCCAAATTAAACTGGTCAATAATGCCGCCATCGGCAAACGCAGACAGTGGGATAAAACACACCGCCAACGCGAATAATCCCGGCAAAAATTTGCGCAGAAAATTCATTCTCTCTCTTATTTATATTTTTATCTTTTCAATTATATCACATTTGGGGCAAAATATGATATACTTAAAACGATGAAATGGTTAAAAAATTTTTGGCGGGTATTTATAACATTCTTGCCGCTGTCGGCGGGGGCGGTTGCGCCGTTTGTTGTGGGGGCAATTGCCGGTGGTGTCGTTTTGGCGGGCTTTTCGATATATCGTTCATCGGTACCGGTGAATATGAATGACGCGTTCAGTTTCTTTTCATCGTGTTGGTCGTGCCAGATGTTTTCGGATATTATCGGCACAATGTCGGATATATTACCAAACATATATCGTACAATCGGTTTGGTTGTGATTCCATTTACTGCGGCATTATTGGCAATTTGGTTTGCGTGGCAGTTGCTGGAAAGTTATATGAACGGAAAAAATATTGAGCCGTGGTCGTTGTCGGGGGACTTTGGTGTTCGGATATTAAAACTGGGGGTCGTGTGCGCGTTATTGGTTGCGCCATTGCCACGTATGATAAACGACATCGCAATTGAACCGATATTCAGTGTTGGTATGACATTAAATCACGCGGTCACAGATGATGAGGCATTTAATACATGTATTGTTGCAACGGCAATTGCGGATCCGGTGTCTGTATCTGCTGATTCGGCATCGCGTGGTACTTTTTCACCAAAATTGCGGCATAACCTGGCGTGCGAGATTGCAAATGTTCACCAAATGACTGGAATTGGTATGACGGCGGGTTGGACAATGATGAATATGGCATTCAACGAAAACTATATGCACAAGATTATGTGGAAAGTGCCGATTTTCCCCAATGTTCCAATATTCTTTAGCGGTTTGTTGATTGTGGTGCTGTTCTTTGCGGCATTATTGCCGGTGCCAATATATTTCTTAGAGATATTTGTAAAGCTGTCGCTGGATTTGGTGATGTTGCCATTATCACTTATGGCGTGGGTGTTTCCAGGATGGAAAATTTTGCCCGATGGACGTAAAAACATAAAATCAATCATAAATGACGTGGTCCAAGGGGCGCTGGGTATCGCGCTGACGGGCGTGTTTGTGACGTTTGCAATAATGTTTCTGAACGCGGTGTTTGGGGCGTGGAACGGTGTGTCGGCATTGTCTGCGGCATTTTCTGAAAACGATTCGACAATTCTTATGGACGGATTGATGATGCGCAACGACAGTATTATCACAATTATCCTTATGGGCGCATTTATTGCGATGTTTATGACGGCAATTCCTGCGCTGGTCAAGACTTTGTTTAACGTTTCGATATCGGACGATTTCTATCAGACGACCAAAAAGAACGTGGAAAATGTGTGGTCAAACGTGCAGAAATGGTACAAAGATATAAAAAAATAAAAAATCAAGCATTTTATTTTACATACCCCCCTTTTTTATTACGTCCGAATCTGGTATAATTCATAGCAATGAGTCAGTTTCCGATTCTTTATTGGCCACGTAAAACAACTGGGGACACAACATACCAGTTGGCGCGCAAAGTCATAAATTCAGCCACCGGCGAAATGCCAGAGGTTATTTCATCAGACATCGATTTTCCGTCTATTTTCGAAAATAATCCAGATGCTGTTGTGTATTATCCGGTATTTTGCGAATCGACAGGTTGGTGGGGCGAATTGTTGGGTGGTGGCGCAGTTGTCACCGACAAAATGATTATTTCCCCGGAATGTCAGTTAATGGTGATAAAGGCTGAACGTGATGGTGCGCACCATGGGTCGCACCAATTATTTGCTGCAGAAATATATCCGGCCAGTGGGTTTTTCAAGAAAATGAATTCGTCTATTGCCACGGTGGCGGATATGCTGGCAACGGACGCGGGGACGATTTTGGCACTGTTTTCGGGCAAAAACCAAAATCAGTTCATAAACGTACTGGAATCGACTGGAAATTCATATTTGGGCTGTATCGGCCGCTATTAAATTACGCGAATATCGCTTGCTTTCTGGAAAAATCTTTGTATAATCATCGGGCAAAAAAATCAAAAGGGTTATATTATGAAAAAAGGAATTCATCCAGAATACCACGAAATCAACGTCACAATGACGGACGGTAAAACGGTTAAAATGTATTCTTCGGTCAAAAAAGACTTGGTTTTGTCAACGGACAATTTGAACCATTCCGCATGGACCGGTCAACGTGCAAACACTGGTGATCGTGGTCAACGTGCTGCAGAGTTCAAGAGCAAATTTGCCGGATTTAAGTTTTAATTAAACGGTTTCGGGGGCGCAAAATGGAATTGCTGATTAAGGGTTCAACGGAATTAAACAAAATGTTTATGGCGTTGCAACGTACGGCAACTGGTTTGCGTCATGATTTCGGCGAAGTGGAAAATTTACAACAGTCGTTGCGCGGTGCGCGTGACTTTGTACAAAAGGCCGAAGCCCGAATCGAAGAAAGCATTCTTTCTGATTTAATGTTGGTCCGCCCAAGTGCGGGCTTGCTTACCCCAAATGTGTCGCGTGCGGGTGACGGACGCGATGAATTTGTGTTGGCGTTATCAGGCGCGGCGAATTTTGTTCGCGCAAATCCACATTTTGCAATTTCATTGGCTTTGCGTACAAATGACGAAACGCAAATCGCATTGGTATATTCACCAATTGATGAACGTTTGTATTACGCGGAACGCGGCGCGGGTGCGTATGCTTTTTCAGCGTTTCATTCGGCAAAAATAAAGGTTTCAAATCTGAAAGAAGAATCGGATTTGACGGTTTGCTATAACACAACCGACAACCGTAAAACAATTGGCGATGTGCGCCGTACTGGTTGTCCAGCACTTGACTTGGCGTGGGTTGCGTCTGGTAAATTTGATGGTTTCGTTTCTGAACCGTTGGATTTCGCAGAAATTGCCGCTGGTGATTTGTTGGTGCGAGAGGCAGGCGGAAAAATCGAAATGGGTGCCGATTTAATTGCGACAAATGGTCACATTGAATTATAAACATACCGCCACGATGGCGGTTTTTATTTGCAAAGAATAAATATTTATCTTAAACTTATTTTCGTTATGAAATTTCGTAAAGTTCTGCGCATTTTATTACACGTTGTGTTTTGGTCTTTTACCGCAGCAATTGCAGCGTTGGCCACTTTGATTTTTATTTATGGAAATGATTTGCCAGACTATCGCAAATTGGCAACGTATGCGCCACCGGTGGCAACACGACTTTATGCGGCGGACGGTTCGTTGCTTATCGAATATGCCGAAGAAAGACGTGTGTTCATTGACTATGATGATTTGCCGGCGCAATTGGTAAACGCCTTTGTTGCCGCCGAAGATCAAAATTTCTGGACACACCCCGGTATTGATGTCCAGGGTATTTTGCGTGCGGTTGTTAATAATGGTGCACGTTTTGTTGGCTTTAATACAAACTTTTCGGGCGCTTCAACAATCACGCAACAGGTTGCAAAAAATTTCTTTTTAACATCGGAACGCAGTTTGTCGCGTAAAATAAAAGAGGCGATACTTGCGTTGCGTTTGGAACGCACTTTTTCCAAAAAACATATTTTAACATTGTACTTGAACGAAATATTCCTTGGCGCGCGCGCATACGGTGTTGGTTCGGCGGCGTTGATGTATTTTAATAAACCGGTGTCGGAATTGTCTTTATCGGAATGCGCATTTTTAGCATCACTGCCAAAGGCACCAAATGACAGGGCCCGTGCAGTTGAACGCCGGAATTATGTTATTCGCCGTATGCTTGAAGAGGGTTATATTACAAAGCCCCAGGCAGATGCCGCAATCGCCGAAGAATTAAATATCAACAGTGGTTTTATTGAACAAATGGATTCGGCTTTTCAATATTTCGCCGAAGATGTGCGCCGTCAATTATTAAACAAACTGGGACGCGATGTTTTGTATAACCAGGGCTTGTATATCAAAACAACAATTGACCCAAAATTACAACGTGCGGCATCGGCGGCACTGAATAAGGAATTAGATGCGTATAATGAAGGACGTACCGATAAATTACAGGGCGCAATTATCGCGATGAATCCACATACGGGGCGCGTGCTGGCAATGACCGGTGGTCGCAGTTTCGCGGCAAGTTCTTTTAATCGCGCAACCCAGGCATATCGCCAGATCGGCAGTACGATTAAACCATTTGTGTATTTGGCGGCATTGGAACGTGGCTATTCCCCGGAACATATTTTATTAGACGCGCCGATTGTTGGTATTCGTGAAAACAATATGGTTTGGAAACCAGAAAATTATGATAAAAAGTTTTTGGGTGATGTGCCGTTGCGTTTGTCGCTTGAAACATCGCGCAATGTCACAACCGTAAGATTGGCCCAAGAAATCGGTCCAGAAAACGCGATTGAAATGGCGCAACGATTCGGGGTGTATCCAGAAAACCTTAAAAACGTGAATCTGTCCATGGCTTTGGGTGCGGGCGAAACAACATTGGAAAAGTTGGTGTTGGGATATTCGGCACTGATAAATGGTGGTCGCGCGATAAAACCACAATTGGTTGACTATATCCAGGATAGATATGGTCGCACCGTTGATGGTACGCCGACCAAGTTTGTTGAATGGTCGGACGATATGTTGCCGCCAAAACAAATAATCCCCGAAGAACCATTGGTTGACGCACAGAGTTTGTATCAATTGGTTTCTATTTTACAGGGCGCGGTTGAACGTGGTACCGGGCGCCAGGCGCGTGTTGATGGTCGTACAATTGCGGGCAAAACCGGAACAACAAACGATGTAAAAGACGTTTGGTTTATCGGCTTTTCTAAAAATATGATTGCGGGTGTGTATTTGGGTTATGATACACCAGCCCCGTTGGGTAAGGGTGCCGGCAGTCACATGGCCGCACGTGTGTTTGCGGACTTTATGAAGGTGGCGCTTGAAAACGAAACGAACCAGCCGTTCCCAGTGCCCAGTGGTTTAAGTTTTGTGCGCGTAAATCGGCGCAGTGGCGCGGCTGCGTCCGCCGACCCTGATGGTGTTATTATTACTGAGGCATTTAAGCCCGGTCAAAAGCCAAACCCAGCACCCAGCAAGAAAAGTGCGGAATCAGGCCCAGTTGTTGGCGGTGTATTTTAATTTAATATCACACAAAAGTATGATATAATAGCCCCATATTGAAATGGGGAAATCAATGAAAAAACTTCTGGTTTGTATTTTGTGTGCGTGCGCGTTGGTGGCGTGTAATCGCAAAGAAAAAACACCGATTCAACAATGTGGTGGATATGATGTGCAAATGACCTTTTCGGACAACGGTGAAACAATGCGCGCAGACATCAATGGCGACATAGTCGAATTGTCCCAGGTCGCAGTGGTAAGTGGCGCAAAATACGCTGGAATCTTGAATGATACATTGGTCGTTTTTTTGTCAGACGGTGAAAAATGGACACTTGTTTTGGACGATGACCAAATTATTGATTGTCGGGTTAAATAACATTTTGTTTATGCCGATTTTGTGGTAAAATATTCAGCATAAGAAGGAGACTTTTATGCTGACTGATTTTTTCTTGAAATATGGGTTCGGTTTTTTCGCAAGTGGTTGGACGCAATTTGCGTGTGGTTTTGGGCTTGCGTTCCTGATAATGCTTGTTTTTGGGCGCCCATTTATACGTGCAATGCACACGTGGCAGAAAAAGGGTCAGCCAATCAGTGAAAATGTCCCCGAATCGCATCGGGCAAAAGCGGGTACACCGACAATGGGTGGTGTGCTGATGGTTATTGCGATTTTGGTGGCAAGTATTCTGTTTATGCCGATACATGAAATGACTGGCTGGATTGCGTTGTTATCGCTGGTTATGTTTTCAATGCTTGGGTTTGCGGACGACTATAAAAAGGTCACATCGCAGTCGGTTAAGGCATCAAATGGTTTAAGTCCAAAAATGCGCCTTATTATTGAGGGAATTTTTGTGGTGATTTTGGCGTACCTTATCAACAAAACAATGCCAGATTATATCCCAGATTTAGCACTGGTATTCGGTTCATGGATAGTATTACCTTTTGATAATTGGGTATTGGCGGAAATCTTGGGGCGGACAATAACCTTTGGTTTTCTTTATTACATTTTTGCGTATTTTGTGATTTGTGGTTCGGCAAACGCCACCAATATTACGGACGGTTTGGACGGTATGTTGGCGAAATTGTATATGCCAGTGTTGATTGTTTTGGTTGTGGCGTTATATGGTGCAACACGAATCGGATTTATGGATACAGTCGCGTTTTTACCTGCAACAAGTGAATTGTACGCGGTATTGGGGTCGACATTTGGTGCGGTTCTTGGTTTCTTGTGGTACAACGCAAAACCGGCATCAATATTTATGGGTGATGTTGGTTCGTTGGCTCTTGGTGGATTGATGGGTACGGTTGCAATGCTGTTAAAGTCAGAAATTATTATGGGTGTTGCCGCCGGTATGATGGTGATTATTTTGCTGTCATCATTTTTACAAACAATGTGTTTCAAAATCACACGTAAAATAACCGGCACCGGTCGCCGTATATTCTTGCGTGCACCATTACATCATCATTTCGAAGAACTTGGTTGGTCTGAAACAAAAATCGTAGACAGATTTTTTGTTATGTCTGTGTTGTTCGCAGGCTTGGCATTGGTGATATTAAAGTTCGCATAAAAAATCATTTGGGGGTGTGGTATGTGGAAACCAGACAGAAGTAATGAGAGTATTTTTACTAATTGGTATTTCAGTATAGATAAAACACTGTTTGGTCTGGTTTTGCTGATGATTTTTATTGCGATGATAATGGCGATATCCAGTGGCTCCGCCATGTTTGTGCGAACAATGAATATGCGTCACAACATAGAATGGTATGAGTTTTTTATTCGTATGATTCCATATTATTTAATTGGGGTTGGAACACTGTTCGGGGTCAGTATGTTGGGCCGCAACAGCATTATGAAATTGGCATGGGCTGATTTGATTTTGTGTTTTGTTTTATTGTTGGGTACGGTTGCGTTTCCGCATGTAATGAATCATTCGCATCGTTGGTTGGTAATACCGGGGTTGCCACGTATTATGCCGTCTGACTTGATGAAGCCAGGGTTCGTGATTATATCGGCATGGTTTATTTCCAAAATGCAATCGATTTATGGCAAAGATACTTTTGATTTGAAACGCACATTGTATCAAATCAAGACATGGTCGTGGTTATGGTATTTAATACCGTTTGCAATCGTGCTGGGGATTCAATTTTGGCACCCAGACTTTGGTACAATGGCGCTGTACTTGGCGACATTCTGTATAATGCTTATTGTTGGTGGTTTGCCAAAACGTTGGATTGTAACCGTTGTTGGTTGCGGTATGGGTTTGGGTGTTCTGGGAATTCTGTTATTAAAGCACGTGCGTGAACGTACATTTGCACTGTTTGATGCGGTTGACCCACACAGCCAGATTGGTATTGCCCTGCGCGCAATTCGTAATGGCGGCGTTTTTGGTGCGGGGGATAAAGCGGACATCGTTGAACATTTACCCATGGCCGAAAGTGATTTTGTGTTGTCGGTTATTGCGGAAAACTTTGGCGCAATCGCGGCGTGTGGTATTATTTTGTTGCTGTTGTTTGTTGTAGCACGCTTGCTTAAACAATCGCGTTGTGCGCGCAATGATTTTGTTTCTAATGCGGTGGCGGGAACTGCGGCTATGTTCGGGGTCCAGTCGTGTATCAACCTGGCATCAACCTTGCGTTTAATGCCGGCCAAGGGTATGACGTTGCCGTTTATTTCACATGGGGGCAGTTCGCTTGTCGCATATTGTTTATTGTTCGGAATGATATTAGCGCTTATCCGTGAAGACAAATGGGAATAATTGGGGGAAATTATGAGAATACTTATTGCAACAGGTGGTACCGGTGGACATGTATATCCCGCATTGGCGGTCGCCACAGAATTAGCAGAACGTGGTCATAAAATAACAATATCTTGTGACGGTCGTGTTAAAAAAATGGTGCGTGATGGTAAGGCCGCACACGCAAAAATGATTCATATTTGGGCATCAGGTGTCGGCGCAAAAAGTCGCGTCCAGCAAATTTATGCCTTGTTCAAAATCGGTGTTTCAGCCATTGCATTGACATTACGTTTTGCGCTGTTTCGTCCAGCGCGTGTTGTTGCGTTTGGTGGTTATGCTTCTGTGCCGGCGGTGTTCGCGGCGCACGTGTGGCATATTCCAACATTTTTACACGAACAAAACGCGGCGATTGGGCGCGCAAATAAATTCACTATGCGTTGGGTAAAAACACTGATGACAAGTTTTCCAACCGTTGATGGTATGCCGAAAAAATCATCTGCACGTGTGGTTTATACTGGTTTGCCGGTGCGTCGCGATTTTATTGAATATGCCGGCAGTAAATTGCCAAACAAATCGCATTTGTTGGTGACGGGTGGATCACTGGGGGCGCAGATTTTGGACGAAGTTGTGCCGGTGGCAATCGCAGATATGAAAAACAAAAAGATTTTTGTCACGCATCAAACACGTCCGGAAAATGTTGAAAAATTACAACGCTTTTATGCCGAACATAAAATCCACGCGAACGTTTTGTCGTTTGTACACGATATGGCGGGCGCAATCGCGGACTCTGATTTGGTTATATCGCGTGGCGGGGCAAGTACCGTTATCGAACTTGAAACAATTGGTCGCCCGGCAATCATCGTACCATTGGGAATAAATCCCGACCAAGCAGCAAACGCGGCATCATATGCGCGTCTGGGTGGCGGGTTTGCGATTGAACAATCCAAGTTTACACCAAAATGGTTAACAGCAACACTGGACGAATTATTTGATAATCCATCGCGTTTGGCAAAAATGGCAAAAAAATCGTGTGTGGAAAACCACGCAGTGAAACTGATATCCGATACCGTCACAAAATAATTTTTTGTTGTGCATTTTCCGCTTGCCCCCGATTCGTCATTTGTTCTATGATTGAATTGGAAGGAAAGGAAAATGCATAAATTATTTGCGTCAATATTGGCGATTTTCGCGACATATAATGCATGGGGAGATGCGCGTTTACCGGTTGTAAACGTTGGTTCTGCGGGCGTTTCGGCACGTGCGGCTTTTGGTGAAGAAATTGTTTTGCCGGTCGCAACACAGGCGCCGATTACACAAAATACGAACGTTATTGCCACACCAAAAACAAGAACTCGTGCGGTTGTTGCGCGTGCGGGTACAAAACCGGTTGCAAAAAAATCGGTGACGGGTGAAAAGGTGGCGGCGGTTGCCGATGTTTTGGTTCCGCGCCGTCCAAGTTCTGATTTATGGGCAACAAACGATGCACCGTTGCGTATGCCAAGCCCAAGCGAATTTTCCGTTATGAATTATGATTATGATTTGCCCGAAGAAAGCATTGACTATTCCGCGCCAAAACGTGATTTGGTTGCGCGTAATTCGGAACCAGTGACCAAGCATGAGGCGATGACCGCAATTGATAATCAAATTGCACGTTTGGTTGAATTGCAACGCCGTGCCGAAGAAAGTGTTGCGGATCGTCCATCGCAAATTGTTGCCGCGCCGGTTGTCGAAAAGATTGAGCCAATTGTCGCACAAGCCGAGACACCAAAAACCGAAGATACAACGGTGAAATTGTCACGTTTGGTTGTGCCAATGGAATCAGATGTTGTCGTGCGCTCTGTTGAAAAAAATACATCGCCACGTATTACATCGGTACGTAATGATATGACGTCTATGTCGCCATCTGAATTACGCCGCGCATTCCGCAAAACGTTCTTGTCGGAAAACAAGCATTTATCAACATTCCAAATGGACGATCGTTTTGACGTGGTAAGTGATATGTCCACTGGGATTGAAGGTTTTACCGCCGCACGTGATTTGTCCGAGGCTGGTGGTATTCGTCCATTGGAAATTAAAATCAAATTCCGTAATGATGATTCGGCACTGTCGCGTGATAATTATACATTGTTAACCGAATACGCATCGATTGTGGTAAGCAATCCAAAACGCGCGATTCAGGTTGCAATCCCAGCAGATGCGACAACTAATTCTGATGCACGTAAATTGGCGGCACGCAGATTGGCAATTATCGAACAAGTGTTGCGGGATACTGGTGTTGCAGAACAACGTATTTTGCCGGTTATGTCATCACGCAGTGACGATGGTTTCTTGCTTCGCATAATATCAAACGAACAATATGAAACGTTGACACAACAGCAACGGAACACGTTTGGTAATGGTGTCAGCAGTAAAACATATAAAAGTATTTCGTGGTAATGTGCTTAGGTTTCTGAAATCGTTTATCGAATTCGTTTATCCCCCGTCATGTCCATTATGTAACGCACGTGTTGAAACGCATGGTGAATTGTGCGGTGATTGTTGGACTTCGTTTAATTGGATTGACGGTGCAAAATGTGTGCGTTGTGGTTTTCCATTTGTTTCCAGTTTTGATGCGGGGCCAAATATGATGTGCCCGACATGCGCCGCGGGTAAATGTGAATTAGATTTAATTCGTTCGGCATGTGTTTATGATGATGCGTCACGCGCCGCAATGTTGCCATATAAACACGTGGGTCGTATTCAATATGCGGGTTTTATGGCACGTGCGATGATTTGGGCGTTGCGTGATGTGAATATATCGCCCGATGTTGTTATGCCGGTACCACTGGCAAATAAACGTTTGTTCCAACGTGGTTATAACCAGGCAACATTACTGGCGCGACCAATCGCACGTGCATTCGGGGTGAAAATAGATTTAGATTCAGTGTCACGTAAATATCGTGAAAATATGGGGCATAAAACAAGCGCGCAACGCGTGCAAAACGTTCATAACGTATTCACGGTTCGGCGGCCCGATAAAATTCGTGGTAAAAAGATTTTGCTGGTTGATGATGTTATGACCACCGGCGCAACATTTAATGAATTAAAACGTGTTTTAATGGAAGCGGGCGCGGTGGCGGTATATGGGGTGACGTTTTGTCGTGTTGCACATATAACACAAAACTAGTGGTATTTGCTTTCGCTACTGTACACTTGAATTTTGTTTTTTATATGCTACTATTCGGCGGTAAAAAACACAGTTTATTGGGGTAAAGATATGAAAATAGAATTGGGTAAAAACATAAGTCCGCGTGATATCGAAACCAGAATCCAGGAATTCTGGGATAATCACAACTTTTGGGATAACGATGTCAATTCATCGAAAAAGTCGTTCTGTATGATGATGCCACCACCAAATGTGACGGGAAATCTGCACATGGGGCACGCGTTGGACAATGTTTTGACCGATATTGTTTGTCGTTATAAACGTATGTGCGGGTTTGACGTGTTGTGGCAGCCCGGTACCGATCACGCATCAATCGCGACCCAATTACTTGTTGAACGCGACTTGTCAAAGCGCGGTATCAATCCACGCTCGAAGACCAAGGAAGAATTATTAGAAATCGCATGGGCATGGAAGGCGGACAAGGGTGGTCAAATTATGCACCAATTACACACATTGGGCGTTACGCCAACGTGGCATCGCGAAAGATTCACAATGGACGCGGGCCTGTCCAACGCGGTTACAAAGTTGTTCGTGAAAATGTATAACGAGGGTTTGATTTACCGCGCAAAACGTATGGTGAATTGGTGTCCAAAGCAACAGACAACAGTGTCTGATTTGGAAATTGAAACACGCGAAGAAACAGGAAAGTTTTATTATTTCAATTACCCATTGGTTGACGGTGACTTTATTGAAATCGCAACAACACGTCCGGAAACACTGTTCGGCGACCAGGCAATTGCGGTTCACCCCGAAAACGAAAAATTGAAACATTTAATCGGGAAAAAAGCGATTATTCCACTGACCAATATTGAAATTCCAATTATTGGTGACGTACACGCGGACCCTGAAAAAGGAACGGGTGCGGTGAAAATTACACCGGCGCATGACTTTGATGACTATGAGGTTGGACTTCGTCACAATTTAACACCGGTTTGTATTTTAACGCCAACCGCAAAAATGATTTCTGAATTTCCAGTGCCCGAAAAATATTGGGGAATGGATCGTTATGATGCGCGTGCCGCGGTTATGGCGGATATCGAGGCGGCGGGCTTGTTGGTTAAAGTTGAAGACAAAGTTATTCCAACACCATATTCCGAACGTGGCGCGGTGGTTGTTGAACCATGGCTTTCGGACCAATGGTTTGTTGATGCACAAAAATTAGCGGTACCAGCAATAAAAGCAGTGGAAGACGGGCGTATTAAATTTATGCCGGATCATCGTTATAATCTGTTTATGGCATGGATGCGCGAAATTCGTCCATGGGCAATATCGCGCCAGTTGTGGTGGGGACATCGTATACCAGCATGGTATGATGCGGACGGCAATGTTTATGTTGCAGAAACCGAAGAAGCGGCGATTGCACAATCGGGCGGCAAAGCGTTGATACGCGATAATGACGTGTTGGATACGTGGTTTTCATCTGCGCTGTGGCCATTTTCAACATTGGGTTGGCCCGATGAAACACCAGAATTGAAAAAGTATTACCCAACCGATTTATTATACACCGGACCCGATATTATATTCTTCTGGGTTGCGCGTATGGTGATGATGGGTATGTACGTTATGGGCGATGTTCCGTTCAGAACGGTGAATTTCCATGGCCTTGTTCGTGATTCCAAGGGGCAAAAGATGTCCAAGACCAAGGGTAATGGTACCGACCCATTGACAACAATTGACAAGTTTGGAACAGATGCATTGCGTTATTGGGTTGCAACCGCACCAATCGGAACAGATTTAAGATACAGTGATGACGAGGTGAAGCGTGGTTCAAAACTGCTTACTAAATTATGGAACGCGTCACGTTATGTGTTGATGAATTTGGAAGATTTTGATCCAAAAGCGACAACGAAAATTGAAATCGCAAATCGTTTTGTAGAAGACCGTTGGGTGCTTTCTGAACTGAACAAAACGATTGCCGAAGTGCGCAAGAATCTGGATAAATACGACAATTATAATTCACGTGCGGCGATTGATACATTTTTCTGGGAAGTGTTCTGTGATCAATACCTTGAATTTATCAAGGACAGATTCTGGTCACCAGAAAAGTACAGTGCTGAATCAAAGTTGGCGGCACAGTGGACATTATGGGAAGTGTTGCGTGCAATAATCGGTTTGTATGCACCGTTTGTGCCGTTTATCACCGAAGAATTGTGGCAAAAGATTTATCAGGATTCCGAAGGTGGTGAAACATTACACCTGACCCAATATCCAGATGTTGATGCGGCACGCGAAACAGACGTTTCACAAATGCAAATTGCGTTGGATATATTGAAAACGGTTCGTGGTCTGCGCACAGAACGCAAGGTTGGTAATGGCGCAAAACTGGAAACATTGACAATACCATCGGATACCCCAAGCGTGTTGCACGGTGTGATTAAATCTGCGGCACGTGCAAATAAAATTGTGTTGGGTGATGCGATTGACTTTGTCGTTGCAGAAGCGAACGAGGCGAAATAATGGCGGACAAATACACCGAAATCCGAAAATTACAGGCGTACCAATGCGACCGCTATGGCAATGTTCGTCCACTTATTTTGATGAATGAATTGCAATCGGTTGCGGATACGCACGCGGAAAAAATCGGTGTTGGTCGTACGTTTTTGCTGGAAAATAATTTGGCGTGGGTGGTGACACATTACTTGGTCGATATTGTGGAATTACCACACGAAAACGAAGAATTACATTTTATCACTTGGCCATCGGTTGCGGACGCATTACGTACTGTTCGTGATTTTGAAATTCGCGGGGCGGACAATCGTTTAATGGTGCGTGCAACATCACAATGGATTTTGATTGATATGGAGCGCCGCCGTCCAGTTGTGTTAACCGACAAATTGCCAGAACGCATTTTGGTTGGTGAACGTGCGCTGGATCGAAAGTTTGAAAAGTTCCCAGACTTTGATGCGGAAAAAACACACGTTATGAAATGCCGCTTTGACGATATCGATGTGAACCAGCATATAAACAATGCGGTCTATGCGGTGTGGGCAACGGAAAGTGTTGGATATGCATATCGCAACGAACATAAACTTTGCGGAATCGAATTGAACTATAAAAAAGAAATCAACCCCGATGTTCCAGAGGTATTTGTTGATGTAAAATTGGACGGCAACACGTCATATCATAAAATTCGGACGGATGCCGCCGACCATGCAATTGTAATTTGTCATTGGAAATAAAAAAACGTGGTGGTCACCCCGTTTTAAATTATCTGTTTATTGAAAATAAAAAACCGGCAACAGCCGGATTTTTTAGTTAACCGCAGAAACGGCCAAACGTGCGCGACCCTTTGCACGACGACGATTCAATACATCGCGTCCGCTTTTCGTTGCCATTTTTTCACGGAACCCGTGTGTTTTTACACGGCGTGTTTTTGACGGTTGATATGTTCTTTTTGTTGCCATAACTAAATCCTTTTGCGAACCTATTTAATCATACGTTTTTACAAAACGCAACATTTTTATTTAGATTTTATCAGCCCGAGTTTTTTTAACCCCTCAAGCATAAGATAATACACAAAAATAGCGACAAAAAATTGCCACAATGGTAAAAATAATTTTGTTGTCGTATTCATTTTACGTTTTTCCCTGATTTCTGCGGTTTATTGTACTACAAAAAGCGCGTTTGTCAATGTAAAAAATGGGCTTTATTTCTTGACCGATATACTAAAATTTTGCTATTCTTTGTATGCTAAAAAACAAGGGATTTCAGGTATGTCAGAAATTATTGAAACAAACGAAATAAACGAGATAAAAGTTCCACAATCTTCGTTGGAACACGAAATGCGAACAAGTTTTTTGGACTATGCTATGTCGGTCATTGTTGACCGTGCTTTGCCCGATGTTCGCGACGGTTGTAAACCGGTGCATCGCCGTATTTTATACGTTATGAATGATGTGGCACCGGCGACCAAGGCAACGGTTAAATCGGCACGTATTGTCGGTGACGTTATGGGTAAATATCACCCACATGGCGACAGTTCAATATACGAGGCTATGGTTCGTATGGGACAAGACTTTTCCATGGGCGAAATGCTGGTCCAGGGTCAAGGTAACTTTGGTTCGCGCGATGGTGATAAGGCCGCTGCTATGCGTTATACTGAGGCACGTTTGTCCAAATTGGGTGCGTCTATGATGGACGATTTGGATAAGGATACGGTTGATTGGCAACCGAACTTTGACGGTACATTACAAGAACCGGTTGTTTTGCCAACCAAGTTTCCAAACTTTTTGGTCAATGGTGGTTCGGGTATTGCGGTTGGTATGGCGACAAATGTTCCGACATATAATTTGGCCGAAGTGTGCAACGGTATTTTGGCAATTCTGGACAATGATAAAATTTCTGATGATGAATTGTTCGAAATTATTCCAGGACCAGATTTTCCAACGGGCGCAATAATCATGGGTCGCAGTGGCGCGTATAAGGCGCACACAACGGGTCGTGGTTCAATAATTGTTCGTGCAAAAACACATATGGAAACATTCCATGACCACCCGGCGATTGTTGTTGATGAAATTCCGTATCAGGTGAACAAGTCGCAAATGATTATCAAAATTGCGGAACTGGCCAAAGATAAAAGAATCGAAGGTATTTCTGAAATTCGTGATGAATCGTCCAAAGAAGGCTTGCGTGTTGTTATTGAATTAAAGCGCGATGCAATACCGGACGTTGTGTTGAATCAGTTGTTCCAATACACTGAAATGCAGACGAATTTCCCTGTGAACTTAATGGCGCTGAATCGTGGTCGCCCAATGTTGTTTAATATTCGTGGTGTGCTGGACGCGTTTATTGATTTTCGTATAGAGGTTATTCGTCGTCGTACGATTTTCGATTTGAACAAGGCACGTAATCGTGCACACACCTTGTTGGGTTTAACCGTTGCGGTTGGAAATTTGGACGAAGTGATTGAATTGATTAAATCAAGTCCGAATCCAGATGTCGCACGTGAACAACTTATTGCGCGTACATGGCCGGCGGCTGATATTGAAACATATATCAAATTAATTGATGACCCAAATACCGAATATGAAAACGGTATGTTCCGTATGTCCGAAGATCAAGCGCGCGCAATTTTGGAATTGCAATTGCATCGTTTGACGGGGTTGGAACGCGACAAGATTCACAGCGACCTTGTTGAATTGGGCGCCCAGATTAAAGATTTGTTGGATATTTTAAGCAGTCATGCCCGTATCGTCCAAATTATTCGCGAAGAAACAATTGATGAACGCGACAACTGGTCTTCAAAACGTCGTACGGAAATTTCTGATGCGGAAATTGATATTGATATGGAAGATTTGATTGCACGCGAAGATATGGTTGTGACCGTTTCGAATACTGGATATATAAAACGTGTTGCGCTGGATACATACCGCGCGCAAAAACGTGGGGGCAAGGGACGCAATGCAATGACAACCAAAGACGATGACTATGTGGTCCAGGTGTTCGTTGCAAATACACATACACCGTTGTTGTTCTTTAGTTCCAAGGGCTTGTGCTATAAATTAAAGACATATAAATTACCAGAAGCCGCCGCCGCAGCAAAGGGTCGCCCGTTGGTGAACCTGTTGCCACTTGAAAACGGCGAAACAATTACTGCGATTTTGCCAGTGGACGAAGAAGAAGTGCAGCGCGTACAAGAAAGTGGCAAAGAGCACTTCCTTATGTTCGCGACTGCGTCCGGTACGGTGCGTCGCAATCGTATGTCGGACTTTGATTCAATCCGCGCAAATGGAAAGATTGCGATGAAATTGGACGATGGCGACAGTTTGATTTCTGTTTTGCCATGCACCGAAGATCAAGATGTGTTTTTGGCCACATATCGCGGTCGCTGTATCCGATTCCCAGTGAATGAAATTCGTATCTTTGCGGGACGTAATTCAACTGGTGTTCGTGGATTGTCGCTTGGCAAAGATGACCGCATTATCGGTATGGCGATGCTGAATCACGGTGAAACAGATTCCGCTGTACGTGCCGCGTATATTAAACAGAGTCGCGCCGCACGTCGTGCCGCAACCGGTATTGAGGAAGAAGGGGACGGCGAAGAAGAAGCAACAGATTTGGTGCTGGACGATGCCAAGATGGCAGAATTGGCAAAGAACGAACAATTCATTTTGACAATTTCTGAAAATGGATTTGGAAAACGTACTTCGTCATATGAATATCGTATAACACATCGTGGCGGTTCGGGATTTGCGAACATCAAACTGGGTGGTAAAAACACTGCGGTTGCGGGTTCGTTCCCGGTTGATGACAACCACGATATAATCATGGTGACGGACGGTGGAAAAATTATTCGTACACCGGTCGCAGACGTTCGTATCGCGGGTCGCGCAACGGCGGGTGTGACATTGTTCAGAACGGCCGAAAACGAAAAGGTTATGTCGGCTATTTCGATTGAACACGAAGAATCAACCGAAGAAACGCCAACAGAACAAACAGAAGCACCAGCGGAAACGCCAACTGAAACATCGGCACCAGCCGAACCAGTTGCGGAATAATATGTGGGGAATAAATGGACGCGGAATATTTTGTTTCGATAAATGAAGTTGCAAAGCGATTAAATGTGCCGGCGCACACACTACGCTATTGGGAGAAACAATTCCCAGTGGCGATTCGCCCAACAACGGGCGCGGGTGGCCGGCGGTACTATCGCGGTGAAACGGTCGCAAAGTTGGAAACAATAAAATCGCTTTTGTATGACCGCGGTATGACAATCGCCGGTGTGAAAAAATTGATTCACGATGGCGAATTACCAAAATCACCAGACGAATTTGTTGTAAAGACGACCCCGTCACAACCAAAACAAACCGTGGCGGCCGCAACACAGCCAATGCCGGCGGATATATCGGACGAAGTCGAAACGGTGATATCGTTATTAAATACCGCGCGCGAGATTTTGTCGGCGGTGTAAATCCAAAGGAAGATATTTATGAAAAAATTTCTGTTATGCACATTGTTGTTATTTACACCAATGGTTTCCTTTGCGGAAAATATTCCCAGCGCGTCAAATGATGCAAATGCTTGGAAATACTATATCGGTATGAATATGGGTATGTTTTTATCCGAAGCGGAAATACACGATGATTCCTTTGTTGATTTTGGGGTTTCGGGTGCGTTGGAATTTGGTGCGCGGTATAATCGCTATCGGGTTGGGGTGGCATTAAAAGATGCCGCCGAAGTATCGGGTGTATTCCAGGCACTGTTTGGACATACGATTGGTATGGAAAATGTTTCGTTGCGTTTAAATGGATATTACGACTATGTATCGCATGAAAGTTTCGCGATGTATATTGGTGGTGGTTTTGGTGTAAATCACTATGAATATGAAATCAAAGAACAATATAACGGTCGTGACGATCACAAACGCGGATTCTCTTTTGCTGCGGGTGCGAATACAGGCTTGTCTTTTGGTGGTGGCCATATGCGGTTTGATATCGGTTTTGGTGTTGATTATATATCTTTCCCAAATGTGGTCAGTTATGGCCCAACAGTCGGTTTAAGGTATAATTTTTAACCACATAAAAAATCAAAAAAACACCGGTAAATGCCGGTGTTTTTTTATGAATTTTTGGCAGTCCCAATGGGAATCGAACCCATGTTACCGGAATGAGAATCCGATGTCCTGACCTCTAGACGATGGGACCATTTGGTGTAGTCATTTTACACGCTAAATTTATCTTTTCAATTCTTTTTATTTTGCTCTTTTTTATAAATGTTGCTAGGATACAAATCACAAAAGGAATATTTTCAGTGGGAAAAATATGTCAAATTTAAGTAAAATCATCGTTTGTTCGTTATGTTTTTCGTGTGTCGCAAATGCGGCGCATGCGCACAGAAGCACGGTTGAACAAATTGGCGATTATTTACAATTGCTTGTGCCGGCATACGCTTTCGGTATGGCGATGAACGAACCAGACTGGGACGGGGTAAAGCAATTTGCGTATTCATACGGCACGACAACCGCCGCGGTGTACGCATTGAAATACACCGTACATGAACGTCGCCCGAACAAGGCGAACAATCATTCTTTTCCGTCTGGGCATACCGCATCGGCGATGTCGGGCGCAACATTTATCCATAAGCGCTATGGTTTGGACCGTGCAATTGTACCATATTTGATGACCGGTTTTACCGCGTTTGCGCGTGTTGATGCGAACAAACATTGGTGGTGGGATACGGCGGCGGGTGCCGCGATTGCGGGCCTAATCACTTGGAACATGGTTGACCGATATGAAAATGTGGCCATTTCCGCAACCCCCAACAGTGTCCGTGTGAACGTAAAGTTTTGAGATTGTTGGTTTGTAAAAAAAATAACCGCCAAAAAGGCGGTTTGTTTTTGGTTGTGGGGTGCCAGCAAAACGCAAGAAAATGATTTTGTGCTTGACAAATTATAATATTGTGCCAACAATGAGCGACATGACAAGCGTTATTAAACCTGTTAAACAATTCGTAGCACCTGCTAAAATTCTGGCGGATTACACAAATGGCACGCCAGGGGAGCCGTATAGCATAAAAGAGTTATCCGCATTTGTTTGTGATGGTTCTATTCCATATGAAAAGCGATTGTTGGTGTTTTTAGATCATCCTAGATTTAAGAAAGATGACAAATTCGCCGTATTATACAGCAATCAATGTCGTAATTGGTATGATTTGTACACTCTTATGGCTTGTGCATCATATCATGTATATTTTGATACAACGTATTATTGCGATTTAGAATGTAGACATTGCATATCAGATGCGGGACCAAAACAGCCAATGAACTTTATGCCTGTTGGTGACATCACGCATTACATAGAACAAGCAAAAACAGAAGACGTGTCCGTGTGTCATTTTGCTTTGTTTGGTGGCGAACCAATATTTGCAGAAATTCACAATAAAGGTTATTTTGAACAAATATCCAAGGCCATCGGCGACAAAAAAATGGCATTCAGTACAAATGGTAATTGGATTAATGGCAAACATGCTGATTATTTGATTGGCGAAATTATTAAGATGTATGAAACAATTCCAAAATTCTTGTTTCAAATATCTGTCAGTCGATTCCACAAAAACTCTGTAGAAAATGCGAAAAAAATCATTCAAAAATTGGATAGCAATTTACACAAACCAATCAATGTGAATGTTCACGGGTTTGATTTTGATATGGCCGAATTTAAATCACAATGCGACACATTATCAACCAACAATGTGCATGTTCGTCTTGATTTTGAATCGGGCATTGTTTCTGGGGGGCGCGCCGCAACAATACCAAATAAAACATCTTGTGATACAGACCATGATGCCAAGCGTGCGATTATAATTGGAAACAAAGAAATCCCAGGAAATATATGTTTTGCAGTAATGAAACCATGTGCATTTGATGGGTGTAATAAAATGCGCATCAGCTTACATTTTACCCCAGATGGGCAAGCTTTTACCCGGGATAGGTTAAATCCTAATAAAAAATATATCACGCCAATCAAAACTCGATCAGGCGAATACAGAACATATAGTGAAATAATACAATCTTTGTCACGGCAAATATTCAATAATTACAAAGGCGAAATAGAAAGATAAAAACACCCGTTCGGGTGTTTTTGTTTATTTTGGTTGGGGCGCACGAGACCTTGATAAACAATAACCAACCCTATGCAAAAACTCTATTAAAAATATCCGTTTTTGCGCGGTTGCTAATTGTTCATCTGCGTATTGGTCATGCGCCCTTGTGGGCTCTGACCGATCCGTGCGCGACCAAAAATTAAACCGGCATAAAGCCGGTTGAATTTTTGGTTGGAGTGTCTTAGCATTTCTCGAACTCGTGATATACTTGATTTACTGACTCTTGGCCGAACTATTAATAATTTATTCAATCGTTATCCGGTATAAATATTTTTGCTTTTTGTAGCGGGTATTCCGGTATGCCATATG